>CAVQBE010000014.1:0-99231 GCA_963710675.1 uncultured beta proteobacterium | reverse complement strand
AGGCGGTTCATACGACCTCTTAGTTGTTGTTCGGGCTGCGCCGTGACGGGGCTACTGTCTTGACCCGAAGGGTTCCCATCAGTCACGCTGGCATTGGTGCCGCTGTTGCCCCAAGGTGCTGCGATGGAATAAGGCACCTCATCTGGAACACGACATTTGGTACAGGAACCGGACATGGCGGCCATGGAATACGAAGAAAAAGTCGTCGCGCTTGGCGGAAACTAGAATCCGGAACCCATGCCGGCCGCAGCCGATCTCACCGAATCGAGTTGGAAGGTCTTTAGCGAATTGCTGGACCGCGCGTTAGAGCTCGCGCCGTCGGATCGGCTGGCGTGGCTCGATTCGCTGGCTGCCGAGCATGAGCATCTGAAGCCTGCGTTGCACTCTCTGTTGCAGCGTTCGGCCGGCGTTGAAACGGCTCACTGGCTCGACACGCTTCCACGCAGCGACGGTCCGGCGCTGGCGCTTGACGAGAGCGATCTAAAGGCCGGTGCGCTGGTCGGTCCCTATCGGCTGCTACGCGAACTCGGTGTGGGTGGCATGGGCGCGGTGTGGCTGGCTGAGCGCGCCGATGGAACGCTGAAGCGGAAGGTGGCGTTGAAGCTGCCGCGGGCTTCCTGGGCTCGTGGTCTAGCCGAGCGCATGGCGCGTGAGCGTGACATCCTGGCGTCGCTCGAGCATCCCAATATCGCGCGGCTGTACGACGCGGGTACGGATACGCAGGGCCGGCCGTTTCTTGCACTCGAATACGTCGAGGGCCAACCGATCGATGTCTACTGCCGAGAGCGGGTACTGAACACCCAGTCGCGGTTAGCGCTGCTGCTGCAGGTAGCTCAAGCCGTGGCCTTCGCCCACAGCCGATTGGTCGTGCACCGGGATCTAAAGCCGTCCAACATCCTCGTGACCACTGACGGTCAAGTGCGGCTGCTCGACTTCGGCATCGCCAAGCTGATGGAAGGCGACCGCACACAGGAGACACAGCTCACCCACATCGCGGGCCGCGCGCTGACGCTGGACTATGCGAGTCCCGAGCAGATTCGCGGCGAGCCGATCGGCACCGCAAGCGATGTCTACAGCCTGGGTGTGGTCGCATACGAGCTGCTTGCCGGCGCCAAACCGTACAAGCTCAAGCGCGGCAGCGCGGCCGAGCTCGAGGAAACGATCGCCACCGTCGATGCGCCGCTCGCCAGTGCAACTGCCACCGATCCGGCGGCTAAGCGTGATTTAAGAGGCGACCTCGACGCAATCCTGAACAAGGCGCTGAAGAAGAATTCCACCGAGCGCTACGCCACTGTCGATGCACTAAGTCAGGACATCGAGAGTCACCTCGCGGGTCATCGCGTCGTGGCGCGGCCGGACTCGCTGACTTACCGGATCACTCGATTCGTGCGCCGCTTCCGCATGCCGCTGATCGCGGCGGCGTTGATTACGGCCGCCTTCGCCCTTGGCCTCGGCGTCGGCGCCGCTGCGTTACTGGCGATTGTTTTCGCGGCGGGGATGGGTATTGCGCTATGGCAGGCGCGCGCCGCGACTCGCGAGCGCGATCGTGCACTGCGCCTGGTCGAACGCCAGGAAGGGGTGGTTAGCTTCCTCAACACGCTGATCACCGATGCTGCGCGCGGCGGTCGGGCACTGACCGCTGAGGAATTACTTCAACGCACCGAGGCGCTGATTGGGCCCGAGCTCGAGTCCGATGCCGAAGTGCACGCGCTGGTGCTGTCGATGATCTCCGCGTCGATGTATACGCTTGGCAACACGGCGGAGGCGATTCGCCTGAGCGATCGTGCGTTGGGGCTCATCAGTGGCGGTGCCGACCCGGGCGTTCTCGATAGCATTGTGATCAACCGTGCGCTGGCGGTGGGCGGGACCGGACGCTATGCAGAGGCGCGCAGTGCTATCGAGACGGTGCTTAGTAGGCCGGGCATCGATGCCGTGCTCCGCAGCGAGGCGCACCATTACTTGGCCCAGCTGGCAATTGGAAACAACGACGCCGAGGCGGCGCTGCATCATGCCGAAGCGGCTTTGCAGAGCGTGCGCGGCCAGCGTAAGCGCGCGCGTAGGCTCGAAGCGTCGATCCTTGCATACCTCGGAGCGGCTTTTAGCTTGCACGGACGAATGGCGGAAGCCGACCAGCACTTTGCTGCGGCGTACGAGCGGCAACAGGCGTTGGGGGTCGGCGCGTCCGCTCATACAGTCACTCTGTTGAACAACTGGGCCGTCATCAATGTGGGCGGCGGCGATGTGCGGCGCGCGTTGGAGCTTGTGGAGCAGGCGCTCGAACTTGCTGGTGCTGAAGGACGTTCGCCCTTTCTCTTGAATAACCGCGCGCGCTCCCTCGAATTTCAAGGGCGTATCGATGAAGCCGAAGCGAACTACGGCGAGGCCGAGACGCTTGCAGCCGAGCGCAATACCGTGACAGCGCTGGTGGGCTCGCATCTCGGACGGGCTTCTGTGGAACTGTTACGCGGCCATCTCGATAACGCACGCGCCAGGCTGGTGCTTGCCAATAAAGCGCTGGAGACGCTGTCTGCCACGCACCCGCATCGCATCACGCGATCGTTAATCGAAGGACGCATCGCGCTAGCTACAGGCGATCACTCAGCCGCGCAAGCCGCGTTCGAGCAGGCACTTCAGGCGGCTCCGCAGCAGGCATCGGCCGTGATCGCGAAACTTGGTATGGCCGAAGTGGCGCTTGCTCGCGGCGAGTCCAGCGCGGCGTTGGAACTGGCCACCACGGCACGCGCGCAGGCCGTGTCGTTGCAGGGCGGCAAGCCGCGGTCTTTCCGCACGGCGATCGCGGGCGTAATGTGCGCGCGCGCACTCGAAGCGGATGGGCAGATTCAGGCTGCACGGCGCGAGGCGGCCGATGCATTGGAGCACCTTGCCGCCACGGTGGACCCGTCGCATCCCGATATAGCGACGGCAACGCGACTGGCGGGCGGAACCCAAAAACCGCCCGCCGCTAACTAGTTGCGACTGGCTACCGCGGTTGCGGGCGCTGCCGCGGCATAGTCGACCAGCCCGGTGTTGGCCGCCTTCGCAAGCGTGATCGTGCACGCGGCAACCAACACCGCCGCAAACGCTCTTTTCAGGTGAAGCACCGGCAACTTGTGGGCTGCGCACACTCCGCCTGGCGCCAGAAGGGTTGCACTGACCGCAATCATCAACGCTGCCGGCCAGTGAATGAATCCGATCAACTCGGATGAGCCTGTCGCCGCAGAAGCCGACGCGATGGCGAAGCCTGAACCGCCGGCGAGCGCAATTGCCAGGCCGACAGCGCTCGACACCGCAAGCGCGCGCTTCATCTCGACCCGCGCCGATAACAGAAACGGAACGGTGAGGCTGGCGCCGCCGATGCCGGCGATCGAAGCAAAGGTGCCGATGACCCCACCGACCAGCGGCACCGGAAATGCACCCGCGATACGCGCCGCTCTGCCGTCAGCATCCGACCCGCGCGCCATCTTCAGGGCAACGCATGCCGTATAGACCACAAACACCATGGCCACCCAGCGGCCGTTGGCGGCGGCAGCCACTTGTGAGCCGATCACTGCTCCGATTGCCGCTGCGGGAGTCAACCGTCTTACCCACCGAATGTCGAGCGCGCCACGCCGATACTGCGCGAAAACAGCTGAACAGGCTGTCGGAACCATCGCGGCTAACGAAGTCGCGACCGCCACCTTTGGCACTATTGCGGGATCGATCCCAAGCATCGGCAACAGCAGTATCAATACGGGGACCATCACAAACCCGCCGCCGATTCCCAGCAAGCCGGCCATGAAGCCGCTCGCGATTCCTGCCAAAAGCAAAGCTAAATAGACCATCATGGGAGCACCTCACCTGACGGTGCGGGCCGAATTGACCACGCTCACCATGGAACACGCCGCGGCGGGGTCGAACCGGACATGCACCGGCCGACGCGTAGCCGCTATAAGCCGAGAAGGACGGCTTTCTGGCCGCCGGTATCGGATTTAGCATCGCTACAAGGCGATGGGCGACATCACAGAGCTACTCCGACACGCACGTACCGGTGACCAATCGGCGGTGGATGCTTTGTTCACTGAGTTACAGCCGGAGTTACGTCGGCTGGCGCACGCACGGTTGGCGCGCGGCGGTCGCCACACGATGCTCGAGACAGCTGTACTGATCAACGAGTGCTATCTGAAGCTCGCACAGGCCGGTCGGCTCGTACTCAACGACCGCACGCATTTCCTTGCCTATGCGTCGCGTGCGATGCGTTCGATCATTGTCGACTTCGCACGCGGGCGCTTGCGTGAGCGTCGCGGCGGCGACGCGCCGCACGTCACGCTTAATACGGAGGTGGCTCAAGGACTGCCGGCTGGGGACGAGCAGATCTTGTCAATCCATGAAGCTCTGCAGGCGCTTGCGGCGAAGGAGCCACGCTTGGTGCAAGTGGTTGAAATGCGCTATTTCGGCGGCTTGAATGAGGAGGAGATTGCCGCTGCGCTCGATATCACGGACCGCACAGTGCGCCGCGACTGGGAAAAGGCGCGTTTGTTGCTGGCTGACGCCTTGCGCGCTTAGACAGCATCCGGGTCTACGGCACGATTTTGATGACACAGGGCCAAAGGAACGCAATATGAATAAAAAATCGGCGGTGTTGGCAACAACCTTCGGATGTTGGATCGCACTGATAGCGCAGTCCGCGGTGGCACAGGAAGTGAAGGTCACCCCGCTGGGGAGCCACGACGGCGAGTTGTGCCCGCAGGACCGCGCGCTCGTGTTCGAAGATCCCAACGGCACGCGCATCCTTTACGACGCTGCCCGAACAGTCGCCGGACCGACCGATCCACGGCTTGGCAAGATCGACGTCATTCTGGTCAGCCACATGCACGGAGACCACGCCGGCAACGCTCACAGCAAGGCTCCCAACGCCGGTACCTGTGAAAGCCCCGACATATCGGTGTCCGCAATGCCGAATTCGAACTCGGTCAACATCGCGCTGGCGAAGAAAGCGAAAATCGTGACGGGCAGCGAAATGCCTGCGTTCTTTGCCGCCAAGCTCGCTGCAAACGGAGGTGACCCGAAGGATTCGATCCTGGCCCGCTTCGGCGGAAGCGTCAGAGTCGGTGGTGTGACGATCGCGACCGTGCACGCCTTGCACAGCAACGGTCTTGACCCGGACTACATCGGTGGAGAGCTTGGCAAGAGCATGAAGGCCGCGGGAATTGCCGGCGATGTGGGTCAGGCGACCGGCTACGTGCTCACTTTCAGCAATGGGCTCGTCGTTTACCTTTCGGGCGATACCGGCATCACGGCTGATCAGGACAGAGTCGTGCGCGGCCACTACAACGCCAAGCTTGCAGTGATGAATATCGGGGATAACTTTACGACCGGCCCAAAGGAAGCGGCCTACGTGATCAACGAGCTGGTCAGACCCAACGCCGTAATCCCATCGCATGTAAACGAAGTCGGGACCAAAGGCGGCAAAGTGGTGCCGGGAAGCAAGACCGATACGTTCGTGAAAGCGGCAAAGGTAGCGGTTCATCTTCCGCTGAGCGGCAAGACGATGTCCTTCGATAATGCAGGAAAGTGCGTCGCCGGCTGTTGAAGTAGTCGTCTAGATGTTTACGGTGTTCTTCACCGTGCTGCTGCGTTGTGGCGTAGAACGCGCTGCGAAGCCTACTGCGATCCTCGTCCGTTTGACACGCACAAGCCTATCGACCTATAGTTCACCAAATGGTGAACTATAGTGATCGTTTAGATCAGATATTCGGCGCGCTTGTCAGTCCCGCGCGACGTGCAATCCTGCAACGCCTCGCACAAGCCGACTGTGCTTCCATCAGCGAGCTGGCGCAACCGATATGCATGTCGTTGCCGGCCGTGATGAAGCACCTCGATGTACTTGAGGATGCGCGCCTGATCACGCGCGCAAAGACCGGCCGCACGATGTTGGTTCGGCTTTCACCGAAGCCGATGGCCGACGCTATGGCGTGGCTGCATCGCTACGAGAAATTCTGGTCCGCCAGCCTTGACCGGCTCACCGTCTACGCCGAGAGGCAAGAAGCGCAAGCACGCAAAACTTCACCGAGAAAAAAACGCCGATGACAAGCCTCACTCTTGTGCGCCGAATCAAGGCGCGCCCTTCGATCGTGTTCGACGCGCTCACTACTCCGGAAGGCATCTCGCATTGGTGGGGGCCTGATGCCGGTCCGGTGCTGTTCGCCGAGAGCGACGCGCGCGTTGGTGGCCACTTCAAGGTTCGCTTTCGCATGCTTGACGGCACTGAACACGAGAGCAGTGGCGAATACCTCGAAGTCAAGCCGCCCGAACGGCTTGCGATGACGTGGCGCTGGCTTGCGGATGAGGATGACGGCGGCGAATCGCGTATCGAGATTGATCTGCGGCCGATTGACGGCGGTACCGAGCTTGTCTTCACCCACGCGATGCTCAGCAGCGAGGAGTCACGCAAGGGCCATACCGAAGGCTGGAACGGTGCGCTCGACAAATTGGAAAAATATTTGCTTTCGCATGAAGGAGCGCGATGAAAAAGTTCTTGGCGATCTATATGGGTTCGGCGTCGGCAATTGCCGATTGGAAGAAGCTGGGTGAAGAAAAGCGCAAGGAGCGCGAAGCGGCAGGGATGGAGGCATGGAACAAGTGGGGGACGGTCAACCAGAAAGCGATCGTTGACCAAGGGACACCGCTCGGCAAAACCAAGCTCATCTCAAAGCACGGTATTTCAGACACGAAGAATGAGATAGCCGCGTACACGATCGTCCAAGCCGAATCGCACGAGGCCGCTGCAAAACTTTTCGAGAATCACCCGCACTTCACGATATTTCCCGGCCATGCTGTGGAGATCATGGAGTGTCTGCCGATGCCAAAGATGTAACTGCGTTAGCCGGCCGATCACACAGCGCGGTCGGCAAACGGGAAAATATTTCGTTCGCAGGAGAAACGCATATGCATGACGATCCCAAACCGCAACGCCAACTCGAACATCTCCAATTTCCCGGCGAAAACTCCGCCTATCGCACCGCGCGCAACGCGCTGCTCGACGAAGAGATTGCGCTGCGACGCCAGATCGAGCGCGTGAGCGCGCAGCGGCGCGCACTTCCGCCCGGCGGCTTGGTGCGCGAGGACTACGTCTTTGAGGGTCTCGACCGTAACCGGCGCCCGGCGCAAATGAAGCTGTCCGAGTTGTTCGCGCCGGGCAAGGACAGCCTTGCGATTTACAGCTTCATGTACGGACCTGAGCGCGACCAGCCGTGTTCGGGATGCACGCATACGCTCGACAGCCTCGACGGCGTTGCTCGCCACGCGCCGCAGCGAATGAATCTGTTCATCGTTGCGAAGTCACCGCTCGCACGCCTTCTCGCTTTTGCGCGTGAGCGCGGCTGGGACCACCTGACGTTTCTCTCCACGGCGGGGAATAACTACAGCCGCGACTACTTCGGTGATTCGCGCGGACTAAGTCCCGCGATGCGCCGCCAGCAGGACTTTAAGGACGGCGAAGAGTGGGACATGCCGATGCTTAACGTGTTTCGCCGCGATGCGAGCGGAGTGCGCCACTTCTGGAGCTGCGAGCTGCTTTACGTGCCAGCCGATCCCGGCCAGGAATACCGCCATAACGACTTGATAGATCCGCTCTGGCATCTGCTCGACACCACACCTGAGGGCCGCGGCGATTTCGAGCCGGCGCTCGCGTACTCGTAGAAAGCGACACCAGGAGAGGACATGCGAAAGATAATCGTCGGCGCCATGGTTTCCATGGATGGCGTCATGCAGGCGCCCGGCGGCCCGACCGAGGATCCGACCAAGGGATTCAAGTTCGGCGGCTGGGTGATGCCCTATTTCAATCAGGAGTTCGGCGAAGAGATCGACCGCCTCTTCAAGGAGAAATTCGACCTCCTGCTCGGTCGCAAGACCTACGAGATCTTCGCCGCCCACTGGCCCTACTACGATGAAGGCGGCTCAGATGGTGGCATTGCCAAGTTGTTTAACCAGATTAAGAAGTACGCCGTTTCGCGCTCGGGCGATGTCGACACGAGCTGGGCGGGCTCGGTGCTGCTGCGCGATTTCGCCGACGTGAAGCGCCTGAAGCAAGAAGACGGTCCTAACCTCGTCACACAGGGCAGTACCGAACTCGTGCATGCACTTCTCGCCAACGACCTCGTCGACGCAATGAGCATCTTCACGGTGCCGGTCGTGCTTGGCGGCGGCAAGAAGCTCTTCGCCGACGGCTCGGCGCCGCATTCGTTCAAGCTGACCAGCTCGCGCGTCTCTCCAAACGGCCTGATCATCGGCCACTACGAGCGCGACGGGGAGATCAAGATCGGCGACACCGCGCTCGATTCACCCAGCAAGCGTGAGATCGCCCGTCAGGAGCGGATGAAGCGCGAGGGCTAACCGCAGTTATCGTCCATTTCACCCCAAGGAGTAACCCATGCAAAAGATCACCCCGTTCCTCTGGTACGCCAAGGAGGCCGAAGAGGCCGCCAAGTTCTACACGTCGATCTTTCCTAATTCGCGTGTCGTCCGCGTCACCGCGATGCAGAGCGAATCTCCGAGCGGCCCGCCGGGGTCGGTCAAGGTCGTCGAGTTCGTTCTGTTTGGGCAGGACTTCACGGCGATGACCGCCGGCCAGATGGATCCGTTCAACCACGCAGTGTCGTTCGTCGTCAACTGCGAAGATCAGGCCGAGATCGACAAGTACTGGAACGCGCTGCTCGAAGGCGGCCAGCCGGAGGCGTGCGGCTGGCTGAAAGACCGCTACGGCGTGTCGTGGCAGATCACACCGACGCTGCTAGGCAAGCTGATGGCCGACCCCGACAAGGAGAAATCCAAACGCGCGTCCGATGCGATGATGAAGATGGTCAAGATCGACATCGCCACGCTGAAGGCGGCGCATGAAGGCAAGACGCCCGCTTTCAATTAAGACGCAGCAATGTCAATCATCAACGCAATCGCCAGCGTTGCGGTTCGTGACCTGAACGCAGCGGTCAAATGGTACGAAGCGCTCCTTTGCAAGGCGCCAACCAAGCCGATGCCGGAAGTCGCTGAGTGGAGCTTTGAGCGAGGCGGGTGGCTGCAGGTGTATCAACTCCCCGAGCGCGCCGGCTCGGGCTCCTGCACGCTGGCCGTAAGCAACATCGAAGAAGAAGTAGCGCGGCTAAAGAAGTTGAACATCGACACCAGCCACCGTACGTCGACCCAGAAGGTGAAGACACTGATGATCAAGGATCCCGATGGCAATTCCATCGCGCTCGCAGAGGCCGCGGACCCTAGCCTCGCTCGTTGATCAGCAAGCTACTATGGCTTGAACGTAGCGAGGTAATGCGCGAGATTGGCCAAGTCCGCATCGCTCAAACCGCGGAGCACTGCAGCCATGATCGTGTCGCGGCCGGGGCCAGGATTATCTCGAAACTGCTTCATCGAGTGTACGAGGTACGGCTCATCCTGGCCCGCCAGCCGCGGCACTTGGTTCTGCCCGGAGTAGTCAGACAAATGACAGGTGCCGCATAACAATTGGCTAGCGGTAGCGGCCCCGAGGCTGGCCTTCTCGTGAGCCGCAGCGCCGGGCTTCGGTACCGGCTTCTCTGCGGCAAAGTGCTGCGCGAGCGCGATGATGGTTTCGTCACTCATACCGGTGACGATGTCTTTCATCTGCGGAACGTCGCGCAAGCCCTCGCGAATCAACACCAATTGGTTTTCGATGAATAACTTCGGCTGGCCGGCCAGCGAAGGAGTCAGCGCAATTTGCGAGTTGCCTCCTGGCCCGTGGCAAGCATTGCAGACTGCGACGGTTGCAGGCGGGGGCTGTTGCGCCGGTGCGGCGCCGTATAAAAACAGCAGCGATGCACTAGCCAGCCCCGCCCATGAGCGCGTTCGGCGCTCAACGTGCATACGTGATGCGATAGATGGCCCCGAGCTGCTCATCCGATACGAGCAGTGAGCCATCGGGCAGCTGCAGCATGTATGTCGGCCGCCCGCTGAATGCGTCATTCTTGGCGTCGAGGAAGCCCGTCATAAAGGGTTCCACTTTCGCATTCTTGCCATCGGCATCTGTGCGTACCGTTACGACGTCATAGCCCGCTTTTTGCGTCCGATTCCAGGAGCCCTTGCGCGCAACAAACATCACGTTGCGATATTCCGGCGGAAACATCGTGCCGGTGTAAAAGTGCACGCCCATTACCGCCGTGTGCGGGCCCATCGTCGTCACCGGCAACGTTACGCCGTCGCATGGGTTGGCTTTCTTAATGTCCTTGTCGGGAAGGGCGTTGGCGTGGCAGTACGGGAATCCGAAGTTCGCCCCGGTCTTCGACATCCGGTTCAGTTCGTCTTCAGGCTCGTTGTCACCCATCCAGTCACGGCCATGATCCGTGAACCACATCTCTTTTGTTGTCGGGTGCCACGCAAAGCCTTGCGTATTGCGTACTCCGCGCGCGATCACTTCCATTCCGGAACCATCGGCGTTGTATCTGCGAATCTGCGCGTATTCGGCGGTTGGCTCGCAGATGTTGCAAGGCGCACCGAACGGCACGTAGAGCTTGTTGTCCGGACCGAAGGCAATGTATTTCCAGTTGTGATGCTGTTCCTTCGGTAGTGCGAACGCAGCGGTCATGTCAACAGGTGCGACCGTTGGATTCTTTTCGATGCCGTCGTAGCGCAATGCCTTATCGATCGCGATCACGTAAAGCGCGCCGTCTTTGATGGCGACGCCGGCCGGCTGTGTGAGCTTGTCTACAACGACGCGGCTTGTACGCTGGGCACCCGTGTCCGTCACCTCGTACACACGACCGATGCCTCGCGTGCCGATATAGATCTTGCCGCTGTCACCACGTGCCATGGCACGTGCGCCCGGGATGCCGGTTGCCCAGACCTCGGCCTTGAAGCCAGGCGGCAATTTGAAATTCGATAACGGGATTTCACTGACCGGAGTAGCGGTCATTCGACCCGCGTGCGGCGCGAGCTTCGAACTTGCCTGGTCCGGTGCGCGGCCTTGCTGCCATGCAGGCGGCGGAGCAGCGGTCCCGGGTGTTACCGCCGCTGTCGTCGTCACGACCGGCGCGGGCGTTGGGCTCATATGCCCGCACGCGACGAGCGAAAGCAGCGATACCGCTGCAACTGCGACTCTAGTAACCATGATGTCTCCTCGTTTCTTCTGAACGCAGCGATACCTGCGCGCGACGATTATGGATCATCATGAATTCAAGTATCAAACGGGACTTGCTTCCGGGTTAAGGTGCTGCAGTTCAACAGCGAGGGCGAAACGCGTCGTGCCCGCTCAGCAGTCGCAGCGTCTTTTCATCACGCTCACCGCCAAAGTACTTCTGCAGCAGGCGCTCGAAGACCGAGCCGGCCGGCGAAACATGGGCGAATAAAGTCGCGCATGACCTCAGCTTCATGTCATCGGGAAAACCAAAGATCTGTTGCACAGAGCGCCCTTCTAGGCGCAAGAGTGCGTCTGCGCACTCCAACAGCCGTCGACCGAGCACGGGATCTTTCAGATATTCCTCGGCCTCTGCCACGCTGTTGATCGCATAGCGTTGCGAAGTTGGGCTGACTCCTAGTCCAGCGTACTGCGGGAAGACAAACCACATCCAGTGCGAGCGCTTCTGCCCTTGCCTGATCTCCGAAAGCGCCACCTCATAGGTGCCCTGTTGCGCTTCGAGAAACCTGCTCAGATCATGCACGTCCGTCGTTGCCATTGTGGGAACTCACTTCTTCGCCTTATGCCGTGTCAGAGCCTCCTCGATGGAATGAGATTTGGTCAGAGAACTATCCTTTCTTGCCAGCTCTGCCAATTCGCAGTAATGGCTATGCAGTAGCGCCAGCTCGGCAGACGTCAGACTTTCTACGTCGATCAGGCGATTACTAGCGCCGGCAATGGCAGCGACGATCTCGTTCAGCTTTAGCTCGAGCGCCTGCGTATCTTTATTCTGAGTCTGCTGAATGACGAAGACCATCAGAAAGGTGATGATGGTGGTTCCGGTGTTGATGACGAGTTGCCACGTATCGGAAAAGCCGAACAACGGACCGGTGCCCGCCCACAGGACAATAATCAGAACAGCAGCAGCAAACGTCCACGGCTTTCCGGTCCACTCAGTGATTGCATGCGCCGCGTTTTCCCACATTGGAAGAAGTGGTGCGGACTTCGTCCTCATAGAATCTCCCTAAGAATTTGCGATATTCGGTGCAGCGTCGAAACCTATTGCGATCCGATTCGCCGCGCACCGAAGAAGTGTTTTCTTTCACGATGATGCCGAGCAGCGTGCAGGTCAGATTGCGCCAGCGCTCGTGACTTGACTACGCAGTAACTCACGCCGTGTGAATCACGGAAATGTGTTCAGTCCCGCTTTCCGGAAGCCATACCTCTCCGGCGCGGCCAAGAATCTGCCGGACGTTGGCCGCTTCGCGCGGAAACGCGAACCGTTCGAACGTCTCATTGCTCGGATCAAACCGCAGCATTGCATTGCTCCCCCAATCGCTGAGCCATACCTTGTCGCGCTCGTCGACGTACACCGCATACGGCCGCGGGCCGTCGCCGGGCGGCTTCCACGCGGACCAGGTTTTTGACGCAGGGTTATGCATCGACAAATTTCCGCTGAGCCATTCGCTGACCCAGATGCGTCCCTTGCTGTCGCTCCACACGCGGCGTGCACCCTGATTCTTCGTCGGCGGCTCGACAACGATCGAGTCTCCAGTGCGCCGATCGATGCGTGCGATGTAGGAGCCCGCGAGTGAACACCACCAGACATCGCCGCTCGGCGTCGTGCAGATGCCATACGGCCCGCGACCGCGCGGCGATTCCTTCGCTGTCACCTGCCCCGTCTTGACGGCAACTTTGCCGACCACGCCGTTCTGGCCGGTAAACCACAGATCGCCGTCACCGTCGAAAGCAGCCGTGTTTAGATTGGCATTGCGCGAGCCTTCGGGCAACGCAAACACGCGCACCGCACGATCGGGCCAGCCCACTCGCACGATGGCGTTCATGCCGCTGTCGGTAAGCCACGCGGCCTTATCGGGACCCTGGATAACGCCGTGCGGCGATGACCCTTTGCCGAGCGCAATAAGTTCCGTTTTACCGGTTTTCGGGTCGAAGTAGCCAAGATGGCCGCTGCGCTGCGCGCTGAACCAAACACCGCCATCGGATGCGGGAGCGACATCGTGAATGCCGGTGCGCTGAGCAGTTGCGAGCGGCCACGATTGCATCTTCGCTGACTGCGCGGCCAGGCGCAGTGGCAGTGAGGTGCCGACAGCAACGGCACCGAGCGTGTTGATCACATCGCGTCTCGAAACGGCCTGCATCTGCGACTCCTTACTCTTTATCTGCGTCGTGTTCGAGCAAGAATTAGACGCTCTATTTTATGACCGAGGGTAGCTTGCAGCGACCCGCGATTGCCCGCCAGTCACGTCGCATATGGTCAAAGTCGTCGCGCGTTCTAGCGCAACAACTGCAGCAACACAATCGCGACGCACCCGCTGATCACACCCGCCAGCAGGTTGCGTCGCGTGAGAGCGAAGTACACCACGAGTGCACAGGCCGTCGCGCCGAGCCGCTCGGACAGGCTCGTCGTTGTCAGCACGCCTACCGGTTCGATCAGCATGCGCGCCACGAGCCCAGCGATCATCGCAAGTGCCACACACGCCATCCAGCTAAGCACCGCACCATTGGGATCAAGCCGGCCGGCGACTGCAACCCCAAGCGCACGCCAAAGATACGTCCCGGCAGCACAGGCAATGATCAGTACCCATAAGTCAGCCGCACCGGCACTACTCACGCTGTCCCCTCCAGCGATGCAAAGCGTAGGCGACACTGCCGCCTACAAGCCCGGCGGCAAGCAGACTCCACTGAGGGGCGATCGCATGGGCGATCGGTCCCGTGATCGCTCCCGCAGCAAGCGCAAGGCGTCCGAGCGCAGCCTTCGTTTCACCGGTGAGGATCAGCAGAAAGTAGAGCGGATTCATGAACACCAGGCCGAGTTTGACGAGCTCGCTCATCTGACCCGCGAGGAAATATCCGACGGCGCTCGCTGCAGCGCATGCGATCCAGCAGAGCAGGGCGAAACCTAGAAAGTAGGGCAAGCGCTGTTCAGCTGGCAGTTGCGGAACGCGGTTAATCGCTGCCACCCAGCCGGTCATCGCGAGCACGTGCGCAGATGCGTACATTTGCCAGCTGGAGTAGCGGGGATGCCGCATCATTGCCGACAGCACGGTCGTCATCGGCAAGAACCGTGAAGCCGACAGACTGACCGCGAGAATGGTGAGCACGAGCTGCGCGCTCACGGCATGCATTTCGAGCATGATCAGCTGGCCGGGAAGCGCAAAGATCAACAGCGACGAAGCAACGATCAACAGCAGTGGAAAGTCGAAACCCGAAGCCAGCGCGCCGTAGCCAACGTAGCCCGCGGCCAGCACGGCAATCGGAGCGCCCAGCGCGTCACGCGCACCTGCTGCCAGTGCTGCGCGTGGCGTTGCGTAAGCAGCAGTTTGCACATCCATTGTCAAAAGCGCGTGCACATAATGTCAATCGCAACGCGCCAGTTGCGCCGGTCCGTCAGCCGCTTCACTTCGAACTCCTGATGTTTTGGTGTACCTATTGGGAGCACCGCTGGGATGCTACGGCAGCTCGAATCGATAAACGTCCAGCCCAGTGCCTATACCCGCGAGCAATGCAGAAGGTTTGTCCTTCAGATGTCGATCGAGAAATTCGATTCCATAGCGAGTCGATCAGGTACGCGTTGGGCTTTGCTTTTAGGCATGCCACGACGTTTGGCTGGCCCGAAGCACAGGAGGTTGGTCCACTCGAGGTGCGTGCCGCCCTTTAGCTTTACGAAATACTTCGGCGACGGCGTCAGCGCATAAGCGCCCTGCGCGCCTTCGAGGCTGGGCGTGATTGCCCCAGTCGAACTGTGCGCCCTGGTACATCACCGGCACATCGAGCCGCGCAAGCGTTCCCCGCGTGATAAACGGCAACACGTATGGCGAAAGCGCGAGCACTGCTTTTACGTCCGTGTGCTTCCACGAGGTCCAGCCGCCAGCCATTCCGATCGCTGTGTAGCCGCCGAGCGAATGGCCGATGAGGCCCACGCGTTGCACATCCACGGCGGAGCCGAGCTGCGGATCGTTCGCAATCAGATCGATAACCGCGCGCAAGTCGAGCAAGCGATCTCTCTGACTGCGGTCGCTCCAGCGGTCGGGCTGGAGGAACGATTGATCCGTGCGCATGTTGGCAAAGTTGTGCTCGTCGCTGCCGATTCGCACAGACGCCATCCTTGTGATCTGGTGCAGCGACGATGTAACCGTGCCGCGCCAGCTCTTCGGTCAAGAACAGTGTCTGCAGCGCGCAGCCGCCAAGCCCATGCGAGAAAAGCACGCAGCGGCACGCGCGGGCATGCGGCAGCCGGCGCATCTTTCGCAACGCTGCCCATGAAGCCACCGGTCGAGCGCGAGTACGCCATCGGCTGCTCGCTGGCCGCCGCCGGATACCACACCGCCACTTTGCGGCCGTTTTCCATCTCAGCACTCGATAGCCGGCCGCCTGCCGGCCAGCGCACTCATCGGCGGCGAACGCGCTTGAGCTCAACAACATGCACACCAGCGTCGCGATACGGACTAGATTCGGCACTCTGTTTATCAAGTATCAGGTGTTTATGAGAATACAAGGGGCATGTCATTGCGGTGACATATCGTACGAAGCAATCGTCGATCCGGCGCGTGTGTCGATTTGTCACTGCACTGATTGCCAAAACCTCACCGGCACGGCGTTTCGCGTCACCGTGCCGACGCTGATCAAGGACTTCGAGTTGCGAAGTGGGTCGCCGAAGATCTATATCAAAACCGGCGACAGCGGAGCAAAGCGCGCACAGGCCTTCTGCCCGCGGTGCGGATCGCCAATTTACGCGCATGCTGTCGAGAACCCGAAAACGTACGGGCTCAGAGTTGGATGCATTGCCCAGCGACGCCAGCTTGTTCCAACGGTGCAGATCTGGTGCGACTCGGCACTGAGTTGGACAGGCGATATCGAAGATGTTCCAAAGCGGCCACGTGAGTAGAACAACGTGAGCACGTCGTTGCCAGTCAACGCCCCGCCGCGCGGAAAGCGAACCTATTTCTATCTGGCGTTGCCGGTGCTGATGCTCGCGATCGCGCTGATCGGGTTCTGGCCGCAATACTACGGTCGGCTGCTCTCGGGTAGCGCGCTGGATATCGGGTCAGGCCATGTTCTGGTTCACGTCCACTCGTCGCTGTTTCTCGGCTGGCTCGCCATACTGTTTGCCCAGGCCTGGTTCGTTCGCGCAGATCGCGTCAATCTGCATCGCCGCTTCGGCCCACTCTTCGCAACGTATGGTTACGCTGCGGCAGTCGTCGGAACGATCGCGGGCCTGCAACTCGCTGCGTTCCGCGTGACACGTGGTGGAGTGCTGGATGAGGCTGCCGTGTTTGTCGCGGCGCCGCTGCTCGACATGCTGATGTTCAGCGGCTTTCTGACCGCCGCGATCATCTATCGGCGCCAACCGGAAGTTCACAGAACGCTGATGCTGTTTGCCGCCTACAGCTTCGCCTTTATCGGCTGGGTGCGCTACCTCGCTCGCATCCCCGGCACGCTTGAGAACCTATGGCTCGGCACGCTGCTGCTGGTCGCCCCGATCCTTGCCTGCATCGCGTGGCAGTACGCAACGCGACGTCGCGTCCATGTGGTCTGGTTTGTCGGCCTCGCCGTGTTTACGGCTCGTCTGCTCGTCGAAGGATTAGCAAGCCTGCCCCCGTGGTTGCCAATCGGGCAGGCACTGATACGGCCGTTTATTTGATAGCAGTTACGCTCTCTGATGCCCTCTTTGATGCCACTTACCTACATACTTATCGACTTCGAGAACGTGCAGCCCCAAGTGGCCGATCTCGGCCTGCTTCGGGGCGAGAGCTTTCGCGTGCTGATCTTTCACGGTGCACATCAGAACAAGTTCGATGTCGGCATGTACAAGGCGCTGCAGCCGCTCGGCGGGCACGTACAGCTGATACAAAGCGACCGTCAAGGCCCCGATGTCCTGGACTTTCACATTTCGCTTTACCTCGGTCGCCTGTTGCAAAAGCATCTCGATGAAGAAGGTGGAACCGCCGCGCGCTTTTTCGTGATCTCGAAGGACCGCGGCTTCGACTCGCTGATCGTGCACATCCGCTCGCTGGGGTTCGAGGCGCATCGCGTCGCAACGATTCGTGCGGCGCTGAGTACCACCGCAACGTCGAGTCGCACCGGCGCGGCCGGTGGTTGCGAAGAAAACTGCGGCGAAGAAAACGTCGGCCGCGAGGAAACAGCCGGTGGCCAGGGCAGCCACGAAGACGCCGTCAGACGTAAAGGCAGGCGCACGGCACGCGACGAAGCCAGTCGACACGCCGAAGCAACTTGTCCTCGCGAGTCTGCAGCGCATGGGCAAAAAGCTGCCCGCGAAGCGCAAGGGGCTCGAACATCACATCGAAAGTCATCTGGGCCGCAAAGTGGGCCTGGACGAAGTGCGCGCGCTTGTGGAGGAGATGGAGCGCGATGGCGCGTTTCGGATCATCGACAACAAGGTCGAGTACGCGCTGCCGAAGGCGAAGAAATAACTCACCTGCCACAAGCTTCACTGATCGTGATGCTGGGCGGCACAGACGAGTATCAATGCTCGTTCTCTCCAGAGAAGGCGTTAATGGAACGCCGGTCGTCTCGTGGTTTCCTGCAGTCCGAGACGTCAATAGATAAAGCTAAGTGAGGCGGTCGCGCTGAAGCGCTCATAGCCAACGCCGCACTTTCGCCCGATAGGCGTCGTATGCGGCACCGTGCAGGTTCGTTAGATGCTGCTCCTCGAGTCGCACCTGTACTTGCATCAGGATTTCGCCTGCGACCAACAGCGCGGCGGTTACTGCTGAAGGAAAGATAAGAAAAAGACCGAGCAGATTGACGCGCATTGCCAGAAAGATCGGATTGCGAGACCGCGTGAACAAGCCGTGCTGCACAAGCTCGGTGCGATGCTTGTCATCGATGCCGATGCGCCACGAAGCGCCCATCTGCGACTGCGCGATCACGAGCCAGATCAGCGTGGCGATAAGCAAAGCCCATCCAACGTAGGCAAATGCGGGCTTACTCAGCACGGCCCAAGGGCCGAAATAACTTTGCCATGAAGGCCAGAACGCAATCGCAATGACTACCGCGGCGATGCCGGCGATCGTCATCTTGAATCCGCGTGCGACGTATCCATAGGCGTCGGAACTCGACGGCAGCACCAGTGGATTGATTCCGCTGCGGCGGTAGACCAGCATCGAGCGCCAGGCGAACGCGACGATAAATAACACGATGTAGTAGATCAACAACGCGGTGGGCCAATGAGCTACGTACATGTCGACGAGTAGATGCACTGTTTGGGTGTCAGCAGTGCCAAGATAGCGCAGCTTTCTGATACCGGTACCCCATGGCGATCCAGCAGCTAAACGAGGAACAGGTCCGCACATGGACGCGGGAGCAGAAGGACGAATGGTGGCTGAAGAACGTCTTTCGCGGCGACATGCCGCAGCTGACGATTCGCTCCGCACTGACCGGCGCACTGCTCGGTGCAGTACTCGCGGCGACCGCGCTTTATATCGGCGCCAAGACCGGCATCACGATAGGCGTCGGCCTGACTTCCGTGATCCTGGCATTCGCTCTCTATCGAGCAATGAATCGCGCAGGAATCGCCTCTGACTTCACGATTCTCGAGAACAACTGCACGCAGTCGATCGCGACGGCTTCGGGCTACATGGTCTCGCCAATGATCTCGAGCCTCGCCGCCTACATGCTGGTCACCGGCCAGATCATTCCGTGGTGGCACATGGTCGCATGGATGTGCGTGATATCGATCATCGGCGTGCTGCTCGCGTTTCCGATGAAGCGGCGCTTCATCAATGAAGAGCAGTTGCCGTTTCCCGAAGGGCGCGCGAGCGGTGTCGTGCTAGATGCGCTGTACACCGGCGCGGCGAAGGCCGGCATGTTCAAGGCGCGTCTGCTTGGCTTCACTGCGCTTGTCGCAGGCGCCTATCAATTCATCATCAGCGACGGCTGGATGAGGATTCTGCAGTTCAAGATTCTGCAGCTTGATCAATGGGCGGGCCTGAAGGAGCCATGGACGTTTCATGATCGGCTTGACTCCTACTACTACGCGGCCGCTGCCAAAGCGAATCTCTATATACCCACAATCCTCGGAACCGATATCCGGCAGCTCGGTCTGCGACTGACGCTTGACGCCGCGATGCTCGGCATCGGGGGACTGATCGGGATTGTTGTCGCAACGAGCTGTCTGCTCGGCTCGTTCATCAACTTCGTGGTCCTCGCGCCGATCATGATCCAGGCCGGCGACATCGCAGCTCGCGTCGGGCCGGATGGCGCACTCGTGCCAATCTCACGCGCCGAAATCGTCAATCAATGGTCACTCTGGTGGGGCGTGACGATGATGGTGGTCGGGTCGATGGTCAGCTTGTTCGGCCGGCCGGAAATCTTCAAAGGTCTGCTGAAGCGCGGCAAGAAAGAGCACGGTCGTGACGTGCTGAAGCACATCGAGCTGCCGCTATGGATTTCGGCGGTCGGCGTGCCGCTGTTCAGCGTGCTTGGCGCATGGGTAACACACGAATTCTTCGGCGTACCGTGGCTGCTGGCGTTTGTTTCGCTTCCGCTGATCTTCGTGCTGGCCGTTATCTGCACCAACTCGATGGCGCTGACATCGTGGGCACCGACCGGCTCGCTATCAAAGATCACCCAGTTCACGATGGGCGCGATCGATCGCACCAATCCGGCGAGCAATCTGATCCCCGCTGGAATGACCGGCGAGATCGCTGCCAACTCAGCGAACCTCCTGTCTGATATCAAGCCCGGCTACATGCTGGGCGGCAAGCCGCGCCAGCAAGCGATCGGCCACGTGATCGGTATCTTCGCCGGCGCGCTCGCGTGTGTGCCGCTGTTCTTCCTGTTGTTCTTGCAGCCCGACGCGAGCGGCGTGCGCTCGACCGCATCGATGGTGTCGGATCAGTTCGCGTTCCCTGCAGCGCTGCAGTGGAAGGGTGTTGCGGAGCTGATCGCAAAAGGCCTGACTGCGCTGCCGTATTCGGCGGTGGTGTCGATGGTGGTGGCGGCGGTTGCTGCGGCCGCGATCGAGATCGCCCGCATCGTCACCAAGGGCCGCTTTCCGTTGTCGGCGGTATCGATCGGCCTCGGCGTGGTGTTGCCTCCCGAAGCAACGTTTGCGATGTGGGTCGGCGCGATGGTGTTCTGGGTACTGGGTCGGCGCTACAAGGCCAAAGGCACACGCGGCCACGCGTTCTGGGTTGAAGGCCTGGAGCCGATCTGCGCCGGGCTGATCTCAGGCGCTGCACTGATGGGAATCGGCAATGCGATCGTCAATGTGCTGATGAACTAGGCGCAAGGCGTCGAGCGGTCAACTCCGTCGCCAAACAAACAAGATTGCGCTCGCCTAAGATCGAGCTCGGAAGACCGCATGCCAACTAAAGAGAAACTGCAAGTGGTGCAGGCCTACGATCGAGTGCCGATCGCCGAGATCGACACCGATGACGCTGCCGCGCTGGAGCTCAAGCTTGCGACCGCGACTCAGGTCTTCCGCGATCGCAAGGGCTGGCTGCCGGTGCACCAACGCGTCGATGTGTTGCGTCGGTTGGCCGCCCTGATCGAAACGCGGCGCGACCACTTCAGCCAGCTCATCGCGCAGGAAGGCGGGAAGCCGCTGACCGATGCCATCGTCGAAACCACGCGCGCGATCGACGGCGTGCGCAACGCCGCCGACGAGTTGCGCAACTTCGCGGGTCGCGAAATTCCGATGGGCCTCACACCCGCGAGCACAGGGCGACTGGCGTTCACGACTCGCGAGCCGATCGGCGTGGTGGTCGCGATCTCCGCCTTCAACCACCCACTGAACCTGATCGTGCATCAGGTGGCACCGGCGATTGCCGTCGGCTGTCCGGTCATCGTCAAGCCGGCGACGGCGACACCGCTGTGCTGCATCGAGTTCGTCTCGCTGGTGCGCGAGGCCGGTCTCGCCGAGCCGTGGTGCCAGACATTCATCACGTCGGACAACGCGCTGGCCGAGCGGCTCGCAACGGATCGGCGCGTCGCGTTCCTGAGCTTTATCGGCTCAGCGCGCGTGGGCTGGCATTTGCACAGCAAGCTCGCGCCCGGCACGCGCTCAGCGTTGGAGCACGGCGGCGTCGCGCCGGCCATCGTCGACCGCAGCGCTAATCTCGAAACGCTGATCGAGCCAATGGTCAAGGGCGGCTACTACCACGCCGGGCAGGTGTGCGTTTCAACGCAGCGCATCTACGTGCACTCGACGCTGATGTCCACGTTCCTGGACCGCTTCGTGACGCGAGTGCGAGCGCTGCGCGTAGGGGATCCGCTATTGCCGGAAACCGAAGTCGGCCCGCTGATAACCGAGCGTGAAGCTGATCGCGTCGAGTCATGGGTGACCGACGCGGCCACTGCCGGCGCGAGGGTCCTTGCGGGAGCTAAGCGCGTATCGGCGACGACTATGGAGCCGACGGTTCTGCTCGAGCCTGCGCCTGATGCCCGAGTGTCGCGAGAAGAAGTATTCGGCCCCGTGACCTGCCTGTACGGCTTTGATCAACTGGACGACGCGATCGACCGGGCAAATTCGCTGCCGGTGGCGTTCCAGGCGAGTGTCTTTGCCAACGATATCGACGATGCGCTGTATGCCGCCGATCGCCTTGACGCCTCGGCGGTGATGATCAATGACCACACCGCATTTCGCACCGACTGGATGCCGTTCGCGGGCCGCCGGGAGTCCGGTTACGGAGTCGGCGGCATCCCGTTCAGCATGCGCGAGATGACGCAGGAAAAGATGCGCGTATTCCGCTATCCCGCGTAAAGCGTATCTGCTCTGAGTTCCTCGGAACATTGATATGCAACCGGCGTCAGACCGACTCGACCATGTCATTTGGAGCCAGGCAATGACCAAATCGACCATCGCATGGGTAATCGCATCCATCGCCTTCATCGCTGCTCTGATTTTCAGTGCGCGTTGGTATATGACCGGTGCGCCCGCACTTACCCCTCCGTCTGTAACGCAGGCTCCTGAACCTGCGCAACCAGCCCCTTCATCGCCGCCGAAGATTGAACATCCAATTGAGCAAGTGCAGACCGAGCCGAGTGCGCCGCCGCAGACCACGCTCGATGCGAGCGATACGGCAATGCGCGAAGCGCTGGCAAATCTATTCAAGGGCAACAAGCTGCCCAGCTTCGTGCAGCCGATGAACCTGATTCGCAATATCGTGGCGACGATCGACAACCTGCCGCGCAGCAAAGCGGCGCCGCGCTTGTGGCCGGTGCAACCGATGTCCGGCGCGTTGTCAACGATCAACGCGGGCGACGACCTCATCATCGCCGCCGACAACTCTGCGCGCTACGCACCGGTGATTGCGCTGATCGAGGCCGTTGACACCAAACAGCTGGTCGCGATCTATGTTCGCTTCTATCCGTTATTTCAGCAGGCTTACCGCGAGCTCGGATATCCCGATGGTTATTTCAACGATCGGCTGGTCGCGGTGATCGACCACCTGCTCGCAACGCCTCAGGTCAAGGCACCGATCGCATTGGTGCAGCCCAAGGTTCTATATCAGTACGCTGATCCAGAATTGGAAGCGCTGTCTGCCGGACAGAAGGCGATGATTCGAGTCGGGCCCGACAACGCTGCCGTATTGAAAGCGAAGTTGCGCGAGATACGCTTCAGACTCGCCGGACCGGTTGTCACGCGATAGTTTCTGCTGCGCTACTGAATCACACCGCACGCCACCCGACCGCCTGCGTTGCCGGTCGGGTCCGTCTTCAAGTCGTCTTCCTGCAGGTGAATGACCACGGCGCGGCCGATGATGCCGTCCGGCTTGTCTTTACTCACCGAGATGCCGTCGACCATCACGTTGATCGTCGCCGACCCGCGCTCGTTCACGAGCAGGTTGCCGGTGTCGCCGGCGTGCCGAACGGCGTCGGTCGGACCGCCGTGTTTGTCGCCGCGGGGATTGAAGTGGCTGCCAGCGCTCTCCGCTTTGGGATCACTGCAATCGCCTTTCTCGTGGATGTGCCACCCCTTGGGTCCGGCGGTGTGGCCGTTCACCATACCCTGTATTCGGACGCGCTCGCCGACTTGTGTGAATGTGACCTCGCCACTGACGTTGGAGCCACTTCGCGGCTCAAGTTTCGCAGTGGCAGTCGGTGATGTCATCGTTCCGGCGCAAGCTGAAATCAAAAGCGCACTGGTAGCGATTCCGAGAATTGTTTTCATTGTGGGTCTCTGTTGTGAATCGGGGCGACGGGGCGGGCTGCTCCGCTGCAGGCCGACTATGCGGTCCCCTGCAAGCGCAGTTCCCGCCATGGGAAGTGGATGGCTCTTGTCGGTCAGGAATGGTTGGACGATGTGTAGCCGCAGCCCAAAGACGTCGATACGATGCGGTTTCTTGAGCCGCAGTTCACGCACGTCCGGGATCATTAATGAGCTCTGAACAAAAACTCAATCCATTCCCCGAAGCCGTTCACTTCGATTCGCTGCCCTGGGCCATTCAACGGTTTCCGGGGCAGACCTGCAAGATGGCGTTTCATCCGCGGCCCGAGCGACCGAACGAGCCGAATGCCGGATTGGTCCGCTATGAGCCCGGCGCGTGGCATCCGCTGCACAGCCACGAGTTTGCACAGGTCTGGTACATCCTCGAGGGTGAGTTTCATTACGGCGATAATAAGTACGGTCCCGGAACGATGCTGTATCACGGCGATCCCCACACCGAGCCGGCGCTCAGAACAGATACTGGCGGTGTAATCATCTACGTTCAGTACCCAGGGCCCAACACCGGAAAGGCGCCGATCTACGACGGTCGTTTCAATCTAAAAGAGCGGCGCGCGGTCGAAGAGGAGCGCACCGACGTTTAACCGCGGTAAGCGGTTGGGGCCGATTAAGCTGTACCGACTTATCGATTCGTAGCGCCCAAACTGCGAGCCAGGTGATGTCACCCAACGCGTTGCACTTGCTCCTCGCCACGCTCGGCATGGTGCTGCTTACGTTCATCGTCGGCACGCGCATGATGTACAGCCGTGTGCGCGAGATGCGGCGCAAGCGTCTGCATCCGCAAACAGCCGCCACCGCGCATACGTTGTCTGGCCGCCTGGAGAACGTGCAGGCTGCGGATAACTTTCGCAATCTGTTCGAAACACCCGTCCTGTTTTATGCGCTGGTCGCCTGTGCGATCGGCGTGTCGCATGTGCCGCCCTGGCTGGTGATTGGCGCGTGGTGCTATTTCGGCCTGCGCGTTGCGCATAGCCTCATTCACTGCACATACAACCGAGTGATGCATCGTCTGGCGGTGTTCGCGCTGAGCTTTGTGTTGATCGTGGTGCTCTGGATCGCGTACGTGGTCCCGCTTTTAGGTAAGGGCGTGTTGTAGGCGAGCTGCTCGCAACACCTTCGGCACAATCGCCGAATGTCCAGCCCTGATCCATTGCGCGGCCGCGATCGGTTGCGCGACCCACCGCCGCAACCGCTGCGCGCACGGCTCGGCGCATTACGTAATCTCCCACCGTTTCTCAAACTTGTCTGGCAAACCAGCCCGGCGCTGACGCTCGGCCAAGGCGTGCTGCGCATCCTGCGCGCGTTGCTGCCGGTCATCACGCTCTACATCGGCAAGCTGATCATCGATGAAGTCGTGCTGCTCGCCGGTACGCCGCATCCCAACGACACGCTGCGTGAATGGTTCGACAGCGGCGCGCTTGATCGCATTGGCTCGCTGCTCGCGCTCGAGTTCGCGCTCGCCATCGTTTCCGACGTGCTCGGCCGCTTCATCTCGCTGTTCGACTCACTGCTATCCGAGCGCTTCAGCAATGAGACCAGCCTGCGCTTGATGGAGCATGCGGCGACACTCGACCTCGAAGACTTCGAAGACAGCGAATTGCAGGATCGCTTGCAGCGCGCGCGCCAGCAGGCCGCCGGGCGCAGCGGTTTGATCGGCCAGTTGTTCGGCCAGGCGCAGAACGTCATCACCATCGTCAGCTTCGCGGCCGGCTTGCTCGTCTTCGCACCGTGGCTGATCGTGCTGCTGGCGATCGCTCTAATACCTGCGTTCATCGGCGAAACGCACTTCAACGCGCAGAGCTATTCACTGAACTTCGCGTGGACACCCGAGCGGCGCGAGCTCGATTACGTGCGGCAGACCGGCGCCAGTGTCGAGACCGCGAAGGAAGTGAAGATCTTCGGGTTGAATGCGTTCCTGATCGAGCGCTACCGCACGCTCTCGGAGCGCTTCTTCGCCGCTAACAAGGTGCTCGCGATCCGGCGCGCGGGCTGGGGCGGTGTGCTGGCATCGATCGGTACGCTCGCTTACTACATCGCCTACGCCTACATCGTGTGGCGAACTCTGCGCGGTGATTTTTCCATCGGCGACCTGACGTTTCTCGCCGGCTCCTTCATGCGTCTGCGGAGTCTGCTGGAGAACCTGCTGATCGGCTTCTCGCAGGTCGCGGGCCAGGCGCTGTACCTCGACGATCTGTTTTCGTTCTTCGACATTCACCCGGAGATCGTGCCGCCGGAAAATCCGATTCCGTTTCCGGCGCCGATCCAGCACGGCTTCGTGTTCGACAACGTCGGCTTTCGTTATCCCGGTGCCGAGCGCTGGGCGGTCCGCAACCTTAACTTCGAGCTGCACGCCGGAGAAATCCTCGCGCTGGTGGGCGAGAACGGCGCGGGCAAGACCACGCTGGTCAAGCTGCTCGCGCGCCTGTACGACCCCGACGAAGGTCGCATCCTGCTCGACGGACACGACCTGCGCGAATACGACCTGTTCGCACTGCGCGCCAACATCGGCGTGATCTTCCAGGACTTCATGCGCTACAACTTCACCGCTGCCGACAACATCGCCGTCGGCCGCATCGAAGCGCGCGACGATCGTGCGCGCATCATCGCGTCAGCCGAGCGCAGCCTCGCCGACGAAGTCATCCGCAAGCTGCCCGAGGGATATGAACAACTGCTCGGCAAGCGCTTTCGCTCCGGCATCGATCTATCAGGCGGCGAATGGCAAAAGATCGCAATCGCACGTGCCTACATGCGCGACGCGCAGCTGCTGATCCTCGACGAGCCGACCGCTGCGCTCGATGCGCGCGCCGAGTATGAAGTGTTCGAGCGCTTCAAGGAATTGAGCCGCGGCAAGACCGTCGTGCTGATCTCGCACCGCTTCTCGAGCGTGCGCATGGCCGATCGCATCGTTGTGCTGAAAGACGGCACCGTCGAAGCCGAAGGCACGCATGCGGAGCTGTTGCAGCAGCGCGGGCGCTATGCGGAACTGTTCGAATTGCAGGCGGCGGGATACCGATAATCCGTCGACATCGCGCGGTCAACGTCGATGAGTCAAATTTGCACAAACCTATCGCGGCGAATGTCGAGGCGTTTTACATCAGCGGTTATCCAACCCCAACTTGTTATGCGCAAACTCTAGTTCAATCAGTGTGTTGGCTCATCACCGCGCTTTTGGACCGACTCTTGCTTAAAGCGCACACCCGCCCTTGTGAAAGGAGCCATCGATGCTTCGTAAATTTGCAGTGGTGGCGTGCTTATCGCTCGGCACGCTCGCTTATGGAAGTGCAAGCGCGGCCGTGCTCGCCTGTCCGTTGGATATCAGTACGCTGGTCAGCGGCACCACCGCCTGCCAGTACACCCTCGACGCGGCCAACGACGACGTCAGCGCGGTCCCATTCACCGTCAACCAAGAGGCGTTTTTCAGTTTCACCGACTGGCAGTTCGATTCCCGGATTTTCAACACGCCCACCGGTGCCGGTGGACAAGACGGTACCTGGGATATCAACTCGATCTTCGACAGCAGCTGGACCGACGTGATGTTGATCTTCAAGGGCGGCGCTGACGAAACGCTCGGTATCAATGGGTTGGCAGGTTATCTGCTCCAGGAGGGTGTGCTGTCCGGCACTTGGAACTCTCCGTTCATAAATCCGCCCTTCACCGATCTCGTGCCAGGGCAGACGTCGAACACTTTGCACATCAGCGTGTACTTCCGCAGCGACGACAGGGAAGTGGCGGAGCCGACCTCGCTTGCGCTACTCGCGTTTGGGCTGATCGGCCTGGGACTTGCGCGACGCCGCCAGTTCGTGTGACTAATATCAAATAAATGCTGCGCAAATCATCGTGAGCAAATAAAAAAGGGCCGGCGAAGGCCCTTTTTTTCGGCTAGTCAGGCCGCTGCAAGAACTTCGCGACGGCAAGGTCACCGACCTGCTTACCCAGGGCGGCTCCGACTTCGGTCGAGTTGCGAAAGTGCACGCCGTCGTACACCCGAGCGTTGCCCACCTCCTGCATGAAGTCATCGATCTTCGTCCAGGTCCGCGCCGGGCCTTTGACCAGATAGCTGGTCGTCTGCAGTGCTGGCATCGTGCCGGTGCGAATCTCCGCCTGCAGCACAGCACCGACAGCGCCGGCCACGGTGCAGTGCGCGCACGGATACTCCGGGTGCATCGGAGTTTCGATGAACGGCGTCCATGAAGGATCGCGCTCCGTCGCATCATTGCCGTCGAGGTCGCCGTTGCGGATCGCGGTGACCGGTCGCCAGAAGTTGTAGTGATACTTGGCGTCAAATACCGCCAGCAGCGCATCGTCTGCGGCTTGCGCCACCGCTGCGAAAAGACGAGCGTTCTGCGTGACTTCGCGGCCCGGTACATCAGCCACTGACAGCACGATGCCGTTATAGATCGGCGGCAACGTTGCCTCCCAGAAGCCGGCGATTTGGGTTTGCTCAGCGGTGCGTCGCGAGTTGCTCTTGCCACCCAGCGCTTTCACTTCGTTGAAGTCACGCGCCCACAACGCGCTCGTAAGGGCAGGCGGCGGGCCGGGCCGGAATTGCGAAGCACTGCTCATCAGCCACGGCTTGCGCTGCGGCCAATGCGGCGCCGCGGGTATCACCGTCGGCACGTAGACCCCGGCAGCCGTTTGCGGTCGGTAGGTTTCTCCGGCAGCAGCGCCGTCGTCGGCGCGCATTGCAAGCACCGCCGCTGCGGCCCGTTCGCCGGCGGCGATGCCCGAAGTCTTGGCTATGCCATCAGGGACCTTCGCCAATGCTGCCTGATACGCACTGTCGATCGCAGCGAGCTGAGATGGAAGCAGCTTGGCGAGCGCGGTGCGGTTGGCCGCTGCCACCGCGGCATCGACGGAAGCGCCCGGCGCCACGTCCAGTTTCAACGCACCGGCGGGATAGCGCTTGGTAATAGCGTTCACGACTTCGTAAACGGCGGTATTGGCGATCGCCATCGCCCGGTTCGCCGGTGGCGGGCCCATTTTGGCGCTGACGACGATCTCCCCGACTTTGATGTTCCACTCGCATACCGCGTCGGCACTTGCGGTCGGACTTGCGAGCATCGAGCTAGCGGCGATCAACAATGCGATCTGCTGTTGCTTCCTGATGCGGATCATGGTGTTTCTCCTGCGTACGTAAGTTAGATGCGAGGTGACTTGCAAATCTCGAAAGCCCAGCAAGGCCGCGCGCGGCCTTGTCGCGCCGTTCACTCTTTCTTTAACGAGAGGGGGGTGCGACGCCGGCTATTGAGGCCGGCTTGGTTGCTTGGGCAGCTGGCGCCACCCGTACCTGCGGAGGCAACGGCTCATCACCTACGAAGCGCACGTAGTCGCGCATCTGCAGGCCGTAGATCGGTTCAGTGCGAGTGATGAAGCGCCGCAGCGAATCCGGACCTTGGGCTGCATGGGCGCAGGCGGTGGCGTCGACCCGTGATAGCTGGCGCCCGTCACACTTGAATTCGGCACGGGCGGGCAAAGCGAGAAGGGCCAACAGAACTGCGCCACAAAAAGCGATCGAGGGCAAGCGGAATCGGGTTTTCATTTGAACTCCTTTGGTTCGGACATTGGACGTGGTTCGGCGTGCGACCAGTCTGTAAGTGGGCTGCGCTCTTGCGCCGACAGCATTCGAGTGCGTTAAGCAAGTCCACCGCTGGCGGCCATCGGTGCTAGCACTACCAGTGCAAAAGTGCTGGTCGAAGCAAACGCGGCAAGCATCATCAGGGCGATGCGTTCGGTTAGAGATTTGCTGTTCATCGTGTTGTTCCTTGAAATGGGTTGACGACGGACGAATCGTCGAACCTGAACCGCATTCAGGTCTTTGGGCAGGTGCTTTATCAGCCTTAATCGTTCTGAATTTGCAGCGTGTTTACGTCAGTGCGGGGCGATTAAGCTTGGGCACTCGACCCAGAGGCCGTCGATGGAAACCGCCACTTCAGAGATTCGTTTCGGCGCAGCGCGCTTGGATTTGGCTCAGCGCCGATTGCTGATCGACGAAGAGCCCGCTCGGTTGGGTGCGCGCGCGTTTGACGTACTGGTAGCTCTGGTAGAGCGGCGCGACCGTGCGGTCGGCAAGAACGAATTATTCGAGCTGGTCTGGCCGGGTGTCGTCGTCGAGGAAAACAACCTGCAGGTCCACATCTCGGCACTGCGCAAGCTGCTGGGACCGCAGACGATTGCGACGATTCCCGGGCGCGGCTATCGCTTCACCGCGAGCCTTGCTGAGTCCATTAACGACGCCGCCGCGCAATTTTCTCGAGCTCAGCCAACGCCGGCGGCAGCTCCGGAGCCACTGTATGGTCGGAAAGAGGATCTGCTGGGGATCAGCGACTTGCTGCACAAACATGCGCTGGTATCAATCGTTGGTGCTGGTGGTATCGGCAAGACGCGACTGGCGCAGGTGCTCTCCGGGACGGAGCGCGTGCATTTTGCAGGCGGAATCTGGTGGGTTGATCTTTCGCAGCTGAGCGACCCCGCAGCAGTACCCGCCGCGATTGCGCAGACGCTGGGCGTTCACGGCGGCAGCGATCGGCCAGTCATGCAAACAGTTGCGGCACTTTTGCGCAGCGGACGTTCGCTGTTGATTCTCGACAACTGCGAGCACGTTCTGGACGCGGCCGCTGAGTGTGTGCGCTCTCTGCTAGCCGAAGTACCGGACTTGCGCGTGCTGGTCACCAGCCAGGAGCCGTTGCGCCTGCCGGCGGAGCATGTGTATCGATTGAGCGGACTGGCAATCGACAGCGACACCGAAACACCGGCCGCCGTTGCACTGTTTGTCTCACGCGCTCAAGCGGCTGATCCGCGGCTGCAACCGACGCACGTACAGATCCAAACAATCGCCGACATTTGTCGTCGCCTCGACGGTATGCCTCTCGCGATCGAATTAGCGGCGGCGCGCGTCCGATTACTCGGCGTGGAGGGCGTGCGCACGCGACTCGACGAGCGGTTTAATGTTTTGACAGGCGGCACTCGCTCCGTATTACGTCGCCATCAAACACTACGGGCAACCCTCGAGTGGAGCTATCAATTGCTGTCAGCTGATGAGCGGGCAGTGTTTCGCCGGCTCGGCGTGTTTGTCGGCGGCTTCTCCCTTGAGCTGGCGCAGGCGGTCGCTGCCGACGAACAGCTGGACCAGTGGACAGTACTGGACCTGCTCGGTCATCTGGTCGACAAGTCGTTGGTGGTTGCCGACGGCGGCGAAGCACCGAGATACCGGCTGCTGGAGACAACGCGCGCGTTTGCACTCGAGCAGCTCGCTGGAGCAAGCGAAACGCTCCAGCTTTTGCAAAGACACGCTGACGCCATGCTCGCGTTTGCGCAGCACGTCGAGGCCGGGCATTGGAGGTGGAGCGAAGAAGAGCAGAGGCGCCACGACGCCGAGTTGGACAACCTGCGTGCCGCCATTAATTGGGCGGCGGCCGAAGACCATCGCGCGCTCGCGTGCGCGCTCTTCGCCAACAGCCGGCGGCTATGGCTGAACTACGAGCTGATGAACGAAGGCATCGACTGTGGCATGCGTCTATTGCCGCTGCCCGAAGGACTGGAAGTTGAGGTGGAGGCGCGCTTCAACCTAACTCTTGCGCACCTTGGTTACCTTGGTGGTCCACACGAGTGCTTCGTCGCCGCCTTGCGTGCCACGGAATTGTTCCGCCCATTGGGCGATACCTTCAGATTGATTGATTGTTTGATATGGACGGTGATGGTAGGCGCTCATCGCGGCGAGTCGCAGCATCGTGCGACCGCGCTCGCCGAAGCCGACGCGCTGATCGACGATGATGCGCCGTCCCGTCAAAAAGCGGCGTTGGCGCTTGCGCACGCCCGGCACTTTAATTATCTGCGAGAGTACGAAAACGCTCGCCGATGGGCTGAACGTCAGGCTGCAATCTACCGCGAGAGTGGGCTGGAAATTGGCGAGCAAATGGCGCTCGCTGCCGCGGCATGGTATGGCTGCGCGCTCGGTCACATCGACGAGGCGATAACCATTCTTCAGGATGCGATCGCTACGTTTAAGCGCACCAACGCGCCATATGGTATTGGCGGTGCGCAGCTATTTCTGGCTTACGCACACGCGCTGCGCGGCGATCGCGAGGTCGCGCTTACCCTTAGCAAAGCCGTCATTCCATATCTGCAACGCACGGCGATGGTGGCTTCGCTGGTTCCATACATCGCGCTGCTTCACGCGCAGCAGCCAGGATCAGAGACCAATGCTGCCATGTTGATCGGATTTTTTGACGTCGAGGTGCAGCGGACGAGGCGCCTTGTCCCGCCTTTCGTTACGGACACTCGCGATCGGGTCATGGCGCTTGTTCAAGCGGGGCTGGGAACTGCGCTCGCGCAGCAGTCTGCGGCAGCGGGTGCTCGATTGACGGAAGAACAGGCGATCGAGCTCATGTTCACGGATGCCCCTCCCCTTGCTTCACACTCACTTGCGTCGAAGGGCTAAGACATCGGTCGGGCAGACATCAAGCCGAGCCGATGCGGTACGTTCTGTTCCATGCGATGGATCAAGAGTCCGGCCTGGGATCTTGTTTGGATCCTGAACGCGCTGTGGTTGGCCCCTTTGGTCTTTCTGCTGGCGTGGGGTTATGACGACGTGCGCGCCAGCCCAGTGGACGGGCTCTTCTTCGCGCTCACGGTGACTCTGTGGTTCGGCCACCGCGTCTCGTCTGCCTGGCTGGCCTACGCGACGCCTGCGTACCGGCCCCTGCTTTCCAAGCAGCGATTGCGCTTCGTCGTGGTCCCGTTGGCCATCGTCGTGGCCTGCTTCGCCGTACTGCTGGCTCCCGAGACGGTGCTGCCGGTGCCGCTGATCGAACGCGTGGTCTGGCTCGCCGTCTTGGACTATGTGCTGCTGAGCTACCACTTTGCCGCGCAGCACTTTGGTCTACTCAGTCTCTACCGGGCACGCGCGGGACGAGCGTCGGATACGTCCACGCGACGACTCGATCGGTGGTTCGCGTTGGTCGTCGGCGGAGGTTTCGTTGTGGTAGCAGAGGCCTTGGCCGGATCGATCGCCTTCCAGGATCGCTGGATCGATCCGCTGCTGGGAGCGGTCGGAGCCGACCTGTTCGCGCACACGCTACGCGATGGCGGCATCGTCCTCGTCGTGATCCTGACCGCGCTCATGCTGCGCGTCGAGCTGCGCTCCCAGCACGCATCGCTGCCGCGCGTAGCCTACGTCCTCGGCGTCGCCGCCATGGTGCTCTTCGCCTTCCTGGCGCGCGACCCCTTTCTGTTCATTGTGCTGTGGAGCGTGCAGCACTGGAGCGCTGCGATGGGACTCGCGTCGCTCGCGGCTTCCGGTGGTATCCAGGAGCCTGCCACGCGATGGCAGCGGCTGCTGGCGCCCATCAACCGGCGTGGCTGGGCGGTGCTGGTCGTGCTCGCCGTCGTCTCCACCCTGTTGCTGCCGGTGCTCGAGGTGGAGGCCGTGGCCGATGAATTCGTTTACGCCGACCGCATCTACGGTGATGTGGCGTGGTGGCTGCGCTCGTCGCCCTTCGTGCCGGTGCTGCTAGCACTGGGCTTCGCGACCGGCTTCATCCACTACGTGCTGGATCGCGCTGCCTTCCGCTTCTCGTCGCCCGACGTGAGGCAGGCTGCGCGCGGCCTGCTGCAGCCGTAACTGTGTCCCCTAGCGGCGAGTGGCTTGTCGCAAGCGCAGCGTCAGACACGCGAATGCGAATAAATTGAGAGTTCCTCAAGAGTCTCGGGGTCGACGGGTTTGACGAGGTGTCCGTCGAATCCTGCGGCTGTGGACTTGCGCCGGTCGTCCTCCTGGCCCCAACCGGTGACTGCGATCAGCGTCATCTGCGCACCCCACGCTTGCTCGCGGATTCGACGGCACGCCTCGTATCCGTTCATTTTGGGCATGCCGAGATCGAGCAGCACCATCTGCGGACGGAATTCTTCAGCGAGCTGCAGGGCATTCTCCCCGTCGTAGGCTCGTCGAACCTCGTGCCCCTTCAGTTCCAGCAGCATCGAGAGGCTTTCGGCTGCGTCACGGTTGTCGTCCACGACAAGGATCTTCAATCGATGTGAAGTTAACACCGTCCTTACTGGTGGCGCGGAGTCCGCATCGAGCGTCAAGCGTGTCGGCACTCGTACACGGAATTCGCTTCCACGGCCGAGCCCCTCGCTGAATGCCTCGATCGTGCCGCCGTGCAATGCCACCAGACCTTTGGCAAGTGAAAGGCCGATGCCCAAGCCACCCTGAGAGTTCGACGAATGGCTTCCGATCTGGGCGAACATCTCGAAAATCGATTCCAGGCTCTCGCCAGGAATACCGATGCCGTTATCGGTGACCGAGACCTCGACCTCGTCCCCGTGATGCTCGGCCTTCAGCACTATCCGTCCTCCGGGCGGCGTGTACTTTGCGGCGTTGTTGAGCAGGTTCGAAATAATCTGCGCCAAGCGCACCGGGTCGGCATTCAGAAACGCAGGCTCGGAGGGTGCTGATACCGAAAATTCGTGGCCCATCTGCTCGATCAGCGGACGGCTCGCTTCCACCGCCGTGTCCACAACGTGCCGGAGGTCTATCCGCTCGTGATGAAGGGTGATCTTGCCCCGTGAAATCCGGCTGACGTCGAGCAGATCGTCGAGAAGTAACGCCATGTGCTGAAGCTGACGCTCCATCATCGCCAGAACCGTTTGCGATTGCGACTCGGCACCCGTCATCCGAAGGATGGCTACTCCGGTCCGGATCGGCGCCAGCGGATTGCGCAATTCGTGGGCGAGGCTCGCGAGGAACACGTCCTTGCGCCGATCTGCCTCCCTCAAACGTGTGACTCGCCTGCCGATGAGCACGAACCACGGAAACGTGACTGCCATGACGACCAGCTGAAGCAGGTCCAGGCGCAACATCTCCACGTCCAAGTTGCTGACGTAGCGCAGCCCCGCCATCAGCGCGAAGCAAGCCAACGATTCCCAGCCGAGAACGGTCAGCGGTGTGCCACTCGAACGCAACATTCCGAACATCAGTGCGACAAAAAAGAACGCGGCGAACACGAGTCGCGTATCGGGTGCGCGGTAGACCACGAATAACATCGTGGATACCGCCGCGAGAAACTGGAGTTCCGTGAGACTGGGATCGGGGAACCGCAGGTTTAGCCCTGAGCGGAAGAGCACGAGGAACACGAGTACCGCCGCCGTGGCTATTGCCGAAGCTTGAACCAGCGTCTCGCGGTCCACCTTGCCCTGCGTGTAAAAGATGGCGAGCACCACCAGGTAAACCGCCGAGAACGTACTGGCGAGCAGGAACCGCCGGAAGCGAATGCGCTGGTTGACCTCGTTTCGGGTCAGCGACGGATGGGCGGCAATCGGATCGCGCATTGAATTGCGTCGGCGTGCGGAAACATGCAGTGTGCCCGGCCCTTGTCACATTGACGACCCCGATGTCCGGTATGGAGCTAGAGGACGTTAGCTGTCATCGACGGATTTCCGCTATCGGCAAGAGGCGTGAAAAATGGGCCAAAATTCCATTTCACCGAACAAGTGACTAAGTGAACAAGCGCCAATTTCTCACAGCGAGTGCGCTCAGTGCGACCCTGCCCTTGCAAGCGGGTGCAACTCCATCAGGTCCGCGCACCGGCCACGGTCTTTTAACTGTTGCCGGATCAATTACTCGGCACAACCGCGGTCCTTTGGACCCCGCATTGGACCAATTGATGGTCAAGCATGGAGTCAAGTTTGACAAGGCGCGGCAGTTCGATGCCGCGATGTTGGGGCGTCTGTCGTCGGTAACCATCCGGCCCACGCTGGAGTACGACAGTAAGGCACACAGGCTAAGCGGCCCACTGCTAAGCGCGGTGGTCGAAGCATCTGGTGTGGCCGCGCGTGCGCCTGTGATGCTGAGCCTGCGCGCACTCGACGGTTACAACGTCTCGGTGAGCCTAGCGGACGCGCACCGTTTTCGCATGATCGTAGCCAGCGCGCTGGATGGGGCGCCTATGAGCGTGGGCGGGCTGGGCCCGCTTTGGGCTATCTATGATGCAGACCGGCTTCCCGACTTTAAAGAAAAGCCGCTCAAGGAACGCTTCGCATTGTGTCCGTGGGGCCTGTATTTCATTGAAGTAAAGACGGTCTGATTGTTCAGCACTTGGTCGACCTTCAAGTCGGCATTGGAATTCCAACTCGGCGCAAGCGCGGACTGGTTCTGCATGCTCGACTTGAAACCGGCTACGGCCGTAAGCGTCGAATATGTCATCGATGGTGACTACATTCACAACCTGGGAGTAAGCGTGGCATCGATCACCGGAAGTTGTATGTGTGGCCAAGTGCGTTACAGCTCGTCTGCAGAACCGGCACTGACAGCTTTCTGTCATTGCCGAAATTGTCAGAAGGCAGGTGGCGGCGGATATTCAGTCAACGTGGCAGTGCCAACCTCCTCTCTAGACGTGCAAGGCATGCCGAAATCCTATAGCGCGGTCGGAACCTCTGGCATGCAAGTGACTCGCCGGTTTTGCCCACAGTGTGGTTCCGCGTTGTTTACAGAGGCCGGTGTGTTTGCTGGCATGACGTTCGTTAAGGGTGGATCACTTGACGACCCGTCTTGGATTCAACCGACGCTGCACATCTGGTGTGATTCCATACAACCGTGGGATCCGCTTCCAGAGGGCGCGACGCGCATCGGCAAGAACCCGTCGGCGTAGGGATGATTGGGGACCTGGCACGGTGCTGCCACTCGCTATTGGCCTTATCCGTCCAAGTCTGACTCGCGGCGGCGTCGCACTTAGTCATCTGCACCGACTTCGATTAGCACGCGTAGCACGCAGTTATTCTTCGCATCGGTCCCGAAAAACGCAGCGCTTACGGCGCAGAAGCAAGTAAGACCGCGCTGACACGCCTGTCACGCTCTTGCGAGAACATTCGCAGCGCAAACTGCCCCGCGTCGGTTTCCCGAAAGCGCAAGATCTCTTCGCGCATCGCGAGAGGCACATCGTCGAGGGCTGGTTGGACAGCGCGGCATTCGGCAGGCAACAGTACCGGCGTCGCGAGCGCCGCGAAGGTCAGATCGGCGGCGGTGAATCGCTCGCCGACCAGAAAGCGGCGCCCATCACTGAGCAGATCGTCCACTTGTCGAAACACGCCGCGCACGCGCGCAAGTGAACGCTGCGCGTTCTCGGGCGTGATCTTGTACGCCATGCGCACGAGCCGCCGCACCATCGGCGTGAGGACATAAATCACGCTCGCCTCAAGCGGCGGCACATCACGCGACCACAGCGAGCGCATCGACCTCGTCTGCGGCAGCGCCTGCCCGTACGCCCAGCGGCGCGCATGCGGGCCGAGCTCCTTATCGAACCGCTCCTCGAGTTCGTCCACGTTGCGTCGAAGCTCGGCATCGCGCGGGTAGAGCACGTCGCCGCCGCTGACCCTATCAATGTGCTTGAGAATATCGGTCGAATCAGCGAAACGAGTGCCTGCATGCACCAGCACTGGCACGGTGCCACTCTCATTGCGCTTCGTCGCAAGCCGGTGCAGCAGTGGAGCGTGCGGCTCCTCCCGGTACGGCAGCGCGGCGCGGTCGAGCGCCCAGCGCGCCTTCTCGCAGTAGTGGCTGAGCGGGATGGTGATCAGAATGGCAGGAGTTGTGTTGCTGCTGGTCATGGGTCGAACCGGTTATCAATTCGGTCTTACCACTCAGTGTGAACAAGATCGAAACATACGCCGGCGTACCGCAGTCAGACCTAACCCGACGATGTCATCGCCTGGTCGCCGTCGCGCAGCAGCCAACGCAGCCGCGGACCACACGGCTGCGTTGCGAGCAAGGGATCAGGGCATGCTCAACGTGCTCCACCACCGATCGACTGCTTCGTCGTAGATGCCGAACGGCGGTTGCCCGAAGCGTTGACTGACCGGAACGGCGCGAGCTACTGATGCCGACTGGCATGCCGCGTCATTAATCGCGGCTGTACGCAAGTCCAAATAGAGGTTGCGAAAGCGGTGCGTGGCCGCGCGCAGCGCGCGCGAGGCGCCTTCGCCGCAGGCTTCAAGCCGCACTCCACGTGGGCGCATCTGTGCAATGGCATCTTCGAGCCTATCGAGATCATCGATGTGCCGTCCACCTAGCGCGTAGTGGTCGGCAAAGACCGCGACGCTGACAACCGGCACCTGCGCTGCAACGGCCCCTGTGGTGGCGAGCCACACCGCTGTTGTTGCGGCTACGAGCTGGATGGCGCGGCGAACACTCGAGTTCGTTCTTCATCTCGTTCTCCCTCGACCATCCGCAACCACCCCATGTGGATGCAACGATGATCTAATGTGAGCGCATTGTTCGCGCCGCTTGCCATACAACTCAAACGATGCTTTTTCATCGCAGGCATGAGCAGAACGAATGAATAGAAAAAGGGCGCCGCGCCTGTCGCTCGACTTGCTGCGCGGATTTCGCTCAGCGGCGCGCTATCTGAGCTTTACTCGCGCGGCGCAGGACCTGTTCGTCACCCAATCGGCCATTAGCCGCGAGATCAAAACGCTCGAAGAACAAGTGGGTCAGCCGCTCTTTCGGCGCGTGAACCGCACGCTGCAACTGACTCCCGCCGGCGAAGAGTTGTACCGCGCTGCTGACGAGACGCTTACGCAGCTGGACACCGTGGTCGAGCGTATTGCGGGAGCCAGCAAGGTTGTGACGGTCACCACGACGACCGGGCTTGCATCGCTGTGGCTGGTACCTCGTCTACTGCGCTTCAATCGCGCGCATCCCGGCATCGACGTGCGGGTGGTGGCGAGCAACGACAAGCCCAATCTCGAGCGCGACCAGCTCGACATTGCCATACGTTTTGTATTGGCAGGCGCTGACGTTCCCGACAGTGAACCTGTTTTCGACTGCAAGATCTATCCGGCTTGTTCGCCGGCGCTTGCTAACGACAAGCTGCATCCGATCAAGACACCTGCCGACTTGGCGCATCACGTCAGACTCGACTACGAGAGCATGCGCGACGGCCGGCGGTTGTCCTTATGGGACTTTTGGTTCGAGAAGGCAAAGATCCCGCATGTGAAACCTGCGAGTACGTTGCAATTTCCGCAATACGACCAACTCGTGTCAGCGGCGGTAGACCACGGCGGCGTCGGAATCGCAGTGCTGCCCCACACAGCCCAACATTTGCATCAGAAGGCCTTGTGCATTCCATTCGGGATGCAGGCAGTGGCGCTACTCGGCGTTTTCTACATCATCCGCCGCGCCGACGTTGCCGGGCGCGATGCGGTCGACATGTTCGTCGACTGGCTGCGAAGTGAAGTGAGAAGGGATGCAGAGCTTGCGCCGGCACCGGTCACCGCCCGACGCGGACCGCGTACGTCAGCTCGCAGGCCACGCAGCATTTCTGGAAGACGGCAAACTTAGTAAGAAAGAAGGGCAAGCCAGTCATGACACGTTCATGGCCCTTTGCCTGATCGTTCGCGAAGCGCCCACCACACAATCCGGACCAACAGCGCGGCCACGATGGCTGCACCAAGCCCGAACGCGCCGCGACACACCAGGTCCGTGCCGATACCGCTGAGGAACGGGCCGCTCACTGAACATTCGCGCATACCCGGGCCGAATGCAACCCATGCTCCAGGTACCAGCAATGACGCTACGCATGCAACAACCAGCCATGCATACATGCGACGAAGTGCGAACTCATGCGCGATGATGGTGAGGCCGGCGAACACGAATGCTGCACACGCCACATACGCCACCCACGCTGGAACGTGCAGCCCTTCCGGGCGCAGGTAAATCATCGCGGCCGTCAGCACCCCGGCCACGGTTGATAACAGGGCACCCAGCAAGCGCTGCCGACGTTCGGTCATGGAGCGCACTCTAAGTACATTTCGCAACAATGAAGCACCTGCTTGACAACATCTTCTGGCATGCGCTGTCCGGGCCGCAGGCCAAGTTCGCTGCGGGCAATCATTCGGCACGCCGCTACGCGCCCGGCTTCTCGCCGATTGTCGCCTTCGCCGATCAATTCCAACCCGACCTATCCGCACTCGCAGCGTTCTGCGAGCCGGGTGAACACTTTTACACGGAGGGTTGGACCGGCGCTGCTCCCGCAGGCTGGCAAATCAAAGTCGAGACGACCATGCTGAAGATGATCTGGGAAGCCGACGTGCCGCCGGCGGACGAAGCACCGGACGCGGTGCCGCTGAACGCGAAGCACGCACCGCAAGCGCTCGAACTCGCCGAGCTCACGCATCCCGGTCCGTTCGGCGTGCGCACGATCGAGCTAGGCGAATATTTTGGTGTCTTCGATGGCGGAAGGTTGATTGCGATGGCAGGCGAGCGGTCGCATGCCGGCATGCTGCGAGAGATCAGTGGCGTCTGCACGCAGCCTGAGTTTCAGGGCCGTGGCCTGGCAAAGCGACTGATGCTCAAGCTGATTCGGCGCGAGATGCTGCGCAATGAAACGCCGTTCCTGCACGTAATGCACGACAACACCGGCGCGCGCAGACTCTACGAGCGGATGGGCTTTCGCAACTACAAGGAAACCGTCGTTCGCGTCATTGCAAGAGACTGAGCAATACACTATGACCGTTTCCCGTGCCATATGTCGCCAATGATTGCGTGGACAAGCACCATCGTGCTCATCGCGGGCTGTCTCGCCGCACCCTTCGCGCGCGCTGTGGAAATCGATATGAGCGAGGTGCGTCGTATCGCGCAGCAGCCGGTCCATCAGATCTTGCACGGCACGTCGTTCATAGACATCTCAGACTCGGACTATCTGCAGAAGGTCGACACCGGAACACGACCGGTCATTGTCGTGTTCTATGCCGACAAAGACGAGAAGTCCCGTCTTCTCGCAACGCTGGGTCGGTATTTAGCCACGGACTTCAGCAGCAAGATCACTTTCTATGCGTATCGCGCCAGCGACAGCGCGCAGGTAGGCAAGAAGACGCTGCAGCACTTACAAAAGAGTTATGGCGTCAAGCAAATACCTGCGACTCTGTTCTACGACAACGACAAGGGAAAGATGGAGCTGGAGCGCACCAACTATGCGGTGCCGACACTGGCTGAATATAGGACGCCGAGCACGTTCTTCTTCAAGGTTTACTACAACACCATCTCCGACTACATCCACAAGAACATACTCGACTAACCGCGCGAAACGGCACACCATGGCTGCAGCGGGCGGCAGCTGGACAATTTTGGGGAGGGATCGATGAAAGTTTCGAAAAAGATTGCATTGCTTGCCGCCGGTGTGTTCTGGTTTGCAGCGGCACCGGTTGCACTGGCGGCTGACGACGCGGCAACGATTCGCGCGAATGCCGAAGCCTGGTTCAAGGCTTTCAACGTCGGCAATGCTCCGGCTGTTGCGCCGAAGAAATAGAAGACTAACGACAAGGTGACGAGTTAGTGAAATGAATCCTTCGCTGATCGAAATGTTTCAACGACTGCTGCATCCTGTGGGACAGACGCGTGCCGCCAAGAGCGTCGAAGTGTTCGGTTGGCTGATATTCGCCGAGTCGGTGATCCTGATGCTGGCACCGCACTTCGCGGCCGAGTTGCTGCACCTGCCCGCACTCGTGCCGCAAGGCGCCAATTACTTGAGGCTCGTCGCACTGCTCGTCGGCGGCGTCGGCATGCTCTATATCGTTAGCGGGCGCCTCAACGCCGAAGGATTTGTCTTCGCCTCGTTGCTTGACCGCCCGTTGGTCCCGCCGGTCATGGCGGTGCTCTGGTACCTGGGGATCATCCCCGGACCGCTGGCATTGCTCTTTGCCGTGCAGGACTTCGGGAGTTTTCTGTGGACTCTATCCGCATGGCGCGCGGAGTCGCGCCAGCCGCAGTCGATGCCGGCTTGAGCTGCAAAACGGGCCGGGGCTGTTCCGGCTTCGAAACTTGATCACAGCGTTTTAACGCGAGGCGGGCGCTGTCAAGCGGAGCCCACGGCCAGGCGCGCGCGAATATTCCACCGGCAATCTCGAACATTTGCCCATTGCGGCACTTGACCAGTCGGCGTCTGATACGCCAAGTCTTTCTATAGAGCCCCATCATGCGCGGGATTTTTATCAGCTATCGCCGGGAGGATGCCGAAGGACAGGCGGGACGCCTGTTTGATGACCTGACTGCGCACTTTGGCCGCGACGCTGTCTTCATGGATGTGGCGGGCATCAAGAAGGGGATGGATTTTCGACGCATCATCGACGAGCACGTCGCATCGTGCGGTGTATTGCTGGTCATCATCGGCAAACGCTGGCTGAGCGTGACGGACAGCAAAGGCAAGCGGCGTCTGGATGATGCGAACGATTTCGTGCGGCTCGAGACCGCGGCAGCACTTTCTCGTGACATTCCGGTCGTGCCGGTGCTGGTTCAGGATGCTGTTATGCCAACCGAGCAAGACCTGCCGGACGTGCTGAGAAACCTTGCGTTTCGCAACGGCACCGAACTCACGCACGCTCGCTGGGATTCGGACGTGAAGTTGCTGATTGAAGACCTCAGGCCTTACCTCGAAACGCCCGCGCCTGCCACACTTGCACCGGAGCCGGCCACCGAACTCCTGATGCCGGGTTCGCGCCGTGCCAGCCGTTCGCTGTGGGTGACGGCGGGAACCGCGGTGATCATGAGCGGCGTCTCGATATTCGGTTACCACCTCTTGCAGAATCCTTCCGATGCGCAAGACCGTGCGTTGGCAGCGGTGCAAATTCCACCGGCCACAGCGGCTGCCCAGCGCACGCCCAACAGCGCGGCCGTCACGCAACCTGTTATTCCCAAGCCGGCATTAAAAGTCGCAGACGAACCCCACAAGCTCGATCCCACAGCCGCTCAGATAGAGGCCGCCAAGGCCGCTGCTGAAAAAGCCGCTGCTGAAAAAGCTGCGACTGAAAAAGCCGCCGCCGCTGCAAAAGCCGCCGCTGCAAGAGCCGCGGCAGAGGCCGCTGCCAAGAGGAGTGCAATGGCAAGGAAAGACGCGGAGGAAAGACGCACGCGTGAGGAGGCGGAGCGCTCAGCGCAGCTGGCCGAAGAACAGCGCAAACGAAACGAGGAGGCCAGGCAAATCGCATTGGCGCAAGCCGAGAGAAACCGGATCGCCGCAGAGCAAGCGGCCGCAGCGAAGGTCTTCACGGATATCGCCACAGCGGTTATCGGCACCCGGCAGAACCATCGCCGTTAAGCGCAGGAAGCTGCGGCAGGTAGAAAGCGTGATCGGCGTGATGATGACGAAAGATGGTCAGGGCTCGTCTTCATCGCGGCTTGACGTCACGACCACGAGGCCGACGTAACCCTCGATTCGCTTAAGCAGCGCCGCGATATCGATGTTCGCGTAGCGGTCGTGCGAATCCTTGACCTCCGTCCGCTTGCCGAACAGCGCATCGCCTTCGTCGAACAACAGCACCGCACCGGCCTTCTCGGCAGCGTTGAAGAGCGCTGACAAGTTCTTCTCGGTTTCGCCGATGTACTTGCTCGTCACAGCTGCGAGATCGATGCGCATCACGTCCGCCGTACCGAGCCATTGCTCGGCTGCGCCGACGACCTGGGTGTCGTCCTTCGTGTGCACACCGGCCGTGTAGTCCGCCAGCCAGACGAAGATCTGTCGCGCTGCTTCCGCCTGCTTGTGATAGCGCGCCACGTTGCGCGCGCCGCCGAGGTCGCGGCTGACGCGCTGTATCACCTGCCACGCATCGCGTACACCGAAAGCCTGTTGCACTTCGCTGTCGTTGAGAATCTCGAACAGCTGCCGCGCGTGCGCCACCAATCGCCGCGCGTCGGTCTTGGCAGCCCCGCCGCCGTAGGCTGAAGCATTGGCTGCCAGATCGCGCGCCGCCTGGCGCAAGCCGGCGTTGTTTGCCGAAGGCGGCTGCACCAGCCCCGATGCCTTGTTCTTGCGCGCGTGTACCACGACACTGTCGACAAAGCGCAGCCACAGCGCCGGAAACTCTCGGTTAGGTAGGACGACGTCCACGCCGCCGGGTAACCCGAGAACGCGCGCATAGAGTTCACGGCGTTCGCGCTCGGACAAATTGCCACTACGCCAGTAGCGGCGCAGCGCGTTCGCCGCCCGGCCCCGCCCGAGCGGCAACATCCCCTGGCCGAACAGCTCCGCAATACGCTCCACTACCTGGAAGATGCGCGCCTCCTCCAGCAGATAGGCGGAGTAAATGGCGCCCGCTGCGAGCACGTTCTCGCTCACGATCTCAATATCGGCGGCGCTCTCGAGATCGGGCAGTGTGATGGTTTCCATAGGGCCGGTGTGCACGCTGACGACGCTAGCGTAGTCTCATTTGCAGCGTGCACGCGGGCCGCCCGGCATCAGCCTGTTGCGACTAGGCTTCGAAGAGTGCCAGTTGGGCCAGCATCTGCAGGCGCTGCAGCAGAGCTTCGCGATCCAGAACATGCTTCCGGGACGCGAGCGCCGCGAGCAGCGTGTCCACGGTGTGTTCGCCGTCACACAGGACGAGTAGCTGTCGCGCGTCGTCGTCCTCGACGCGCACGCGCCGATGGTTCAAGCCCACCAGCACGTCGTTAACCGCGGCGTCGTGACGAACCATCCGGCTGGCCCGCGGTCGTTCACTGACCGCCGTCGCACAGTGCCAGTTCTCCGCAGTAAGTTCGACCATGCGCATGCCGAACGCCTCGAGCAGCACGTCTTGCAGTGCCTCCGCGTCGTCGCTGGACGGGGCGCGACCCAGCAAGGCTCCAACCCGAGCGAGCAGAGGCACGAAGGCGACGGTCCTGGGCCACTGCTCGCGCAGCGCCACCATGGCCGCTTTTGCCAGCGAACTGTCGCTCACCAGGCTCGCCCGATCGCCCCAATGGAACTGGGCTTCGACTCCTTCGGCGAGATCAACGGGCGATGCTGTAGCAGTTGCGGCCGAGGTTGCAAGCAGTTCGCGCACCGCACCCGGAAGCGGAACAGCGGAGGGAATCACATCCGCCCGGCACAGAAGCGATTCGCGGAAGCGCCGACACCGCACGAAGTCGAGATATTGACCGAAGGTAACTGGATCGCCGCGCAGTTGTTCCAGCTTCGCGCGCGCCTCGGCAGGGAGATCGTTCGCCGTCATCGTCGCAAAGTCCGCGTCCGCCACGTGCACGAGTTCGAATCGAGCGGCGTGCGCGACGAATTCCTCGAAGTACACCGGATCGTTCACCTCGGCCAGGTCGTCGTGAAACATGTGCGCCGATGAATGGCGCACAAATCGTTCTGCTTCGGCCGCCAGCAATCGGCCATAGGGATCGTTGTCGTTGTGCGCTACACGCAGGAAGTCGAGTAGTGCCCGGGCCTGCAACACTTTGGACTCGGCGTCGCCGGCTCCACGCGTGTGATAACGCAACATCTCGCGCACCATCCCGGCCACGTGCCATCCCGGAAAGGTGTTGTAGCTGACGAAGGCGACCCCATTGGGCGACAGCGACCGATGAATGAGGCGCAGCAGGCCGTCGCGCAGTGAAGGGGGTGCCCAGGAATACAAACCATGGGCAACGATGTAGTCGAAGTGACCGATCGCGCCAACGCGGGCGATGTCGCCCGCGAAGAGATCGACGTTGCGAAGTTGCAGACTGGACGCGCGGGCGTGAGCCCGCTCGATTGCGCTTGGCGCCAGGTCGAAGCCGGTGCAATGCGCCTGCGGCAACGAGTAGGCGATCGGCACCAGGTTACTGCCATCGCCGCAGGCAATCTCCAGGATGCGCGCGGTCGCTACGCGGGGCGCTGCCACTCCGAACAGTCGCGCAATAGCCGCGATTCGACTCGGATGAGTCTCGGCATGTGAGTGCCCCGGGTAAGGCACCTCGTCGTATGCCGTGCGCGCTGTAGCCTCGTCGGCGGTGACCCCCGCGGACTTCGTCGCCTGCACTAATGCCACGAGCAGAGAGCAACGTAACGCGCCAGCTCAGAATTCCTTGTTCGTCTTGATGTCGTACTTGAAGCGCACGCTGGCGTCGAAGGAGCCATCCGCCTTCTGCGGCTTGTATTCGACGTCCACCTTGGCGAACTTCAAGCCGACCGACTCGATCGCTTCGCCGCCTGCGGAGTCGGACGCGCTGGCCGATGTGACAAGGACGTCGCTCATTTTCAAAACGAGGTAGTCCTGTGCCCCCTTGCCCTGCTTGGTGCCAACGAGAGTAGCTTCGGGAAAGTGCTGGCCGACGGCACAGGCGCGCCACAGAAGCGGCGCCGCCCTGTCATAACGGTGAGTGAAATTGAGGTCGCTGAAACTCGGCCGGCCGGCAGCGCTGCCACCGCCCGAACCCACCGTTGCCGCATTGCTGACGCCCCAGGACCAACTGAATACCTCGATTTGCTCCTTGTGCTTCGAGTCGGTCGACTCGCCCTTGATGGTGCCGATCTTTAGAAAGATTTTGGAGCTCATGGTCCCCTCACCGGCAAAGGGAAAAATTTGACTGCCGCGGCCGGCGGCCGTCAAGCAAAATATTCACACGCTACGCGAGAGCCCTGCGCGGCAGTTGCCGCACGCGACAATGCTGTTCATCCGATAGCGCCGCGCTCGCCGCGCTAATGCTGCGGGCACCGATTCGCGTTAGCGAATCGGCGCCTTAACCACAATTACTCGCCACCGTTATAGGTCTTGCTCTCTGCGAACAAGTCGTCTTGCGCGCCGGGGACGCTCGCGCAACCTGCGAACAAAGACACCAAAACTGCAGCGATGAGTGAAACGACAGATTTGCTTTTCATGACTTTCTCCAATTAATGGGTACAGCACGTTTAATGAACTCCCGTTCGAAGATGAACGGTGCAGTGAGTCTTAATCAGACCGAGTCAATCGGACAGAGCAAATTCACCCGAGAATGTGTAGAAGATTCAGCACATGGGGACTCTTCGCTGAGTATGGCGAGATCCGCATTCACGCCCGCATGAACGCTGCTGACCAAGTCGTTCTTCGACGGCAGCGAGTTTCTTTATCGGCTGGTGAAGGCCTGTCCGAAGGATGCGCGGGCGGCAACCTGGTTTGAGCGTGCCCAAAGCGCCGTGCGTGAATGAACACCTGAAGCTAATGTCGTCATTCATACGCCCGCGGTGTTGACGAGCAGTCTCCGACGACTAAGGCCCCTTTGACGCGATCTCGGAGTAGATCGATCGCAGGTTCTGCAGTCTCTCTTCGTTGTTCGGATGGCGCTTTACCGGCGTGTCAACGATATCGTGGACCGACTGCGCCAGCTTTCCTTCATCCGACTGCGACGTCGGAGAAGCCTGCGTGTGTTCCGCTTTTGGCAAGTCGTTGACGAAAGCATTAATGGATGCAGCGAGTGCCTTCTGATCTGGAAGGGCGCGACTTAGCAAGCGGACCGCGCACGAGTCCGCCTGCAGCTCCTGGTCCACGTGATGTCGAGTGAAACGGTTCCTCTCAACCTTTATGTACGCCAGGGTTGCATTCGGGTCGCCTCGTGACGTAGTCACCAATCTGACCAGGTCGTCTTTGGATGAGATCGAGTCGATGACGTTGCTTTGCAATTCCTTGGTTTCATGTCTCTGCAGCACATGGGCGACCTCGTGCGCGAGTGCAAAGTAAGCCTTGGGCAATTGCGCGTCGTTGTCGACGAGCCCCTGATCCACGTACAGGAAGCCACCCGGGCGAGCGGCCGCATTGCGTGACGAATTTTTCAGGATGAAGAGTTTGAACTCGTATTCGTGCCCCTCACCGACGTTATCCAATACCTCCCTCAGTAGTTTGTCAGCGACGGGGTAATACTTCTGTCCCAGCTTGCTGTCCCGCTCCAAAATCGCTGGCTCCTGCTGATGAAGGCGCTCGCCATAGGCGACTTCAGTGGTCATCGGAAGCCAGTTGAGTTGCTTCGCTGCCAACTTGGTTGAGGCGCTGAGCTTGTTGCTTGCGGGCGCTACTGAGGTTGAAGGCCGGCCGCCGGCGAGGAGGCTGCCCGCGCTTGCAAGCAAGCGTGCCCCGACATCCGCCACCGCTTCCTTGGCGCCAAATACGGCGAGAGAAGCGGCGTTATCGGATAGCGTGTACGGCTGGACAATGACCGGACAGTTCTTTTCGAGCACCACCGAGGCTTTGGACGACAGCTTGGTGATTTCCTTCGTTCTAAATCCGTCAGTCTGGCCAAGCGTGCTTGCGGGTCCAGCTACCGTCGTCAGCAACGCCAACAGACCAATGAACTTCAATGACCTTCGCGACATCGCGTGCCTCCGGACGGGCTGCGCGCCTCAGTTGATCCGCTGCAGAAGCTGTTGAATCTTCAGCTCGCGGGCGTCGTAGTAGCCCTCATCATCGAACACCGCGGCTTCGTAGGCGAGCAGGACGTTCTCGTCTTTGATGTCCGCGCGCGCTTTGTCGATACGTGCCTTTATCGCCGGATCCTTCAGAGCTGCCTCCAAATTAGCCTCTGCCTTCTTCAGGTCCAGAGGTTTGTCGGGTTCCAGCTTTCGGCCGCCGGTCTTTTCGCGATTGATAACGCGGCTCAGAACGACCTTCCCCGACCCACAAGGCGGCTGCGTTTCGCCGAAGCTTTTGATGAATGCCTTGATCGCGCTTGAGGTGGTTGCGTTGGGCAGGTCCAGCAGGCCTACGCACTTCTGGGCAGCGCTTGGCGCCGACCACACACACGCTGTCAACGCAACGATTGCAATGGGCAGTTTCATTCTTTGCCTGCGATCTCAATGCAACAAAGCAAAACTCACTACGGCTATCCACATCACGAGTCGGAACGCCACCAGCGTGGCCGACCAAGGCTTCGGTTTCTTCAACAACAAATAGAAATCGCCGCCAAAAAACATCTTAGCGCTTTCGCGAAAGCTACGGCGTGGCGGCTTGCCTATGCCTTTTATCGCGTCGGCCGTGCGAATTCCCTGTGCGACGGATCCGGACACAAAGCTTTCAACCAACATACCAACCGCCATCGGAATCGGTGACGCCCAGATGCCAAAGCTGGCAAGAAGAAGCAGCGAGACGAACGTCAGCAGGATTGCCATGATGATGACGGCTACAAGAAGAACCATTAACCAGAATGGCGCCGACAGACGATGGTCGGAGTCTTGGCTCAGTCTTAGCTTGAAATACTGCTCCCAACAGTAGGCAATAAGGAAGCCGAAGAGAAATCCGAAGACGATGTCCGCTAAGAATTCGGACAGATGATTGTTCGTGCTGAGCGGATCGAGCAATGAGAGAAAAGCCGCGGCATGGATCTCGACGCCGTAGAGCTCACCCAGCGGGGTAACAAAAGTATCGCCCTCGCCAAAGGCCGCGCCAAAAAAGACGGCCTTGAAGTTTGCTGGGTTAGCGGCGGCATCAGATGGCTGGTCAGCAGTCAATTTCAGTTCGATTCGCTGGCTCAAGTCGGCCCCCGAACCCACGGCGATCGGCACGACTCCGGACAGATACTTGCGTGGATCAATGAGTTCGGTATTGCGCTCGGAGTGGCGGGTCGCCTCGTCGACGCAATTTCTCCGGGCGCCCTTTAACTTTGCTGACAGAGCGTAGGCAGACGCTGCCAAAGTATTGGGATCACAGTACTGCTTGATGACCAACCCGTACTCGACGGGCAATCCCGCGAGCCCAAACGTCACCGTGGACGCCAAGTTCCTCCATGTCGCCGGGATTTCATTGACTCTTGCTGCGGACGATTCGAAAGGCAGCATGAGGACCGTGCGAATTTGGTGCTTGGTATCAGCATCAATGATCTCCTGATGCAACTTGCGCTCACAGTCTGCTTCAGGGGTCTTGCTGCCCGGATCGCTCGCGAGCCAGCGGGCAGGCGATAGATCGAGATCGATGACCATGATGTCGAGTCGCTGCGCCGGCGCACGTTTCTGATTGACATTTGCCATCGCTGAATAGACGGCGGCGATGTCGTCTTTCAACTGGCAGCGGTCCAGCGGAGAGCGATCCAGGTATCGAGATTCCGCTGCGACGCCGTCGATCAACACTACGAGCGCCTTGGCTTTGTCCTTCTCAATCGTTTCCGGTATGCCAGCCACGTTTCCGATCGCAACGAACGCATGACCATTGATGGCATCTAGCCATCCGAACTGGCTCTCCAGGAACACCATGAACGCCGCCACAAAGATGGTGGCGGGCCAGTCGTCCCGCATGTGTTGTACGAAATGGCCAAGTGCACTTCGCCAGCCACGGTGGCGCGAGTCGTGACTACCCTGCATCGCCAGTCCTCAGTCTTCGCACGACACTATGAACCCTGCAGGAAACAGTGACGAGCAGATACGGTGGAGGCAAGGACCCGTCATGTCATTCCTAGCTAGTTGATGAGACACTGGACGCTGCTCAACTCGAGTGCATAACATTGAGTTCGAGAGGAACGCCAAAAGCGACGTGCCTCTGCAACCTGAACGTTAGGCGTGCTTGGCCTGACGTGTTTGACATTTTTAACCACAGGCGCGGGGGTGTCTTATGAAGATCACACCTACGGTCAGCGCACGGCTGCGGCACGCTGCGAGCCGACGAAGGCGGTCGGTCAGAAATCTTCGAGTCTCTGCTCGGCTCGCTCTCGCAACGTCCGGAACAGAGTGGCGAAACTGGCGATCACCTTCGCGAGAATCTCGAGCTTCAGCGCATACTGTTGTGCCTGCCTTTTCTCAGCATCCAGGCGATCAATCGCCTTGTCGATGCTCTTGAAAATCTCCACAGCCATTGTCAACGGCCCTGTGTTCGCGAGCACGCCGATGCCCGCCTCGGCTGCGGCCCTGAGCTCAGCGGGCGAGAAACCACCGTCAAGGTAATTCTTGAACGCTCTGTCCATCTGATCAGAGATGGCAAGCGCCGTTTTCCTCGCCGGAAGCCGGAGCTCCAGGTGAGATTTGTGACTCGCGTCGAGCGCTGAGACGAAAGAGCTATCAGCGCCGTAAAGCTTTACCTCCCGAGCTCGCCTGTTTTGATATTCGGAATCTTGTTTGGTGTACCCGGTTTCGAGTTCCGTCATCGAATCATGCAGAGCCGTCAAGTCGTTCTCCACTTTCTTTACTTGCGCCAGTACTTTCGAATGAAGTTCGCGAAACGTGTCGGTCGGGTCCGTCTTGATGTCATGCGCCAGGCGATTCCTGGCGCGGTCAAGCGAGATCGGGTGAAGCTCAACGTTAGGCATGGCGGCTAGCCTTGGTAAGTGCTTGACGATCGATCATCGCGGTGGCCTCGCGAGCAGCTAGTGTTCGGTAATTTGCGATGGAGCGTGTATGTCTGGAAGCACGAACATTGTTGCCCTGATTGCGTGTCTGCTCGTGGGTCTGATCACTGGATAGGGCGTTCTGGTGATTCGGGACGCCTGCCACTTCGGCGCAGTGAAGTCCGCGTTCCAGTACCGCCGGAAACCGTCGGGAAGTTTTACGATTTCCCTCGCCAGCAACTCATCGAGCGATTCTGTCGAAGCCAAGCCTATGTTAATGCGCCGGAATTTTTAGCCGGCTCATCTTGTGCTTAAAAACGCCGCTTCAGCACCGAACCCGCGCCTGCAGGAGAGAGCAAATGGACAGTCAACTATTCACTGCGGTAAAGCGAACTGCAACGGCATTGGCAGTGTTTGCCGCGGGCCCCGCGTTCAGCGCGGTCTTATACAGCCAGAATTTTGAGGTTGATCCATCGGCGAGCTGGACGGTCAACAGCAGCCCCACTGACGCAGCAGCAAATTTCTTCTTCGATTACTCGACCGTGGGCATCTCGAGTGCGCCCAGCGCGCCTGGCACTCGAGGCATGAAGCTGCAAGCCAATCAGTCCAGTGGCATCTTCGGTGGCATGAGCGCTTCTCCCACCGGACAAAATTTCGGCGGCAGCTACATCGTGAGGTTCGATTGGTGGGCCAATTTCAATGGGCCGTTCCCGGCGGGTGGCAGCGGATCGACCCAACTGTCGACCTTCGGCGCGGGTACGAGCGGCACGGTGGCGCAATGGCCCGGCGGCGCGCAAGACAGTATCTGGTTTGGAGCCACAGGCGACGGCAATTCCAGCTCCGATTGGCGCGCCTACTCACCCACGGCCCCGACGAGATACGCGGAAACAGACGCCGGCATCTATGCGGCGGGCGCCTTTGCGGGCAGCACTAACGCTGCCGATCCCTACTACGCAGGCTTTGGTAGCAATGACGCTCCGGCGGCACAGCTTGCGCTCTTTGCTCAGCAATCCGGTACGACAGTCGTCGGTTCGGCCAGCATGGAGTGGCACGAGGTCGAGATCACGGTGGGGCCGTTGAATGTCACCTGGACAGTCGATGGCTTGCTCATCGCAACGGTCCCCGTGCTTGACGACACAGTGAACACGGGCAACAACATTTTCTTTGGGCACTCTGATACGAATGCCACGTCGAGTACCGATCCCAACGATGGAGCGTTGCTCTTTACCTTGATCGACAACATCATTGTGACCGACGACGCCATCACGGTGCCTGAGCCGGGTACGCTTGCTCTTCTCGCCCTCGGCCTTGGAGGATTCGTTTTCTCCCGCCGCAGACGTCGCGCGAACGTCTGCTGAAACGTTCTTGTACCCGCGATAAGCCATCGGAGGCTGCAGCGGACTGCGTTTGAACCAAGTCGTCCCGCGCCTTGTTCGTTTCTTGTTTTTTGAGTCGCAACACCAAGGCGCGAGATAGCCGGGAGAACCGGCGAATATTGGAGGACTGCAAGAGGAATCGAAGAGCGCAACATCGCCCCGGCTATTTACACGCGCGCTGCTTGAAAAGCGTGGTCTTTGAGCTGGGAGGCGAAAAATGTCAGCCAAAACTAAAGTGGACAGGACCGCCGAGGAGCGGCTTTATTCGGCGGAGCTTGACGTGTTGAGCGCAGCGAAGCTACTGCATGCGCTTCAGATAGTTCTGCAGCAATATGACCTCGAAAAAGACATGCTGATGTCGCAGTTGGACACGGCTTTTGATCGGCTAATGGTGGCGCGCAAGAAGTTGTATTCCTAGAACTGCTGGCGCCGCGCGCGCTCCGGGAGTAGACGAAGAGCGCGTCACCGTCGTTCAGCGATTACCTTGATGTACTTGGGCCGATAGCGGCGCACCGAACGCCGAGCGCTTGCACTCACGTTTGCGTGATAGACCTTTGCCGGTGCGGTGCGAGACTTTGCCTCGGGAGGGGCTGTATTGGAAACCGAGCTTCGCGGGCCACAGGCTGAGTCGGAACATACGCTGACCGTGCCGGATCGATTGCCGCAGACGCAGACTCTGGAGCGCAAGCTTTCGTGGCTGACACTCGGAACGCTGCTTCCCGTCATCATTTTCGCGATGATCGGCGCAGTACTACTTGCGCAGCGCGAGCAGGACACATTCGAACGCGGGGCGCGCGAGCGCACGCTTGCAGTGCTTACGGCGATCGATGCAAATCTGCGGGGTTCGATCACGACGCTTGAGGTGGTTGCAGCGTCGCGCAACCTTGACCACGAAGATTTCGCGGCGTTTCACGCAGAGGCAGCGCGGGTGATGACGACCCAGCCAGATTGGGTCAACATAATTCTTGCTCTGCCGTCCGGGCAACCGGTTGTTAACCTGTCGCGGCCGCTCGGATCCAATTTGCCACCCATTCAAGAGCCGCCAAGCCTCGAGCGCGTCGCAAAGACCGGCTTGCCAGCAGTCGGTGACTTGGCGACCGGCAGCTTAAGGGGGCGGATTTTCTTTCCGGTGCGTGTGCCCGTCAAGCGCGACGGCGCTGTTCGGTACGTTCTGACTGCTGTCGTGTCGCCGCAATCGATTTATAGCCTGTGGCAGTCGCAGCAGCTGCCCGCGAACTGGATTGGCGTAGTGGTCGATCGCAATAAGAGATTTGTGGCGCGCACGGTGGCCCACGCGGAGCGGCTAGGTCAGACGGCTTCCAACGATTTGCAGGCGGCACTCAACCACGCGCCACAAGGCTGGGTCGAAGGCCGCACCGTGGAAGGCACGCGCGTGTACACCGCGCACCACACATCATCGTTTAGCGGCTGGTCAGTGGCCCTTGGCGTTCCCGCCGCCGTGGTCGAAGCAGCGGCCTGGGAGGCGACGCTGCTCGTCCTGTTCGGGACGTTGGGTGCTGTAGTTCTCGCATTCTTCACCGCTAGTATGTTCGGCCGCAAGATCGCTCAACCGATTCGTGCGTTAGCCGAATCCGCGCACACACTTGCACGCGGTGAAACGACATTGCTTCCGCCTGCCGGCGATGTGACCGAAGTGGCCGAGCTTAGTCGCGCGCTCGGCCGAGCGGGCGAAGCAGTACACGCGCGCATTGAGGTACAGCGGCAGCTCCAGGCGGTGACGGCCAACGCGACGGTCGCGCTGTTCATGACGGATGCCAACCATCTTTGTACTTTCATGAACCCGGCCGCAGAACGACTCACGGGCTTCACGTTTTCTGAAGTGGAAGGGCGAACATTGCACGAGGTGGTCCATCGCTCCGGGGAGAAGGCCATGCATTCCTTTGCGGAATGCTGTTTCAGCCGCGCCTTCGTCGCAGACACCACTTGGCATGGCCACGACGTTTTGATGCACAAGGATGGGCATCTTTGCGATGTCGCGTATGCCGCCAGTCCACTACTCGGTGCTGGTGTTGCCCTCGGCTCAGTCGTCGAAGTACGCGACGTGACAATTGAGAAAACACTCGAAGCAGCGCGCCGTACGCTTCTGGAAAACGAGCAGCGCGCGCGCAGTGAGGCCGAAGCGTCGAACCGCGCCAAGGACGAGTTTCTGGCGATGCTGGGGCACGAGCTGCGCAATCCGCTCGCCGCGATCACGAATGCTTCGCACCTTCTCGGCCATCGGCGAAGCGATCAATTGGCTCAGGCGCGCGAGGTCATTCAAAGGCAATCTGCTCATCTCGCTCGCTTGGTTGATGACCTGCTGGATGCAGCACGTGTCGCGTCGGGCAAGATCGTGTTGGCGCTGGGTCCCGTGGATCTGGGCGAGGTTGTAAGCCGCGCGCTGGCCACGTTGAATGCATCTGGAAGAACGCACCGCCATCGCATCTCGCTGAACCTCGAGCCAACGTGGGTGCTAGGTGACGAGACCCGGCTCGAGCAAATCGTCACCAATTTAGCCACTAACGCGCTGCGCTACACGCCTGCCGGTGGCCATATCGAGTTTGGGCTGACCGCTGACGGTAACGACGCGGTGCTAAGCGTCACAGATAGCGGCATCGGTATTCCCGCCGCGATGCTGCCGAACGTGTTTGACCTGTTCGTGCAGGGAGACCGCGGTCTCGAACGCGCGCACGGAGGGCTGGGCATCGGGTTGACTCTGGTCAAACGCCTGACTGAACTGCACGGGGGCACCGCGCAGGCGGCGAGCGATGGCGTTGATCTCGGCAGCACTTTCACGATCAGGCTTCCGTGCATCAGTGCTCCAACCACGCAACGACAATCAATGTTGCCGTTGAACCGCACGAGCGAGGAACGTCGCGTCCTACTGATCGAAGACAATGCTGATGCCAGGGCGATGCTGCGCACTATTCTTGAGGTCGCAGGTCATGTCGTTACGGAACGGCCCGATGGTCCGAGCGGATTGACGGCAGCGCTGGACATGCGACCTGACGTTGCATTGATCGACATCGGATTGCCCGGCCTCAATGGCTACGATGTCGCACGCGGCATCCGCGACGCGGTGACGGACCATCCGATAAGGCTGATTGCAATCTCGGGCTACGGCCAGCCGCAAGACCGTGTGCAAGCACTAGAGGCCGGTTTCGACGCACATCTGGTTAAGCCTGTCGAACCTGAGACGGTGCTCCGCGAAGTCGCCATTACGTCGCACGTTCCCCACAACGGTCGTTAAGGCGGCGTTCTACGTCGGCGGATGCAGGCGAGGAATCTGCCGACCACGTACCTCTATTAAAGTACACCCCAGCAAAACACTTTCGTAGGAACAACGGCCCGCCGCTGTCGCGGCGACGGGCTGCAAGCACATGAACGTCAGCGCGACATTCAGGTTCGGCAGTTGCGAACTGCTTCCTGCAAGACGCCAATTGTTGGTCGATGGTCAGCCGGCACCGCTGGGCGCTCGCGCAATCGATTTGCTGCACGCATTGGTGGAGCGTCGTGATCGAACGGTCCCGAAAGCAGAACTGCTCGACATCGTCTGGCCGGATGTATTCGTCGAGGAAGCCAATCTCCATGTTCAGGTCAGTGGACTGCGCAAGATACTGGGCTCGGATGTCATAGCGACGGTTCCGGGCCGCGGATATCGTTTCATCGCCCCGCTTGAAAATGAATCCGCAAGTAGCACGCCCGCGCCGGCCCCGACTGCTGTTCACAACAAGGCGCTGCCCGCGCACCCGGTGCCGTTGATTGGACGCGAGCAAGAGCTATCTGAATTGGCGCGTTACCTATCCGGCCAGACACTTGTCACGGTCACCGGTGCCGGCGGCATGGGCAAGACGCGCCTTGCATTGGCCGTTGCAAGCCTGCTTGCGGAAAAATGGAGGGACGGTGTGGCCTGGGTAGAGGCTGCTTCCGTTTTCGATCTGACCCAATTGCTGTCTGCAGTCGCACAAGCTGCGCGAGTGACCGCAGGGGCGCACTCGGCAGACAAAGTCGCGGTCGCGCTGCAATCGCATTCGATGTTGCTGGTTATCGACAACTGCGAGCATCTGCTCGAATCAGTGCGGCTGCTGGTGCTCGCATTGCGGCGTGAAGCACCTTCGGTGCACATACTGTTAACAAGTCAAGCGGCCATGCGAATACAAGGTGAGCAGATCTTCGCGCTGCAACCACTGGCGTTGCCACGTGCGGACGATGTGCCCGACGAGCGCTTCGGGGCGCTGCAGCTGTTCGCAGAACGAGCGCGCGCAGTCGACCGGCGTTTTGCGCTCGACGCTTCAAACGGACCGGTAGTTGCCGACATCTGCCGCCAGCTCGACGGCCTGCCATTGGCTATCGAACTGGCTGCGGCGCGCGTCAACCTGCTCGGCGTGCACGGGCTGCGCGACAAGCTAAGTGATCGCCTGCAATTCCTCACCGTCGGCCCACGCGATCTGCCCCAACGTCACCAGACGTTGCGCGCCGCGCTGCAATGGAGTCACTCGCTTCTGAATCCAGCTGAGCAAGCAGTGCTGCGACAGCTTGGAGTGTTTGTCGGGGGTTTCACACTCGATCTCGCCCAACATGTCGCCGCTGACGGTGCAAGCGGTTCGTTGGACTCGTGGGCGGTGTTGGAAGCGCTCGGTACGCTGGTCGACAGATCACTCGTCAGTGTTGATGCCGGCGAACCTGTGCGATACCGGCTGCTGGAAACAATGCGCGTCTTTGCATTGGAACAACTCGCAACCGCCGGTGAGACAGCTGCAGCTCGCGCGCGTCATGCACGCGCCGTGGCGAATCTGTTCGCAACGGTTGACGAGGCCCGCTGGGGTGATAGCGGAAAAGCAAGCGCCAGTGAAGTAGCGCAGCGTCTGCAACCGGAGGTTGACAATGCGCGCGCCGCACTCGACTGGGCCGTGGAGGCCGCCGATTGGGCGCTTGCCATTACCTTGGCAGGGGCTGCCGCGACCCTTTACATGCAACTCGGTCTGATCGGAGAGCTGCTTCCGAAGCTCAACGCGATGCGTGCCCATCTCGATGTTGCACCCGCAAGCGCTCAGGTCAACCTCCTCTGGCGGCTGGGAACTTTCGGCATTCAAGGAGGCATGAGTCACGAGGAACTGCAACGCGTAAAGCAGGAGGCGGTCGAGCGCGCGCGGGCTGCAGGTTTCAGGCGGCGTTTACAGACTGCGCTCGCCGCGTTCGGTTTCACGCTGGCGCGCCGTGGCGATACCGAAGAAACGCAGCGGGTGATCGCGGAACTGCGATCGCTTGAATGGCGTGACGACCCAGCCTATGTGCGTGGCCTACGACTGACGGTCGAAATGATGCTGCACGAGCACAGGCAGGACATTCCACAAGTGATCGCCTCTTTGGAACAGCAGCGCGCCGTGCTGCAAGAGGCACCTGACGAGACGTGGCCTCTGATGGCGTGCGAGTCGAATCTGATGGCTTACATGAACTGCGTAGATCGTCACGAGGAAGCAGCGGTTTTAGGGATGGCCCTTCTGGCGCGGCCAGACCTGCCGCGCACTTTCTTGCAGGTTGCATGTCAAACGGCGTACGCCCTTACAGTGCTGAAGCGTCTCGACGAGGCCTTTGACATCATGCGCTCGCGCCGGCGTGAACTCAGATCGACACCAATCGGCGTCTACAGCGCTGAGGCGCTTGCGATGCTGTGTATCGCTGATGGGCGCCTTGGCGATGCCGTGCGCATCGACGCGGCACTCCAGCGCCACATCCGCACCAATGGCAACAAGGTGCACCCACTGACGCGCCAGTTCCGTGCTCGCCTGCTCGAGGCAATCAACGCCGCGCGAGTTCAGCCGGACGAACTGCAGCGCTGGCGAGTAGAAGGCGAACCGCTCACCGACGCCGCCGCAGTTGACCTGGCGTTGCGCTGAGCGCGTGCTGTCGCGTCACATCCGGTACTGGATGATTAGCGCTGCCGTTGCCATGCACATCGATGCGTTGCCGACATTGACTGCGATCGCGGGATTCATCCTGCGACCGTTGTGCTCATACAGCCATGCTGCCATCGTGGCATTGGCGCCTACCCACGTAAGCCACGTCCAAAGCGAGTGCTGACTCGAATCGCCGCTTATATAAATCGCATACAGGGTCGGTACGTACGATGCAATGCGCACCGAACTGAAAAGCGTGAAAGCCCATGTCAGCAGCCGAAGATAGAGCTCGCCAAAGCTGGCCCGCGAAGGTGCCTTGCACACCAGCGACGGCCACTCGGACGCGATCGGACGGGAGGCCATCAGCGCGACACCAACCAAACACGTTCAAGCCCCAAGTCGTTGAAACGCTCCACCGCTGCTGCTGCAAGACGCATGTCCGACCCATTGACAAGCACCGCCCCCGCGGTCGCACGCTCCGCAAACGCTTGGGCGACCGCGTGCTCGAGCGCAGCTTCGCCACAACAGCCGACTTCAACGATGCGAATGTCACTGCCGAGCGCATTTTGAAGGGCCCGAGCCTGCGCTGAAGTGGCGTAGCGACCCGCGCGTGTGCGCGCCGAGACATCAGCCGGTATCGCTTGTGGATCTGACGGCATCACCTGACCGACGTCGTCGAGCAACGGAGTGACGACCTGCGCATTCGCCGCTTCAGCGAGCAGCTCGGATTCTTCCAACTGGCCTGCCCCACAGGCGCTCAGAAACATGCCGCTGCAGAGAAGCCATGCAATGGTTCTGCGGCGCGGGTTGCACGGATTGAACATTTTGGAACTCCCTCGTTTGCAAAGAACCGCTGTTGCGGCGATGAGGGAGTTTCGCGGCACGGGTCCGACCCCGTCCTTAAGCGTTCTAAAACGTTATTTATTGCTTTGTCAGAAGCAACAAACGCCGGCAAGGACGGCCGACGCAAGAAATTATTACAAGCTGCTCGTTTACGGACTACACGCACGTGTTTCGGTTAGACGACAATATGAACATGATGTGGTTTCGAAGTATTTTGATGTCAACCGTGCTCTTCGGTGCGTTCATGTCGTCGAGCGCCGATGCACAGCCCGCCACCCGCGTATTCCGAATTGGCACGCTCGGCAACGAGAACACACCTAGTTGGGAAGGGCTTCGCCAAGGGTTGCGCGACCTGGGTTATGTGGAGGGTCGCAACATCACGGTCGAGGCGCGGTGGTCGGACGGTTCTCCGGATCGACTGCCAACGCTTGCGCGCGAGTTGGCGGCGCTGAAGCCCGACGTCATTGTTGCGTCTTCAACGCAAGCGATTCGCGCAGCCAAGGATGCGACGACAACGATTCCCGTCGTGATGGTATTGGCGTCGTTTCCGGATAAAGTGGGACTGATTGAAAGCCTTGCGCGACCGGGGGGCAACGTCACGGGGCTCAGTACATTAGGGCCACAGTTGATGGCGAAAAGAGTGGAATTGCTGCGGGAGATCATTCCGAAAGCGTCCCGCGTGGCGATCTTGTTCGATCCTGCGAATCCGGTGGAATCTTTGGCAATGCGCGAACTAGTAACAGCGGCGGAGGCGTCGGGAGTGAAAGTTCAGGCCTTCGCAGCGCGTACCCCTGAAGAGGTGGTGACGAGTCTGGCAGCGGCCGCGTCAAGCGGAGCGGATGCGCTGTGGGCATTTGGCAACCCCGCTAACTTCAAAGGGCGGCAACTGATTGCAGACGCTGCGCGCAAGAACCGATTGCCCAGCATGTTTGATGAGGGCACATTCGTCGAGGCTGGCGGTCTCGTGTCCTACGGGCCGAGCTACTACGATCAATTTCGGCGTGCGGCGGCTTACGTCGACAAGATTCTGAAGGGCGCGAAACCAGCCGAGTTGCCCGTCGAGCAGCCAATTAAGTTTGATCTCTCCCTAAATCAGACGACCGCGCGCACGCTTGGATTAACTATTCCGCCGTCGGTGCTGCTGCGGGCCGATCGTGTCATCGAGTAAACGCATCAGCGCGCTCGCGTGCCGGGCATTCAGCGGAACAGTTCAGATTCCCGCCACTGCGCAGGCTTGGGAGCCGCGGCATGCTAGATGCAAACGGAATCGGACGACTAACCGGAGACGCGATGTGCTGATCCGTGCGATAGGCTCGATTGCGACCGCGGTCTGCCTCCTCACAGCTGCGCCGATCGGCGCTCAACCCGCGTCGCATGTTCCGCGCATCGGCGTGCTCTGGCAGACGTCGCCTCCGCCGCCGATTCATCCGCACATCTCGGCGCTGCTGAAGAATCTGCAGGAACTGGGATGGCACGAAGGAAGAACTGTTGCCTTTGAGTACCGATACGCCGGTAACGACGCGGCCCGCCTCAAGGAACTAGCCAGTGAGCTTGTGCGCCTGAAGGTCGACGTCATCACGACCGCCGGAGATTTGTCGACGCGCGCTGCGCAGCAGGCAACGACCACGACCCCGATCGTGGCCTTGTTGGGACTGCCGGTCGAATCGGGATTCGCCAAGAGTCTCTCCCGCCCGGGTGGCAATGTCACCGGCTTCGCCGTGATAGGCGTTGAGTTGTCAGCAAAGCGGCTTGAACTGTTAAAGGAACTTGTCCCGCGACTGAGCCGCGTCGCCGTGCTCTGGGACCCGGTCACGCACGAGCGCCAGCTCAAAGCCGTTGAAGCCGCCGCGCGCCGCCTTAACCTTGAAGCCCACGTCCTGCATGCCAAATCAGAGCGCGATTTTGAAGCCGCGTTTGAAGCCGCTAGGAAGGTGCGCGCCGAGGCAATGCTGGTGATGATTTCGCCGACGTACGTCGGCGAGCGAGGCGAGCTCGTTCGGCTAGCGGCACGCTACCGGATGCCGGCGATGTATCACAGCCCCGCATTCACCGAGGTGGGCGGCCTGATTGCCTATGGACCGTCGCTGGATGAGCAGTGGCAAAGAATCGCTGGCACGATTGACAAAATACTCAAAGGCGCCCGTGCCGCCGAGCTGCCATTTCAGCAGCCGACACGATTCGAGCTTGACGTTAATCTGACTGCGGCGCGCGAGATCGGCCTCGACGTTCCGCAGGCTATCCGCATGCGCGCCAGTCGTGTCATCGAGTGATGTTGGTTTCCCCACGGCAGCCCGATCCAACCATATGAAGGTTCTTATCGTCGATGATCACGCACTGATCCGGGATGCGCTCGGCCGGGTATTGATCAGTCTGGTCCCGGATGCAGAAGTGCTCGAAGCGGGTGAGCCGGAGCTTGCCTTTCAGACGATAGAGCGTCACCCCGACCTTGACCTGATGTTGCTCGATCTGTCGTTGCCCGGCATGCACGGATTGACCGCATTGCGATCCCTTCGCGCCAAGTACCCCGCCATCGCTGTGGTCGTGGTGTCAGCGACATCCGATCGCGAAAGCGTCAAGCAAGCGCTTGATTCTGGCGCGATGGGTTTCGTCCCGAAGTCTTCCAGTAACGAAGTGATGAAGAACGCGTTAAGCCTGGTGCTTGCTGGGAGCGTGTACGTGCCGCCGGAGCTGGTGGGTCGTGGCGCGTCAAAACAGCCGATTGCAACGCAAGTTGCGCAAGGCCAACGGACGCCCTCCGACATCGGTCTTACCGAGCGGCAGGCTCAGATCCTCGCATTGATGATGGAGGGTCAGTCGAACAAGCGAATCTGCCGCGAACTCAACTTGGCTGAGTCGACCGTTAAGAATCAGATCAGCGCGATACTGAAGGCGCTTGGAGCGACCAGTCGAACGCAGGCAGTGTTGGCCGTCGGAAAGCTGCAATTGGTTCTCCCTTCGATCGACAAACACGTCCGTGCGGATGGGAAACCATGAGTCATGCAGCGATGCGAATTTGGCTGTCAGGACGCGACAACAGTTGCGCCAGAAGAGCGCGCAGCTTGAGCGGCGAAACCGGCTTGTGTAGCAGCGGTGTGCCGGCAGCCTGCGCAGCGAGCAACACTGACCGCGAAGTCTCTGCGGTAACCAGCACAGCGGGTACGCGCCCACTGATTGCGGCGCGCACGCGTTCGATCGCATCCAGGCCGGTCTCGTTTGTCAGCCAGTAATCGCAGATAATCAGTTCCGGTGCACGGTCGTGCGCAGACAATTGCGCAACCGCGTCGCTGCTGCTGTGGGCGGACAGCGTGAGACAGCCCCACGTTTCGAGCAGTCCGCACATGCCCACACGCGCGGCTTCGTCGTCATCAATGACCAATGCAAACGTTCCGCGCAAAGCGGTAACGCTGGACGGTATAAGCGGCTGCTGTGCGGCCGCACTGGCGAGTCCGAGCGGCAATTCAAATGCAAACATCGAGCCGTGGCCGACCGTCGAGCGCAGCTTAACTTTGGTGCCAAGCAAATCGGCCAGGCGCGCCACGATCGACAAGCCAAGGCCCAGTCCTCTACCGGATCGATTGGCGTGCCGCGGCTCGGGACCTGCAAGCTGCACGAATTCACGGAACACATCTTCAAATCGATCGTCCGGGATTCCGCAACCGGTATCCCACACCGCGATACGCACCGAGTGCGCGCGCTTGCGGCAGCCGATCAGCACGCCGCCTCGTTCGGTATAGCGGATGGCGTTTGCCACCAGGTTTGACAAGATCCGCCGCACCAAAACCGGATCGCTGCGCAACCATGCGTCGGTTGGCAGGACGCGCAGCTCGACCCCTTTGACGCGCGCAAGTGAAGCGAACTCCGTCTCGATCGCCGACAGCATGTCGCCGGCCGCGAAGTCCTGCTGCACTGCCTGCACCGCGCCTGCCTCAAGTTTGGAAAGGTCCAGCAATTGATCGAGTAGCTCGCTCAGGCTCCCGACTGCCCGCTCGATTCGCTGCATCAGCGCAATACGCTCATCAACTGTCTTGCTGTCTTGAAGCTGTCCGACGAACAACGACAGCGCGTGCATCGGCTGACGCAAATCATGGCTGGCAGCGGCTAGCAGTCGCGATTTCGCTTGGTTGGCGTCATCCAGCTGCTGACTCTTCCGCTCAATCTCGATGTTCCGTTCATTCAACTCCTGTGTCCTATCGTGCACGCGCCGCTCTAGGTTCGCGTACATCTCACGCAACTGTTCGCCCATCGAGTTAAAGTTTGCGGCGAGGTCCTGCAGCTCGTCGCCGCTGCGGACTTCGATACGGTGCGCCAAATCGCCTGCACCAAAGCGCTGAGCGCCGCGACGCAATTCGCCGATGGGCGCCACCATGCGTCGCGCTGCCAGAACTCCTGCGGTGACAGCAACAACGAGCGCGATCAGCAGGATAAGCGCACTTCGTTCGATCGAGTGCATCAACGGCGCGATCGCCTCGGCGCGCGGCTGTTCCACGAACACCGTCCAGTTGAGAGGTGCGATCTTCGCGTACGCCGCCAATACTGCCGGACCGTCCAGCGCGTTCGCGCTGTCTGCAAAGCCCTGGGTCGGCGCGCCCGGCGCGGTAGCCGCCCGCACTTGGGGTAATTGCGACATATCAGTCATCTGAAGGACCAGACTCATCTCGGGATGCGATACCAACCGACCTCGCGCATCCACTACGTACGCGTAGCCCGTTTCGCCGACCTTGATTTCAGACACCACCGTGCGAACGAATTTGAGATTGACGTCTGCGATGACGACCGATCCGTCACGTGCGGCGCTCGGTGCGCCGATAGTCAAATACGGTTCGGTCTGAGCAACAAATCGCACATCGCTGAAATGAGCGCGCGTTGTATGCGTAGCGGTAAACGCCGGTTCGCCTGACAGATCGATGCCACTGTCGAGGCGATCTGGCTCGATGCGAGAGACCCGCAACGCTTCGCGGCCGTCGGCGCCAACCAGTGTGGCGGTCGTGACTGCGGGCTCCAGACGCAGCAGCTTGAGAAACTCGAAGCGGCGCCGCTCGATATCGTCCGACGTCGTAGGCACGACCGATAACGTCACCCAATCCAGGCTCCGCAGAATGTCTTCGATGAAGCGTGACACCGCCGCTGCAGCGGCCTGCGCCTTTTCGCGCTGCAGGGCCTCGAGCGCTAGCTGTCGATCCCGATGTGCGCTCCATGTTTGCAGCGCTCCGCTGGCAATCAGCGCGACAGCCAGCAGCGCGACGACCAGCGCCGCGTAACGCGTTGCAATCGAGCGCACCTCCATCGGCTTAATTTACGCCGCGCCGCGTAACGCGCAACAGGACTTCAGTCCTGGGCGATTGGTACTGCCATTTTGAGGTCGAGAGTACTTCGGTCGTATGGCCTTTGCGTACCTGCAATCGCAAACTGTTCTCGAAGTCGGCGAATAAGCCAGCGGCGCACCGAATGTGCGGAACCCATCGCAACTAATGGAGACATCATGCTCAAACCTAAAACCAACCACCGCGTAGTTTCAATTACGAAAATCGTTATCACGACGATCGGAGTTGTCGCGGGAACTATCGCAAACACCTCGGCGCAGCAACCGCAACGCACCTTGGCCACGCCGACATCTCAGCTTTCAAACGCGAGATTGACGGACCTGGAAAACGCCTTTTGGGTCTGCGACTACCTTGCCACAACGCGAGCGAGCAGCGACGTCGCAGCCTGCACCGCGATCTACGAAGCGGTTAAGGAGCGCAAGTTTGCCGGCGATTTTGACAAGCTGGTGGCGTGGTGGAGTCAGAACAAAGTCGCGCAACATCAAAGCATCGCTGCTATGGATAGCGCAAACCAGTAACAGTTACGGCGCAAGTCCAAGGGAAGCCATCATGAATAGCAAGACAAAGCACTCGCAATGGGCGTCATTGATCTTCGCCGCCTTGTTCATCGCAAGTCCGACCGCAAGTGCCGACGCGGTATGCGAGTGGAACATCAAAGTCGGGGAGATCGTCGTCAGCGCCAAAATGGGCCCGCCACCGGCGAACCGGGCCATGGCGATCGCCAATACCGCCGTCTACGAAGTCGTGAACGCTATTACCAAGCGCTATCCCGCCGGTGCGTTGAAACTGGACGTGGCGCCGGGCGCTTCCGTCGATGCCGCGGTTGCGGCGGCCAACCGCACCGCGCTCGCCAAGCTGCTGCCATCTCAGCTTGCTGCGATCGATAGTGCGTATCAGGCGGCGTTGGCGAAGGTCACCGATGGCATAGCGAAGACTTCGGGCATCGCCGCCGGCGAACAGGCCGCAGCGGCGGTGCTTGCGATGCGCGCCGACGACGGCGCCGCTGCCGGAGAAACCTACCGACCGCAAACGGCTGCCGGGGTCTACGTGCCCACGGTGATACCCGCGGCGCCGCATTGGCCGCAGCGCAAGCCGTGGCTGATGAGCAGTGCTTCGCAATTCCGGCCCGGCCCGCCGCCTGCCCTCACGAGCGCCTTGTGGGCGCGTGACTTCAACGAAGTGAAGTCGCTGGGGGCAAGAGCAACTCCCGACGCACCGCTGAGCAAACCCAAATCGCCGGCTTCTGGGAGGCAACGTTGCCGCCGATTTATAACGGCATCGTGCTGTCAGTGGCTGATGTACCGGGCCGCGAAGTCACGCAGAACGCTCGTCTTTTTGCAGCGGTGGCGCAAGCCGCAGACGATGCGCTGCTGGCGGTATTTGACGCCAAGTATCACTACAACTTCTGGCGACCGGTCACCGCGATCCGCAACGGCGACCTCGACGGCAATGATGCGACGGAGCGCGACCCTTCATGGACGCCGTTCATCGACACCCCGATGCACCCGGAGTATCCGTGCGCGCACTGCACCGTGGCCGGCGCTGTCGGTACTGTTCTTCAGGCGGAGATTCGCACCGGCACGATGCCAGCACTGCAGACGACCAGCTATCTGGTCAAGGGCCCGGCGCGGACCTGGACGAAGATCGATGACTTCATGCAGGAGGTGGGCAACGCTCGGGTGTACGACGGCGTGCACTTTCGCAACTCGACCGAAGTCGGAGCCGCCCTCGGTAAGCAGGTCGGTGACCTTGCCGTCGCCAAGTTCTTGCAGCGGCCTGACTAAAGAGTACGGCCAACGTCCGATCTCGCGTCGCGCTTCGCCGCGATAAGAATCGATTCCACTGCGCCCACATTGAGACATTGATAGTGCCTCACCGGAACACTTGATCCGCCCGGCTCAGCCGTGACAGGGCCACCGTTGCAGCATGTTGGCTGTAACCTTATGGACGCCATGTCTGAAACAGAAATCGCGCGTGGTCGTGCCGCTGGTCGGGTTGCAAATCACGTGTGCGCGTTCACATGCCGTGCACTGCTTGCTTTGACAATTTCCGTTGTCGTTGCAGCATGCGCGGCACTCGGCGCCAAGCGATCCGCGCTGCGCCCAATCGATGCGGCCGCGATGCAAGGCACGGTGGAACGGCTTGCGAAAGAAATGCTCGTTCCCGGCGCGGTCGTGATCCTGCGCACGCCGAAAGGCGATTTCACCACCACCTACGGTGTCACGACCTATCGCGGCACGGTGCCGACCAGCTTCGACCAGCATGTGCGTGTCGGCTCGAACACCAAGACCTGGACCGGCACGGTGATCCTGCAATAGGTTCAAGAGGGCCGGCTCAGGCTCGACGACCCGGTCTCGAAGTACCGGCCCGATGTGCCGAACGGCGCGCACATCACGATCGAGCACTTGCTCTCGATGCGAAGTGGTCTGTTCAATTACTCGACGACGCTCGAACTGAACCGGACGCTCGATACACAGCCCACGAAGGCATGGACACAGGCCGAGTTGCTGGCGCTCGCCTACAAGCACCCGCCGACGTTCACGCCGCCCGGTTCGCAATTCGGCTACTCGAACACCAACACTGTCCTGCTCGGGCTCATCGCGCAACAGCTCGAGGGCGGCAAGCCGCTCGCGGCCATCATGCGCGACCGGCTATTTGCGCCTTTGGGCATGAAGAACACGCTGTTTCCCGACATCTGCGTCCAACGCAATTCCCGCACCTTTAGTCGCGCGGCTACATGTATGGCAACAACGTGCTGACGATGGGTGCGCCGCCCGCGCTGCCGGACGACATGCAGGCTGCGGCCCGCGCGGGCACGCTCGCACCCGTAGATCAGACCGCCGCGAATCCGTCGTGGGGCTGGGCAGCCGGTGCGGGGATCTCCACCGCCAACGACCTCGCCACCTGGGTCGAAGCATTAGTAGGCGGCAAGCTGCTGAATGCCCACCTGCAAGCACGGCGTCTTGCCAGCGTCGTACCGATCGACCCGAGTAATTCCAACAGTGCTGCGTACGGCTGGGCGATAGCCAAGTTTGGAAATCTCTACGGACACACGGGCGAATTGCCCGGCTACAACTCGTTCATGGGCCACGACCCTGTGAACGGCGTCACCCTGGTGGTGTGGACGAACCTGGCCCCCACCGTCGATGGACGCGACCCAGCGACAACGATCGCCAGGGAGTTGATCGGGCTCCTGTACGCGCCTGCTCAATAGCTCGCGACGATGTCGCTTCTGGGCCGAGAGCCTATGTCGATACGAAGCCGAGTATAAAAGCTCGTGGATTGCAGATGAGCAAGGAGAAAAAATGAACCTCCTAAACCGTTGTTGGCTCTCTCGTTTAATTTTTGGCGCGGCCAATGTTTGGTTGCTGGCAATGGTGAGTAGTGCGGCCTTCGCTGGTGTGATTTACGAATATCGCCAGGACGCTTCGCCTACGGTGATCGGCATGTTGGAAATAGCATCGCCGCCGGCGAGCGCAAGCATCGGCTGGAGTACAGCGGCCCCATCAGATCTGATCGCCCTGTTTTTGGACAATGCCATTTTTGGTCTTGGCTCTGCCAATTTGTTGTCCGGTGGAACGTTGGGACCCATCGAGCTTCAATCCCTTGATGGCACGCAGCTAGACGTCGGAGGTTTCGGAATCAACTTCCCGACCATTTTTCCAGTTGATCCGACTGATCCGACCATCCATCAATCGTTGTCCATTTCGTTTAACCCATCCTCTGAAGAAGATCTCATTTCAGGAGCGACCTTCTACATTTTCCCCAATGGCCAGATTGCCATAGCCGATCTATTCATTGATGGAAATTGGGTTGTGCAGGTCCCCGAACCCGGAACCTTGATGCTGCTAGGGATTGGTCTTCTCGCCGTTGGCTGGAGCTTCAACAGAAAGCGAGCGTCCTCGCCGACATCCTTTACAAACTCTCCATGAAGCAAGCCCGAATAATTTACGGCGCCACTCAAGTGACGCACGAAGCGCGGATTATTGACTGCTGTCGCAGAAAGCAATCGCTTTTAAGAATGGCACGGTTCTTCCGTTTTCATGCCCGGCTCATATGCACAAAGTAGAAGGCATAGAAGACGACCCAGAAGATTCCGAGTAGCGCGCACCATGTGCGCGGGCGGTGGTCAATCTGGCGGCCGAATAGCAGGCGCATCGCTGCGACGATTGCGAACGTCGGCGCGATTCGCACGATGCGTGCGAACACGGTCCACAGCAGCACCGAGCCGAGCGACAGCTCGAGGGCGAGGGCCTGCGCAGCATAGAGCTTGAGCGGCACACCAGCCATTATTAAAAGCGGCGTGTACGGCAGCCCTTCGGTCGCGAGCTGCTGGCCCATACGGTGGATCAGCGGTGCTGATATTCCCGGGATCCAATCGAGAAAGGACACGTAGTCCAAGCCGAGCATCGCGGTGAGTAGGTAGATTACGACAACGGCGCTGGCCGAGCCTGCGATCGAAAACAACCAGGCAATGGCGCCGGCCCGCAGCGAGAAGAGGGTGGCGAAGCTGATGTAGACGTCGGGAACGATGAAGAAAAACAGCCCTTCCGCGAACCCCCACCAGAAGCCGACATGACGCGCCAGGCGCTCATCCCGGGCTAGGCGCTGAATTCGTTCCGGTGGCATAAAACCGCGCGTAGCCTTTGTGCGCCCGTCGGAATCAGAGGAAGAGGAACCGCAGCACGATACCTTGTATCACTGGTAAGACCGCGTTTGTGGTGGCAGTAGACACACGTGGATCGACACAGCAGCCTGCGGCAGCGCAAATCGTCCGAAGCATCGTCGCGATCGCCGTTCGATCAAAATGCGCGTATGCACGGCTACGCCGTCGAAGCACAGCTTCTGTGAACGAAACCGTCAGGGTCACCATTACCCATCGTCTCGGCAAGGGCGAGGCGGTCAAACGTATCAAAGAGGGCTTCGCGCGCACCGATGGTCACCTCGGAACGATCATCGCGATTGAGCAACAGACCTGGGAAGGAGACACGTTGCGTTTCCGTGTCCGCGCGTTGGGCCAAACTGCGACGGCGAACATCGAAGTGCTCGAAGACTCGCTGCACATCGAGGTGTCGTTGCCGTGGCTGCTGGCGAAGGCAGCGAACCGTCTTCTTGCAGTATTGCGCAAGGAAGCGACGCGGCTATTGGAGAAAAAATAGAACCGGATGTTGATGCTTACGGTGAACGCTCCTGCACGAAATCGACATAGATCGGCAGACGAAGAGCGAGTCCCGAGGCCGACAGATCGACGTGCCCGCCCTCGATCATCCACACCCGTCCGCCGCCCGCTTTCACTTTCTCTATCAGCTCCTTGGCTGCCGGATCCTTTGACCACCAATCGTCAGCGGCATACAGGACGCCAAGGCGTTGAGCCACGTCCGCCGTAGCAGCATCGAGTGGATTCATCCATCGGGGACAACGGAGCAGGAATGGAATCGTCGGCACCTGAGCGGGAGCGGAGTCCACCAGTGCGCGCAGATCACCGCTCTCGGAGCGCTTCAATGAGCGCTTCAATGATTGAATGGCGAAGATCCCGCCCATGGACAACCCGATCACGACACCGCGCCTGCCGCCTTCAGAAAGGCTATCGATGATTGCGTCGATGTCTCTTTGAATCGCCGCCGCGGTTGGATGGGCGGTGCTTTCGGAGCCATATCCGCGATACTCGTACACGAACACTTCGCGCTTTGCAGCGAGCGCCAGACCGCTTGCCGTCTCGGCCAACTGCGCCGCCGAAGATGCGCTTCCCTGCAGCAGAAGGATGAAGTGCTTCGCAGCCGTTTCGCTTTCTTCAGACGGCGGGGAATACGAATAGCCCTTCAGTGCGACTTGATCGTTGGTCTTGAACTCGAGCTCCCTCCGGATGGCCTTGGTCGTTGGCAATCCCGAGGAGTGACTCCGGGCCATTCGGATCCAGCTATTGGCCAACACATCGGCGACCGAGCAGTCGTCAGCCGCCTTGGTCGAACCGCAAAGCATCATCAAGCACACAGCGATGAGAGAAGGCTTGATCGCCGCGCGGGAACGTAAGCACGAGCGATGCTTAACCACTACTTACTCGAAGTTGACCTCAAGCGCAGGCAACGCGTCGAATCGCGCGCTCCATCTTTCTCCAGCAGCCACTGGCCAGGCGTCTGTCCAGGTGCCCGTTGTGACCACGTCATGCGCAGCCAGCGTCGGGCGCGCCCGGGCACGATCGCAACTCCGTCACGAAGTGCATCAAGGCATGTAATGGACTATCCAGCACATTAGCGCCTGAGCCTTCCTCCACGAGTTCGCCGTTTCTTTGCAGACGGACGCGGGCTCTCGCCAAGATCCGATCGAGTTGATCGCTGTCGCGTGCCAGTTTGGCGATCGGTGTCTTTGGCCCGACAAGCAGTCGGCCGTGCAAACCACCGTCTGCCACCGTTTCCGGTGCAATGAACTTCCAGCCTGGCGAGTGTGACTGGACGATCTCGAAACCCGGTGCGACCCAATCCAGCGCATCGAACAGGTCGTCGAGCGTGACAGGGTTTGGTGGCGTTGCCCTGAAGCCGAACACCGCTTCGGGTTCAATGCGCGGTTGGCACACACGCGCAAGCGGTACGTTGCCAGCACCATCGCAATAGGAGATCGTCGTGTTCCAAACGAAACCCCAGATGGGCGCGTACACGTTGTAGCGGGACCAGATGGTGCGGTTCGTAAAGCCGACCTTGTAACCCACGGGAACCTCGCCGCGTGCGATGCGCAGACGCCGAACGGCGAGCGCGGTGCCGTAGGCGGATTGCAGATCGCTGAAAGCAGGGCCGTCACGGACCGGCCACAGAGCACCACTGTCGCTGTGGTCAAGAATCTCTTGTGGTTTCACGTCCGGCAGTTGCCGCGCAACGTCATCGTTCGAAATTTCGAGCGGTGAACGCAGCTTGAAGCTACTCCGCATACTGATTCCTTGAATATGCGATCGCTGCTTCTTCGTCCTCCAGCAGGTCGGCGAATTTGATTGTTGTTTCGCCCGGAACGAGCCGAGCGGTAAATCTGAGTTCGGGAGGCGGCTCGATCGCCGCGACTCTGTGGACTCGGGCAGCGGCCTGGCTGCGGTCGATTTCGGCCGGCGCAGCATCCACGTGTTGTGCGGGCGCTGTATCGATGGCGCGACTGCGCGCGAAAAGCGCTCGACGCATAAGCACGGCGCCGAGCAGCAGGCCGAGTAATACACCGGCGACCAGCGCGGCCACGACGTTGCTCGCGATCCCGCCGATAAACGCGCCGGCCACCCGATCGTTTTGCACGGGCGCTGTCGAAGGCTCAAGCTGCGAAGCGGACGCCACCGAAGCGGCGGACGGCGCAGGCGCCGCGGCCGCAGCAGTCGCAAGCGAGCCATCGGACACCCGCAAGCTGATCGTACTTCCCGGCGGCAAAGAGCTGCCGGGGGCAGGATCCTGAGCAAGCACTTCGCCGGTCGGAGCGGCGCCCGCCACTTCGGCGCGCTCAACCTTGAACTCGGTCAACACATTGGCTGCATCGGAGTAGCTGCGGCCGATCACATTTGGCAGTTCGCGCGTGGCGTTGACCGCAGGCGCCTGCGTAACAACGCTCGGGGGCTCGTTGCTTGAAGCCTGAGCGCTATCGGACGCGCGGTACGCGACGAAGCTCTTTTCGATTTCGGTCACCCAGGGGTCGTAGACCGACGCCCGCGATTTGGGATATGTAATGACGAGTTCTGCCATGCGCTCCGGGCTGACGAACTGTTTGCGGTAATAGGTCTTTCCACTTTCCACGCCGCTCACCACGAACCATTCATCGCCCTTCCTTTTGTAAGTGACGCTCCGGCCATGCTCCTTGAGGCGCTGTTGCCAAGCCGATTGGACCGTGTCCTTTTTCGAGTTGATTCGGGCGGACGCACGCACGCGGAACTCCCGGTCGGCAGAATGCAGCTCGACGACACCGTTGCGCTGCGACGTCGTCATCAGGCCCGCTGGATATCTGAAAGCGTATCGGTCGTCCTGATAGGTCTTCCACCCGCTTGCATCGAGTGGTTCGTTGCGCCGCTCGGCTTCGCTCTTGCGACTCGCAGTAGTCTTGGATGGCGCGGAGCTCTTGGCCGAACCCGCGGCTGTCTTTGAACTCGACTTGCGCGGTTCAGTGCGTTGGGGCGCGACCTTCGTTGGCTGCGGGGCTCGCCGTTGTCTGCGAGGTTTGCGTGCTGGCGTCCGGCACCGCCGGAGCGGGCGGTGGCGTCGCCTCTACCTTTGGTGGCGCAACATCGATGATCGGGGCGAGATCACGGCACGCGCCAGTGGCGCGCGCGAATTCGCGTTGGAAAGCCGACAGCGTGTCACACCGCGGCGTCTGCGCAACGGCTGCGGTCAACGGGCAGCCGGCCAACAGCATTCCGCAGAGTCGCAGGGCTTGTATTGCTCGCATACTTAGGAAGAAATTGTGCGCCTGTTCACTTACAAGGCAAAGTCACGAGTGATCCAATTGCGGATTGCTAGCGTCGCATCGATGTCCGCCGTTTCAGCGCTTCAAGTAGGCGCTGATGAATCTCAGGTGAAGGGCCTGTCTTTCCCGTCGCTAGCTGTGCGAAGTTCTCGGCGAGAATTTCTTCCGGATGAATGATGTATCCGGTGTTGCGGCCAACCTGCTCGACAAACCCCCTGAGTTGCGCCGTCTCGTGTAGCTGAGGTTGCAGCACTTCGGCTCGTGTTGGCAGTACCTCACCGCGCCCCACTTCCAGCCAGCTTAGTTTCATGTATTTGAAGAATTCTCCGCCTTGGTGCGCGTCGTAACGGTCGACGGTTGCGTGAACCAGCGGCGTCACCCATGCGGAGCCCAAGCCAGTTTGCACCTTGATCGCGACATCGACACGGGGTGCATCCGGATTGGTGACCTTGCGCGCAGCAAGCGCGGGCGGAAGTGCGACTTCTTCAATCGGCATAAATCCGATCGTCGCGTACATGACATCGCGCCAAGCTTTGTCTTGACGACTTGCGATATGAAACAGCTCGTGAGCGATCAAATGCGCCAAAAGGTCAGCACGCGTCAGTGACTCCTCGGTTAGCAACACCGCATCGCCACGCGTGTGTGGAGCATTGCCTTCCACGCCGCCTGTAAATCGCACGAACACGACCCGACGCGGTAAGGGCAAATTAAGCTCCGTGAGCCGGGGTCGGATGGAGTCAAGCGCGGCTTGGACGGCTGCACGCTCAGATTCAGGCCACGGCTGGATGGAGGCCGCCAGACGTTGGAGGTACTCGGCTTCACTAACGGCCGCTTCCGACTTCATTTTCAGCGCGCGCTCAATCGGGCTCAGCCGCTGCACATACTCGTCGCGAGCAGTAATGATTGCGCGCCCTTGTTGCACTGTCGCGAACTCAAAAGCGGTCGCCGCATCCGCGCTCTCAAACCCGGTGAACCAGATTGCAAGCAGCAGCGCATAAATACAAAACAACCTAGGTCGTCGCAAAGTCATTTTTTCCTGTCGATGCGTCGTCGTAAGCTGTGTACATCGCGATCGTGACCGGGATCTGGCGGACTTCAATTTGGCTCTCGCGGCTCGCAAGCATCTCCCCGTCGATGCGCCTTTGATGTATCACGTCTTGCTGTTTTCGATTGATCGACGACTCGAGAACATGGCAGTGGAGGTCGTAAATGCCGGCACTCCACTGCTATTGAACAAGCGTTAGTGTGCTCCGACGCGCACCATGCACGTAATCTTCGGTCACGACCTTCGGGGTCACGAGGGCGTCGCGCCGCACGACATCGTCTGGCATTCCGATGTGGCGGGCGAGCTCGGCCGCGGCCACGTGCTTAGCGTCGATCTCGAAGCGGGCCGGCACCTGATTACAGCAACTGTCCCAGGTGGTGGCGCAAACGATCGGGTTCAGAAGACCGGGATCATTGTCGTGGGCGGACGCGGACGATGAGGGGCTGAACCGTAACGGCTCGCCCTCGGCAAGCGCGGCGCGAGCACGACAACTGATCGGTAAGGAAGCAGCTCGACTTGAAGTCAAAATTTGCCGCGCCTGCCGCGGCGAATGTCGAAGGGCTTTACATCGGCAGATTCGCACCGCCGATGTGTCATCCACAAACTCTATTCAATCAGCCTCTTGGCGTGCCGCCGCACTTTTGGACTGACTCTTGCTTGAACGCCTTCCCGCCGTTGTGAATGAGCGATCAATGCTTGATAAGTTTGCAGTGGCGATGCTTGTTGCTCGGCACGCTCGCTTCTGTAGTGCAAACGCGGCCGACTAGAACTAAAAGCGAACCACAACGGGAGTCACGATGCCGAAACGCCATTTGCCTCAGCTGGGTCGATCCATATTAGGAATTTGCGCGGTTCTTCTGACTCTCAACGTTGCCGCGGCGCCGATCCAGCTGGCACCGGGCACCGTCAACATGTTCCGCGACATTCGTGGCGCGAATAACATCGGTATCTCGCAGGGCGATCGGCTGCAATACGGCGCCGGCGTACTCGGTGGCTCGCTCGGCACCACGTTGGGCGCGAGCTACCCTCCTACAGGCTTCACCGACCCCCAGGGTCCGTGCGGTCCCTTCGCGGTGAATCCGAACTTCTGTGGGAACTCGACCGCGTTTGTTATCAATCGAATTGCGCAGCCGTGGTCCTTGCGCTTCCAGCGGCCGAACGAGGCGCCCGTCCTGGTCGCTGGGCCGTCGTTGGCTGGCACGGAAACGGCGGTGCCATTCCCGGTTAATGTGACCATCTCCGGTTCGGGCCTCACGCCGACGATCTCGTGGACCATCCCGAATAACTTCGCCGCAGATGCGGTTCGAATCAACATCTTCGACAGGGGCGTTACCTTGGCGAACGGCCAGGCGGACAACACGCATTCTGTTCAGGTCAATCCCAATGCCGGTTCCTACACCATTCCCGCTGTGCTGTCGTCGGGCCAAGTATTGAACTTTGGCGGCGACTATGTATTCAATGTGCAGTTGATCGACACGAGGGGCGACCCCGCTGTCTTCCTAGCAACGGGTAACAACGCCCATATTCTTCGCAGGTCGTCGTCATTCTTCAACTTCACTCCACTCCAGGGCGGTGGACCGCCAAACGTCTTCCTGCCGACTGTTGTCAACGGCGTCTACAACTTCGCTATCACCAACGTCGGACCGACGTCGGTGACGTTCATTGACCCGTTTGTGGCGGTCGGCTACGACTACGCCATCGGAGCAGGCAATCCGGCATTTGCGTCTGTTCTGCCGCCGGCAGGAATTGGCGACAACATGTTTGATCTGTTCCTGTGGAATGGAGCGGCCTTTCTCGACAGCGGCATCGACTTGCTTGGTGGGGTTCAATACTTTTTCGGCGCGGCTGGAGTAGAACGGTTTTCAATTCGTGGAATCGAAGTGGCCGCCGGCCTCGACCCGAATGATGTAACTGCGTTTATCACGGGGCTGACATTCATCTCGGAGGGAGACTTCACTGGGACGATGACGCCACTCGTGATTGCGATCGACGTGCCGGAGCCAGGGACCTTGGCATTGATCTTTGCAGGAATTTTGGCGCTGACGCGGTTCAAGCGCTTCCGCGGGACGTGACGGTGTCGCGCTGCGCGTGGCAACTGCCGTGGCTATCGAGAGCCCTTAGGGTCGACAGCTAGCCCACACGCCACCGTCCTCACTCATTTCGCCGCAACACGTTGTTCGGCTCTAGCTCGTAGCTCCACACCTCGGTCAGCTGTCGCCCGTTGAGGTCCAGCGAACTGCGCAGCGCGAGCGGCTTGTCTGTGTCGGCCCGCGCGAGAATGGACAAGCGCCAAAAGCCTGTGGCGTCGATGCGCTCGAGCTGATGCTCGAGGATCGTTGTACCTTCGTGCGAACTGATCGCCGCGGCGATCGGTGCATCCGCCTTCAACTGGTCCAGGTGCGCACCTGTGAAATCGACGATGAAGCGATACTGGCCAGTCATGGACGTGGCGTCGATGACGTCGCGACCGACGAAGGTATTGACGACCCGACCGAGCTTCGTCTGCGCGATGGTCGGAGCACCGAACGTCAGCCGATACTTCAGGTCGAGCTTTGTCCCGCCGTCCACCGGACCCGGCAGCGACCAGAACGCGACGATGTTATCCAGGAACTCGTTCCTCGTCGGTAACTGCACCAGCAAAATCCGGCCGGGTTCAAAGCCTTGCTCTAGCCGGACCATCGCGCTCGGCCTGCGGTGGTAGTTCGTTTCCGCATCCTCATAGGATGCGAAGCGCGTGTCCCGTTGCAGCAGCCCGAACTCGCTGCCTGCTGAAAAATTGTGAAACGTTATCTTCGACGGGTTCAACAGCGGCTGCCAGATCCAATCGCCCGAGCCATCCTGAACAAGGAGCCCGTCGGAGTCGTGCACCTCCGGGCGCCAGGCGTCGTGTGGTCGCGGCGTGTTCTCGCCATAGAAATACATGCTCGTCAAAGGTGCGATACCAAGCTGCTCGATTCGATCACGCGTGAACAGCACCGCTCTGACGTCAAGACGGGTGGACGTGCCGGGCGAGATCACGAACTCGTAGGCGCCGGTGAGGCGCGGACTGTTGAGCAATGCATACACGGTCATGCGGCTTGCGCGAGGCCGCGGACGAACAAGCCAGAACTCGATGAAGTCGGGGAACTCCTCGCCCGAGGCGAGTCCCGTGTCGATCGCCGCGCCTCGAACCGACAGACCCCACTGTCCGCCCTTGCCAATGCCGCGGAAGTAGCTGCCGCCGGCGAACACGAGAAACTTGTCGTCGATGGTGGGCTGACCGAGTGAGTAACTCAGCTCGAAGCCTGCGTATCCCAGGTCATCTGGAATTCGCTGTTTGAGCTCCGCCTCGTCAAAAGTGAAATGGTCCTTGCGAAACTTGAGGCGTCGCACATCACGTCCGGTGACTTCGTTGATCGCCACCGTGCGTGAGTACACGTTGCCAGGCATTACCGGCGAGACCTGAAATCGGGAGTGGGTATCGCGCCAGAGATTGTGCTGCGCCTGGTAGCGAATACCGCGATATTGGTCGTACCCAATGTCCCGCATAAAACTCGGCGTTTCGGGCGGCGGCTGATAGGGTCCCGCAGCCAGTTGCCGCGCTCGCGCGACGACATCTTCAAAGCCAAATGCAAGTGCGCTCGATACCGGAATCAGCGCAGCAACGAGCACGCTTACGATCCACTGCCAGCGCGCCCTGCGCGCCACGGTCATGTGTCCCGTGATTGCAAGCTCTGATTCCAACGTCCGTTCCTCCCAAACTTTTATAAGGGTATCCCGTAGCCATTGGCTTCCCCACCTGCCCTGAAAATCGAATATGACATGTTGGAATTTCATGGTAGTCGTTGTACGGTTTCCGGCGTGATCAAACGAACGAACCTACTAAACGTCGACGCTCTCTACATCGTTTATTCAGGCAAGCGCCGCTACAGCCTCGCTGATCGCACCGAAGCCGTCCCGCTCGAGAGCTTTATTCCACCCCGATGAGTGTCGCGGTCTTGTCCGTCTTGACCCGTTACAGACCTTCGAGGGTGATCAGCATGTCGAGATCGCTGGTGCACTGTTTGCGGAGTGCGATCAGCGGCTGATACTCAGGCGAGGTGTACCAATTGTCGAGCGATTGCATGTCGGGAAACTCGATGATCACGACCCGCTCGGGTTTCCAATGACCACCCTCCGGAAATTTGTGGCCGCCGCCTTTCGTTAGATACCGGCCGCCATGTTTAGCGATCATTGGTGCGACCTTGGTCCGTTTAAATCGCACTGCGTCGGTGATGATGTGCTCTACCACGAGGTACGCGGGCAAAAGGGTCTCCTTCGCGAAGGTGTGCTCTAACTTTCAGGGCCTGATCGCACTGTTCCAAATTTTATGCGCCCGACCTTTTCTGCAGCGCGGAGTTGCAAGCCGTCAGCCCGCCATCCCTATCCGCGCGACAGTAGCTAACATCGATGTTGGGTAGCGGTCATTGCCGCGACGGGCACGTCGGCGCACCTTACAGTGATCCGGACACGCGGAGACATTGGGTGGCCAAGTCTTTGTTTTTTCTGAGAGGCCGATGTGGCGTGACGTTCGGTCCAGACTTTGCTTTGCTGCCCTTCTTAGCGTGCTAGCTCGACGCGTTCCGCAGGTTTGAAAGGAGAGCAATCATGTCCGCCAAGCGCTTCGTAAGCCCCGTGCTCGCACTCGCACTCACGTTTGCAGTCGGCTTCAGCTCGACTGCCGTCGCGGCGCCTATCTCGGTGGACATTTTCGCCAACCAGAACAGTTCGTCGGGCGGCGTTGCGGTCGACAGCGGACTCGATCTCGCGGCGGGGAACCGTCTGGTTTCGATCGTGGATCCTCTGGACTGCTGGAGTGCTGGCGCAGCCAACCGGATATCGAATGCAAACGGACTGGACGCATTGAGCCCGGCGCCCTGCCAGCCAACAGGCGACTTCGGCCTTCATTCGCAGGATGGCGAAACGTTCCGCTTCGGTGCCTTGGTAGGTCGCATCGACGCAGGTGACTGGTTCCTCCTCGGCACGAGTTTCGACGCTGTCATCAATGAGACGGGCCGGCTGTATCTCGCTTACTGGGATAGCAATTTCGGTGACAACTTTGGTTTTGTGACGGCATTGATCGACGTGAATCCTTCGCAGGTGCCCACACCTGGCGGCCTAGCGCTACTGTGCGCGGGCCTCCTTGCGCTGGGCGCCAGCCGGAGATCGCGGCAAGGCTGACGGCGCTCAATCGAGGAGATTGTCGGCTTCGAGCCGGATTAGTCGCCCTTGCGCTGGGGGAGGTGGCGGCTACAAAGCATTGAACCGTGTTCGTACGCGTCCGGCAGCGTGCTGACTTGAACGTAATCGTCGCAGCGCCCGCACTTGTGCAGCAGTATGGGCGCCACCTGTTGATCGAAGACAATCCGCTGCTCCTGAGTCATCGCGTCCAAACCTTTATGTAGATAAAGGCGGGCTACACCGAAGGCCGATGACAGTGGGTCGATAATTCCCATCTCGCCGAGCATGCGCAATGCTGACATGTTGTCGCTCAGTTGCTGATCATCGCTCATGCAGTGCAGCCTCTTAGAACCGTGTCAGCGGCCTGCTGCCGGGTCGCGGCGCCGGCCGTTACTTGCCCGAAGCGATTTTTAGTTCCTACGTAAGGCCTAAGGCATCTCGTTCGGAACATCCACCGTCGCGCCCACGGCGGTCATGGCCGCGCACTGGGCCGCCACCTGGGTCCGCAACGCTGCGTCCTCTGCAGAATCATGCGGGTTGGTTGTTGAGCGGTTAATCGCAACTTCCAGGTGAATGCACGTCAGTCGATCCGAGTTCATTGTCCGTTCCGGTTTACAAAACGAAGTGGATTCTTCTCCGTTCATACCAGCCCGGTTCTGAGGAAAAGCAGTGCAATTGATGACAATGCGACATCGACCTCGCTGCGCACCATGATCGCGTCCCGGTGTCGCCGCTCGGCCAATTGCGGACGTCGCAACCCGGCGTCACAATCGCTCGAGAGCAGATGTTCTGTTCAGCGAAGATGAGGAAGGTTATGGCAATCGTTATCCATTACTGCGCGGCCTGAAACTACAAACCCGATGCCCTCCGTGTGAAGGCGTGGTTTGATACGCGCGGGCGTGGTCCAGTGGACATACAGCCCGGACGCACCGGCCAGTTCGACATCGTCGTCAACGGCCAGGTTGCGTTTTCGCGCTACGAGACCGGAAGATTTCCTTCAGAGACGGACTTGGCGAACATTCCAGCGTAGGTCGCTGCCGACGACTGCGCGACAACAGCATTTAGCGATCTTCCGCGGCCCCGCTTTCTCAATGCAATGTCGCACCGCCGGCAAGAGCACTTTTCAACTCGGCAGCATCGACGGGTTTCACCAAGTGCACGTCGATTCCCACCTCAAGCGATTTTTGTTTGTCTGCTTCTTGTCCGTAGCCGGTCACTGCCACAATTTGCATCGGCTGACTCTGCTTCATCGCACGCAGCCTTCGCGCAACCTGATAGCCGTCGATACCAGGGAGGCCGATATCAAGCAAGACTACGTTTGGCTTGAACTCCTGCACGCTCTGCAGAGCTTCCATTCCAGTCCCAACCACGCACGTCTCATATCCAAGCGGGGTCAAGAGCATGTCCAGTGTCGCTGCCGCGTCAGCATTGTCGTCAACAATCAAAATCCGCAGGCTCTCCGGGAGCGGCGCGAGCGGCGCGACGCTTGGCGACGCCACATTCACCTGCGTCGCGAGCGGCATGCGGAAAGTAAACACGCTGCCTTTATTCGGGCCGTCACTTTCAGCCACCAACGCGCCTTTGTGCAGCTCCGCGATCCTGCGGGACAGCGCGAGGCCGATGCCTAAACCTCCGCCGACTCGTTCGATAACCGGGGTTCGCTGTACGAACATTTCGAAGATCTGATCCAGAGCAGCCGGTTCAATACCGTAACCGTTGTCCTTGACTGCGACTTCCGCATATATGCCGCCCGCCTTCGTGGTAACAGAGATATGCCCGCCGGCCGGCGTGTACGTGCACGCGTTCGTTAGAAGGTTAGTCATCAGCTGTGACAGGCGATGAGCATCGCCTTCCACGAGCAATGGCTCAGAGGCGAGATTTAGTTCAAACCGATGGTGCTTGCATGCAGCGTCGAGCGCGATGGCCTCCATAGCTTCGTTAGCGATCTTTGATAAATCCAGAAGCTTGCATTCGGTGACCATTTCGCTGTGTGCGACGTGCGTGATGTCAAACATGTCATCAGCGATGCGGCGAAGCTGAGATGCTTGGCGACGAATGATCTCGTACATCCGATCACGTTCGGGCGCGGTTTTCGGTGTGCTCTCGATGATCTGTATCGCCGTCTGAATCGGCGCAAGTGGATTGCGGATTTCGTGTTCGAGTACCGCGATGAACTCGTTGACATTGCGCGCCGCTGCTTCAAGCGCCTGTGTGTGCCGCCGATCGGATAAATCCTGCGTGACTTTCGCAAAGCCACGCAGTTCCCCAGCCGAATCGTAAAGTGCAGTCACAACGGCTCGAGCCCAGAAACGCGAGCCGTCATTTCGCAAGCGCCATCCTTCGCCCTCGAAGCGGCCAAGTTCGCGCGCCGTTGCAAGCTCCTCCCACGGCTTGTGTGCTTGCAAGTCTTCGTCAGTAAAGAACCGGGAGAAGTGCTTCCCGATTACCTCAATCGCCCGGTAGCCGATGATGCATTGCGCGCCCCAGTTCCAGCTTGAAATGAGACCTTGCGGATCGAGCATGAAAATAGCGTAGTCCTGAACGCTTTCGACAAGCAGACGAAAGCGCTCTTCGCTCTGCGCCAGTGCCTCTTCATGCTCCTTGCGTTCGGTAAGGTTGCGTGTGACCTTCGAAAAACCGACGAGCTTCCCGTTGCTGTCACGGATGGCGGTGATAACGACGTTGGCCCAGAACCGCGAGCCGTCTTTGGACACGCGCCAATCTTCATCTTCAAAGCGCCCCTCGGCAGCTGCAACTTTGAGCTCGTGTGCCGGCCAACCGCGCTGTACCGAATCATGAGTGTAGAAAACAGAAAAATGGCGGCCAAGGATCTCCTCCGGCCTGTAACCCGTCATGTTCGCCGCGCCCGTATTCCACGTAAGGACGTTTCCGGCGGGGTCGAGAACAAGGAGCGCGTAGTCGCGCGTCTGCTCGACTGCGAGTGCAATCAGCTGAGATTGGTCCACAAGATCCCCATTTCTTTTGCGGCCAAGGTGCGCGGCAGCGTAGGCCCCTACCAAGACGCACCAAACAACGAATAGCCGCTGCGTGGCCACCCTTTTTTGTTTTGGGTCACCTCTATACGGTAGAGCCGCTTGAAGGTGGTTGAACTGCTTTGCTAAGTGAATTGAAGGGGCCCTTGCTAGGGCTCTTCTTATTTGGCGGGGCGCACTCAGCCTCCGCATTGCATCTCGAACGAATCCCACATCAACGGGTCGCGGACGCACGGGTCGCGGACGCATGGGGCGCGGACGCGCGGGGTCGCAGACGCGTCGCAGACGTTCGATCATTACGCAGTCCATTGCCTGGAATGCATCGCACGAGATATCGACGGCCCGTCGATTCGCAGTATGGGAACAACGAGCGTCAGGGATTCGATTCTTCTCGTCGGTGCAAGCGGACGGACGGGCCGTTATGTTCTGCGCTACCTGTGTAACGCGTCGGTACCGGTGATTGCCTGCGTGCGAAGCGCGGATCGGCTCGCGCCCGCACCGTCGTTGGCACGCGCCGAAATTGCGTTCGCCAACGTGGAGCAGCCACACACGCTTGCTCCCTTGATTGAGCGCGCGGCGCATGTGATCTACCTCGCCGGCGGGAATCGAAGAGGCTTGTCGCCCGGCGCATGGCAACTTGAAGTTGACGGCCTGTCAGACTGCCTCGAGCTCGCCAAGCGCTCCGGTCTTCCTGGTCGATGGATTTCGGTGGGCTACAGCGGATCGGATAAACGCACCGGCGCTACCACTTGGGCGGAGACTCGGTGGCGCGACCTGAAACTTGCGGCCGATGAAGTGATAGCCGCAAGCGGCGTCAACTATTTCGTCCTGCGCACTGGGCTGATCGCTGCTCCCGCTAGTACGGAGCCGCTGGTCAGCATGACGCAAGATTCCGCCGCAGGCGATGCCGAGCTTCCATGCAATTCGCTCGCCTTTCTGCTGACTGGCGCCGCACTATCGGGCGCTGCGAATCGTTCGCGTGTGACCGTTCGCCTTGCGCCTCACGGGCTCAGTCTGCAGAGCGCCGTCCAGGCGTTCCGCCTGTTGCGACAGGACAGCCCTGTCCTTGGCACGATGAGACGGATGCACCACGCTTGATGTCGGCTTCGCCAGACGGCGTGATGATGCAGGGTGAAGGCCGACGAACTAGTTCTCCACCAACTCGACACGCCGATTCTTGGCCCGACCTTCCTCGGTCTTGTTGGTGGCAATCGGACTCGCAAATGACACTCCAGCCGAGGTGAGCCGTTCTTTCGTTACTCCGCGCGCATTGAGCGCAGCTACTACGGCTGCGGCGCGACGTTGTGACAGATCCATGTTGAAAGGGAAGTTGCCGACGTTGTCGGTATGACCGACCACGAGCAGCTTGAGCGACGGATTGTCTTTTAGAAGCTTGGTCATTTGATCCAGCGTGGGCGCGGATTCGCTTTTCACGTCTGCCTTGTTGAAATCGAAGTAGATGCCGTAGAGCGCGATCCGGCCTTCGTTGGAAATCGCCTTGGCCATTTCGCCGGCCTGGACCGTAACCATTTTCTGTTCGCGTGCCTTGGCTTCGACCAGATCGACAACGGCTACCGTACGTCCGTTGAGTGCATTGCACGCATCCGTTTTTTGTGGCTCATCGATGGTGTACGCCAGCACTGAGACATGGGCGCCGCTATCTGGGATTTCGGCGGCTGTATATCGCTGGCTGTTGATGTTGGCAGTCACCGCGCACCAGCCGTTGGTCCAGCGAGGCTCGGTCAGCCTCTCCCCCGAATAGAGATACTGGCCCAGAGTGGCATCGTTACCGCCAGTTTGGATTCCGTAACGCGTGTTGCCGCCGCACTCGCTTTCCTTGCACTCGAACAGTATCTTGCCGCCCTTTCCCTTGATTTCATCCTGATAGTTGCGCACCACCTCGAGCGGCGAGCGGTTCTCGGGAATCAGGTATACCAGTCGCGTGTACTTTCCTTCCAGTGACTTCTTGTTCTGGGGTTCATAGGCATTGTTATTGTTGCCGGATTTTTTCCCGGGCACTCGCTCGAGTTTCGACAGTGGCAGTTGGAACTCGGCGAAACTTTTCTGGTCGTGGCTGACGATGTAAGAGCCTTCGTAGCGTTTCAGCAGCGGACTGTCCTTGCTGCCTTTCTTGTCGGCCGTCGGGATGGTTGCCTTTGGCTGCTGCGCGGAAGTGCTGAGGGGAAACAAAACGGTGAAAATTAGAAGAATGAGCGCGGCCATGTCGCCTCCTATGGCGGGTCAGGGCAGTGCACCTGCACGAGACGCGTCAGACTTGCTGCAGCCAGTGCGTGGGGTTACTCGAAGAATCGCCGGAAGTCCCCGATGTCTGTCGGCACTCATTCTCCCGGCGCCATTTAGTAAGTTCAATCCCCAGTTTTGAGACGTGATCAACGCGGTGAGCCAAGTCGCCACGCATGATCTTCGAATTCGTCGATTGACCCGTGCAGCCGAACCCTCAATACTCCGCCGCTTCGTTTGACACTCATCCCATTTCGGCCGCCGCCCGGGAGCACGATATAACGGTGTAGCGGTTGGGAAGTCCAGGGAGAGTGCGTGTCGCGCGGTGAGTTGACGGCAGAAGCGCTTTGGTATGTCGGCCCCGGACGGGCTGAAATCCGGCAGGAACGGGTTAATCCGCTCGCGGAAGGCATGGTCCGGGTGCGCGCCCGCTATGGCGGCATCAGCCGCGGCACCGAGGCGCTGATTGCTGCGGGAAAGGTGCCATCGAGCGAATACCAGCGGATGCGGTCGCCCCACATGGGCGGAAGCTTCCCGTTCCCGGTGAAGTATGGTTACTCGACGGTCGGTCGCGTGGAGGCCGGGCCGGACGGCCTGGTCGGACGTGATGTGTTCGCCCTCCATCCCCACCAGACCCTGTTCGACGTGCCGGTCGACGCCGCTCTGCCGGTGCCAACGGACGTTCCGATTTCGCGCGCGGTGTTGGCCGCGAACATGGAGACTGCGCTGAACGCGACCTGGGATGCAGACCCGCTTCCGTCCGGGCCGATCGCGGTGGTCGGCGCAGGTGTGGTCGGTGCGCTGGTCGGATTCCTGTGCGCGCGGGAGCGGGGCGCGGAGGTGACGCTGATCGACATCAATCCGGCGCGTGCAGAGCTCGCGCGCGCGCTCGGCTTGAATTTCGCCACACCGGACGATGCGCCGGTCGATTGCGAACTGGTTGTGCACACCAGCGCCGATCCGCGGGGGCTTGCCACTGCGCTCGACATCGCGGGCGACGAAGCGACGATCCTGGAAATGAGCTGGTACGGCGCAGGCAGCGTGCCGGTGCCGCTGGGCGGCGCCTTTCACAGCCGCCGCCTCAAGATCGTGTCGAGCCAGGTGGGCAAGGTGGCGCCATCGCGCCGCGCAACCACATCGCATCGGCAACGGCTGCAGCAGGCGATCGAGCTTCTGGCCGACGCGCGGCTCGACGCCTTGCTGATGCCCGCAGTACCGTTCCACGAACTCCCTGAGCGGCTCTCCGAAATCCTGGACCCGAAGAGCGGCGTACTCTGCCAGCTCATTTCCTATCCCTGAGACAGAGGTCTTCGTGTTTGCCGTCGAAGTCCGCGACCATGTGATGATCGCCCATTCATTCCGCGGTGCCGTGTTCGGGCCGGCGCAGGCGCTGCATGGCGCGACCTTCGTCATCGACGTGGCGTTCATCGCGCAAACGCTTGACGAGAACGGCATCGTGGTCGACATCGGGCGCGCTCACGAAGTGCTGAAGTCGGTGCTGCAGCCGCTGAACTACCGCAATCTCGACGAGCTGCCGGAGTTCAAGGGCAAGAACACCACCACGGAATTCCTGGCGAAGTACGTGTTCGACAAGCTCGCTTCCGCGGCACGCGCGGGTGAGCTCGGCCGCGATGGCCGTGAGCTTGGCGCCATTCGCGTGAAGATCGCGGAGTCGCATGTGGCGCGCGCCTCTTACGAAGCGCCTCTTTGGTGAAACGCATCGCGTTTGCGGTGCCGGGCGATCTTGCGACTCCGACCGGTGGTTACGGTTACGACCGACGCATCATCGCGGAATTGCAGGTGCTCGGCTGGCAGATCGATGTCGTCTCGGTGGGCGATGGATTTCCGCAGCCCAGCGCCGAGCAGCGCGCGGTTGCGTTGGCGCGGCTCGAGGCACTTGCCGGAGGGAATCCCGATCGTCGTCGACGGGCTGGCGCTCGGCGCGCTGCCGGAGGCAGCGGAGAAGATCGCCCGGCGCGCACCGCTGGTCGCGCTGGTGCACCATCCTCTCGCGCTTGAAGCGGGACTGTCCTCCGCCGACGCCCACAAGTTGTTCGAAAGCGAGCGCAAGGCGCTGGCCGCTGCGCGCTCGGTCATCGTCACCAGTCGGGCCACCGCGAAACGACTGAACGCGGACTACGGCGTTCCCCCGGAGCGCATCACCGTCGCGCCGCCAGGCACCGATCGCGCAGCACCCGCCAAAGGAAGCGTCGACGGCACTCTCCGGCTTTTGTCGGTCGGGGCCGTCGTGCCGCGCAAGGGCTTCGACGTTTTGATCGCTGCGCTCGCGTCGATCGCCGACATTGCCGTGGCGGCTGACGATCGCGGGCGATCTCACACGCTCGCCGCCGACGGCGGCCAAGCTTCAAGCAGACATCGCACGGCACCGACTCGCCGCTCGTGTCGATCTTCTCGGAGCAGTCTCGCCGCCGCAGCTGGCCGCGCTGTATTCCGCGGCCGATGTTTTCGTGCTGGCATCGCACTTCGAGGGCTATGGCATGGCCTACGCCGAGGCGATGGCGCACGGTCTGCCGATCATAGGCACGACCGGCGGCGCGACCGCGGACACGGTGCCCGCGACTGCAGGCGTGCTGGTCGAGCCCGGGAACGTGGAGGCGCTGACGCGCGCGCTGCGGATGGTGATCGAAAACGAGGAAGAGCGGCGGCGGCTTGCGCGCGGTGCACTGGCCGCGGCAGCCGACTTGCCGACGTGGGAGAGCACGGCGCGGATCTTCGCGAGCGCGCTCGAGCGGCTCGCATGAGCGGTTTCAGCGCGGAATGGCTCGAGCTGCGCGAGCCTTACGATCTGCGCGCCCGCAATGCTGCGGTGTTGGATGCGGTGTTCAATTTGCTCGCGGGGCGGCCTTCCGTCGCCATCGTCGACTTGGCCTGCGGAACGGGCTCTACATTCCGCGCGCTGAGCCCGCGCATCAGCGCGCGCCAGACCTGGCGGCTCGTCGATCACGATGTCAATCTGCTTGCGCGCGTTCCGCCTTCCTCCTCGCCCAGCATCAACGTAACTACAGTGTCGATCGATCTCAATCGCGATCTGGAAGCGGCGTTCGACAGCGCGGCCGACCTGATCACGACCTCAGCGCTGCTCGATCTCGTTTCAAACGACTGGTTGAACCGGCTCGCGCTCGAAGCTGCCGCGCGCCGTTGGCCTGTTTATGCAGCGCTGAGCTATGACGGCCGCGCGGAGCTCAAGCCTGCAGACCCGACCGATCGGCGCATCGTTGACGCGGTGAACCGCCATCAGCGCACCGACAAGGGATTCGGTCCCGCGCTGGGGCCATCGGCCGCGCAGACAGCGATCGAGGCCTTCGAGCGCGTCGGCTATACGGTCTTGCACGGTTTGTCCGATTGGGAATTCGGACCGACGGATCGCGAGATCCAGACAGAGGTCCTCTCAGGGTGGGCCGCTGCAGCGCGCGAGATCGGCGATCTGCCGCAGCGTCGAGATCGTCGACTGGCTCGAGCGACGGCGCGGTCTGATCGCCGCCGGACGTTCGTCGCTTCGCGTCGGTCACGTCGATCTGCTTGCGTGCCCCACCGGAATGCGCTGAGCCGAGGACGACCGCGCGTTGCAGCCTGCGATCAGGCGCCGCATCTCGGCCACAACCCGCTGGCTGACAGCATCGCCGGCATCAGCCGCGCGGATCGGGACACCGAAGGTGACCCGCACGGTGACGTTGCGCAGCGCGGGCACGAGCATCTGAAGGTTGGAGGCAAGCCACCAGCGGTCCTCCTCTCGACGACGCAGAGAGGTGAGCGGGTTGCGCAGAGCGATGGGGGAAAACACGCCGCTGACCGCAACGGGAACGACGGTGAGGTTCGGGGCCAGCCGTGCGAACAGGTCCACGCTCGTCGACCAGCGCTCGAGCGCCTCGACCGCGCCCGGCAGCACTGCAGGATCCGGCTCCATGCGTCCAGCCGGAAAGTTCAGAAGCGCACCACCACGCTTGAGATGTCGGCCCGCCGCTTTCAAGACCGCGAACCGGTTCGAGGACGCCTTCGCTAGCGTTATCAAATACCGCGAGGTGTTCGGGAGCGCGTCCAGAAGTGGCCACTGAGCTGCGACCACGCGAAGGTCCGGCCTCGGGATGGCGCTGAATAAGTGCGACGGCGTCAGCCAGCCCCGGGTGATTGGAGACCAGCAGCAACGAACCCTCTGTCGGCACGCGCTCTCGGCCCTCGATCTCAACTCGCCCGACCATCCGCTCCAACGCCCAGGCGCCCCCGGCACTGAGCCCCGACTCGCCCACGATCCGGTCGTAGTTCGCGATTTCACGCGCGACGCGCTGCGCCGGAATTCGGGAGAGCAACTCCAGGAAGCGCCGGCCGCGGCGCAGCCCACCCAAGCCAAAGCCGGACAAGAGATCATCAACGCACACCCGCGTGAGCGCTTCGATCTGCTCCCGCTCCGTCCGCATCGCTACACCTTCGTTAGAGCCGGCACGCGGTGAGCCGACAGATCGCAGTCGAGCAGCACCTCATCGTCCAGTCTGTGCACATGCATGTGAGGTACGCAGCGCCTGATCGGCACGTTCGATCGGTGGCAGCGCGAGACCTACGCGCCCGGAGCCGAGCACGATCGGAGACACGATCAAATGCAGCCGGTCGAGGCAGCCGGCAGCCAGGAACCGCGAAACGGTATCCGCGCCGCCTTCGATGAGAATGCGGCGCAGGCCGCGCTCGGCCAGCGCCGCAACGATTGCCGACGGAGCGATCTGGCCGCCGGACTTCGGCAATCCCACGATCTCGATGCCCTGCGGCAGCGGCGGCCGCACGCCGCTGGCGCTCAGCACGATACGTCGCACCCCGTCGTTGGCGAGGAGCCGGGCGCTCGCAGGCAGGCGTCCGGAGGGGTCAATCACCACGCGAACAGGATGCGGGCCTGAAACGCGCCGTACGGTCAGCTGCGGATCGTCCGCGAGCGCCGTCCCGATCCCGATGACCACTGCATCGACCAAGGCGCGCAGCCGGTGCAAATGCGCCAGCCCAGCCGGTCCGTTGATGTAGTGCGAATGTCCAGTCGGGGCGGCGACGCGGCCATCGAGCGACTGGCCGAGCTGGCCGACGACCACGATGTCGTCGGCCTTTCGCGCGCAGCGGCCCGAACACTGCTTCCCACGGCGCTGGTAGTGGAGCCGCTCCGGAGCGAAACAATTCAGGAACGGAGGTCCAAGAGTCCATGCCTCGTTGTTTGTGGACCGATATGGACGACTGTCAAAGCGCTCTGAGTTAAAAGTATGTCTTTGCCGTTAATGGCCAATTGTGATCTCCTTCAGTTCGCCTTTGCTCTCTCGAAAATCAAACGTACTTTTGCTTGCTTTCGAGAGTGCGCTGGACCGCATGATCGATGCGGCCATAGAGTAAGCATATGGCGCTTGTTGCGAATATCGAGAACGGCAAAGTTGTCATGCGTTGCCAGCGGCATTCCAAAAGGCGGATCACAGAGGCGAGCGTCAGCTAGCGACCCTAAGCGGAACTTCCCAATTCCGCTGGGGTTCGGCTTGAACGATCCTCTACTGCGTCGGCGTCCTCGCCGTCGGGCTGTGCTCCGGAGTCATCGCATCCAAGCCCTTATGCAGATAGAGCCGCGACCGTCAGACGGCTTTGGTCGATCTCTACAAGGCGCTCGGCGGCGGCTGGTCACCCGAGACATTTGCGCAGACCGATCAATCCACTGGCGTCGCTTCGAGCAACTGATTGCGAGAGGGAGGCGGCGGAAAACCAGGCGGCCGTCGAGCTTCGACCGGCCGGAGCTCGCGTCCGCAGCGCACTCCGAGCATCACGTAGCGATCTGTCGATTCACGTTTGCCGGCGATTTGGCTCGCACTCAACTCCTTGACTAGGCGCGCCGGCGATCCGCAAACGAGCCAGCCGGCAGGTACTTCGAAGCCCTCAACAACGAGTGACATCGCTCCGACCCACGCGTCTTCATGCACGATCGCGCGATCAAGCACGACGCTGTTCATCCCGACCAGCGCATTGACGCCAATCGTGCAGCCGTGCAGCACCGCGCCGTGACCAACATGGCCACGCTGAGAGACGATCGTTGCGTGTCCCGGCTTGCCATGCAGCACGCAGTTATCCTGCACGTTGGCATTTCGCTCGATCCGGATTTCTCCTTGATCGCCACGTAGTACCGCGCCGGCCGCGATGTAACAACCCTCTTCGATCGTGACATCGCCGATTAGCGTCGCAGTTGGATGAACGAAAGCGCGCGGGTGAACGACCGGTACATGCAAACCGAACCGCCACACGGTAACGGGAAAACTCGCTGGGTGAAGATCGTCGTACATAGAAACTCCTAACTGAACACAACTGCGATAGAACGCAACGACAACGTTGCGAGGAATAAGCAAAACAAGCCCATCAACACACGGGGCGCGCATCGATGCGCAGCGAGCGCGCCCACTTGCGCACCCGCGATGACGCCGGGTGTGAGGCCGACCAGTGCGGGGAGGTAGATGAATCCGACGCTCCACGGGATCGCGGTCTGCAGACAGCCGCTGATGGCGAGCACTGCTGTGCCGACCATCGCGACAGGAACTCCGAGCGCTGACGCGGTGCCGATGGCGACGTGTGGCGCTACGCCATGGCGCCGCAGGTAGGGCAGCAATTGGTAGAGCCTGCAGCCACTGATTAATTACGTATTGCTTGATGTCGCGGTGGGAGGATTTTGGAACCGGAGGTATGGTCTGGACATGACAATCCCCCCGGCGGAGGCCACCGGGGAGATTGATTTCTTCAGGAATGGTTCGGGATCAGGCTATCGCGGTGTCGTCGGTGTTGACGGTGTCGTTAGTGTCCTCGGTGTCGAATATGTCGTGATCGATGCCCAGCAGCTTGACCCCATCGCCTTCTTCGCCCCAGGACACGTCGGTGTTGCCGTCGCCGTCGTCAGTGTAGACGTAGTCGTCCTCGGTCTTGCCTTTGACCACGATGTGGTCGTTCTCGGGATCGTAGTTGTCGATCTCGTCGTGACCGTCGCCGTTCTCAAAATGGTAGATGTCCTTGCCGTCGCCGCCGTCGTGCCAGTCGTCGCCCTTGCCGCCCCAGTGCTCGTCGTCGCCGCCGCCCCCCCACAGTTGGTCGTCGCCGCCCTCACCCCACTGCTTGTCGTGGCCGGCGTCGCCCCACAGTTGATCGTCGCCCGCTCCGCCCCAGTGCTGGTCATTGCCGGAACCGCCATGATGCTCGTCGTTGCCGGCGTCGCCCCACCCCTTGTCATTGCCGCTGTGGCCCCACCACTTGTCGTTACCGGGAGCCGCCGTGACCCTCGTCGTTGCCCTTGCCGCCGGAATTGTAGTCGTTACCGGCGATCGCCCCACAACTTGTCCTTGCCGCCCTGGCCCCACCCCCAGTCATCTACCGCTTTTGCCCTTCCAGGGTGTCATCGCCGAAGGCCGCCGCGATAGACATCGTGGCCGCCGCTGCCGTTGTGGGTGTTGTTGCCCTTGTCGCCGTTGTAGGCTTTCAGGTTCTTGTGCCCGTCGTAGTCAGCTTTCTGGCCGTCATAGTCGAGAAGGCCATTATTTTTTCATCCTGTTCGCCATAATGCATTCCTCGCCTTTTTTGGTTCAGGAGTGCTGGGTAGGGGTGGTCAGAAATACCGCAGGAGTATTTCTGATAATCTCCCATAGGCAATCATGGTAATGACATCAAAGGTTGCATAAAAGGAGGGGTGTTTCTCACTCCATCCGGCACATCAACGACTTTATATCAATATAGAGAGACTGTGTTCTCTTCCGATTGAAGATGATCCGATGATTATGATGATTCCAACCAACAGAATATTCTCTCAACTATCCATAGGGATGATGATTAACAATATTGGGACGGAATTTGATGTCTTCTTATAAATATGCAATTGATACCAAATGCCTACTATCTGTGGTCATAGTGGCATAAATCTGGAACACTGGCTTGGCAGGTCAGCAGCACGAACGATCCTCTTCCCTGGTCCCTCCACTTGGTCGAAGAGCACGTCGTCGGGAGCGTCCTTCAGCGCCAGCAGCCCGGGTCGGCGGTGGCGACCTGCTGGAAGGCAGATCGGGCAACGACATCCTGGTCGGCGATGCCGGCGCTGAGCGTGCTTGACCGGCGGTCCGGCCGCGATAACCTTCGTGCTGCGCCGCGGGGATGCCCATGGAGTGACCCGGAGTCACCGATTTCCATGGCGGTGAGGGCCGAAGGTGCTTATCCTGGGGTGACGCCATAGAACGATGTTGTTGGCGAAATCGGCGGCCGAGACCAAGGATGCTCGGGAGCTTGGCCGAGGATGTGGTTAGAGGCGCGATTTTTCTCACCCGCCGAGGCCGCCCAAATCCTCATTTTGGAATTAGCCAACAACATCGTTCTATGGCGTCACCCCCTCCAGCCGGCTTTCAGCTTTTGCCGATTTAAAGCCCGCCTAATGGCTTTGGAGCACCGCGAAGTCCCCGAAGGCGTCAAAAGAACCAGACTGCCCTCAGCGACCGCCTGACGGACTTGGCGGGACATCCAGCAATGCGGTTTGCCGGCGAAAGGTCGAATGGGCAGGGCTGTCGCCGCTCCCAGCCTAGCCGTGCCCGGCGCCGCTCCAGGACCCGGTCTGGTTTCGAGGGCAAACGGCGATCTCCGAAGGGCCAGAACGCATCCCTGGTAACCCCCGCCGACCCTGGCGTGGCTTCTAGTGGACCGGATCGGCTGCGCGATGCAGATCGCCGTCCTTGTCGCGAGATCGGGCAGCGCCGAGGGGGATTGGAGCTAAGCATGCAGGGGGTCGTGACGCGAACGACAGCGATCGGCCAATTTCGCCGGTCCGGGAATGCCGAGCAGCAGGAGGCGAGAGGCGCATGATCGATGACGTTTCACTTGCGATCGCACAGAGCCATAGAACGGCTTGCCAATCTCCAGAGCGGCATCCGCATGGGAAGACCGCCGATCTCGGGGTCCGAGTAGCAGCAGGAACAGAACGTCCGATCGGACAATGACGCGCTGTGCGGAAAAGCCCGTCAGCAGGATTCTTTGCACACTGAGCCATTCCGACAGAGGTTCTCGGTTACCTTCCGGGGTTCGTCAACTGGTCACGGACGACTTACAGGTTCCTCCCAGAAAACACATGCTTTCCAATCAGGTTTCCCTTCTCTGTCTCATCTAAACCGCGTCTACTTTTGAGAAGCGTAGTTTTTCTTCGTCGGGGTCGAGGCAATATTTGAGCACGACCCAGAGGCGGTCGGCAACGGCGTAGGCGTCCTGATTGAGGCGGGTCTCGAAAGCGGCCGCCGGCCGGCTGAGGTCTTTTCGGCGGTGGGATGGCAGTAATGATCGGTGACATCCTCCCGGAGCCAGCGCCAGAGAGCCTCGACCGGCATGAAGTCGGGGCTGTAGCCGGGCAACGGCACGAGGTCGATGTGTAACGCCTTCGGCCGCTTCGCGCACCATACCGGCACGATGATAGGAGGCGCCGTCCCACACGACGATCAGCTTGTCCTCGGGCCATTCGGCCCGGAGCCGGCGCAGGACATCGACCGTGTGCTCGCCGTTGGCGCGGGCATAGGGCCAGAGCCGCACCTGCGCCTTCGTTGTAGAGATAGAGGCCGTAGACCGAGAGCCTGTCCGACAGACGCGGCGAGTGCGAGGCGATCCAGAGGCGCTGGCCGCGCTCCGACCAGCCGTAGACGGGATCGGTATCCTGGTGGATGTGGGCTTCGTCCAGGTAGGCCAGGAGATGGCGGTCGTGCTGGGCACCGGCCGGCAGAGCCCGGATCTGCTCGACAAAGGCCTGCCGGCGCTCCGGATTGGCCCGGCCGAGCAGCTTCTTGGCCTTCTTCCACGACAATCCCAGACGATGAAGGGCGGCGCGCGGCGTCTCGCGGCAGCAGGTCCGGCCAAACCGCTGGCGCACCCAGCCGACCAGACGCCGCAGGGTGCCAGCGCGGCGGCGGATCGGCACCGGCTACGGCGGAGCGGCGGCTGATCGTTGGGCGGCACGGACCGTCTCGCCAAGACCGGCCCCGATCTCCGGGCAAAGGGGGGGCAGCCACCGGTGCGCTGATAGACCAGCGCCTCGGGACCGCGGGTGTTGTAGAGATGGAGCCACTCCATCACCGTCTGCGGATGACGGCGCGTCCTTTTGCGGCAACACGCGTGGCGCAGCTCTCCTGAGTGATCTCGTAGAGCGCCAGAAAGCGCTCGCGGGTGCGCGGATGGGACGCGCTCATCGCCAACCCACGGAGATCCGCCGGCGTCTGATCCCATCGCGCATGGTCAACACGCAACATAACAGGTCTGAATAGGGGGTGATTTGGTCTACTCCATAGATAGGAAGTAGGCTTTTCGGAAACTATGCCTCTCAAACTGGACGCGGTTTAAATCGGATTTTCCTTTCGATCTCTGGAACTTCCCCGAGTATCTTATTGGAAAATTTCTAGCGAAATTTTGAGAAGTAGCGTAAGAGGAGCCGCAGACGCTTTCGAGCGAAAATGTCGGTGGGGCAATGGGCTGCAACGGCTGGAACCATCCTCCAGGATGCAATTGTCCCTGGGGTGGAGATACCGGCCGCGGGGGTCGCGGCGGCAGCTTTGGCGCTGCATCAGATGTCCGCAGTCCTCTGGCGGATGGGTCAACCTGGAGGTTGGGTCAGGCGGCGCCTCTTGAAATCTTTCACGATCCCCAACGCGAAATGCCCGCTCTGCGGTGCCGCCGTCTTCTTCTATCAGTCACCGCACGGCGGCCGGGTATTCTTCGACGACCTCGGCCCGCCCTGGCCCAAGCACCAGCCATGCACGAACACCTATTTCCGTCCAGGCCGTGTCGCTGGGGTTGAGACGCCGATCACCGTCGTGGGCGGGTACCGTCGCCCGGCGTGGCAGGGTGAAGGATGGGAGCCGCTTTCCAACGTCACCGTCACCCGCAGCGACAACGACATCGTGTTCGTCGGCGGCACGTCGCTCGGCAATAGGAAGGCATGGTGCCTCGGCACCCGGAACTCCACTGCCGTTGCCAGCGCGGACGGGCCGATGTTCTCCGCCCTTTGGCGAACGGGTCGGGCAGGTTCGAGCTGGCTTTCCTGCCGTCCGTTTCGTCGCAGCACGACGTCGTTCCCGCTCAAGCAACTGTTTTTCCTGGGGTCTCGTCCGCAGAGCGATTGGAGATGTGGGAACGCGCCCTTGAGGGCGACGCGGAAAGCCAAAACTTGGTGGGCATGATCCTGAGCTTTCACAAGAACACCCCGTTCGGGCGGCGGCGGGGAGTTTTCCCGGGACCATCGACTGGGGTGCGGCTGAGGGGTGGTTCCACCGGGCGGCCGACCGGGATACTGGGCGGCACTGAACAACCTTGGCGTCATCCTCCTCCACGGCTATGGCGGCAAGAAAGATGAGGTGGAGACCTTTCGCCTGTTCAGCGCCGCGGCGGAAAGCCTGGAGCCGACATCCCTGCGCCACCTTGCCGATTGCTACGCGGACGGCGTCGGAACGGCCAAGGATCTGGAGATGGCTACATATCTGCGAGAACTTGCCGACGCTGTCGATACTGACAAGGAAGACGGCGACGGCGAAGAGGGCAGTGCCGAAGACCGCGATGAGGAATCAGAACAGCGATGAATTAATCGGCTTTGCGGAGCCCTGAGGGTGAGGTTTTCCGTACAATCGACGCCGCCTGATTGGACTTTCTGTTCCGTTGCTGATGCTGTTGGCGAAATCGACGATCGGGACCAAGGTACTCGGAACCTGGCCGAGAATGCGGCCAGAAACGGGCTTCTCGCCCGCCGAGGCCATACTGAGAGCCTGTTTGACTATGCAATACTATGGACGTCTCTCGCATAGACACGCAGGACGCGGCGGAAATGAGCGAGTTCGAAGGCGTCTTCAGCACTCTTCGCATGCTGTTCGAGGTTGCGGGTCAGGCGGCGGTAGCGGTTGGTGGCGGTGCCGAAGGTGGCCTCGATGCGCCAGCGTAGCGGCAGCGGGGCGAAGCCTTTGACCTCGGTCTCGCGTGTGGAAACCTGGAACTCGACCTTGTACAGACCTGAGACCGCATCGATCGTGGGACCGGTGTAGATCGCGTCGACCTTGGCGCGCTCGATGGTGAAACCGTTCTCGACCGCCCGGTCCAGGACCATTTCGGCCGCCTTGGTGTCATGGACACTGGCGGGCGTGACGACGACGGCCAGGACGAAACCCAGCGAGCAGCTCAGAACATGGCGCTTGATGCCCTTGATTTTCTTGTTGCCGTCGTATCCGCGCTCACCCTGCTGCGGACCGGAAACAACGCTTTGCGAGTCCAGGATCCCGGTCGTCGGCTCCGAGGCGTGACCGTGGGCTTCGCGGACCCGCCGCGTCAGCTCGGCGGCGGCCTGAGCCCAGACGCCCTCGGTCCGGAACCGATCATACCATGTGCGCACCGTCTGGTACGGACCGAAGTCGCTCGGCAGCGCTCGCCACTGGCAGCCCGTATGCTCCAGATAAAAGCAGGCGTTCACCACCTCGCGCATATCGGCAGTGAAGGTAAAATAGCCCCTGAACAGGGGTTCGATGATATCCCATTCCGCGTCCGTCAAGTCGCTCGGATAGCGTCGCCCATCATCCTTGTATTTCTCACGGCCCTTATCTGTCCACATCTCGACCTCCTTTCAAACAACCTCAACAGTCGGTAAGGAGATCCAGTCAAACAGGCTCTGAGCCTCATTTCAGAATTCGCCAACAGCATCCGTTGCTCCCTCGGACCCCATCTCTCGATCGGAGAAAACACGTCGATGCGCGATCAAGGGATGCCTCCGCAATCGAGCGAAGCCGGCAGGAGATCGAGGAGATGAAAGCCGAGAAGGAGCAGGCCGTGCTGGGTCTGGCAGCGCTGTTGTCGGAGTGGCGGGGAGGGTGAACTCTGATCGGCTCAACGGTGATCCGGCGGGATCATGCAGCGGTACTCGTCGATCTTGAGCAACTCGCGGTGAACCGTCATCGGATCGAGGCCATGGCCGATGACCAGCGTATTGAAGTCCAGGAACAGCGTTACCGCTGCCGATGTCACAGCGCGCGAGTTGCTGACATCCTTCTACTCTGCCGATGCCTTCCCTTGCAGGAGAGCCATCCATGCACCGCTTCGACGCCACAGGACCGCCTAAGCTGCGCAGTGCACCGCCATCACCGCGGTCGTGTTCCCGAGGCTACCCAACCCAGCGTCGCATTCCGGACGAGGAAATCCTCCGCCTCTACGTCGAGGAAAAGCTGGATAGCAGCACCATCGGGCTCCGAGCCGAATGCACCAGCAAGACCGTCCTCAAAATCGTGCGGGCGTTGGGTGGAGTGGTGCGGGGACGCGGCGGACGAGGCGACCGTGGGCCGCTGAAGCTGACAGATGCCGAAATCATCCAGCGGTACAACGACGGCACCTCCGGAAAGGCGCTGGCCAAGCAGGCGGGCTGCGGCCACAGCACACTCTACGGCCTGCTCCATCGCTACGGCGTCAGGACCCGCACCCCGATCGAGTACGCGGCGGCAACCAAGGCGACTGATCGGGCGCGGATCGGCAGAGCGAAGGGCTGAGCCAGTTCAGATTGCGGGTTCAGTGATGCCGTTCGGACGCTGGAAGCAGATCGGCGTCACTGTCGCCGGGGTCGGCTGCATCGGCGATCGACGGCGATCCGGTCGCGGCATCACTGACGGGATGGCTTTTGTTTATGCTGACCAGCAGATCGACCAGGGTGGTGCGATCACCGGACATCTCGACGGATTGGCTCGGCCGGCCATACGCCCGGTCCAGGATCGCGTTCGCCGCGACAAGCCGTTCGCCCGGCTTCCCGGTCCGCATCACCTGCACCAGGGTCTCCAGCGCCTCCATGCTGTTTTCCTGCGCCAGATCCCGGATGCTCACCTCCAGCTTCGGCCGACCACCGGGGTTGCCGCTCATTCCTTTTACCCATTTCATTCTGTAGAACTCCTGATCTCACGCGGCGCCGTGGTTATTCAGCAACCGGGGGGTGATGGCGACAGAGGCATCCTCTGGATGAACCAGTCGGAGCGGTCCGGGGTGGAGCGGACGATCTGCGGGCTTAGGGTCGTCGAACGGGATGTCGAGCGCGACTACCCGCGATCCGGGTCGGATCGACCGGCCCCTGACCCTGAAATCGGGAACGAACAGGTCGTCGAGCGGCGTGGCCGCGACCACGGCCGGCACCAGTCCCGCAGGGGTGAACATCCAAGGGGCGGCCGTGCCGCAGTGGACCACATGCGCGCGCTGCCGACCGAAAGGCTTGCCGGTGCCGGTACGGACCTTTGGGCCATGAAGCCGACGACGCTCAGACCCGTCAGCCGGGCGTGCAGATCGGCCAGGATGCGGGGCGCTGGCCTTGCCTCTGCCGGTTTCGGCTTTGCCTTCGTCTGCTTCGGCTGGATCACCTCGGCGCCGGGCAGGTGTTCGGCCAGCCAGAGCGCCGGATCGGCGCGGGCGGGGTCGTATAACAGCATTCCTGTGGAAGCTCGCTTGCCCGGTCTCAGTCGCCGGTAGGTCGCCTGCGCTAAATACGAACATTCCCCTATTAGTATTTCATATAGGGGTTTGTTCGGATTGAGACGGCCGATCGCCATCCGGGCTGCATCGGCAGTTTCGAACAGGTCGGGCCACGCTTCCGCGAGGTCGGCCCACGGCTTGACCGGCACAGCACCCCGCGCCAACAGCACCTCCACGACGGTCGGCGTCATCTCGTCGGTGGTGGTCAGTCGGTTGACCGTGATCGGCAGCGGGATCGAGGTTCGCACCAGCACCCGCAGCCGCTCCCCTGCCGTTTCACGCCGTGCCGGACGCCCCCGGCCGATCGCCTGAACCAGCTCCGCCTCGCAAACCTGCCACCGCACGGCTTCGGCGCGCGGATCGGGAAGGCAGTCCGCCTCCACTCCCCACTGGCTCTTGTCGGCCATCCGGTAGCCGCGCACTTCCCGTTCGTATCGGTCGCCGCCGACACTCCGGATCGGCTCGGCATCCGCGTAGAACAGCGCGGCCGTCATCGCTTCGACGGCACTGGCGTTCGGCTGGGTCCGGCCGGCGACGATCACGGTTTTCACATTCCGCCATCGGTCTTTGCCGCGCACGCCGTTGAGCCACGCGAACTTGGCACCCGGTACCGGCTGGATGAGCGGGGTGCCGTCGTCGTTCTGAACCGCGCCCTTGTACGTGATGACAAGAACCACGGGATTGCCGTCCTCCCTGGGGCCGCCCGCCTTGGCCACCTCAACCTCGTCCAGCCGCCGCAGGTCCTCGCGCCGATTTCCCCGACGTTGCAGTTCTTCAGGCGACGCCCCCGCCGACGGCACCAGATGCGACTTCGATGTCACGGTGTCGGTCACCTGGACGACCTCGACGTGCAGCCACAGCGCCTCGATCTCGATCAGGTCCGGCAGATCCGGCAGGAAGCGTCGAAGGATCGTGGCGTCGGCGGTCGCATCCAGCACCAGCACCGGGGCATCGAGGATATGCCCCTTCAGATCCACCGACCATCGCAGGAAGAACCCGGCGACCGTTCCGGCATCGGTCTCCATCTCTCCCTGAACAATGCCATGGAAGGCATCCCGATCAGGCGCG
>CAVQBE010000013.1:0-41466 GCA_963710675.1 uncultured beta proteobacterium | reverse complement strand
GCCTACCCATCATTGCACCAGCGCCGCTGCCATCGCCTCGCAGCGAGCTCGCAGCGTTCCCGGATCGGTATCGGTATCGATCCGCTTGACGATTGCCTTCTCATCGCCATCTGGCGTTTCGAATACACCGAGCTGATAGGTGAGCACATCGAGCGTCGCGTCCGACGCGTCGGAGCCGTGTGCAAGCCTTGTTGCAATGCGTGCTTGCAAGGTCTCGCGCGCGGCTTGGCATAAGACGATCGTTGGTTGCGCTCCAAGCTGCTCTGCCAGTTCGCAAAACATCACGCGGTCGGCGCGGCGCAGAAACGTGGCATCGACGATAGCCGGAAACCCGGCGTCGACAATGACGATTGCGGCGCGCATCAGCTGCTCATACGTACGACGGGTCATTGGCGCCTCGTATAGCTCTGAGCCGATTTCGGAATGCAAGTGGTCCGTCGCCGCGATGTCGGCCAGGCGCTTACGTTCGACGTCTGAGCGCACGCGCAGCGCCCCCAGTAGTTCAAGTAGATGCTGCGAAACCGTCGTCTTGCCCGACCCGGTGACTCCACAGGTGAGCAGCATCTGCGGCCGCGTTGCTTGCGACAGATTCTCGGCGACCGTGATGTAACGCGCAGACGCTTGCTCGTCGATTTCGCGCTCACCGGCAGCTATGCCCGGCTGGCTGCGGCGAATCAAGGCCACCTTCGCACGCACCAGCGAGCGATAAACAGCATAAAAACGTAGCGTGGCGAGGCCGGCGTAGTCGCCGGTCGCCTCCATGTAGCGGCTCAGCAATCGCCAAGCGAGGTGCGGAAGGCCGTGATCGATCAGATCGACCCAGGTGAACGCCACGTCGCTGATCACGTCGATAAAGCGAAGCTGTGCGTTGAATTCAATGCAGTCGAACGGCACCGGTTCGCCATCGATCAGCACAAGGTTGCCCAGATGCAGATCGCCGTGACATTCGCGTATGTGGCCGGAAGCGCGGCGCTCAGCAAAGACTTGCGCGCGCCGCGCGAACTCGTTTTCGGTCCAGCGCGCCAGACGCTCGATGCGTTGGCGCTGAGATGGATCCTGGGTCAGCCGCTGTAGTTCCCTCAGATTGTCCAGCGTCCAGCGCCGGATTTCATCGGGGGCACCAAATGTGCGATCCGAAGGTGCGACGTCGCAGCGCGCATGAAGCGCGGCGATGGTGTCTGCCAGCCGGTCGATCAGCGGAGCGTCCAGCGTGCCGAGCTGCGCCATCTGGTCGAGCTGCGCACTGCGCGCGAACCTGCGCATGCGCACCGCATAGTCGATCACCGCACCGTCGCCGCCAATACGCAAAGCCCCGCTCGTGCGTGAGCGTGTAATGGGTATGACGTCCAGATAAAGCGTCGGTGCACTACGGCGGTTCAGCCGAATTTCCTCGTCACAAAAATGGCGTCGCCGCGCGAGCATGGAAAAGTCAACGAATCCAAGATCGACCGGCTTCTTCAGCTTGTAGGCGTATTCGCCCGCCAGCATTACGGACGAGATATGCGTTTCGAAAACCTCGACCGCATCGACGCGATGCGGATAGACGGCCGGGTCCCGCAGTGCGGCCACTAACGCAGTATGAGAACGAACTGCGGCGTCAGCGATAGCGTTATCCATGCCGCGATTCTCTGGGACAAAGGCCGGGGCGGATTGATGTCGCACAAAAAACAGGCGGAAGCGTGCTGAAGGTCAATGTTGACTGTTTCATGGCCGCGCCGACGTCCGCACCCCGGTCACTGTGCGTTCGGCCAATGAGAGTTCATCACTTCACCGAGGTGATCACGTAGTCCTTGCCCGCCTGCTTGAACTCGACTTCAACCTTTTTGCCCTCGGCCAGTTTGTCCAACAGCGACCTATCGGTGACCTTGAAGCCCATTGTCATTGCTGACCAGTTCAAGCTCTTCACGGGCTCGTGCGCCAGCGTTACCGTGCCCGCTTTAAGGTCGACTTTCCTGACCACTCCGACCGCCGTATGTGTCGACTGGGTTGCGGCAGCTTGCTTTCTGCCCGTGTCCATGCCTTTCATATCGTCCATCTTCTGCTGCGCGATCGACGCAGTCGCAGGCATCAACAGCGTGACGGCGAGGATGTGTACAAAACGTTTTTTCATTTTCGATTCCCTTTGCTGGTTAGTGAGAGAAAACGACGCCGGGCAGGTTGTTAAAGCCATAGCAGTACATTTCATGCCGTCCGATGGCTCTTCCAGAAACCCAGGCTGAGCGTCCGCCGCTGGCGCGGCCGGCGCATCAGCAGGTACGCCGCCGGAATCACGAACATCGACAGCAGCGGCGCGGTGATCATGCCGCCGACCATCGGCGCCGCGATGCGCTGCATCACCTCGGAGCCGGTGCCGTCGCCCCACATGATCGGCAAGCAGGCCGGCGAGGATCACGGCGACCGTCATCGCCTTCGGCCGCACGCGCAGCACCGCGCCTTCGCGGATCGCGTCGAGCAGATCGGCCTCGCTGGTCCTGCCCTGCAGCGACGCGCGCGTCCCAGGCCTGCTTCAGGTACAGCAGCATGATCACGCCGAACTCGGCGGCCACGCCGGCCAGCGCGATGAAGCCGACCGCGCCGGCGACCGACAGGTTGTAGCCGAGCAGGTACAGCAGCCAGATGCCGCCGACCAGCGCGAACGGCAGCGTCGCCATGATCAGCAGCGCCTCGTCGAAGCGCCTGAAGGTCAGGTACAGCAGCACGAAGATGATCAGCAGCGTGAACGGCACGACGACCTTGAGCTTCGCGGTCGCGCGCTCGAGGAACTCGAACTGGCCCGACCACGAAACCGAGTAGCCGGCGGCAGCTGCACCTTCTCGGCGACCGCGCGCTGCATGTCGTGCACGGCCGAACGCAGATCGCGGCCGCGGATGTCGACGTACACCCAGCCGGCCAGGCGCGCGTTCTCGCTGCGGAGCATCGGCGGGCCATCGGTGATGCGCAGATCGGCGACGTCGGACAGCACCAGCCGCGCGCCGCGCTCGGTGACGATCGGCAGACGCCGCAGCTTCTCCAGCGAGTCGCGCATCTCGCGCGGATAGCGCACGTTGATCGGGAAGCGCTGCAGGCCTTCGACCGTCTCGCCGATGTTCTCGCCGCCGACCGCCGAGGCGATCACCGACTGCACGTCGGCGATGTTCAGGCCGAAGCGCGCGGCGGCGTCGCGGCGGATGTTGACGTCGACGTAGCGGCCGCCGGTCAGCCGCTCGGCCAGCGCGCTGCTGACGCCCGGCACGTCCTTCACCGCGCGCTCGATCTCGCCGGCGACGCGATCGATGGTCGCAAGATCGGTGCCGGCCACCTTGACGCCGACCGGGCTCTTGATGCCGGTCGCCAGCATGTCGATGCGGTTGCGGATCGGCGGCACCCAGATGTTCGTCAAGCCCGGCACCCGCACGATGCGGTCGAGTTCCTCGACCAGCTTGTCCGGCGTCATGCCCGGCCGCCACTGTTCGCGCGGCTTGAACTGGATCGTCGTCTCGAACATCTCCAGCGGCGCCGGGTCGGTCGCGGTTTCGGCGCGGCCGGCCTTGCCGAACACGCTGCGCCACTTCGGGCACGGTCTTGATCAGCCGGTCGGTCTGCTGCAGCAGCTCGGCCGCCTTGCCGACCGACAGTCCCGGCAGCGCAGACGGCATGTACAGCAGATCGCCTTCGTCGAGCCGCGGCATGAACTCGCCGCCGAGGTGCCGCAGCGGCCACAAGCTCGACGGCGAACAAGCACGGCGGCAACCACCAGCGTCAGCTTCGGAGCGCGCAGCACCGCGTTCAGCAGCGGCCGGTACGCGGCGATCAGCAAGCGGTTCAGCGGGTTTGCGCTTTTCGGCGGGGATGCGGCCGCGGATCAGGTAGCCCATCAGCACCGGGATCAGCGTGACCGCCAGGCCTGCCGCCGCCGCCATCGCATAGGTCTTGGTGAAGGCGAGCGGCGAGAACAGCCGCCCCTCCTGCGCTTCGAGCGTGAACACCGGAATGAACGACAGCGTGATGATCAGCAGCGAGAAGAACAGCGCCGGGCCGACCTCGGCCGCGGCGTCGCCGATCACCTGCCAGCGCGCTTCGCCTTGGAGCTGCTCCGCCGGGATGCTCGTGCGCTCCAGCGCTCGAGGTGCTTGTGCGCGTTCTCGATCATCACGACCGCCGCGTCGACCATCGCGCCGATCGCGATCGCGATGCCGCCGAGCGACATGATGTTGGCGTTGACGCCCTGGTAGTGCATGACGATGAAGGCGGCCAGGATGCCGAGCGGCAGCGAGACGATCGCGACGAAGGCCGAGCGCAGGTGGAACAGGAAGATGAAGCACACCACCGCGACGACGACGAACTCCTCGAGCAGCTTGACGGTGAGGTTGTCGATCGGCGCGCTCGATCAGGCCCGAGCGGTCGTAGACGGGCACGATCTCCACGCCTTGCGGCAGGCTGGCTTGCAGCGACCGCAGCTTGGCCTTCACCGCGGCGATCGTCTCCAGCGCGTTCTTGCCCGAGCGCATCACGATGACGCCGCCGGTGGCCTCGCCTTCGCCGTCGAGTTCGCCGATGCCGCGCCGCATCTCGGGGCCGACCTGAATCCGCGCGACGTCGCCGAGGCGCACCGACACGCCGGCGTCGGTCGTCGTCAAGCGGGACCTTGCCGAAAGTCGTCGAGCGACTGCAGGTAGCCCGACGCGCGCACCATGTATTCGGCCTCGCCGAGCTCGAGCACCGAGCCGCCGGTCTCCTGGTTGGCCTTGCCGATCGCATCGACCACCTGCGTGTGCGGAATGCCGTAGGCGGCGAGCTTGTCGGGATCGAGCACGATCTGGTACTGGCGCACCATGCCGCCGACCGAAGCGACTTCGGCGACGTTCGGCGACGGTCTTCAGCTCGTACCTGAGGAACCAGTCCTGCAGCGCGCGCAGCTGCGAGATATCTTGCGTTCCGCTGCGGTCCACCAGCGCATACTGGTAGATCCAGCCGACGCCGGTCGCGTCGGGGCCGAGCGAAGCCTTCGCTGCCGCAGGCAGGCGCGACTGCACCTGGTTCAGGTATTCGAGCACGCGCGAGCGCGCCCAGTACAGATCGGTGCCGTCCTCGAACAGCACGTAGACGAACGAGTCGCCGAAGAACGAATAGCCGCGCACGGTCTTCGCGCCCGGCACCGACAGCATCGTCGTCGTCAGCGGATAGGTGACCTGGTTCTCGACGATGCGCGGCGCCTGCCCTGGATAGGTGGTGCGGATGATCACCTGCACGTCCGACAGGTCGGGCAGCGCATCGAGCGGCGTGCGCAGCAGCGAGATCACGCCCCAGGCGGTGACCATCACCGTTGCCAGCAGCACCAGGAAGCGGTTGGCGATCGACCAGCGGATCAGCTTGGCGATCATTTTTTGGCCACCCCGGCCAGTTTCTCGATGCTGTCGAGCACGAAGTCGTTGCCCGCTCCGATGGAAAGCGAAACTGGACGCGATCACCGGGGGCAATCGCCTTGGCCTGCCCGCTGTGCCGCAGCTTGAACTCCATCGTCATCTCGCCCCACTTCAGCGATGGGATCGGGCCATGCGACAGCGTGATTGCATCGCGGTCGATGCTTTCGACTCTGGCTTGCCCCGTATGGGTCGCCGCGGTGCCCGCATCGGCTTTCGGCACCTCGTTCAGGCGCGCTTCGACCCCCTTCAGGCTGGCTTCCGAATCGATCAGGAATTGCGACGAGACGACGACCCGCTGACCGGCCTGCAGGCCGCGCTTGATCTCCGTCTGCCCGCCGCTTTCGATACCGGCTTCGACTTCGACCGGCCGGAACGTGCCGTTTTCTTCCGCCAGCATCACCACGGTTCGCCTGCCGGTCTGGATCACCGCTTCGGTAGGAACCAGCAGAGATTTCTGCGGCGCGCATATCCATGAACTGCATCTGCACGAACATGCCAGGCACCAATCGGCCGCCCGCATTGGCGAGCTCCACGCGCGCCTTCAGCGTTCGCGTCGCCGAGTTCACATCGGGCACGATCGCCTGCACCGTACCGTCGAACGTCGTGCCTGGCACGGCAGGGCTGCGAGCCTGCACCTTCGCGCCGGGACGCAGCAGCGCGGACTGGCTTTCCGGCACTTCGGCCTGTGCCCATACGGTCGACAGCCCGCTGATGCGGAAGATCGTGGCTCCCGGCATCACCGTCATTCCCTCGCGCACCATCAGCTCGGCCAGCACGCCGCTGATCGGCGCGATCAGTGTGATGCGCGGCTGCGTTTGTCCGGTACTTTCGACGAGACGGATCTGCTGCTCGTTCATGCCGGCCAGCCGCATGCGCTGACGCGCACCATCGACGAGCGCGGCCAGCTCGGTGCCTTGCATGCGCCGCACCGAAAGGAATTCCTCCTGTGCGGCAATCCATTCGGGAACGTAGAGGTCGACCAGCGGCTGGCCCTTCGTCACGCGATCGAGCGTTGCGCGCACGTGCAAGCGCTCCACAAAGCCGGTCGCGCGCGCCTGCACAACGGCCTGATCGCGCTCGTTGTAGGCGATGCTTCCGACCGCCGATAATTGTGGCGACAGCGTCCCTTCGGAGACTAGCGCCGTGCGCACGCCGAGGTTTTGCTGGGTGCGCGGACTGACGGTGACGTTGCTGACGTCGGCATCGCTGTCGGCGTACACCGGCACCAGCATCATGTTCATGAAGGGCGATTTGGCCGGCTTGTCGAACTTGGTCCCCGGCACCATGGGATCGTGGTAATAAAGAATCTTCTTGCCGGTAGTCGGATCGGTATCACCTGCCTTCAGTCCGGCCGCGATATGCCGGCGCGTGGCTTCTTCCCCTTGCGCACTGCTTTGCTGCGCGGTCTCGGGTGCCGCTTGTTGCGCGTGATCGGTACCGCTCGGCGCAGCCATCTCCATGCCACGCTGCATACCGACCTGGTACAGCCCGTAGCCCGCGGCACCCAGTACGGCAAGTGCGATCAAGCCCATCAATAGAGGTTTGCGGTTCATCGCAGTTCTCCTTTCGCGAGGCTGCCCGGTCCTGGCTGTGGCACCAAGTATTCGAGTTGTGCCCACACGCCGGCGGTTTCCATTTCAAGACGCACACGCTCCAGGCGAATATCGATTTCCATCCGGCGCGCTTCGAGCACCGTGGTCAAGGGCGAGCCACCGCCGCGATAAGCGGCGGTGGCTGCACGTGTGCGCTCAGTGGCGAGCGGGATCAACGAGTTGTCATAGCGCGCTAGCCGGTCGCGGTTACTTTGCCATTGCTGAAGCCACGTACGAACGTCGGCCATATGTTCGCGCGCGGCTTCTTCACGCTGCGCCTGCAACTGATCGATCAGTGCCAGCTTGGCAGCGAGCTCGCGGTCCTGCCGGTTCTTGCGGTCGAGCTGCCAGGGAATCGAGAAGTTGATCGAAATCATGTTCGAGTACGCCGGGCCGCGTTGGCTGTACATCAGTTCCGCGCTCCAGTCAGCGCGCTTGTTCGCTTGCGCGATGTCCACCTCGGCGCGTGCCACCTGTTCCTGCTTGAGCAGCAAATCGATCTGCGGGTGATGCGCATGAATTTCGACGTCGGTCAGGTCGATGCGCACGGCTTCCATCGGCGGCGTTGGGCCGAGCGGCAGGCTCGCCGGATCGCCGATCCAGCGCGCGAGTCTGGTCGTTGCACTCGCGATCTGGCGATTAGCTTGCGCGATGCGGTCCTCGATCTGCGCGACCGCGGTTCGTGCTGCAAACACGTCAGCCTGTGAGCCGCGAGCGCTGCGGTAGGCCACATCTGCAGCTTCTTCCTGCAGCCGGGCTTCGTCGCGTTGCGCGACTAGCACGTTGCGCACACGCTCCTGGTAGTACCGGTCTAACCATGCCAACGCGGTATCACGCTGCAGATTTGCAAGCGCCTGTGTACGGTTAGCCTGCGCGACTTCGGCTTCACGCTCAAAGCGCGCTGCGCGCGCCGTGCGCTTGTCCTCGCGCGTGAATTCCTGCACGACGCCGACCGATCGCATCGTCATGAAGTCGCTAGTCAGGCTGAATCTTGTCCGCGCCGTTGATCGGCAGGTTATTGATACCCGCCGTTAACATCGGATCGGGCAACTGCGCCGCAGCCACTGCCATCTCGCGCGCGGAAGCAGCAGCGTAATCCTGCGCCACCAGCTGGCGTGACCGGTCCTGCGCCAGGCGCAGTGCTTGGTCGAAAGTCAGTATGGGTTGCGCGTGGACGGCCGGGCCGAAGGCGGTTACGCACAGCAACAGCACGAGTGCGGGGACATGGCGCGTGCGCTTCGCCGGCAACGTGGCGGAAACGAGAGCAATTAACATAAGATCTCCAGACAGGGACCAGCACTTGATATCGAATCAACCCGCGTTCACAGAACTGCGCTCGCGGCAAGCGGCGATCGGCGCGCTAAATCAGCCCTGAGGCTGTGCGCGCAGGGGCTTCCAGCAAATCAAATCTGAAGACGGCAATGCAGGAGGGTATGTGGCGGGGGACGTGCGGCGAGCAAGCTGCTCGATACGGTGTCGAGCCGGCCTGACGGTGCAAATTTCAGTAACAGCGGAACACAGTAGAGACCAACAACCGGCATCGCAGGCACTGATGGAACTCGTAGCTGATCGCTTTGCTCGCCGTACTGACAATGCTCGGCGCAAAGATTGGGCGAAGCCGAGTCGAGCTGGCTCGCCATCCCTGCACAGTCCACGTGGGCTATGGCATCCGCTGCTTCCCGCGCTGTCGGCGATGGGCATGCATATGCCGCTACGTTCCATTGCGCGAACAGCAGCGCAAAGATCGTAATCGCGATGACACGCACACGGAAAACGGGTTTCACTCCCACGCTCTTCAAAGTTGGTCAGGAACCGCCTCGCTGCATCCTATAAGAAAACTTGATTCCATGGCGGCTCACGCGGTCGATAGCAATCATAAGCAACGGCACAGGCGATCTGTTGATCAGGCTCAACAAACGTTTATGTGCCGCCGCTAGCGTGTTGTTGATGCTTTCCAGAAGACGTATGTGGCATACGTGAACGCTGTTGGAGCTGAAGCGGTAGAACGTGATGGTAGAGCTGCGTGCCGGTCAGTAGTAGGCGACGCTCTCGAGGGGCCTTACGCCGTTACCGCTCAAACAGTTTCGAAGGCACTTGACACCGATACCGAATCTGGACTCACCACCGCTGAGGCACGTCGCCGCCTTTCGCTGGTCGGGCGGAACGAGCTGACAGGGGAGCCCCCGGTCGCCTCGTGGCGACGCTTCATTGCACAGTTCGCAAGCCCGCTTGTATTGCTGCTTATCGGCGCGACGCTGATCTCATTCATCGTGTGGGCGATCGAGCGCGAGACCGCAATTCCATACGAGGCGCTGACGATCATGGTCATCGTGCTGGCCAATGCCGGACTCGGTTACTTTCAGGAGGCGCGCGCCGAAGCGGCGATCGCGGGTCTGCAAAAGATGACCTCTGCGCAAGCCACCGTACTGCGCGACAGCGTTCGGATCGTTGTGCCGGTGGCGGAAATCGTGCCGGGCGATGTGCTCATTGTCGGCGAGGGTGCAATCGTGCCGGCTGACGCACGCGTTATTCACTCGGTGTCGCTGCGCACGATGGAAGCGGCGTTAACCGGTGAGAGCGAGCCGGTGTCCAAAGACGTCGAGCCCGTAGCGGCTGATGCTGCGACAGCGGATCGCAGCAATATGCTCTTTGCCGGGACTGCGGTGGCGTTCGGACACGGCCGCGCGGTCGTCACCGCGACCGGCATGCGCGCCGAGATCGGGCGTATTGCCGGTCTTCTCGCGCAGACAATCGACGAGAAAACGCCCTTGCAGGCCGAGCTTGATCGCACGGGACGAATTCTCGGCTTCATCATCATCGCGATTGCTCTGGTCGTCGGCGCGACGCTGCTGCTGATGCAGCGGGATTTTTCGCTGACCGTGCTGACCACTGTGCTGCTCTTCACGATCGCGCTCGCTGTGGCCGCCGTTCCCGAGGGACTGTCCGCAATCACGACGGTAGTGCTATCGCTGGGCATGCAGCGCATGGCCAGGCGCAATGTGATCGTCCGGCGCTTGAGTGCAGTTGAGACGTTGGGCGCCGCCACCGTAATCTGTACCGACAAGACCGGCACGTTGACAAAGAATGAAATGACGGTGCGCGCACTAGTGACCGCCAGTGGTCGCGTGGATTTCACTGGCTCCGGCTACGACGCGCGCGGCGAAGTGCTCGCAAATGGGCAACCGGTCGCCGACCAGGCGCACACGCACGAAATCGAACGGGCGCTCAGCGCGGGCTTTGTCTCGAACAACGCCGAACTGGTCGAGCTCGACGGCTTGCCGGGCGTGGTCGGCGATCCGACCGAGGGTGCGCTAAAGGTCGCAGCCGTCAAGGCAGGTCTGTCGCCTGAGCACATGTACACATGCTTCGTGCGGGTGGGTGAAATCCCGTTTTCTTCCGAACGCAAGCTGATGAGCACGGCGCACGCAGGTGGAGCCGACCGCAGCTGCATGACGCTCTTCGTCAAAGGCGCTCCGGACGTATTGTTGGCACGCTGCCGCGCGGAGCAGGTTGGCGACTCAGAACGACCGCTTTCCGATGCGCGCCGCCATGAAGTCCAGCATTCGATCGACGCGCTCGCCGATCAGGCGCTGCGAACGCTCGGACTCGCGTATCGACTATTGCCTTCGGATGCGATTACAGCGTTGCATCCCGCAGCGGAGAAAGACCTGATCTGGCTCGGTGTGGCCGGCATGATCGATCCCCCGCGTCCGGAGGCGGCGGCGGCGGTGCGTGCGGCACAGAACGCGGGTGTGCGAGTCATCATGATCACCGGCGATCATCCGCGCTCGGCGGTGGTCATCGCACACGAACTGGGCATCTCCCTGGCGGGCGCACGCGCGATGACCGGTGCGGAGATCGAAGCGGCGAGCGACGTGGCATTGGCGGATGCGGTAAAAGATGTTTCGGTCTACGCGCGCGTCAGCCCGGAACACAAACTGCGCATCGTGCATGCGCTGAAGCGCCATCGCCATGTGGTTGCAATGACCGGCGACGGTGTCAACGACGCGCCGGCGCTCAAAGCTGCCGACATTGGAATTGCGATGGGTATCACCGGCACCGATGTCGCCAAGGGTGCGGCCGACATGGTGCTGACCGACGATAACTTTGCATCGATCGTCGCGGCGATTGAGGAGGGCAGGTCGATCTACTCGAACATTCAGAAGTATCTGCGTTACCTGCTCGCCACCAACCTTGGCGAAGTGATGGTGATGTTCTTCGGCGTTGTCGCGGCGGGCTTGCTCGGAATCACCGCAGGCGCGGGCGAGGCACTCGTGCTGCCGCTCACCGCGACCATGATTCTATGGATCAACCTCGTGACCGACTCGGGGCCGGCGCTTGCGGTCGGCATCGATCCGCCAAGCCCGCGTCTGATGGAGCGCGCGCCACGCGATCCATCGCTCGGCATCATCACACCAGCGATGTGGCGTGGCATCTTTCTAGTCGCTGCAGTGATGGCTGCGGGAACACTGGGAGTGCTCGATGCGGCGTTGCCTGGCGGATTGCTGGTCGGCGAGGGCGACATTGACCATGCTCGTACGCTCGCGTTTCACACGCTGGTGTTGTTCTCGCTGTTCACCGTTTTTGCCGCCCGCTCTGACCAGGCGAGCGTCATGCGCGATCTGTTCACTAACGGCTGGCTGTGGCTAGCGATCGCTGTTTCGCTGGTGCTGCAGGTCGTCGTGCTCTACGCACCCACGCTGCAGCGTGCGTTTAACACCGTGTCGCTCGACGGGAGCGATTGGGTTATTGCGGTCGCGGTCGCATCCAGCGCGCTATGGCTGCGCGAGCTCGACAAACTGAGGAGCAAGATATGGCGGAGCAGATGAAAATCCTGATTGCAGTCGATGGCAGCACTTTCAGCCGAATGGCGATCGAGTTCATCGCCTCGCGTGACACACTGATTCGGTCGAACCCCGACATTCAGATACTCAATGTCCGATGGCCGCTGCCGGCCCATCCGGCTCGCATCGTGGGCTTACCGGTTGTTCGTGAGTATTACGGGGACGAAGCAGGCAAGATTCTCAGGCCAGCGCGAAAGCGCCTGGAAAAGGTGGGTTTGAACCCGACGGTGCGGTTCGCAGTCGGCCCGGCCGCCAGCGAGATCAGCGCCGCGGCTGATAAGGGCAACGTGGATTTACTGGTCCTTGGTTCGCATGGACACTCGGCGCTGGGCGGCCTGCTGCTGGGATCGGTAACCAATGAAGTGCTTGCGCGCACCAAACGAGCGATGTTGATCGTACGCGGCAAGGCAAAGCGTTATACGGATTCGCTGCGCGTCGGCATCGCAGTCGACGGAAGCCGCTACGGCCTCCAGGCGCTAAGGTATGTGCTGAAGCACCCGGACTTGTTTGGTGTGAATCCGCGCTTGACCGTCATTCACGTAGTGCAGGATTACGCGTTGAACGCGTTGCCAGTCGCGGAGGCTATCCCGCTACCTGCGTTTTCGGAGAGCGAGGTGCGCGCATTTCAGAACAAGGCTTACGAAGACGCGATGAAGTCGGCGCGGGCGCTGCTACGGAAAGATGGCGTCAACGCGGACGAAGTGCGGCTGATTGGCAACGCCGGCGACGAACTGTCCGCCTACGGGAACAAGAGTCTTGATCTCCTGGTGCTGGGCTCGCACGGCTACGGTGCGTTCAAGGCTGCCATCATGGGCTCGGTTGCAACGCGCGTCACCGCGCGCTGCAAGATGCCGTTGCTGCTCGTACGGTGATGTCACGGAATCGGCAGTTCATGGATGGCTGAACAGTGAATCACGCGTCGAGCGGAGGGCCGACTCCAAACGGCGCCGGCACGATCGTCACGATGCGGCGAAAAAGTTGGTCGTGTTCAGTTTCGAGTGAAGCGCCCTGAAGCGGGTCGCGATGCGCGGCGAACTCGGCTTCGATCTCCGCCCAGTCCTGGGCACTGAGCACCCGCCGCGCGATCGGAATGACCTCGCGCTCTTCCTTGCGCATGTGCTCGAAGTAGCGGCTTACGTACCGGCCGACCGCCTCGGCAAAGGGCGCGAACTCTGCGTCGCCCCGCTCTTCGTACCGTACGAACTGCTGCTCTAAGTCGCGAATGGCGTTCTCGCCCGCCTCGTGCTCCTGCGCGAGTTGGGCAAGGATCGCATCAGCGTCTTGCGTGCGCTGGCGTATCCGCGGAAACAGGACCGACTCTTCCTTGCGGTGATGTTCGCGTTCCGGGAACACGTCGAGGTAATACAGAATTGCGCGAAACACCTTCGGATCGATGCGCTTGCCGTGTTCGCGCACTTCGCGCACCAGTGCCGACATTGCGTTCAGCACTGCCGCCAGAGAACTGTGTTCCTCGTAGAACTGCGCCAGAGGTCCCGCCATGTCTCGCTACTTCGCCGGTGAGAGTCGCCGTCGGAGCTGGAAACTCCACGATCGGCACCGTAGGCGTGAATTTTCTGTCACGCACTGCGATTTGGCCCTGACGCGAATAGTTGAGTGACTCCCCGAGGATGCGTGCTGCTTCTTGCGGCGCATGAAATCCAGTGGAGTTTTCAGCTTCGACAAAATCGAGATAGAACTGCGCGCGGCGTTGCAGATAGCGCGCCGTGGCGAGGTCGGCATCGCTGGCACCCACCTCCTTGGCCGCCTTTAAATCGGCGATCAGGCCCATCAAGCCGGTCATTGCGTGCTCGCGCAAATTCCAGTGGCGATCCTGAATCTGCTCGACTCGAGCTTTTAGTTCGTTCTCAGTGATCTTCGCATCGTGATTCTTGTGGCATCGCGAGACAAGCATCCTGTGATATTGAGCAGCGGACTGCGTACCCAGTGGTCGCTCAGCGTGGCGCCCTGGTGCTTGATCTTCGGCATGTGGCAGTCGGAGCAGGTCACACCGGCGCGGGCGTGAATGCCCTGGCTCCACAGCTCGAACTCCGGATGCTGCGCCTTCAATGCCGGAGCGCCGGTCAATCTGTGCGTCCAGTCGCGGAATTTGATTTCGTCGTAATAGGCCTGGATCTGCTCGACTTTCAAGCCTTTGGCCCACGGGTAAACGAGCCGCTTCTCGGGACCCTTGAAGTAGTACTCGACGTGACACTGGCCGCACACGTAGGCGCGCATCTCGTTCGGTGTCGCCTGTTTGTTGACGTCATAGTTCTGAACGCCTTGCGACGCTTTGTACGCGCGGATGCCCTCGATGAACGCCGGGCGGCTGATTCGCAAAGACATGTTCTGGCCATCGTGGCAGTCGATGCAGGCCACGGGGTGCTGAACGAGCTTGACGGCTTCGCTGTACGGCATCGCATTGATCTTCTCGAATCCCTTGGTGATGTCGCCGTCGCCCGCCTTCTTGTTTGCAAGATAAGTCGACGCATGGCAATTCAAGCAGGCGCCGGGCTGCTGCACGACCTGCTGGCGCTGCGTGAACTTCTGGTCCTCCAGCATGTACGCGTGGCCGCGCTCTTCGCGGAAGTCGGCCGCGAAAGCATAGCCCTGCCACATCGTCTTGAGTCCGATGTCCTCGTCGACCTTCGTTCTCGACACGAGCGCGCGCGGATCGGCCTGGGTGGGTGTGCGCGGCACCGCCTCACTGCCGCCATACTTGGTCCGCTGCATGTCGACGGTCTTCTTGTAAAGCTCGTAATGAAGCGGGAAGACCTTGCCCCACACGGCCGGATCATCGACGTCGTCGTTGATCGGCCAGGGCTCGTCCTTTTTCGCCAACTGAGCCTTCGAAGGTTTTGATTTCGTTGATTGGGGCTTGACCGCCTTTCGCTCCTGTGCGAATGCATCGCGCGTGGCCAGATCGGGTAACGCCAGCGTCAGCGCGGCGAAGATAGCCAGCGATGATTACAGCGACTGTCGCCGATGATTTGCTACGCGCAGTGTTGACCATGGTCGTTCTCCTCCGAGTCAATGAGAGCCTTCGATGGGCTTCGCGCATGTTCGAAACGAGTGACGGTGTGTCAACGCAGCAGCTCCCACAGGCTGGGCTCTATGGAGGCCGCCGCCATCATTCCCCCCATCGCGGCGCCTACTACGCCGGGTGTAGCGACGTCCTGACCCGCGAGGAATAGGCCGGGCAGTGGCGTTCGCGGTCGAAGTGCCTGCGAAAAGAAACGGCGCGGCGTTGTCTGCAAACCGTACATCGCACCATGCTCCGCGCCGGTGAACGTGGCCACTGAGATCGGAGTCGATGATTCCACCACGCGGACGCATCGGGCAAGCTGTGGGAAGCGTTCGCTGAATTGCGCGAGCAGGTTGCGCTCGATCAGCGCTTTGAAAGCGCGGTAACCCTCGCTGCGCGCGGCCGTCGCGGTGCCCGCTTTCATACCGTCGATGTCGATCGACCGGTCCCATTGCGCGAACACGCTCCAGTCGACGAGTGCAATGATTTCACACGTGTGTCTCTTCTGCGGTCCTGGATCGTGTGCGGGATCACGCAGTGAGGGGAACGAAACGAAAAGCGCCGGTGCGCGCGGCTCATTCAATGGGTCGCGCCAGAGTGCGTCGACATCCCAACTGTTGTAGATCCACGTGTTGGCTACATCGGCGCCCAATGCAGCAATGTCGCCTTCGAGCCCCAAATAGAGACCCACAAATCCAACGGATGGCTCGAGACCCAGCGCGTCGCTGCCCCAGTTGTAGTCGACAGCTTGTGAGGGCACCAGCCGCAGAGTGTTTCGAATTCCAATGTCGGAAATCACGCACGGGCAGTCAATCTTCTCGCCGTTTTCGAGTTGCACGCCGGTTACATGATTGCCGTTAATAGAGACGGCGGTGACTTCCGCGCTGGTTCGCACCGCTCCGCCTGCGGCCGCGACAGTGGCGCCCAATTCGCGGGCGAACACTGCGGATCCGCCGACCGGGTACCACGCACCGTCCAGATAGTGGCGCGTTACGGAAGCGTGCATCGCGAACGAACTTTCGGAGGGCCGGCTGCCGTAGTCGCCCCAGCGCGCGGCGAGCACTGCTTTCAGCCGCGAATCGCCCACGCAGTCTTCCACAACCTGCCAGGTCGTGCGGCCGACCCAGCGCTCGATCGCTTCGCGTTTCGTCCAGGTAAGCACGTTGCTCGCAAGCGGTGGTGCGCAGTGGGCGACAAACATCGCGTCAAGCGTCTTTGACGCCTTAGTTACCGCATCAAGGTAACGCTTGATACCGGAAGCCTCGTCTGGAAAGGCGCAGGTAAGCGCGGCATGATGGTTTTCGACCGGTGCGGCGAACGCGATGCTGAAATCGGGAAAGGCCACTCGGTCATATGCACCCGGAATCTGCGCCGTTTGCAGCCGACCGCCGGACAGCGTGTTGAACAGGCGGCGGTTGAACTGCCCAGTGCCGAAGCCGCCCAGGTAATGCACGCCGACGTTGAAGCGAAAACCGCTACGTTCGAACGTCTGCGTCAACCCACCGGGCTGCGAGTGGCGCTCGCACACGAGCACACGACGGCCCACATGAGCCAACGCCGCTGCCGCGGCAAGGCCGCCAACGCCCGAGCCGACAACGATTGCGTCCCAGCGCCCGTCCATGTACACCTCCGACCATGGATAGAAGCAGGTTGCGCGCTGAGCCGCTTTGACGCGGGTCAACCATCAATCGTTGCCGCCTTTGATTCAGCGCAAATGCGGAGCAGCAGTCACGGAGTACGGTAAAAAAGCTGCCGGTCGTCTTCTCATAAAGAAAGTCCCTGGCCAATGAGCAAAGAACCTTCAGATCACTTGAACCTGGACCCGCTTGTCCGCTGGCACGCCGACCACCGCAACTTTGCGCGGCTTCTCGATCTGCTTGAGCAGCAGGTTGATGCGTTTCATCAGGGAAAGCGTCCGGATTACGAGCTGATGCACTCAATCGTTTACTACTTGCGGCACTACCCGGACTGCTTTCACCACCCTCGAGAAGATATTGCATTCGCGCGCCTCGTCAAGCGTGATCCGACGTTGCAGCTAACCATCGCACGGCGTACGCAGGAACATGCGGCCATTGCCGCTGCTGGCGAAGACCTTCTCAATTGGCTGCAGCGAATTATCGTCGGAGCGGTCACTGAGCGCTCTGCGCTGGAGGCGGCGGCTGCGACTTACGTTGTTTACTACCGGCATCACATGAGTGCAGAGGAGCGGGAAGTGATTCCCCGCGCTGTCGAGCTACTGACAGCCGCTGACTGGGCGGCTGTTGGCGTTGTTCCGTTGGCGTCTGATCCGTTGTTTGGGCCTGACTTCGATGCGCGTTATCAAGAACTGCGGCGGCAAGTTGTTCACGCTACCGCTGAGATGGAATAGGACGCCATGTACCAGCACGTGTTGCTTCCGACAGATGGCTCGGCGCTGTCCGAGCGGGCCGCTCGGGACGGTGTACGTTTTGCAAAATCACTTGGCGCGCAACTCACCGTCTTGCACATCACGCCGGTTACGTATCCGTTCGAGTTGTATGAATACTCGGCTGCTGACCGTACTGTGGAATTCGAAGAGTTCTGGAAAAAAAAAGCAGCACGGGCGCTCGAGCCGCTTGAGCGGATGGCACACGATGCTGGCGTTGCTTGCACCGCAGTTCACCGCGTCGCCGAGAGTCCGTCGGAAGCCATCATCAGTGTCACAGCGGAGCGCGGCTGCGATGTGGTCTTCATGGCATCGCACGGACGGCGCGGTGTCAGCGCGCTGCTGATTGGCAGTGAAACGAACAAGGTGCTGACGCACTCAAGCATTCCTGTCATTGTTTGGCGTTGAGGCTTCTTCGTGTACCAGCACCTCCTGCTTCCCACCGACGGCTCGGAATTGTCCGAGCGGGCCGCTCGCGATTGCGTTCGTCTTGCGAAGTCCCTCCGCGCCAAGATTACGGCACTGCACACGACTGCTTTGTACTATCCGCCCGTGTTACCAGCACACACGGCGTCAGCACACGCCGGCCGCGAATACGCTGATCTCGCCCGCGAGTATGAGCAGCAGTCCAAAGACAACGCGGCGCATGCGCTGAAACCGATTGAGCGGATGGCACGTGATGCCAACGTGGTTTTTGGCGCAGTGCATCTCGTGTCAGACAGTCCCTGGCAGGCCATCATCAACATGGCAGCGGAGCGTGGCTGCGATCTGATCTTCATGGCATCACACGGACGGCGTGGTGTCAGCGCGCTGCTGATTGGCAGTGAGACAAACAAGGTTCTGACGCACACAAAAATTCCTGTGCTGGTGTGGCGTTCAACTTCATGACACTCCGTTGCTGACCGCATTTCCAAGTGCCGACAACGGTAAGGTTGTGTCGGCTACAGATGCCGTGCGGCTGATCCGTGATGGCGATACGGTCGCCACCGGCGGGTTCGTCGGCATCGGATTCGCCGAGGAAATCGCTATCGCTCTTGAGGAGCGATATCTGTCTACCGATCAGCAGGACTTGCAGGCAGTTGGGAGGCCACGCGACCTCACCCTTGTCTATGCTGCTGGCCAGGGCGACGGCAGGGATAAGGGCCTCAATCATTTCGGCCACGAAGGCCTGGTACGGCGCGTCATCGGCGGCCACTGGGGGCTGGTGCCGAAGCTACAGAAGCTGGCGATCGCAAATCGAATTGAGGCCTACAACCTGCCGCAAGGGGTGATCACGCATCTCTACCGCGACATCGCGGCCCACAAGCCCGGTCACCTGTCCACCATCGGACTAGGCACGTTTGTCGATCCTCGCTTCGGCGGCGGCAAGCTCAACGCGCGCACCACGCAGGACATTGTCCAGCTGATGACAATCGGCGGTGCCGAGTATCTGTTCTACAAAGCATTTCCAATCAACGTCGGGATCATCCGCGGCACGACCGCAGACCCCGACGGTAACGTCACGATGGAAAAGGAGGCGCTGACGCTTGAGGTGTTGGCAATTGCCATGGCAGCCCGCAACTCCGGCGGCATCGTCATCGTCCAGGTCGAGCGCATCGCAGAGCGCGGCAGCCTCAACTCTCGGCAGGTCAAAGTCCCCGGCATCCTGGTCGACTGCGTCGTGGTCGCGAAAGCGGAGCACCATTGGCAGACGTTCAGCGAGCCGTACAGCGCAGCGTTTGCCGGAGAGATCAGGGTGCAGATGAGCGCCATTCCTCCGATGGCAATGAGCGCTCGCAAGATCATTGCGCGGCGCGCGGCGCTGGAGCTCAAGCCCAACAGCGTTGTCAACCTTGGGATCGGAATGCCGGAGGGTGTGGCCAGCGTTGCCAACGAAGAGAAGGTCATCGACCTGATGACGTTAACCACCGAACCCGGTGTCATCGGCGGAATACCTGCCGGTGGGCTCAATTTCGGCGCAGCGACCAACACGCAGGCGATCATCGATCAACCGTCCCAGTTTGATTTCTACGATGGCGGTGGGCTGGACATTGCATTCCTTGGGCTGGCGCAAGCCGACCGTGAGGGCAATCTCAATGTGAGCAAGTTCGGCCCGAAGCTCGCCGGAGCAGGCGGTTTCATCAACATCAGCCAAAGTGCGAAGAAGGTTGTCTTCGTGGGCACATTCAATGCGGGCAAACTGGATCTGGCCATCGAAGATGGAAAACTGCACATCCGGAAAGACGGAGCATCGCGGAAATTCGTTAGCGAGGTCGAGCACCGCACGTTCAGCGGCAAATACGCGGCCGCGCGTAAGCAGACGGTCCTCTACATCACGGAGCGGTGCGTTTTCTCGCTTTGCGAGGACGGTCTCGAACTGGTTGAAATAGCCCCCGGCGTGGATCTGGCGAAGGACATCCTGGCGCACATGGATTTCGCACCGATGATGCGCCGGCCGCCGCGACTGATGGACGAGCGGATTTTCCTGAGTGAACCGATGGGCTTGCGCGACAGCATGCTCTCGATACCACTCGAGCAACGCTTCACTTACGACCCTGAGCAAAATGTGTTCTTTATCAATTTCGAGCGGCTCGCCATCAAATCGCTCGACGATATCGAGAAGATTCGTCAGATGATTGAAGCGAACCTCGCTCCATTAAAGAAGAAAGTCTTTGGGATCGTCAACTACGAAAATTTCACGATCCCGACGGAGCTCACAGACGCCTATGGCGAGATGGTGCAACGGCTGGTCGACCGTTTCTATTACGGTGTCACTCGCTATACGACGAGCAGCTTCCTGCGACTTAAGCTCGGTGAAGCGTTACACCGCCGCCACGTCGCCCCACACATCTATGAAAGCGCTGAGGAAGCACGGGCTCACCTGCGCGAGTTGGAGACAAGAGTCGGTGTGTGAGACGGTGCTAAATCTGCGTCTTCTCACGTTGCGGATCATTGCATCTGAAGGCATCGCACGAACGGCAGCGGGCTACGCGTCAATGCAACGGCCACAATGTAGACAAATACCAGCTGGGCCGTGATCCACGCGGTGATTCGGCCGCTTTTTGTCTTGCCGTGCTTCAACGCAATCATGCCGAGTGCGATGTAAAGCACCAGTGCGATCAGTTTGGCAGTCAACCAAGTTGCCGCTGGCGGGTACTGCTGCGTAATGATCACCAGTGCGATCGCGCTGGCCAGTAATACCGTATCAACGATATGCGGCACCGTCCTTACCCAGTACTGCTGCAGCAGCGCTGGAGCGCGCAACATCCAAACGCCCCGCAGGACGAAGAACACGTAACTAAGGGCGACACAACTTACATGCGTGAGCTTGAGCCCGGCGTACTCCATTGCGCGCCGCGCAGTTAGCCGGGCTTACCGTCTAGCCGCGGCCGTGTCAGCACGGGCCAATAGCGAACCGCGTATAGCCCGAACGCCGTTGCCCACAGCACACCTGATAACTGGACGCTCGCAACGTAAAGTGGCGGCAGCAGCATTGGGCCTAGTACGCGCACTGTTGCCGCCACTTGCACGAGTCCAAACGCCGTGGTTTCGTATCCATCCGCGTGCAGCTGTCGCGCCGTGTGGCCGCGGGCGGTACGCGTCATCATGCCGATCGTCAAACCGCCGATACCGCCTATGGTTAACGCATGGGTGGCGAGTGATCCAGCGATTAGCCCAAGTTCGGCGAGGCCTCGTAGCACAAGGTGCACGACGATCCACGCGTACGCCGCGTGCAATATCCACACCAGAGGCGTGGCAATGGTCCGCCAAGGCTGCCACAGATACAGGCGAGCACCGTGTGCGAGCGCGCTCGCCAGCGCGATTGCAGCCAGGACAGTCGGATCGAGTTGCAGCAGATCAGCCAGCAGCAACAGCAACACACTGCCAAGGGCGAACCTTTCGAGGCCAGGCCGGCGCGTCGCACGAGTGCCAGGTATCGCGTTATTGGTGAACATTGGTATGACGCGACCGCCCATTACCACCATGATGAACAGCACGACATCGAGCGCGAGCTGCAAACTGGCCTGCGGCAGCAGTGCGAAGCGCTGCTGCAGCGTCAAATGCACCAGCAGTGCAAGCACGCCGAGCATGACGAGCAACGCCGCAAAAAAATAGTTGCGCAAGTTGCGTGCTTTGAGCAACGGAATGCCGATGGCAATTGCGACCGCAATAGGAAATGCGGCGTTCACAATGGCTGCCGCGGTAGCGAGCGGCGTAAGGATCAGGACTCTGCCAGCAACCCACAGCCCAACCAGGGCCATTAACGGCTTACCGGTCGGCGTCGGCTGGTTTGTCCAGTTACGCACTGCTGTCAGCAGAAAGCCAGCAACCACCGCCGTCGTATACCCGAACAGCATTTCGTGCGCATGCCAAACGGATCCGTGCGGATACACCGGGGGAATCAAGCTGGAATACTGCGCAACCCACAGAAGAACGCTGAAGGCACTAAAAAAACTTGCGAGCAGGTAAAACGGGCGAAAGCCGAGCTCCCACAGCGCGAAGCCGGCCTCAGATGCAGCAGGTTGCGAGCGCTGATTGCGCTGCAGTCCACTCACACTCGGCTCCTTATACGGTGTGCCGCCTCATTGATAGCGACACGCTTCGATAGTATCTCGTCGATCATTCCTCGTTGAGGCTTAGCGCGCTGTTGCTGTACATCATTCCGCTGTACTGAGAGCAGACAGCGCGACAGTAGGGCAAGTCAGCTCGAGGCAGTTGATCCAAATCAGTTCGCTAGCTGACGTGAGGCACGTGCAAAAAATGTTGATCGGCTAGGTTTCGCTGGCAGGCAGACCGACGTCCGCCATCTCTGTTGATAATGATCAAGCCGGAATCGACAAGATTATGTTCATCTCCTTCATCCCGGCGGGAGGATGCTGGCGAAGACAATGAACTTAAGGAGCGGCTTCCGCGATACCGATCGAGAGATACCGTGGCTCAACAACATTCCATTCGGACGATTCGGAAGGATCACTCGCTCGCCGAGCCGCTTGCCAGATGGCACGCGGACCACGGCAACTTTTCGCGACTATTGGATCTCGTTGAACAGCAACTCGATGCTTTTCAGGCCGGCAAGCATGCGGACTATGAGCTGATTCGCCTGACTGTCTACTATCTTCGCCACTATCCCGATCGCTTCCACCACCCCCGGGAAGACGTGGCGTTCAGGCGACTTGTCGAGCGCGATCCGCAGTTGCGGTCGGACATCGAGTGGTGCATACGGGAACACGCCTTGATCGCTGAGGCCGGCGAGAAACTCCTTAACTGTTTAAACCAAATCATTGCCGGAGATAAGGTCGAGCCGACAGCGCTGAAGGCGGCGGCCGCGACCTACCTTACTTACTACCGGCACCACCTAGCGCTCGAGGAGCACCAAATCATCCCGCGCGCGGTCGAGCTTCTGAGACCTGGTGATTGGGCGGCCGTAAGCGACATTGCGGCCGAACCGGATCCATTGTTTGGGACCGAAGTCGATGCGCGCTATAGCGAACTGCGCCGCCGCATCGGCGCATATTTGTAGAGCACAGAACAACGATCGTTTACAGAACTATGCCGCCACTATCAGTAGTGGTCGACAAAAAAAGGCCGTCATAGCGACGGCTTTGCATTTGTATTAACTGGCTGATTTTGTTTTGGTTGCGGGGACAGGATTTGAACCTGTGACCTTCGGGTTATGAGCCCGACGAGCTGCCAGACTGCTCCACCCCGCGCAATATCGTGATTAACCTACCGGCCAATCGAGGGCGTAGGTTACACGAATGCTGCCTGATTCGAAGGCGCACGAGGGAAACAAGACTGCGTACACCCGGCGGGCTATATTTTCTTGGCGCGGCGCCGTCCGTCGAACCGGCGCGCTGCCGAAAACACAAGCTCGTACAAATTATCAATATGCATGCGAAACTTCGAAATCCATATGCGGTGCTCACTCCGCAATGGCCTCTATTCAGATTTGTGGCACTGCCCCACACCCCATCCTAATTGACTGCTTCCTTGGACGTTCGTTGGTTCGCTAGCCCTAGTGTTTGGTCTTACGGAATGGCGGCTCTCGTATTTGGAGCCTTCTCATTCCATGTCGCCAGGGGCAGAGCGCGCAGCGGACGTCCTGCATTTCTATTAGCCACTCTCGTACTGAGCGCGGCAGCATGCAGCGGCGGCAGTTTTCTTCGCGCTGAGACCGTCAGCGGAAACCTGGACCGCGACCCAGTTGCTGGACTCGCTACGTACCGGCGCCGCCCTGGGCTTCATGGCGGTCTTCCTCGGCGCTCGCGACGGTTCAACAAGAATGTCGCGCGCGGTGTTGACGGCGCTTATGGTGACAGTGCAATCCTCATTGTCAGCCGTGATGGTTCGTCATCGGTTCGCCTCCGCCTGGTGTTCCGGAGCTGGGCAGAACGATTCATTTGTTGGGCTTTGGCCTCTCGCTCGCGGTTGCGATTCTTGGGCTGGTGCTGACTGAGCAGTGCTACCGGCAGAACGCCGTCCCGGTCAGCGCTGGCATGTCAGACCGCTGGTCCTGGCGTTTGCGGCGATCTTCGGCTACGACGTCATTCTTTACTCCGACGCAGCCTTGTTTCGTGTGCTGGACGACAACTTTGGGCGGCGCGCGGCATAGCGCAAGCGATGACGGTCCCGTTGTTCGCGTTGACCTTCGATCGGACCAAAAATTGGTCTTTCGACGTCGTGCTTTCGCGCGGCGTAGTGGCTGGGTCCACTGCACTTGCTGGCGTCGGGCGCATACCTGGTCTTGGTGGCAACCGGCGGTTTTTATCTTCGTTACTTTGGCGGGTCATGGGGCAAGGCACTTGAAGTTGCGCTGCTATTTGCGGCGCTTTTGCTCCTCGCGATGGTCAGTGTTTCGGCGACCTTCCGCGCGAAATTGCGAGTCATGGTTGCGAAGAATTTCTTTGCATATCGCTACGACTACCGCGAAGAGTGGCTTCGATTTACGCAAACCCTCGCTGCCGGACCTGCTGAGCAGGCACGGATGTCGTGCATTCTGGCGCTCGGCAATCTCGTGGAAAGCGCGGGAGGCGGGCTCTGGCTAAACGAACAAGGCGAAGGGTACCGACAGGTCGAGCGCTCCGTGTTGCCGCGCACCGATGCAATCGAACCCTCGGAGTCTCCGCTCGCCATCGTTTCTGCGTCGCACCGGTTGGGTGGTGGAGATCAGTGATTTTCTGCGCCAACCGGCCAAATACCAGGAATTGGTACTGCCGCGCTCGATCGAATCGATGCCAGACGCATGGTTGATCGTTCCGCTTCTGACTGGAGAGGAGCTGATCGGATTCGTCGTGCTCGTCAATCCGCGGATCCGGGTCGAAATCGACTGGGAGGTGCTTGATCTGCTGCGGACGGCGGGACGGCAGGCATCGAGTTACCTGGCGTACGCGATGGCCGCGGAAGCGCTGCTCGAAGCGAACAAGTTCGATGCGTTCAACCGATTGTCTGCGTTTGTCGTTCATGATCTGAAGAATCTGATCGCTCAATTGCAGTTGCTGCTCAGCAATGCCGAACGACATCGCAATAATCCAGAGTTTCAGCGCGACATGCTGAGCTACGGTCGAGCACGTCGTTGGGAAGAATGCATCAACTGACGATGCAACTGCGGCCGGATGCATCGTCAATCGACCGCATTCGGCCGGTCGACATCTGCCTCATCGCGAGGCGAGTTCAAGCCCTCGCTTCCAGGCACGCACCAATCTGAAGTCGATGCGCCAGCGGGTTTGTTGGTGCACGGGCATGACGACCGCCTTGAGCGTGTGATCGGGCATTTGGTTCAGAACGCCATTGGAGGCGTCGGCAGACGATTCGGCTGTTGACCGTAACCATCATGCGCGATGGCGAGGATGCAGTGATGGATGTGAGCGATACGGGCACAGGGCATGACCCCGGACTTCGTGCGAGATCGACTGTTCAAGCCTTTCCAGACAACGAAAGGCACCGGCACGGGTATTGGAGCCTACGAGAGCCAGCAGTACGTTCGACCAGATCGGTGGCCGCATCGAGGTTGAGAGCGCACCCGACGAAGGGACTCGCGTTCGCGTTCGCCTGCGTGCGGTGCCGACCGCCGAGGTTGCGGGGGCGGCAACGTGACCGACAAGCGTGAGCGAAACGCGGAAACCTCTGCTGATCGTCGAGGACGATCCCGCGCTGCAGGTCCAGATGAAATGGGCGTTCGACGGATACGAAGTCGCGATCGCTTCCAATCGCGAAGAAGCCATTGCGCAACTGCGTACGCCGAGCCGGCGGTCATAACGCTTGACCTCGGACTGCCGCCGGATCCGGACGGCGTCACCGAAGGATTTAAGGCCCTTGCCCAGATACTCGAGCTTGCGCCCGACACCAAGGTGATCGTGCTGACCGGACAGAACGATGTAGCAAATGCGCTGCAGGGCGGTGTCGCAGGGCGCCCATGATTTCTCTGGCTAAGCCGTTCGAGCCCGGAGTGCTGTCACTGATCATCGAGCGCGCATTCCGCATGCACGAGCTTCAGGTCGAGAATCGCCGACTGTTGGCGGCGCGGGCAAGTGCAATCGGAGGGATCATCACCGGCGCGCCGGAAATGGTCGCGGTGTGCCGCATGGTGGAGAAGGTGGCGTCAACCGACGCCACAGTCCTGCTGCTCGGTGAGTCAGGCACGGGCAAGGAACTGCTGGCGCGTGCGCTGCATGATTCGTCCAGCCGAAGCAAGCAACGTTTTGTTGCGATCAACTGCGCTGCCATCCCCGATACGTTGCTCGAAAGCGAGCTCTTCGGCTATGAGCGAGGTGCGTTTACCGGCGCCACCAAGCAGACCATCGGGCGCATCGAGACCGCCAACAAAGGCACGCTATTTCTCGATGAGATCGGCGATCTGCCTGCCGGCTTGCAGGCTAAGCTGCTCCGTTTCCTGCAGGAGCGATCGATTGAACGGCTGGGCGGACGGGGCGAGATTCCGGTTGACGTGCGCATCGTCTGCGCCACGCATCAGGACTTGCAGGCAAGAATTGCGGAGGGAACGTTTCGCGAGGACCTGTTTTATCGGTTGGCGGGAATCGTCATCCAGGTGCCTCCTTTGCGCGATCGTTCCGGCGATGCTGTGCTTCTGGCCCATGCGCTGATGCGGCGCTTTGCGGACGAACTGAACCGGGGTCATCTGACGATCGCGGCCGATGCGCTTGCTGCGATCGAGAGTCACCGCTGGCCGGGCAATGTGCGTGAGTTGGAAAATGTCATAAAACGCGCTGTCATATTGGTCGACGGAACGGTAATCCAAGTGCGCGATTTGGGATTGCCCGCGCAGGGCGAGGAGGCACGGCGGCCGAGACATTGAACCTGCGCGAGGCCCGTGATGAAGCGGAGCGGCGCGAAGTGGCGCGCGCTCTGGCGCGTGCGAATGGTAATTTGTCGAAAGCTGCCGAATTGCTCGGGATCAGTCGACCGACGCTTTACGATCTGCTAAACCGCTTCGGCCTGCGTAAGCATGACGAAAGGCTGGGGGAAAAATAGCAATGCGATTATTTTTTGCGTCTGCAGGTGCTCTGGCGAGTGCTCGTCCTGGTTGCCGCTATCGACGCTGCTGTTGCCGTCGTGTAGCAAGGAGAGCTCGGAAGATCTGATTGCGTCGGCTCGAACGTACGAGGCCAAAGGCGAGCACAAGGCGGCGATTATTCAGTTGAAAAATGCCTTGCAGCAGAAACCGGTCGACGGCGAAGCCAGGTTGCTGCTGGGGCGCGCGCTGTTACAGTGCAGGCGACCCCGCGAGCGCACAGCGGGAGCTGCGCAAAGCGTTGGAATACGGACAACCCATCGACGCGGTGCTGCCGCCGTTGGCGCGTTCGATGCTGGAACTTGGCGAAGCGGAGCAAACTGATCGCCGAATTCGGCGACCGCAAGCTCACCGAACCCGACGCCGACGTGGCTTTCAGATCCACCGCTTGGCCAATGCTCAACTGCAGCTTGGAAAGCTGAGCGAAGCGGCTATTTCATTCAATGACGGCTGTCGCGCTGAAACCGGACTACGCGCCTGCGCAGCTTGGCTTGGCGCGGCTGCAGGCAGCAAACAACAACATCGATGATGCCAGTCGGCTGATCGATGCTGTTATCGCGGCGAACCCGAAAGCGGCCGAAGCTTACGCGATGCAAGCGGATCTGCGCTTGTTTCGCGGTGATCGGGCCGGGGCGAAAACCTCGTTCGAGCAAGCTGTGGCCGCCGATGGCAGCTTTCTGCCGGCGCGCTATCGCGCTGATTCAGTTTCTGGTCAACGAAAAACAATTCGACGCAGCGGCCGTCCAACTCGATGCCGCACGATCGTTGCGCAATGCGACCTGCGCACTGCAGTACTTTCGACGCAGTTATCGCGCTTGGCAAGAACGACCTCGTCAAGGCGCGCGACATGGCGCAGCTTGTGCTTAAACGCGCGCCGGAACACGTACCGAGCCTGGTGTTGGCGGGAGCGGTCGAACTGCAAGCAGGGCAGGCGGCAACCGCCGAAGGCTACTTGCGCAAAGCCGTTGCGCTCGCGCCGCAGCATGCGGGCGCGCGCCGGATGTTGGTACGCACCTATCTCGGTGCCCATCAGCCGACCAAGGCGTTGGAGTCGATCCAACCGATGCTTGGCGCCGGCAGCCGCAGCGATCCACAGCTACTTTTGCTGGCGGGAGAAACCTACCTGGCGAATGGAGACATGAAGCAGGCGTCGGCCTATTACGCGGCCGCTGCTGACAGCAAACCGCAGGAGTCCGTTTGCGCGGACGCGACTTGGGACAGATCGCGCTGGCCAAGGGCGACGCTGACACCGGCATCCGCGAACTCGAGGCAGCCCTGGCTTTCGACGGCGCCCCGATGCAGGCTGACATGGCGCTGATCATGGGTCACGCGAAGAAAAATGACCTGACTCGAGCGCTTCAGGCCGCGAACGCGTTTGCTAAGAAATATCCCACCAATCCGCTGTCGCAGCAGTTACTGGGAGCGGTGCATGTGGCACGTAATGACCCAGCGGCTGCGCGCGCTGCCTTCACGAAGGCGCTCGAACTCAGCCCGACCTATTTGCCAGCGGTCATCAATTTGGCCCAACTCGACATCGCCGACAAAAAGCCCGCCGACGCTCGTAAGCGCCTTGAGGCAATCGTTGCAAAAGACCCCAAGAACGAGCAGGCGCTGCTCGCGCAAGCAGATGTCATGAGCCGTACCGGCGCGCCGCCCGCGGATATCGTGGCGACACTGCAGCGCGCGATCGGTGCGAACCCACAATCGGTTCCAGCGCGACTTGCACTGATCAGTTTCCATCTGCACACCAAGAATTCCGCCGCTGCGCTATCCAGCGCGCAGGCAGCCGCGGCCGCGCTTCGAAACGAGCCTCGCATTCTCGGTGCGCTCGCTCAGGCGCATGAAGCGGCCGGTGAAACGAATCAAGCGATCGAGACGCTGAATCGATGGGCGACGCTTGAACCCGCATCCGCAACGCCGCTGGTGCGACTCGCGGCAATGTCCGCTAAGCGTAAGGACTATCCCAAAGCCATAGATCTGCTGCGTAAGGCGCAGAAGCTGGCGCCGGATGACCTGGGAATTGCTCGCGATCTGGTGGTTGGCTACGTACTTGCTGGAAAGCCTGACGAAGCGATCAAGGAAGCGAAGAGTCTCCAATCGACTAGACCGAAGAGCGGCGTTGGTTTCGCGCTCGAAGGCGACGTGCATACGGCTACGCAAAATTGGGCGCTAGCCGAGCGCGCCTATCGCGATGCACTGAAAATAGAACCGACTTCCGAAGGGCTGGCGCTCAAGTTGCACTCGACGCTCAATCGGACCGGCAAAGCAGCCGAGGCCGACGCGTTGGCGAAGAAGTGGTTAGCCGAGCACCCGAAGGACACGTCGTTCCGCGTTTATTTGGCTGAGCGCGCACTGGGTGACAAAAATTTTCGCTCTGCTGTAGCGCTCTACCAGGCCGTGATCGCACTTCAGCCCGACAACGTGGTGGCGCTCAACAATCTTGCCTGGTCAGCCGGGCAATTGGGTGATCCCAAGGCGATCGGCTATGCCGAGCGCGCGGTTCGGTTGGCACCTGAAAGTGCGGCCGCCCTCGATACGCTCGGCACGCTTCTGGTATCCAAGGGCGACGCGATCAAAGGAGTCGAGTACCTGAAAAAGGCTACGGAGCTCGCTCCAAAACGCCACGACATTCGGCTTAACCACGCCAAGGCATTGTTGAAGGCGGGTCGAAATGAAGACGCTCGCAAGGAACTGACCACGCTGCAAGCCGTGCCCGACGAGTTCCCGGGGAAGTCCGAGATTCCCACTTTGCTGAAACAACTTTAACGCCGCTCCGCGCGGCCAAGAGCAATCGGGATGCAAGTCATTGCAGTCGTGGGTCTGGGCTATGTGGGTTTGCCGTTGGCAGTCGAGTTCGGAAAGAAATTTCGCACGATCGGTCTGGACGTATCGCCCGAAAAGGTCGATGCCTATCGGCGACACGTCGACCCTACCGGGGAACTAACGACTGAACAGTTAGCGGCGGCTTCCTTGCTTGAGGCCACGACCGACGCCACGCAGCTGCGGTCCGCGGACATCATCATTGTCGCGGTGCCCACTCCTATTGACGATGCTCACCAACCCGATTTCGGTCCATTGATCGGAGCCAGCATCACCGTCGGGCGCAATCTGAAAAAGGGCGCAACGGTCGTTTATGAGTCGACGGTATACCCGGGTGCCACGGAGGAAATCTGCATTCCCATTCTCGAACGCGAGTCCAAATCGACGTGGAAGCGTGACTTTTTCGTCGGCTATTCGCCGGAGCGAATCAACCCTGGCGATCGCGAGCACACCTTGACCCGAATAGTTAAGGTGGTTGCCGGTGACACGCCAGAAACGTTGGAACGCATCGCCCGGACGTACGAACAGGTGGTTGCCGCCGGCGTTTATCGCGCGTCGAGCATCATGGTTGCAGAGGCCGCCAAGGTCATCGAAAACACGCAACGAGATCTGAACATTGCGCTGATGAACGAACTGTCGCTGATCTTCCATCGGATTGGTATCGACACGATGGAAGTATTACAAGCGGCGGGAACGAAATGGAATTTTTTGCCATTTCGACCCGGCCTCGTCGGCGGCCATTGCATCGGCGTCGATCCGTACTACCTGACTCACAAGGCTGACAAGCTTGGCTACCACCCTCAGGTGATACTGGCCGGACGGCGCATCAACGACGGCATGGGCAAGTTCATCGCCGAGCAAACGGTCAAGAGCCTGATCCAGTCGGGTGTATCCGTAAAGGGCGCGAAAGTCATCGTGCTTGGGCTGACCTTCAAGGAAAACTGCCCGGACTTGCGCAACTCGAAGGTGATCGACGTCATTCGCGAGCTGCAGTCTTATGGCATCGTGGTCACCGTTCATGACCCGGTCGCCGATGCCGGCGAGGCAATGAGTCACTACGGCCTGCCGCTGACGGCGTGGGATGACCTGCCGCGTGCGCACGCGCTGGTAGCGGCGGTTGCACATCAGTCCTTTCTTCACCGTTCGGTTGACGAAGTGCTGCAGAAGCTGATGCCCGGAGCGCTTTACGTCGATGTGAAGTGCCAGGCCGATGCTGGCGCGTTGAGAGCGCGCGGCTTATCAGTGTGGCGGCTCTGACGAATGTACTAGTCCGATCATTCACCAAAACCCGTGATGCCCACAGGTCGGAAACCGACGGCTGGCCATTGGAGCATTGTACGGTGCGTATTACGCTTTTCGCTGGCTCGCACCACAGTGGACACAGGTTGTCAAGCTTAAAAAGCCGGGAATCTCTAACCGATAGTTTGATATCGGTACCGGCGGGATGCGTCGACACTGCAGTGTCAACCGATCGCCACCGGCAGGAGTTGGAATTGCTTTGTCACATCGGTGCAGTTTTGCGTGGTTAAAGTACTCGGAATCTGCCGATCAACAGGCGGACGGGGAAACGGGGCGAAGTCTAGTGGTCAATAAGAAGAGGAATCGCAGTGCTGAGCCTATCGCGTCGCCGATTTTCGGCCGGGGCCCTGACCGAAATGGCGGTCTTTGCCACGTGTTGCACCATCACAATGCTGCTCGCGGTGAATCTGCATTTAGGACCCTATGGTGTGAGCACGAGCAAGGCGATGGTACCCGCGGTCCAGTTCGCGTTGATCATGACCGCACTGGGCGTGGTATTCAGCCTATTCCGTGTTGGTGAGCCGAAGTCACTGACCGTCGTTTTCCTCCGTACCGCAGCTGTACTCGCGGTCGGATTCCCGATTGCCTATGCTCTTTTTTCCTATGACGTAGAGGGAGCGGTAGCACGTCAAGTCCTCGGGTCCGCTTCCCTGTATGCACTCGCTGGCGTCGTGCTGATACGGACCGCCGTGTCCGCTGTGCAGGGCGCCGGCGTGGGCTTGCAGCGCGTTCTGATCGTGGGCACAGGTACCGAGGCGCTTGCGGTGGAGCGAGTAATCGATCATGGGCCGCGCCGCTCGGTCGTGGTTGGTTTCTATCCGGCAGGGGCCGACGACGGTGTTGTGATGCGCGATGCGATTGGCGGCGCGGCTTCGTTCCCGCGTTCGGCCAATTTGCTAGCGATTGTTGAGCGTTTCAAGGTTGACGAAGTAATTATTGCGGTGCGAGATCAGCGCGGCGGTGTACTACCGATGCGGGATTTGCTCGAGTGCCGGGTACGCGGCGTCGTCGTGCGCGATCTGTCCGCGTTTTATGAGCGCATCCGCGGCGAAGTACCGATCGAGTCGCTTAAAGCAAGCTGGCTCATTTATGGTGACGGCTTTGCGCAGGACACCCTGCGTACATTCGTCAAACGAGTTTTTGATATCGCGCTATCCACGGTTCTGCTAGTGCTTGCGGCGCCCCTGATGTTGGCCGCGGTGATCGCTATTTTTCTTGAAAGTGGTGCACCGATATTCCTGTGGCAGGAGCGGGTGGGGCGCGGCGGTCGTTCATTTTTTTGCGTCAAATTTCGGAGCATGCGAATAGACGCGGAGGGCGACGGCGTCGCCAGGTGGGCGAGCGCCAATGACGCGCGTGTGACCCGCGTGGGGCGGCTGCTACGCAAACTACGAATCGACGAATTGCCCCAGTTGTTCAACGTATTGAGCGGTGAAATGAGCCTGGTAGGGCCACGTCCCGAGCGGCCGTCATTTGTGGCCGGGCTCAAAGAACAAATTCGTTTTTACGATATTCGCCACAGTATCAAGCCCGGAGTGACCGGGTGGGCACAAATTCGGTACCCGTATGGCTCGTCAGTCGAGGACGCGCGACGCAAGCTGCAATACGACCTCTACTACGTCAAGAATCACTCTCTGGCCCTTGATGTGCTGATCATCATGGAGACGGTTAGAGTGGTTTTGTTCGGCGAAGGTGCGCAGTAAGTCTGGCGGTCTCGCCATGTAATAGACTGGATTTGCCCTCGCCCGACCATCGGTTGGTGCAAATGTGGCGACGGCGTCTGATTGCATGAACGCCAAATAGAGCGGATTGGAGAAGATTATGGTGCAGGAAAATGCAACGCGGTTTGTTGCGGCCTTGATATGGATGTTAACCACGCTAGTGGCTGCGTGCGGCAGTCCAAACTATCCGCCGGCGCCGGCGACAGCTGCGAGTCCTGACTACCGTTATTTGATCGGTTCGCTGGACACCGTAAATGTGATCGTGTGGGGTAACCCCGATCTGTCAGCAACTGTACCCGTGCGTCCCGACGGGCGTATCTCGACACCGCTGGTGGAAGACGTTCAGGCGCTCGGCCGCAACCCCGTCGAGCTGGCGCGCGACCTCGAGAAGGCACTGGGCAAGTACATTCGCGACCCACAGGTCACAGTAATTGTGACCAGCTTCGCCGGACCGTTCGGCGAACAGATCCGCGTTGTAGGGGAGGCAGCAAAGCCCCAGGCGATTCCATATCGCCAGAACATGACGGTGCTTGATGTGATGATTGTCGTTGGCGGTCTGACAGATTTTGCTGACGGCAACAGCGCGGTGCTGGTGCGGGGTGCGGAAAAAGGCAAGCAGTACAGCGTGCGCCTGGCTGATCTGGTGCGGCGGGGTGACATTTCGGCTAATGTGGACGTGCAGCCGGGCGACGTATTGATCATTCCGCAGGGCTGGTTCTGAGCGCCGCTCTAACAGATGCGGTTCGCGCAAATCATTGAGTGTGATTGATGGAAGAGATTCTTCGGCAGTTCTTGATAGTCGGCGGCGCGATGTGGCGTCGCCGTTGGATCGGACTGGCAGCGGCCTGGGTTGTTGCCATCGTCGGTGCCGTCATTGTGTGGCAAATACCGGATCGCTTTGAAGCCAGTGCGCGTGTGTACGTCGACACGCAAACGGTTTTGAAACCTTTGATGGCAGGACTCGCCGTGCAGCCCAATATTGACGAACAAATCGGCATGCTTGCCCGCACGATCATCGCTCGACCGAACATCGAAAAGATCATGCACAGCGCCAATCTCGACGTGTCCGGAACCACGCAAGTCGAGCGTGACCGGATGGTCGATGAGCTGACCAAGCGGCTTCCGGTTCACCGGCAGTGGGCGCGAGAACATTTACACCATCTCGTATCAGGACACTAGTCCGGATCGCTCCAGGCGTGTGGTGCAGGACCTGCTGTCGCTATTTGTCGAATCTGGTTTAGGTAACAAGCGGCGCGACAGCGAATCTGCGCGCCGCTTCATCGACGAGCAGATCAAGGCTTACGAACAGAAGCTCGCAGAGTCAGAGAACCGGCTGAAGGAATTCAAACTGAAGAATCTCGGAGTTACCAGCGGCGCTGGAGCCGATTACTTTGCTCGCATGACCGAACTGACGGCCGAGGCGGCTAAGGTGCGACAGGAGCTGCGGTCAGCCGAAGAAGCTCGCGACGCCTACAAACGCGAATTGGCAGGCGAAGATCCGGTGATGCTGCCGGATCTCAACGTCAATGCGGCATCGGGCGCGGCCCCATCGGAATACGACGCGCGCATCGATGCACTGCGCAAACAGCTTGACGAATTACTGCGCCGTTATACCGACCAGCATCCTGATGTTGCATCCACGCGCAGGTTGATTGCGCAACTGGAGGAACAAAGAAAGCAAGAGATCGAAGCGCGCAAGCAGACGGCCGCGCAGTCGCCTTCGCGGCTTTCGGCGTCGACGAATCCAGTGTTTCAGCGTATCAAGATTGCTCTTGCGGAGGCCGAAGCCAATGTTGCTTCATTGCGCTCGCGGGTGTCCGAAACCGAGGGACGTCTCGCCCAGCTGCGCGCCGCGGCGGGCAAAGCGCCCCAGATCGAAGCCGAGCTTGCTCAGTTGAATCGAGATTACGAAGTGCTGCAAAAAAATTATCAGCAACTTGTGAGTCGTCGTGAATCGGCCTCGCTCGGAGAGGATGTCGACTCGGCCGGTCTTGCAGAGTTCCGCATCATCGATCCGCCGCGGATTGCGCCGAACCCGGTGTTTCCCAATCGATTGGCGCTGATTTTCGTTGTGCTGATAGCCGCGGTTGGTGCAGGTTTGGCTGCGAGCTTCGCGATGGCGCGCGCATGGCCGACTTTTCATGCGGTAGCAGCGCTGCGCGAATTCACCCAAAGGCCGGTCCTGGGGAGCGTGTCGATGTTGCCGACAGATGCCGATGTTCGGCGCCGGCGCTTTGCCAATGTCGCTTTTGGCAGCGGACTCGCCAGCCTTCTCGTAGCCTGCGGTTTATGGGTGACGGTTGTATCCATGGGCACACGCGTCTAGGGGCAATGATTTGAACACCATCGAACAAGCTGCGAGCCGACTGGCGCAATTACGAAGTGCGGGAGTCGATGCGGCGCAGGATGCAGGTCCCGAGCCCGCGACGTTGGACGGTGCAGTCGACATTGCGCCGGCTGTACCGCGCGTTGAGGCCCGCCGCGGCGTTGCCGGCCTTGTCTCCAGAGATGCCACCCAAGTAGGCGAGTCCGATAAGTCGTTGCCATCGCCGCAGGTCACGATCGATCTGGAGCGTTTGTCAACGATGGGTTATGTCTCACCGCACGCGCCGTCGTCGCGCCGGGCGGAAGAATTCCGCATGATTAAACGGCCGTTGCTGAATAACGTGCGTGGAAATTCGGCAGCACCAGTTGTCAATGCCAATCGCATCATGGTGACGAGTTCATTGCCGCGCGAAGGAAAGACGTTTGTGTCGATCAACCTCGCACTTTCGATGGCGCTCGAGCGTGATACGACCGTGCTGCTGATTGATGCCGACGCTACGCGACCGATGGTGCTCGAGCGGCTTGCTCTGCCACCAGCAAAGGGCCTGCTCGATGTGTTAAGCGACCCAAGCCTCGATGTTCAAACATTTGTCCTGCGGACAAATGTCGAGCGGCTTTCGATCTTGCCTGCCGGCACATTAAATGAGCAGGCAACCGAGATGCTCGCAAGCAAGCGTATGAGTGCGTTGATCGACAAGCTTGTGGCTCGCGACCCAAATCGAATCCTGGTGTTTGACGCGCCGCCGCTGCTGGGTTCAACCGAATCGCGTGTGCTCGCCGCGCACATGGGCCAGGTCGTGTTAGTCATCGAAGCCGACCGTACGCCTCAGGGGCACGTAAGCGACGCACTGGTCACGCTTGAAAACTGTCCCGTAGTTATGACGCTGCTGAACAAGTCATCAACTTCAGAGGCTGGCTCGTATTACGGCTCGCGCACTCACTGAGACCGACGTGCGTGAGCCACACTCAGTACTCAGGCGGTTGAGAGGTACGCGTCATCGAGCGTTTTGTTTCGCTTGCCTGGCGCTCGGATGCACAGGCTCTGCGTTTGCTCAGCGATGGGACATCGACCCGAGTATTCAGTGCGCAGGCGACGCTTACCAATAACGCAAACTACGAGCAGAGTGCACAGCGCGAAGGCGACCTTGTGTTCAATGTTCTGCCGGCCGTGGGCTTCCCGCGCGAAGGCCCGCGTTTACGCGTGGACGGTGCAGCATCGCTGAATTTGATTGGCTATGCGGACGGTACGCAAACCAGCCGCATGTTGCCGCAGGCAAATATTCTCGCCAACCTCGAGGCGATCGATCAGCTGTTCTATATCGACGCTGCACTGCAAGCCAACCAATCATTAATAAATCCCTTTTTGCCGCGCTCAGATGCATCATCGACGTTCAACAAATACACCTATGTGCAGGGCAGTGTCGCACCGTATCTGCAAGGCAATTTCGCGAACGACTGGCGTTATCTGGTGCGCAGCGACAACTCGTATACCTATACGACGCAGTCCGACGTGGCCTCGACAACGCCTACCACGGCCGGCATATGGCGGAAGTAGCTCGTATCGCAACGCCGCTCGGCGGGTCATTTCGGGTTCAAAGCGATGTGACCCAATTTGACGATCTACGCAATGTCGACCAGAAGCTCGATGTTGCCCTGGCGACGATCAATTACGCGTTTACGCCGCAATTTACCGCCGGCTTGCGCGGCGGTTATGAACGCACGAACTACACGCGGACCGAGGAGTCTGGCCCGATCTATGGCGCTGAGCTGGAGTGGAGGCCAAGTCCGCAGACGCGCGTTGGCGGGTTTTGGGAGCGCCGATTCTTCGGTCCGAGTTACCAAGTTGGCGCTTCCAGTCGGCTGCGGCGCTTCGCGGCTAACCTTTCCGCTTCACGTTACGTCACGACCTATCCACAACTGATATTGACGTTGCCAGCGACCGGCAATGTTTCGGGCTTGCTAGACGCAATCCTGACTGCGCGTTTTCCTGATCCGGTCGAACGCGCACAACAAGTCCAGGATCTGATCGACGCCAGGGGCTTCCATCGTCGCTTCCGGCCGGAGTCAATATCTTTTCGCGAAATGCCAATGTATTGACTTCGGGCTCTGGCACCTGTCGCCCTTGATCGGCATGCGCAACACGCTGGCGTTGAATCTGTATTACCTGAAGACCGAAACATTGCCTGATGCGGCAATCCCCGCCGACCTTTATCACTTTCAACAACAACATTCAAAGAGGTGTCGTCGCTTTCGTTGAGTCATCGACTGACCCCGGTGATGTCGCTTAACGCGACCGCCACCCGCTGGGAAACGCGCGGATTCGACCAGACCGCCGCAATCGTCACTGATGAGAACATCTTCAGAGTTCAGGCCACCCGCCAACTGACGCCGCGCAGCAACGCTTTTGTCGGCGCCCGCTATCGGCAACAGGATTCAACGTCCGGCGGTATCGGCGACAGCAGCGAAGCGGCGATCTTCGTTGGATTGTTTCACCGACTGTAGCCCGCCATGTACGAAGACTTCTACGAATTGACCGGAAAGCCGTTCCAGCTCAGCCCGGACCCGGCGTTTTACTTCGGCAGCAAGGGCCACAAGAGCGCGTTTTCGTATCTGAAGTACGGGGTGTACCAGGGCGAAGGATTCCTCGTCATCACGGGCGATATCGGCACCGGCAAGACCACGCTGGTGCGCGCATTGCTCAATGAGCTCGACACCCGCGAGGTGGTGGCGGCGCAGATCGTCAGCACGCAACTGGATGCGGACGATCTGCTGCGTTCGGTGGCGACTGCCTTCGGCATCAAGGCGCGGCTGGACGGCAAGGCGGAACTGATCGCGACCATCGAAGCGTTTCTGCTGATGACATTTCAAGAGGGAAAGCGCGCGCTGCTGATTGTCGATGAGGCGCAGAACCTGGGCGCCCGGTCGCTCGAAGAGTTGCGCATGCTGTCCAATTTCCAGTGCGGCGATCACGCGCTGCTGCAGAGCTTTCTGATCGGCCAGCCCGAGTTGCGCATGCTGATGCGATCGCCGTTGATGGAGCAGTTTCGCCAGCGCGTGATCGCGTCGTATCACCTCGGCCCACTCGATCAGGCCGACACGCGTGCGTATGTTGAGCACCGGCTGCGTTTTGTCGGCTGGAAAGTGATCCGGAGTTCGAAGCCGATGCTTTCATCGAAATCCACCGTGGCACCGGAGGCGTGCCGCGCCGGATCAATTCGCTGTGCAATCGAGTGCTGCTGGCAGCCTATCTGAACGAAAAGCACGTGATTGGCCGCGCGGATATTGCCGCTGCCATCAAGGAAATTGCAAGCGAGATGGGCGCCGACATTGCTGTTCCGCCGCCGCTTGGTGCGCGTGAAGCGCGCGGCCCAGTCGAAGCGTGATTCGGTCGCGCCCAAGCGCGAATCGGCGGCGAATGGCCGGGTCGGTGCGCGACCGCTCGCCGCGATTACCGAAAGAATTGAACAGCTTGAACACAATGTCGACGGGCTTTTGAGCGTTGTGCGAGGAATCGTCGAGCCCGAGCGCGCGTTGCCGGACGAAGAGACTCGAGGTTCCGCTCGATCGTCCAAGGGCAGGTGAATGGCGGGCGCGGGTCCGGTGATATGCGTTGTCGGCGCACGCCCGAACTACATGAAAATGGCGCCGCTGCTGAGGGCTATCAAAGTCGCGCCTCCGATGCCGCCGGCGGTGCTGGTTCATACCGGGCAGCACTACGACTTCGACCTGAACGATCGGTTGTTCGTCGACCTTGAGTTGCCTGCGCCGGATGTCAATCTGGAAGTGGGATCCGGAACTCACGCCGTGCAGACGGCCGAAGTGATGAAGCGTTTCGAGCCGGTGATCGATCAATATCGTCCGTCGTGCGTCATTGTCGTGGGTGATGTCAATTCAACGCTGGCGTGCAGTCTCGTTGCGTCGAAGAAGAGTGTTCCGGTCGTCCACGTGGAAGCCGGCTTGCGAAGTTTCGATCGCTCGATGCCCGAAGAAATCAATCGTGTGTTGACCGATCAGTTCTCCACCTGGCTCTACACGACAGAACGCAGTGCGCAGCGGCCAACCTCGCGCGCGAAGGCATCAGCGACGAGCGCGTGCACTTCGTTGGCAACTTGATGATCGATTCGTTGCTCTTCGCGCTGCCAAAAGCCGTCTCGGCGGCAGACCTGTTCCGTCGCGACGGGCTCGACCCAGAGTGGGCGAGCGCAGCGCCAGGTTATGCGGCGGTCACGCTTCATCGTCCATCGAATGTCGATGATCGGCAGACGCTGTCGAGCATTGTCGCGCACACTCTCGGAAGTGGCGCAACGCATGCCGGTGATCTGGCCGATCCATCCGCGCACCCGAGCGAATCATCGAAAAATTCGGATTGGATCGGTTCGTTACAGCGCCACGGATCGCGTGCCTGCCGCCGCAGGGTTATCTGGAGATGGTCGGGCTGATGCGCAGCGCCGCTGTCGTGTTGACCGACTCGGGTGGAATGCAGGAAGAAACGACCGCGCTCGGCGTACCCTGCCTAACGATGCGCTCCGAACACCGAGAGACCGATCACTGTCGACGAAGGCACCAATACGCTCGTGGGCACAAGTCGCAGCCGCATCCTGCAGGTCGTCGACGACGTCATTCGCGACGGCGGCAAGCGCGGGCGCGTTCCTGAATACTGGGATGGCAAGACCGCACCTCGCATCGCGCACCACATGGCGCAATGGCTTTCTCGTGCCGCAACAGCGAGCCCGCAGCAATGACTCCCTTCGTGCCTTTGGCGGCGCCGTCCGGCGCGATCACCAACGCGCTGACGATTGACGTCGAAGACTACTTTCAGGTCTCCGCGTTTGCGCCTTACATTGAGCGCAGCGCCTGGGACCGCACGCCATGTCGCATTGAAAGAAACATCGATCGCATTTTGGAGCTGCTTGATCAGCATCAGGCCAAGGCGACCTTTTTCACGCTGGGATGGCTGGCGCAGCGATATCCGCGCCTCGTGCGTGACATCAGCGCCCACGGCCACGAGGTGGCAAGTCATGGACAGGCGCATCTGCGCGCTTCCGACCAGTCGCCGGCCGAGTTCGACAGCTGACATTCGCGATGCCAAGCACTGCTCGAAGACACGGCCGGCACCGCGGTACGCGGATATCGTGCCCCCAGCTTTTCGATCGGACATCGAAATCTGTGGGCGTTCGATCGCATAGCCGAGGCAGGGTACTGCTACAGCTCGAGTGTCTACCCGGTCAAGCACGACCACTATGGCTGGCCCGCCGCGCCGCGCTTTGCATTCAAAGTCCGGCCAGGCCTTCTCGAGATACCGGTTACGACGGCGCGCGTGTTCGGTCGCAACCTTCCGGCAGGCGGGGGCGGATATTTCCGGCTTGCGCCCTATGCGCTGTCGCGCTGGGCGATCGATCGCGTCAACCGGGCGGATCGTCGCCCGGCGATCTTCTACTTTCACCCGTGGGAAATCGATCCGCAGCAACCGCGAGTCAAAGGTGCGGGGCTGAAAGCTCGCTTTCGCCACTACCTCAATCTGAGCCGTACCGAGCTGAGATTGCGTCAACTGCTGAGCGATTTCCGCTGGGACCGGATGGATCGCGTTTTCGATCTTGATGCAGCGTGAACGACAACGACCCCCGGATTGCAGCGGACGGGACGCTCCAGGTACGGGCGTTCGCGGACGACGACCGTGCACGCTGGACGGACTTCGTGGCAGGCGTGTCCCGACGCGACGTTCTTTCATCGTATCGAATGGCGCGACATCATCGAACGCGTCTTCGGGCACCGAACGCACTATCTGCTTGCGGAGCGCGGCGGCCAGATCACCGGTGTCCTGCCGCTTGGCGCAGGTCAAGAGCCTGCTCTTTGGGCATTCGCTCGTGTCGTTGCCGTTCGCGGTGTACGGCGGGGCCGCCGTGAACGATGAGCACACGCGCAGCGTGCTGCATGCAGCGGCGGCCGACTTGGCGCGCAATCTCGGAGTCGATCATCTTGAGTTGCGTAATCGCGCGCCGTACGAGCGCGGGTGGCCGCAGCAGAATCTGTTCGTCACCTTTCGAAAGCCGATCGAGCCGAGCGTCGAAGCCAACATGCAGGCGATCCCGCGCAAGCAGCGCGCGATGGTGCGTAAGGGCATCCAGCGTGGCCTCACAAGCGAGATCGACGCCAACGTTGACCGTTTCTTCGATCTGTATGCAGATAACGCGCATCGGCACGGAACCCCGCCATTTCCAAAGAAATATTTCGTCGCCCTGCAGCAGGCGTTCGGAGATGCCTGCGAGATCTTGACGGTGGTGAGCGCGAAGGTCGGCCGGTGTCCGGCGTTCTGTCGTTCTATTTTCGCGACGAAGTGCTGCCGTACTACGCGGGCGACGTGCCCGAGGCGCGCGATCTTGCGGCCAACGACTTCAAGTACTGGGAGCTGATGCGCCGTGCGTGCGAACGCGGCTGCCGCGTCTACGACTATGGGCGGTCCAAACGCGACACCGGTTCGTTTGACTTCAAGATTCACTGGGGCTTCGAACCGCAACCGCTGCATTACGAG
>CAVQBE010000012.1:0-36635 GCA_963710675.1 uncultured beta proteobacterium | reverse complement strand
CTGGAGCTTCAACCCAATCGCGCATCAATCCACCGACAAATGCGATGGCGCCATGCGCCGCCAAATGCGTATCAGTATCCGCCGGCAACTGCCCTTTGGCGACTGCCTGATCCAGCACGGCCTTGCACTTTCCCAGACATTGAAGGCGGTCCTGCACGTGCTGCAAACCGACGGGCGCAAGCTCGTCGGTGTACTCGCAGCGCAGAAAGATGACCTCGAAAATGTTCTGGATTTGCGGCGAGCTCGTTAGATGCTCCAGCGCCTGCAGACCCTGTTGCCGAAACAGCGCGAGCGGATCAGCGATGTCCTGGTTCTCGAAGTCTTCGAATGCCGTATCGATCGGCATTTCTGCACGCGCCATCAACGCCTGAAAGAGCTCCGCCTTGCTTTCGAAATGGTGATAAACCGCGCCGCGCGTCACCCCTGCGGCGTCCGCCACTTCGCTCAGCGATGCATGCCCGACGCCGCGCTCGCGAAACACACGTTCCGCCGCATCGAGCAGTTGTTCACGTGTCTCGAGGGCCTCTTCTTTGGTACGTCTAGCCATTTGATTTCATTCGAAATAGTCCTGCAACTTCAGTGAAATACAAACATACATGGATGTATGTATTATGCGGCATTGCAAGAAAACCACCAACTCGCGGGCCAATCCATGAATCAAAGCATCGCAAAAGCCAAGTCGCCCCTTGAAATTTCCGAGCGCTGGGGTGCCTGGATGCGTGGGCTTACTCTCGCCATAAGCCTTGCTGTGACTGCAGTTGCGCTCGCTGCCTGCGGTCGTGCCAACGGCGAAGACAAGGGCGGAAAGGGCGGCTTTCCGCCCGCGCCGGTCAGCGTTCAGGAAGTGAAGACGACGACCGTACCTATCCGCTTCGAGTACGTTGGTCAGACTGCTGGCTCGAAGGAGGCCGAAGTTCGCGCCCGGGTGCAGGGCATCCTCGAGAAACGGACCTACCAGGAGGGAACCAAGGTCGCGGCGGGACAGACGCTGTTCGTCCTCGACTCTCGTCCCTACGAAGCGCAGCTGCAGGCTGCCGAAGCCGAACTAGCGCGCGCCCAGGCGCAGTACGCGCAGGCGAAGCGCAATTTCGATCGCGTCAAACCGCTGGCCGGCAGCAACGCGTTGAGCCAGCGCGAATTTGACGAAGCTACTTCGAATGAAGAGAGCGGCGCCGCGGCGGTCAAACAAGCGCAGGCCCGGCTGACCGAAGCGCGCCTGAATCTGGGCTACACGCGCGTGAGCTCTCCAGTGACAGGCTGGGCAAGCCGGGCGCAGAAATCGGAAGGCTCACTGGTGTCGCCGGGCGCCGATAGTTTGCTGGCGACGATTTCACAACTCGATCCGCTGTATGTGAACTTCAGTGTGTCGGAAGCCGAGCGGTTGCGACTGAGCAAGTTGATCAGCAGCGGAGAACTGAAGGCGCCGAATGCGATCGATGCAGCGGGCAAGAGTGGCGATAAATCCCCGTTAACCGGCGCCACCGTCGCGTTGAAGTTATCCGACGGGACTATCTACGACCGCAAGGGTCGACTCACTTTTGTTGACCCTGCAATCAATACGGGCACCGGCGCGTTCGAGGCGCGCGCTGAGCTACCGAACGCGGACGCCGCACTGCGTCCCGGTCAATTTGTTCGCGTAATCGTCGAAGGCGCGATGCGTCCGAACACGATCGTCGTGCCGCAGCGCGCGGTGATGGACGGGCCGCAAGGCAAGTTCGTCTTCGTTACAGGGAAAGGTCAGGACGGCAAAACCGATGTGGCGTTGCCTCGTCCAGTGACGCTGGGCGAGTGGGTCGAAGTCGACGGCCAGCAGCAGTGGATCGTCGAGTCAGGTTTGAAGCCGGGTGATGTCGTCGTCACCGACGGCACCGCGAAGTTGTTCCCGATCCCCGGTGGCGCGCCGATCATGCTTGGCCCTCCTCCCGGAATGGAAGGCAAAGGCGGGCCTCAGGCCGGCAAAGGCGAAGTGAAGAAAGCGGACGCGAAGAAGTAAGCGCAAAACAAGAACACTGAGGAGTCACCAATGTTTTCACGCTTCTTTATCGACCGCCCGATCTTTGCCGCCGTGCTGTCGATCTTCATCGTCATCGCCGGCCTGGCCGCGATGCGTGCGTTACCTATCGCGCAGTATCCGGAGATCGCACCACCGGTCGTCAGCGTGCGCGCGTTCTATCCGGGCGCGTCGGCTTCAGCTGCTCGAACAAACCGTAGCGGCGCCGCTGGAGAATGCCATCAACGGCGTCGAGAACATGCTTTACATGAGCTCGAACTCGTCGAGCAATGGCGTCGTCGAGATTCAGGTGACGTTCAACATCGGCACCGACGTCGATCAAGCGGCACTGACCGTCAACAACCGCGTCAAGCAGGCCGAACCGCGATTGCCGCAAGAAGTTCGACGGCAAGGTGTCACGGTCGAGAAGGGATCATCGGCCTTCTTGCAAGTGCTGGCGTTCTATTCGCCTGACGGCCGCTACGACGACCTGTTCACGTCGAATTACGTAACGTTGAACGTGCTCGATCAGCTGAAGCGTCTGCCGGGCACAACCAACGTGCAGATTTTCGGCGCCAAGGACTACGCGATGCGCATCTGGCTGCGGCCCGATCGGCTCGCACAGCTGAAGCTGACCACCGGCGACGTCGTGCGCGCGATCAACGAGCAGAACGCGCAGTTTGCTGCAGGCAAAGTCGGCCAGGCGCCGTACACCTCCGACAAGAGCGGCACGCAGGAGCTTGCGTACACGATCACGACTCAAGGCCGACTTGCAGATCCGAAAGAGTTTGAAAACGTAATCGTTCGCAGCAGCCCGGATGGTTCGACGATTCGCGTTCGCGACGTCGCCCGCGTCGAACTCGGTTCACGCGATTACGACTTTATCGGCCGTTATAACGGCCAGAACGCGACACTGGTCGGTATCTTTTTGCAGCCCGGTGCGAATGCGCTCGAGGTCGCGAAGAGCGTGACCGCTACCGTGGATCGGCTGAAGCCGGATTTTCCGGCCGGCCTGACCTACGCCGTTCCGTACGACACGACGCGTTTCGTCGAGGTGTCGATTCATGAGGTCGTGGTCACGCTCGCGATTGCAATCGTCCTCGTCTTCCTTGTCGTCTACCTGTTCCTGCAAAGCTGGCGTGCGACATTGATTCCAATCATCGCAGTGCCGGTGTCGCTGATCGGAACCTTTGCCGGCCTGTTGATGCTCGGTTATTCGATCAACACGCTGACGCTGTTCGGGATGGTGCTGGCGATCGGTATCGTGGTCGACGATGCAATCGTCGTGCTTGAAAACGTCGAACGCATCATGCGCGAGGAAAAGTTGAATGCGCGTGAAGCGGCGATCATCGCGATGGAGGAAGTGACGAGCCCGATTATCGCGATCGTGCTGGTGCTCGTATCCGTCTTCGTGCCGATCGCGTTCCTGGGTGGGCTGACCGGCGAGTTGTACCGCCAGTTCGCGATCACGATCTCGATCGCAGTGACGATCTCGGGCATCGTTGCGCTGACGTTGACTCCGGCGCTGTGCTCGTTGCTGCTGAAGCAGGGGCACCGGGAGCCGCCCAGGTTTTTCAGGGCTTTCAACGGCTGGTTCGAGCGCGTCACCAACCGCTACACGGCAGGCGTGGTCTGGATGATTCGCCGCAGCGCACTGGGTTTGGTGCTGTTTGCAGTGATGGTGGTCGTTGCGGCCGGACTGTGGCGCATCACGCCGGGTTCGCTGGTGCCGGATGAAGATCAGGGCTTTTACATCGCTGCGGTGATATTGCCTGACGGTGCAAGCTTGCAGCGGACGGACCAAGTGGTGTCGGAAGTTGTTCGCCGCATCCAGACAAATCCGAACAATCAAGACGTGGTTGCATTCACCGGCTTCGATTTTCTGGGTGGAGGAATGCGCAATAACGCCGCCACAATTTTCGTGACGCAGATCCCATGGGACAAGCGCAAGGGCGTAACTACACCGCAGCTTGTCGGCGACTTCTTCATGAAAACCGGCGACATCAAGGAAGGCCTTGCGCTGGCATTCGCGCCCCCGGCGATCTTCGGACTTGGCGCTGCCGGCGGTGCGGAGTTCTATATCCGGAACCGTGGTGAAGGCGGGCCGCAGGCACTGGCAGGCGCGATGGGCGCGTTGCTCGGCCGTCTGCAGCAGGATCCGATGTTCGTTCAGGTGAACACGCTTTGGAAACCGAACGTGCCGCAGCTATTCGTCGACGTCGATCGCGAAAAAGCGAAGTCTCTCGGAGTATCGGTCGACGAGATCTTCAATACGTTGTCGGCGACGCTTGGCAGCTACTACGTCAACGACTTCAACAAATACGGGCGCACGTGGCAGGTGCTGATGAGCGCCGAGCCCGCTTACCGTACGCGTCCCGACGATATCGGCTCGATGTGGGTGCGCTCGGACCGCAACGAAATGGTGCCGCTGCGATCGGTGGCTCGCGTTGAGTACACCTCCGGCCCTGACTCGCTTGATCGCTATAACAACCAGCAGGCGGTGAAGGTGTTTGCAAGTGCCGCACCGGGTGTCGCATCGGGCGACGTGATCGCGCGCATTTCGCAAGTCGCGCGCGAAGCGTTGCCCTCGGGTTTCGACGTTGAATTTACCGGCGCCTCGTATCAGGAGCAGCAATCGTCCGGCACATCGGTGCTCGCGCTCGGGTTGGCCGTCGTGATGGTGTTTTTGATCCTGGCTGCGCAATACGAGAAATGGTCGCTGCCGTTTTCGGTGCTGATGGCGCTGCCTTTCGGCACGTTCGGTGCGCTGGCTGCGGTTCATATCAGTGGGCTGACCAACGATGTCTACTTCCAGATCGGTCTGGTGACGTTGTTGGGTCTCGCCGCGAAGAACGCGATTCTGATCGTCGAGTACGCGTCGCTGAAGGCATCGGAAGGATATTCGACTGCCGCCGCGGCCATCGAAGCGGCGCGCTTGCGATTCCGCCCGATCGTGATGACGTCGTTAGCGTTCATTCTGGGTGTGGTTCCTCTCGCGTTTTCATCGGGGGCAGGAGCCGGAGCGCGCGTGTCAGCGGGTACCGGCGTGATGGGCGGCATGCTGGCCGCTACCTTCCTGGCGATTTTCTTCGTGCCGCTGTTCTTCAAGCTGATCACCGATCGCAAAATAAGCGAGGCGCGCACAGCCGAACAGTTGCGAGCGGAAGTGATTGAAGGCGAGCGCCGTAGCCTGGAGAAGCACGCGAAGCTCGCGGCGGAAGCAGCCACGCACAAGCACATACGAAAGGGACAGGCGGAGCAGCCAATAGCTCTGAAAGAAGCGCACGAGGGAGGCGAGTAATGAGGTCGGCCATGATGAACCTTGCCAAAATGGTCGTTGTTGCTGCCTCCGTTGCACTGACGGCGTGCGCAACCACGGAGTCGCGACCGCCTGATGTCGAGCTGCCTGCTCCGACGACCACTCACATCGCCGGCATCGAGCGCTGGTGGACGCAATTTAATGACCCGCAGGTCACAGCGCTGATCGAAGAAGCAATCGTCGCGAACCTCGATCTTCGACTGGCAGTGGCTCGCATTGACGAAGCACGAGCGAACCTGCAGGCGGCGCGTTCTTTCTTGTACCCCACGGTCGAAGGCTATGCGGGCTTCAGCCGCTCGCGGGCCAGTCGCGCCACTGATTTCATTTTCGTAGGACCCACGATTTCGAACGCACATAGCGCCGGCATACAAGCTTCGTATGAGCTGGATCTGTGGGGCCGTGTGCGCTCGGGCAGCAGCGCAGCGGACGCGCAGTTGCTCGCGACTCGCTACAGCGCCGAGACGGTGCGCACAGTGCTGGCAGCGCAAGTCGCGACAACGTACTTCGCGCTGCGCGCATTCGACGCTGAGCTGCAGATCACACGTGACACGCTCGGCACGCGCGGCGAGAACGTCAAGCTGCAGAAGCAGCGCTTCGATGCCGGGCTGGTGGGCGACTACGAGCTGCGTCTATCCGAAGCCGAACGCTCGGTGGTAGCGGCGCAGATACCAGCGCTTGAGCGCGCGGTCGCACAGACGGAGGCCGCTCTGGCCGTCCTGGCGGGGCGAAGCGCGCGCGCGGTATATACGCCGACGATTACGCGCGGAACCGATCTCGAAACGCTGCACCTCGGGCCTGAGGTACCGGCTGGCCTGCCGGCCGATCTGCTCGCTCGACGCCCTGACATCCGTCAGGCCGAGGCCAGCCTGGTCGCCGCGGACTACAGAATCAGCGAGGCGCGGGCGCAGTACTTTCCATCCCTGATCCTGACCGGCGGTTTCGGCAGCGAAAGCAGCGACTTGTCCGACCTGTTCACCTCGCCGGCACGCGTCTGGTCAATTGGCTTCAATCTGTTGCAGCCGATTTTCAACGCGGGGCGCATCGGCGCGCAGGTCGATGCAGCCACTTCACGCCGGCAGCAGGCCGAAATCGGCTATGTGCAATCGGTGCAATCGGCGTTTCGAGACGCGCATGACGCGCTAGTCGCCCATCGCACTGCGCGCGAGGCTTTCATCGCTCAGGATGAGCGTCGCACGCAGCTGCGTGACGCGTTGCGTCTTTCGGATCTTCGCTACAAGGGCGGGTATTCGAGCTTCATCGATGTGCTCGACAATCAGCGCAATCTGCTCGATGCCGAGCGAGCGCGTGTGAATGCATTGCGTGACCGACAAACGGCGCTGGTCGATTTGTACAAGGCGCTCGGCGGCGGCTGGTCGCCCGACGTGTTCGCAGAGAACTCGGCGCCGCCCGCCCGCTGACGATTACGCAATCGTATCGGCGAGCGCTTCCTCGACGGGCGCGGCACTGAGCTTCCACGTTCTACGCACGATGTCGAGCAGCGCTGCGATAGTGGGTTCTCGAATGCGTGCTTCTGCGCAAACAAACCAGAGCGCAGTGTCGATAGCGGCCCGCGTCCAGATGACAACGTCGCCGGTGTGTTCGAGTCGGCGTGCGACATCGTCCCGTATCAAACCAACGCCCAGTCCCGACACGACCAGATTGATGATCACGCTTTCGTCATCCGCCTGAACTGAAGCGTGTGGCGGCGGCAACGATCGCTGGGCAAACAGATCACCGACAAGCCGAGTGTGCGTGCTGATGTTCGGCGTTCCAATCCACGGCAGCCGGCTGATTTCGTCCCACTGGGCGCCATCGACGCGATCGGCCCATGCTGCCGGCGCCGCGACCCGATAAATCAGTCGCCGCAGTGGCAGCGCGTAAAACCCTGGGCCCGCATCATCGCCAAAGAAAAAACTCGCATCGAGCTCGCCGCTTTGCACGCCCGCCAGCGCTGCACCCGACATCGCATGATGCAGCTCGAGCTTCAAGCGCGGGTGAGTATCGCGGGCGAGCGCGAGCAGCTCGCCGAGCCGGTTCGATTCCGGATCGGCCACCGTGCCAACGCGCAGCAGTCCTGCGATATCGCCGTGCATCTGCTTTGCCGCGCGTTTCACGTCGTCGGCAGCGCTCAACACGACCCGCGCGCGCGCCAGCAGCTCACCACCGGCGGCGGTCAATTGCATCCCGGTCGAGGCGCGCTGGAACAGACGCACACCCAGCTCAGCTTCAAGCGCCTTGATGTGGCCGCTGACCGCGGGCTGGCTCAAGTGAAGCCGCTCCGCTGCCCGCGTTAGATGACCTTCGTCGGCTACTGCCGAAAACGTTCGAAGCTGATAAAGCTCCATTTTTCTACCCTTCCTGCTCGTCGCATCCCGCGATTGCGCACTGCCGCAATCATTACCGAGCCTAATCGGATAGCTAGATCGTAAGCATCTGAAATAACGATTTTATTTCCCATCTATTCGACCCGATTATCTCATGGTGCATGGCAGCAATATCGCTGCCTGACCCGAAATTTGGAGGCCGATCATGATCAGCTGGACATTCAACCACCTAAGCGGCTTTTTCCCGCGCTCGTCCTCAACAAGCGTGTCGACGACGACGCCAAAAAGCGTCGCCCCACAGGAACCAGCCTCAGAACTTGCAGCGAATCCTCACCTGGCCGAGCGGCGCGCGGCGGCGTTGCGAAACATGTTTCCGAAGCTTTCAAGTTGGTTCGGAAGCCGCCGCGACGCGTTGTATATCGGCGAAATCAACGAGTATTTGTCACAGGCGAGCAACGTTACGGATCTCGAGCAAAGAATCCGAGTCATCGAGCAGCAGCGGCACTTCTCGTAGGCATGAATAGCGGAGACTCGCCGCTATTCATGCGTGTCATCATGAAACCGCCTCAATGCATTCGTTCAACTCGCATTTGCGCTGAATTCGCTCATCCATTTGCACACGTGGCACGATCGCGAAGCGAATCTCGCCTTCGCATACCGCCTCGTGGTCGTCGCTCACCCTAACGTGGAACGTGGCCTCACGGTCGCCAATGCCTATAATAAAGCCATCCACCTTAATCACGGTGTTGGCGCGATCGGTGCATGATGACGAAACTGAACAGACAATCCGACCACCGTTTCCTCATGCGGATCCAGCAGCGGCTGCAGTTCGCGCGCACAGATCGATTCGAAGACGGCCACCAGATAACCGGTAGCCATCGCATCAACCATGCGCTCCGCGTATGCCATGCCATGCGGTAACCGACCGAAAAGATGACGAGCGGTCTGTTCCGGAGGAACTCGATACTTCTCAAAAAAATAACTGACTAACTGCACAGTGGTCCATCTTCTTTCTCCTAGAAGTGCTTGTCGAATGAACGGCTGTCCGTTCGAGCGACGTGTTCTATGTCGCCAGAACAGGTTGTGACCGCTAAGCCCACGGATTTGCAACACATCGGGAAGTAATAAGCGTCTGTCGAATATTCGACAAAGCTCTCGCGCTATGGAGCCGCCGCGTGTAATTTAGATATACGATCAATGTCCGCGATATGCGCGACAAGGAGAACCTCGATGGCGACCGGGCGAGTCCAGGACATCTGCGGGACCATGAAGAAATTCATCGAGTCGATGAAGAAGGAAATAAAGCGCAAGGAAGACGACGATCCGGAGGCAGCAGGAGCGGCTCCGGAAGCTGACCGCTCAGCCACATCCCGATTCGGAGATGGCACAAGAAATTCGCGATGACATCGCGCGACTGGAGCGCGAGTTGATCGAAGATCGCGGACAGCTCAACGTGCTGGAAGAGGAATTTTCAGCCGCTTGTGGCGGTTCCTAATAGGCTTCAGATCACGTCTCGTTAACTACGGGGCTAAAGCCGCAGCTTTGCTGCGCCATGCGCGATCCGCCTCAGCCAAGCACCATCAAAACCAGCGCTCCCTCGCTGGAAGGCGCGATCGCGCGCCCACGGTTAGTTAAAGCGATATCTAAGCTGCCCGCGCAAGCAAATGGCTGCAAGCCCCTTCGGGCACCGGCAAGTCCACCTTGGCCGCTAGTTATGCGCGAACTACTGGCAAGCCGTTCGCGTGGTATCGGCTGGACGAGCGTGACAACGATGCAGTCTTTTTTTACAAGCAGTTTGCAGCAACAGTTCAGTCGCAATTGGCGTTGACAACTCCGTTACCGAATTTTTCCGCTGACGATCATGCCCGTCACCACGGGTTTGCACGCCGCTATGTTGGCGCCTTGGCGGCTCAGCTGGTTGAACCCATCCTACTGGTCCTCGACGACGTGCAGAGCTTGCGCGCATCGCCAATGCTAGGGGCACTCGTTGAGCTGGTCGAGGTCACCAGTGAAAGGCTTGAAGTACTGTTTATCTCCGAGTCAATCGCACCGCCCGAATTCTTCGACGTGATCGCGGACCGTCGAATGATGTTGTTGAACGACGTTGATCTGAACTTCGACCTTGTCGAGTGCGAGGCAATGGTCGAGGCGATGCGGATAGATATCGCGCAGAGCGAAGCCATTGCAACGCTGACTGGAGGTCATGCGGCCGCACTCGTGTTGGCGTGCGAACTGTTACGCGGTACGGATGTGCGGAGCGACCTTGGTATGCAGACGGTAGATCGCATTCATTTGCATCTGCTTTCTCGGCTCGTTGAGCGCATGCCGGTAGCGCGGCGAAATTTGCTACTCGCCACTGCGTACGCATTACAACTGACACGACCACTAGCGGTACAGCTGGCAGGAAGCGACTCCGCACAGCACATGGACGCACTCGTAGAGTGTGGATTGCTCCGACGGGTCGGCTCGGACAATACTGAAACGTTCGAAGCGCACGGACTAGTTCGCCAAGGTATTCAGTTGCTAGTCACAGCACGCGTTGGTCCAGCTGAGGCAAAAACATTGGCTGAACGCACGGCAACTGCACTGATTGAAAACGGTCAGATTGACGCGGCGTTTGAGCTTTTGGTGCAGATCGACTCCGCCGCGCGTGCGATTACGCTGCTCGAAGGACTTGCACGCCAATACGCAGTCCAAGGTCAAACTCAGATGTTGCTCGGGTCGATCGCCAAAGTTCCGTTGGAATCGGCACGAGCCAACGCATGGTTGTGTTTCTGGACTGGTCAGGCCTTGCTGCACGTAAATGAGGAGGGAGCGCGGAAGTGGTTGGGTGATGCGCACGCCGCATTTGCAGGTGCTCGAGACAGTCGCGGAATGCGGATCTCCGCGGCGAGCATTGTTACCGCGCACGGTCTTGAGTGCGGCGATTTCCGAGACTTCGGATCTCTGGATCGGGCGGCATAGCGCATCAGGGGGAGATCTGCCTGTCGACCGCGATGATTCGTTCGAAACAACTTTGATCATGGGAATTATTTGCGCGGCATTTGTCAATGGAAAATATCCGCCGCGGATCGAGCCCGAGTCACTTATCGATCGCTTGCGCGCACTGCTCGATAGCGCGGATGCGTGGTTATCGGAAGACCAGCGTGTGCAGGGCGCTCGGTTGTTGATCGAGCACGGAATGGTATTTGGTAACTTTGAACTAGCCCGCAGTGCTGCATTCGCTACACGTCATTTGATAGACGCGGGACGCGGCAGCGCCTTGCATCGCGGCCGCTGGTTGATCGCTGCTGCCTATGCCTACTTTTTTCGCGGCGACATGGAGGCCGCGTTGCCATACCTGAATCAGGCGCAGTCACTAGCCCGGCAATCACAATCGTCGGGCTTGGCATTCGAGATAGGGTTTGCGCTCTGCGACTACTGGATGAAAGCCAACGACTTACAGCGAGCCGACGATGAAATGGCGTTGCTTGAGTCGGTCGCCGCGCGGGCCGTACCGGCACAGCGAGCACAGTTCGCCCGAATGAAGGGCCGGCTGCTGTTACTGCAGGAGCGGCTGACGGAGGGTCTGCGATGGGCGGAAGAGGCGCGCCGCATGGCGCTGCCGGCCGGGTTTAGCAAGGCGTATCTACGAGTGTTTGATGTGGATGTGGTGTATGCGCTGGTGGCGAACGACCGCCTGCCCGAAGCGATCGATTGCATCGCCCAACTAGAGTTCGAACCCATCGAGCAGCGCATTGCGGTCGAACACTGTGTTCGCTTCCTTGCAGCGCCGGCCGGAAGTGGGCTTGCTGCGAAGCGGTCTGGGTGCCGCCGCGCAATTGAACTTTGTGACGCTGCTGGAGAGAGCGCGAACGCCACTCGCTCGCATTTGCGAAGCTGCTCTGAGCAACGATGTGGAAACTGATTTCGTGCTGCGACTCATTACGGTGAGGCAGCTTGCACCACCGGTCCTTGCCGGGCCGCGCTGGCCTTGGGCGGTACGTGTACGAACACTCGGTGGGTTCCGACTAGACATCGGAAGCAAGCGTTACAAACCGGCTCACAAGGCGCAAGACAAGCCGCTCGAGTTGCTCAAGCTGTTGGTGACTTGTCAGGCACTCGGCCGTGAATCACCGGAAAAGAACTGGATCGCTGAACGCTTATGGCCGGAAGCCAATATTGAAAATGCCCGCAAGTCGCTTGACATGACCGTGGGCCGGCTCCGACGTCTGCTGGGTGCGGACGAGATCGTCAGCAGCAGCGAAGGGCGCCTCGAGCTCTCGCGCCAGCACGTTTGGACAGATATCGGCATGCTGCTCCACGGGCTATCGCGAATTCGTCAGCTTCGCGATGAGTACGTCACTGGTAAGCCCGCACCGACGCATGCCGCATCAATAAGCGTAAAGGCGCTGTTAGAGCACTACACAGGACAGTATCTAGCGAACGAGGACTCGCCACCATGGATACTGGCAGGTCGACAGGCGATCGTCGGAGCAGTCAGGGAGACTCTAAGTACGGCGGAATCTATCTTGGGCGATGCGGCCGATGATTTGCTGATTCCAGCACTCGAGAAGGCACTTAGCTCGGATCAAACTTCTGAAGATCTCGCGCGCGCCTTGATGCGGGCCCACCTACGGCGGGGAGTAGCAGTGACGCCTTACGAGTCTATCGGCGCTTGCGCGAGATGCTTTCGCTGCAGCTTGGCGTTGCGCCATCGCGCGAAACCGACGATATTCGATCACAGGCGTACGCTGCTGACACGGCGTCGCTTCAAAGACAACCAGTTGACTGACGAGGAGATCAGCATGGCAATCAGCAACGATGAAGCACGCAAGGCACTATTTAAGGCTGCAGACGCGCTCGACCGCGCTACTGCCGAGACGAAAGCGCAGCCAGCTGTGGGGCAAGTAGTTTCTCGGTTGGACCCAGCTATGAACGAGTTAAAAGTACTCGGTAATACCGACGTGCATAACGCGCTTTTGGAGGCGGCGCGCGCATTAAATAATCTCCCTCAAGAGAGCCAGGCCAGTCCCTTTATCAGTCCTCTTAAAGCGGCGCTGCCGGCTGCTATTCAGTTCCTGGACCAAAACCCCGGACCGCCTCCAGTTCTTCGATAGTGATTCAATGAGTATCGACCCAGACGCCGGGCGGGCGACGCGCTGGTCGCCCAACCCGTATGCGCTCGCGACAGCGCTGACAGGCGATCTAGGTGATGATGAAAAGCTGCTGTTTGATGGGGCAAAAGCGGATGAGTTTCTACAGCGCGCACTTCTGAGGCCAGATATGCCGCAAATGCTTGCCTCGTTTCGCGAGTTTCAGACGCTGGCAGCAAGGGCCGACCTTGAATCTGAATCGACGCAGATATCGCTAGCAGAGCGAATGGGGGAGCCGCTGGTGCAAAAGGCGGCTCACATATTCGGAGCAGAAGAAATCAAGCGTGCGTTGCCATCGCTGATGCCGGTGTCAGATGCGGCGCTTAATCAATTGACACTCGGAGATGCCATCACGTCAGTGAACAATCGGATAGAGAATCTGGCGAATGCAAACCAATTGTTGATCGATGAAGCGTCGTACCTTGATCCGATGCAGGGTGACGTTGGCGACTGCTATCTGATTGCGGCACTCATCGCACTCGCTTGGTCCAAACCCACGGTTCTAGCTGATCGTCTGGCTAACGCTGGCTTCACCCCAGCAGACCGGCGCTCGTTCCAATGGCAATTTCACAATGCGCAGGGAGCGACCCGTGGAAGGAAGTCAGTAACCGGACGGATTCCAGTTCGAGGTGGTATGCCTCGATACGCACGCTCAGCGAACGTGCTTGAGCATTGGCCAGGGCTAATCGAGAAAGCGTTCGTCATGCAGAATCGATTGCCGCAGGCTTCCGCGGAGGAGCCTATCCGCAGTGACTATTTGAGGATGGAGAGATTCTCAACCCCCCCTAACGCTTGCATAGCGTTGATTGGAGGGCAGGCGCAGGGCAGGATAGTCGAACTCGAAGAACAGTTCGAACAGTTATTCATGGATCATCGGAACCCAAGTGTGTCGTTGTTCACCGATGAGGGTGTCACCAAGCTGCCGGTAATGGCATGGACAAAGGAAAAGCTTCCGATAACCGCTGGCGAAAACGGGCGGGAATCTACGGACACTGATACCTGGACAAAAACAGGCCTGTGGCCGGGCCACGCCTACGCTGTGCTCGGCACGATGCAATCGGGCCATGTCGTGCTTCGCAATCCCCATGGCTTCGCAACCGAAATGCGACCAGGCTACGCGGAAGGACCGTGGCGGCCCGGTGATCGATCCATCGACCTGAACACGAAGGGTGTGTTCGCGCTATCGCCCGAAGTGTTCAAGCAAAATTTCAAACACGTAGGTTGGGTCGAGGACCTACCGAGTTGAAGCCAGATGAAGCGCATGCCCCAGAAAAAGCGTCGGTAATGGCAGTGCGATGAATTGTCACCGGACGGGTGGGCAGATCTTGGGCACTCGTGGCGCACAAATCAATGCTGAAGTGACTTGAAAGCTTGAGAGGACTCCTATGAACGAACAGCCCCATATCGAGATTGCCTATGCTGCCACGGTGGCAAAGATATTTAACAGGTTTGTTACTTCGTTCGTAACGGCGCGGGGCGACGCAACAGTTGAGGCGGCTGCGGAGAAAGACTTCCGTGACAAGATCGCTGGCGTGCGTCGCGCTCGTGACCGAGCCGTTGCCATATTGCCATAGCAAAGGCAGGACTTGAGTCGCTTTGCCGTATCACAGACTATTGGGTTTGAGCAAGTCGTAGCGCCGGGGGCGGCGCTACGGCTTCCTTTCACTTCTTAAGCACCCTTGTAGATTTCAACTTGGTCTTCGGTGAAATCGGCCGAGGGTACGGTGACACAGCCCGCTGCAAAAAATGCGAAAACGGCGGCGGCGATAACTGACATAACTGTTGCTATTGCGTTTCATAACTATCTCCTGGTTGGACTGCTGGTTGACTCCCGGATGGGAGGGCTTACATCAACGGAATGCACCGATGATTTGAGTGCTCAGAACTGCGCGGAGATGGCGGACTCCAACGCTGCGTGTTGCGCGGCTTTGTTGACGCGCCACCACTGAACCAGCGCATCAAAATCGCCACCGAATTTCGTCTGTTTCAGTTCCTCGAAATTCGCGCCGCAGGTAACGCCGTACGACCCCTCAGTGCCGCGCGTCGTACCGAGGTAATCGCAGACCCAAAATCCCTTTTCGAGCTCGGCGATCTTGGCTGCGCTGTGGTGGCCCTTCGTCGCTGCCACGGCTGCTGCAGCTTCGGCAGGGGTGCCCACATCGAGCGGCGTCGAATGGGCCGGCGACTGGAAGGCAACGGCGGCTGCAACAAGCAGCGACGCGACGATCATTGCGGCGGGTGCCGAGCCGAGTTGCGCGGGCTGGCGACGTTTGGCAGCGGCGGGAAATCTAGAAGTACGTGTTGTCATGGTTGGCTCCGGTTAATTCCGGCTCATGCCGGCATGGAAAGCACTTTGAGGCGGCGCCCCCCACGGATTACCCACAGGTTCGAAAATCGGCTTTCGACTGTGAAAAATCTCAAACTGGCCGGCGAGTTATCGTTGCGGCCCTGCCATCCGGCTACCTCGCTATGCGCGTTCTTGTCGTCGAAGACGATCCGATGATTGGCGAGGCTGTGGTTGCCGGCCTCGCGGCCGACGGCTACGCAGTCGATTGGGTGCGCGACGGACGCGCGGCCGAGTTATCGATGGGCACGCACGCCTACTCGCTGGTGCTGCTCGATATCGGTTTGCCTGCGCGCGACGGCATCGAAGTGCTCAAGGCGATGCGCGGACGCAAGGTCGACGTTCCAGTGCTGATCATCACCGCGCGCGATACCGTTGCCGACCGCATCGCGGGGCTCGATGCCGGCGCCGACGACTATCTGGTGAAGCCGTTTGATCTCGACGAGTTGTCCGCGCGCGTACGCGCGCTGCTCAGACGCGCTGCAGGTCGAGCCGAACCGCTGATTCAGCGCGGTGCATTGACGCTGAACCCAGCGACGCATGAGGTCCGGCTGCATGGCGAGTCGGTCGATGTGTCCGCGCGCGAGTTTGCGTTGCTGCTCGCGCTCGCCGAGCGTGCGGGCAGCGTCGTTTCGCGTTCACAGCTGGAGGAAAACCTGTACGGGTGGAACGAAGCGGTCGGCAGCAATGCCATTGAAGTGCACGTTCACAACCTGCGGCGCAAGCTCGGCGAATCGATCATCCGCAACGTGCGCGGACTCGGCTATACGCTCGATTGATGCGCGCTCCCTCGATACGTCGCCGTCTGCTCGCTGCATTGCTTGGCGCCCTGCTGGGCGCAGGTGTCATCGCAGCGATAGCAACTTACGTGTCGGCGCGCGGAGAAGTCGATGCACTGCTGGACGAAGAGCTGCGACAGATCGCGCTGTCGCTGCGCGATCATGCGCAGATCGATCTGCAGCGCTTGCAGCGTGCAAGCGATGACCCTGAGATGCGCGCGCTGGTGCAAATCTGGGATCCTGCGTTCGACCGTCCATACAGCTCGCGTGCGATCGATCCGCTGCCCCGTCTTAGCGCTGAAGGGTTTGCAACGGTCGAGCATGATGGCCGCTCGTGGCGCGTCTACGCAACGCGATCGGGAAAGCAGGCGATTCAGGTCGCACAACCGACGGCGTTGCGCACTGAGCTTGCTGCGCGGAGCGCGGGCAAGCTGCTGTTGCCGGTAGTCATCATGTTGCCATTTCTCGCGCTGCTCGGCTGGTGGATTGTCGGGCGCGGGCTTGCACCGCTGGCAGTGGTGGCGCAAACAATTTCACAGAGAGACCCGACGTCGCTGCAACCGGTTGCCGTCGACAAATTGCCGACCGAAGTTCGGCCGCTGGTTGAATCATTGAATGCGCTGCTGCAAAGGCTCGATGAGTCCTTCGATACGCAGCGTCGATTCGCGGCAGACGCCGCGCACGAGCTGCGAACGCCGCTCACAGCGCTGACGCTGCAGATTCAACTCGCAGCCCGCGCGCAATCGGTCCAGGAACGCACGATCGCTTTCGAGCGAATGGAACAGGGAGTCAAACGAGCGACACGCCTGGTGCAGCAACTTTTGACCCTGGCGCGGCTCGATCCAGAGGCCGCGCAGAAACCAGCAGCTCCGACCGACCTGTCGGCGCTGGCGAACGCCGTCGTCGATGAGCTGCGACCGCTTGCTGCGCAGAAATCCATCGTGTTGGACGTCGATGCCCGACCTACCGCATGGGTCAGCGGGCACGACGACGCGCTGCGCATCCTGCTGACCAATCTTGTCGACAACGCGATTCGCTACACGGCCCCGGGCGGTCGCGTTCACGTTTCGGTGCAGTCCAGCGATGCCACTGTGCAGTTGGTCGTGCGCGACACCGGTCCGGGTATCCCCTCCGATGAACGGGAGCGAGTATTCGACCGCTTCTACCGCGGCCGCGACGCCGCCACCGGCGGTAGCGGCCTGGGTCTTGCGATCGTGCGGCAGATCGCCGTCCTGCACGGAGGCAGCGTAACGCTGTCAGGAGTCGATGCGGGGAGCGGCACGCAGGCGCTGGCGAGCTTTCCCGCCTCCCAGCCAGCGCTGGCATCCGATCGTCAGCCTTAAGTTGCCCTTAAGAATCGACGATTACGGTTCGTTTCGTTGCTCGTAAGAGCAAGCTCATTCGAGATATGCGCACAAAGCGCCGCACCTTGCGGCGCTTTTTTTTGGGCTGAGAAGTGCGCCATGATTCGGCATTCCGCACCTGCCTGAACACCGATGCCCGCACTTCTTGGTTGCATTGCCGATGACTTGACGGGCGGCACCGACCTGGCCGGAATCCTCGTCAAAAACGGCATGCGGACCGTGCAGATGATCGGCGTGCCCGATGGCTCATGGCCGAATGATGCAGATGCCGTCGTCGTAGCTCTGAAATCGCGAACCAGCCCGGTCGGGCAAGCGGTGTCCGAATCGCTCGCGGCACTGCGATGGCTCCAAGCCGCCGGATGCGTACAGCACTACTTCAAATACTGCTCGACGTTCGACTCAACGTCGCAAGGGAATATCGGCCCGGTAGCCGACGCGTTGATGGACGCGCTCGGACACGGACTTCACGATTGCATGTCCCGCGTTTCCCGCAACACGCCGCACGATCTATCAAGGCTATCTGTTCGTCGGCGGCGTTTTGTTGAGCGAAAGCGGAATGCAGCATCACCCGCTGACACCGATGACCGACGCTAACCTGGTACGCGTTCTGCAGCAACAGACGCGGCGCAAGGTCGGGCTGGTGCATCAAGAGGTTGTCGGCGCGGGCGCTAGCGCGATCGCTGAGCGCTTCGCGCTTCTTCGGAGCGAAGGTTGCGGCTTTGCCATCGTCGATGCGATCACTGACAACGACTTGAGAGAGATCGCAACTGCTGCGGCGAAGATGACGCTGATAACGGGCGGTTCGGGCCTGGCGCAGGGACTGCCGAAAAATTTTGCGCAGCTGAAATCATCGGGCGTTACGGCGGCGGCGAAGCGATTCACTCCCAGCAATGGCTTCAAGGCCGTGATTGCCGGAAGCTGTTCGACAGCGACGCGAAATCAGGTTGACGTGATGCGCGCAAAGCGGCCGTCGTTTCGAATCGATCCTCTGGCGCTCGCGAATGGACAAGACGTTGTCGGCTCCGCGCTCAAATGGTCCGCCGATCACATCGGTAGTGAGCCGATCCTGATCTATGCGACGGCGGCGCCGGAAGAAGTCAAGCGCGCGCAGACCACCTTAGGCGTCGAGAAATCGGCGGCGCTCGTTGAACACGCGCTCGCAACAATCGCAGCGGGACTGGTGGATCTCGATGTCAATCAGCTGATCGTCGCCGGCGGTGAAACCTCGGGTGCCGTGCTTCATGCGCTTGGCGTCAAGCGACTGGCGATCGGCCCGGAGATCGATCCCGGCGTGCCATGGACGACGACGGTGTTGCAAAAGTCAAAGTGATCGCCCGCTGGCGCTTGCGTTGAAATCCGGTAATTTCGGCAGTCCGGATTTCTTCCTGAAAGCATGGGACGCGTTGGCGCGACCATCATGAGCATCGCTAGAGAACCAGAACTCCGCGAGCGGATCGTCCATCATGGCCGCTCTCTGTTCGAGCGCGGACTCGCCGCGGGCAGCAGCGGCAACATCAGCGTGCGGCTCGATGATGGCTGGCTGCTGACGCCGACCGATTCCTGCCTCGGCCAACTCGACCCCGCCAAACTGTCGAAGCTCAACTGGAGCGGCGAGCTCGTCAGCGGTGATCCGCCATCGAAAGAAGCTTTCCTGCATCGCGCGATCTACAGCGAGCGCGCAAGCGCCAACGCGATCGTCCATCTGCACTCAACCTACTCCGCGGCAGTGTCGTGCATGGATGGGCTAAACGAGGAGAATTGCCTGCCGCCATTGACGGCGTACTTCGTCATGAAGGTTGGGCGGCTGCCACTGATTCCCTACCACCGTCCCGGCGACGCAAAGCTTGCTGACGCAATACGCGGGCTCGCGCGCTCGCACCCCGCGCTGCTGCTGGCCAATCACGGTCCGATTGTTTCCGGCGCATCGCTCGAAGCAGCGATCTACGCGACTGAGGAATTGGAAGAAACCGCCAAGCTTTTTCTGCTGCTGCGCAATGCGCCGGTGCGCGCGCTGACCGCAGCGCAAATCGACGAGCTGCGGTCCGTGTTTGCTCTCGGCCATTGACGATGCCGAAATTCGCCGCCAATCTCGGAATGCTTTTCACTGAGCTGCCGTTCGAGCAGCGGTTCGCCGCGGCTGCCCGCAATGGCTTCAAGGCAGTCGAGCTGCTGTTTCCCTACGACCATGCTCCCAGCGATATTGCGAAATGGCTCGATGACAGCGGTTTGCAGAATCGCGGTCTGAATCTGTGGCCCGGCGAATTCGCCGCGGGCGAGCGCGGATTGGCGTCCCTGCCCGGCCGTGAACGCGATTTTCGCGACGCTCTTGCACGTGCGCTTGAATATGCGGAAGCAACCCAGACGCCGAATCTGCACGCGATGTGCGGGATCGTTCCGCCCGGCGGCGATCGAGCCGCGCATCGCGCTGTCTATATAGACAATCTTCGGTTCGCCGCGCGTGAACTCGCCAAAACAGCACGCACGCTGCTGATCGAGCCGATCAATCCGCGCGACATCCCCGGCTACTTTCTGAACACGCAGGCCGACGCGCACGCGATCGTCTCAGAGGTCGCCGAGCCCAACTTAAAGGTGCAAATGGATTTTTATCACGCGCAGATCGTCGAAGGCGACCTTGCGATGAAGTTCAAGAAGTATTTCAACAACATCGGCCACGTACAGATCGCCGGCGTGCCGGATCGGCATGAACCCGACGAAAGTGAAATCGATTGCGGTTACCTGATGCGGTTGCTCGATCAAACGGGTTACGAAGGATGGGTCGGCTGCGAATACCGCCCCCGAAGGACCACCGAAGAAGGATTGGGCTGGATGCAGCGTTTATCCAAGGCAGCACACTGATGAAAGTTCTGATCACCGGTGGCGCGGGCTTCCTCGGGCGACGCCTTGCCAAGAAGCTGCTGGAACGCGGCAGCCTGAAGGGTGCCAACGACAAGAACACGCGCATCGATCAAATAGTGCTGGTCGACATCGTGCAAGGCGCGCCGCTGACAGACGAGCGCGTTCAGACCATCGTTGGCGATATCGGCGATCCAGCTTTTCTCAGAACGACGATCGATGCCAAGACAGATTCAATTTTCCATCTTGCCGCGATTGTCAGTGGCCAGGCTGAGGCCGACTTCGACCTCGGGATGCGAATCAATGTCGATGCATCGAGACAATTGCTGGACATTTGCCGCGGTCTCGGCCATCGCCCTCGGTTCGTCTTCGCAAGCTCGGTCGCTGTGTTTGGAGGCGAGCTGCCGGAAACGGTGCAGGACACGACTGCCCTCGCACCGCAGTCTTCCTACGGCACGCAAAAGGCGGTGATAGAGCTTCTGGTCAACGATTACTCGCGCAAGGGCTTCATCGACGGCCGAGTGTTGCGATTGCCGACGATAAGCGTGCGCCCGGGGCGCCCGAACGCTGCCGCTTCATCTTTCGCGAGCGGCATCATTCGCGAGCCATTGAACGGCGAGGCCGCGGTCTGCCCGGTCAGTGCAAACACGCGCCTGTGGTTAGCCTCGCCCGAAACGATCATCGAATCGCTGGTGTTTGGCCATGAGGTTGACGCTGCGGCATTTGGCGCAACTCGGAACATCAACGTGCCGGGGTTGTCATTGACGGTCGGCGACATGGTCGCAGCGCTGCAGCGCGTTGCCGGCTCCGAAGTCGTCAACAGAATTCAATGGACAGCGGATCCACGGATCGAACGCATCGTCTCAACCTGGCCCGGTGCGCTGGATCCCAGCAAAGCTTTGTCGTTAGGCTTTCCACGCGACGAGAACTTTGACGCGTTCATTCGTCAATATATGCGAGACGAGATGAGGGCGCCCTGATACCTCGCTCGTTACTTTCACTTCTGAGGCTTCAGCGCCGCATCGATCAGCGCGTCAGCCACCCAACGCGTAGTCGCCTGGACTTCTCGATCGCTGCATCCCCAGATGTCCTTCAAAACCACGTAAGGCTCGATTCCGAAGATCAGCGACAACGCACATAGCAGCCGCCGATATTCGCCGTAGGGCATTTTGGATTTCAGAGGCGCCGCGGCGCGGCTCAGGATCGCAACCCTATGCCCTCTTCGATAGGGTTCTTCGTCGATTCGCCCCGAGCGCTCCAGCGCCCAGTGCTCGAGTGACAGCTGCAGCGCAGCGCGCATGTGCGGCTCGAACTGCCTGAAGCGGGGAAATGTCTTGGTAAACAGTTCCTGCAGCCGCTCTCGTCCGTCGACTTTGCGCGACTCGAGGCGCCGCACGGGACCCAGGCTTTCGCCGACGATGGCTGAAATCAGCTCGCCGCGGCTCGCGAAGTAACGATATGCAGTCGCGCGGGAAACACCGGCGGCCGCCGCGACCTCGGCAACCGTGACAAGCCGGCCGTCTTCGGCCAGTTTCATCGCCTCTGCCAGCAGCAATCTATAAGTCCGCCCACGTGTGCCCGCAGCCGGGCCCGGGGGCGGATCCGTAGCCCGGACGGGGGACTTGATCGGCATTGCTCCTACTGGACGATGGCGAACTGACTCGGTATCGTAGCCCGGCCGATGAGACATGTGTCTCAATTTTTTTGATCGGCTCCAAGGCCCACAGCAACAGATCCCCTAAGGGACAGCAAGGAGACATGCGCATTGCCACCTATCGTTGGGGCGGCCGTCGTCACGTTGGCGTGTTATCGAATGACGCCCGCGAGATTTCTCCAATCGACCTGAGAGAACGTCAGGAACAGGTTCAGTCGCGCGGTGCGCAGGCCTTGCTTGAACATCTGGCAGAAGGAAAAGATTTCCCTGCTGTTAACGGCACCCGGTTGCCGCTCTCTGCGGTGACACTGGAGGCACCGCTGCCGCGCCCGCGGCGCAATCTCTGGTGCGTCGGCCGCAATTACCGCGCGCATGCAAAAGAGCTGCAGACAACGGTGTTCAAAGGCAGCGAGGCAAAGATCGATCAATGGCCGATCGTATTTACCAAAGTGCCGGAATCTGTTGTTGCGACCGGCGATGCAATCCGCCTGCCCGGCAAGGCCGCGTCGGAACAAATCGATTACGAAGCCGAGCTCGCGGTGGTGATCGGCCGCAAGGGTACGAACATTCCGGCGAGCCGTGCGATGGACTATGTATGGGGCTACACGATCGTCAACGATGTCACCGCGCGTGACGTGCAGATGCGGCACGTGCAATGGGATATGGGCAAGTCATTCGACACTTTCTGCCCGATGGGGCCTTGGCTGGTCGACAAGACCGAGCTCGATGGGCAGAACACGCGGGTGCGGTTGTGGGTCAACGGCGAGCTGCGACAGGACGCGAGCACCGTTGATCTGATCTTCAATATTCCGACACTGGTCGAGACGATCTCGCGCGGTATTACTTTGTATCCGGGCGATGTCATCGCAACGGGCACGCCGGCTGGCGTTGGCATGGGAATGCAGCCGCAGACCTGGCTAAAAGCAGGAGACACCGTGCGCATCGAGATCGACGGCCTCGGCGTGCTCGAGAATCCTGTGGTGGCGCACAGCAGTCCGGCGAAAAACGTAGCGAGCAGCCCCGAGGTTGCGCCGAGGAGCGGAGGCGTACGTGAGGTACGTTGAGCACCGCAGGCGCAAGATCGGGGCGCGCAGTAATTTTGCGGCGGGCTGATGCTGCACTGGATCGACAAAATGGCAGTCGAAGTCGACGGTGAAGGCGACCCGGTGGTGATGGTGCACGGTCTCGGCGGAACGACCAACACCTGGACGCCGCTGCTCCCAGCGCTGACAAACGTTAAACGCATTCGCATCGAGCTGCCGGGCTCGGGTCGCTCGCACCGCGCGCACGCGTTGCAGGACAACACTCCGAACAAAGGTCAGCTATCGATCGAAGTGCTCGTAGACGCGGTGTTGCGTGTGTGCGCGCAGCTTGGAGTGTCGCGCGCGCACTTTGCTGGCCACTCGCTCGGAACAATCGTGTGCCAGCATCTTGCCGTGCGTGCCCCCGAGCGCGTGCGCAGTCTTGCACTGTTCGGTGCATTGCCTGCGCCCCCTGATCCCGCACGACAGGGATTGAAGACGCGCGCAGCGAAGGCGCGCGATGAAGGCATGTTCGGGATCGCGGACGCGATCGTGCAAGCCGGCCTTTCAAGCTCAACGCGAGAACAGCTGCCGGTCGTCGTCGCTTTCGTACGCGAATCGCTGACTTGCGCAGGATCCAGAAGGCTATGCGCGGTCGTGCGAAGCGCTGGCCGCAGCACAGCCTGCGGCTGTAGAAAGCATCGACGTGCCGACGATGCTGGTGGCGGGTGATGAAGACGCCGTCGCACCGGTGCAGGTCGCGCGCGATCTTGCAAGGCGCATCGGCGACGCAACCGTTGAGGTCTTGCCGCGCTGCGGTCACTGGATGACTGCGGAGCGCGCCATCGAATGTCAATCGCATCTGCGCAAGTTCTTCGAGCGCTCGATGGCGACAAAAACGTAGGAGGAGGTATGGCCAACACGCTGTTCACCAACGTGCGCGTTTTCGACGGCAGCGGCGACCAGCCATTCGCCGGCGAAGTACTGGTGCAAGGCAATCGAATTGCGCGCGTCACGCGCACATCGAGCAGCGTTCGTTCGTTGCCCGCATCGTCTGCGTCAGGTGCGACGGTGATCGACGGGGCCGGCGCTACGTTGATGCCAGGCATGGTCGAAGCGCACACGCACTTTTCGTGGAACGACCAGCCGTCGCTCGATTCGATCCAGCGGATGCCGACCGAGGAGCACATCCTGTGGTGCGCGCACGTTGCCGAGCGCTATCTGTCGATGGGATGGACGTCGTGCGTCGGCGCCGCCACCGCCAAGCCAAGGCTCGACGTCGTGATCCGTAACGCGATCAACGCCGGCGAAATTCCGGGTCCCCGCTATATCGCGGCGAGCCAGGAGATTACGGTGCAAGGCGGCCTGGGTGACAACACGTTGCCGCATCTGCCGCAACCCGAGTTCAACTTCGGTGCGGTGGTCAGCGGGCCCGAGGAGGTACGCCGCTGCGTGCGCCAGTTCGTCAAGTACGGCGTCGATCAGATCAAGATCAACCTGTCGGGCGAATACATCGCCGGGTTGCCGGCCGAGTACACGCCATTTTCGGAGGAAGAGATTGCGATGTGCGTGGCCGAGGCCAAGCGCTTCGGCAAGCGCGTCGCAGCGCATGCGCGCTCGTCCGAATCGGTCAAGCAATGCATCCGGCATGGCATCGAAGTGATCTATCACGCCAGCTTCGCTGACGAAGAAGCGCTCGACATGCTTGAAGCGAACAAGCACAAACACTTCGTTGCGCCGGGACTTGCGTGGTTGATCAACACCTCGCATCACGCGTCCGAATGGGGGCTGACACCGGAAGTGACGAAGAAGATGGGTTATCACCGCGAACTCGAGGTCGCGGTCGAGACGCTGAAGAAGATGCTGAAGCGCGGCATCCGCATCCTGCCCGGTGGCGACTACGGATTTGCGTGGACGCCGCATGGCACCAACGCGAAAGACCTCGAGTACTTCACCAAGTACCTTGGTATGTCATCGATGGAGGCGATGCTGTCTGCGACATCGTGGGGTGCACCGATCATGAAGCTGGACGGTGACGCTGGTCGCCAGCAGATCGGCAAAGTCAAGGATGGCGCGTTGGCCGATCTGCTGCTGATCGACGGCGACCCGTTGGCCGACATCCGCATCCTGCAGGACAAGCAACGGATTTTGGCGGTGATGAAAGATGGCGAGTTCTATCGCTCCCCGATCCTGCTCGAAGCGCGCGCGATAGTCGCAGCTCCGCTGCCACGCGCTGGCAAGCCGTCGCAGCCTAGGAGAAATCAATGGCCGACTCCGAAGTTCTATTTACCAACGTCAAGATCATCGATGGCAGCGGCGGCGCACCGTACACCGGAGAAGTGCTGGTGCGCGGCAAGCGCATCAGCCGTGTCGCGCGCAATGCACGATCGTTCGCCAGCGGTGGCGGCACGGTGATCGATGGCGCCGGCGCCACACTGATGCCGGGCATGGTCGAGGCACATACGCACTTCGCATGGAACAACGCCTCCGGGCTTGCCGATATTCAAAAGATGCCAGTCGAGGAGCACACGCTATGGACCGCGCGCGTTGCCAAGCTGTATCTCGACCACGGCTGGACATCATGCGTCGGTGCAGCGACTGCGAAACCGCGCCTCGATGTCGTCGTGCGCAACGCCATCAACTCGGGATTGATTCCAGGCCCGCGTTATCTGGCGGCCAGCCAGGAGATCACGGTGCCCGGTGGCCTTGGTGACGAAACATTGCCGCATCTGCCCTTCCCCGAGTTCAGCTTCGCGGTCAACGTCAGCGGGCCGGACGACATGCGACGCGCGTGCCGGATGTTTCTGCAGTACGGCGTCGACTCGATCAAGCTGAATCTGTCCGGCGACAACCTGGTGCCGCATGCGAATGCGAAGACGACGTGGATGACCGATGCCGAAGTGAAGGTTGCCGTCGAAGAAGCGACGATGCGCGGCAAGCGCGTCGCTGTGCATGCGCGCAGCGCCGACTCGGTCAAGCAGGCGGTGCGGCTGGGCTGCGAAGTGATCTATCACGCGAGCTACACCGACAACGAGGCACTCGACCTGCTCGAAGCCAACAAACACAAGATCTTCGTCGCGCCCGGACTGTCGGTGATCTTCAAGCTGCTGCAGGAAGGCACGCCGTACGGAATCACTCCCGCAAAGGCGCGCGAGATGGGCTACGAAGACGAGCTCGCCGCGGCAACGGAATCGATGAAAGCGATGCATAAGCGCGGCATTCGCGTGCTGCCCGGCGGCGACTACGGATTTGCATGGGCGCCGCACGGCACGAACGCCACCGACCTGCAGTACTTCGTCAGGCACTGCGGCATGACGCCGATGGATGCATTGGTGTCGGCTACGCGCTACGGCGGACAGATCATGCTGATGGGCAACGAGCTCGGCGAAGTGAAGGAAGGCTATCTGGCCGACCTGCTGCTGGTCGACGGTGATCCGCTCGCGGATCTTTCGATTCTGCTCGACAAGACGCGCTTGCTCGCGATCATGAAGGACGGTGTGTTCCACAAAGCGCCCGATATGACCAACAACTTTGCCGGCAGCAGGCGCAGCTTGCGCCCACCGTACGTTCCGGCTGCGTCTGCTTCAGCAATGAATTGATGCGGACATCGCACATCGTCGGCTGGAGCGCGCTCGCGCTCGTGCTGCTGGCTCTTTCGATCTGGGGTCTGGTCGACAACACGCGACTGTTTCTGGTGACGGTATTAAATGGCCTGACGCTGGCATCGCTTTACTTCATCGTCGCCAGCGGCTTCACGCTCGTGTTCGGGCTGATGCGCAACGTGAACCTTGCGCATGGCTCGCTGTATTTACTCGGCGGCTACGTCGGATTCATCGTCGCCGAAAAGACAGGCTGGTGGATCCTCGCACTGTCGGCCGGCTTCTTCACTGCAGCCATCGTCGGCCTGCTGATACAGACGGTGATCCTGCGTCACATGCAGGGCCAGGACTTGCGGCAGACGATGGTCACGATCGGTTTATCGATTCTGATCGCCGATCTGTTGCTGTGGGGTTTCAGCGCCGAAGTGCATCAGATGGAAGCGCCCGAATGGCTGAAAGGTCCGATTCGCGGCATTCCGATCATCAACGCGTATTCCGCGTATCGCATGAGCCTGCTGGTGCTCGGTGTAGCGATCGGCATTGCGCTGTGGCTGTTCCTGAATCGCACGCGTGTCGGCATGATGATTCGCGCCGGCGTTGACGATCGCGCGATGCTTGCGGCGTCAGGCGTCAACGTGAACCTGGTGTTCGCGATCACGTTTGCGATCGGCGCCGGCCTGGCAGGACTCGGCGGTGTGATCGGCGCTGTCGAATTGTCGATGGTGCCCGGCGAAGACACGCGCTTTCTGCTCGCGTCGCTGATCGTGGTCATTGTCGGCGGCATGGGAAGCGTCGCGGGCGCGGCAATCGGCGCGGCAATGCTCGGCCTGGCTGAAACTTTCGGTCTCGCATACGCACCGACGTACAGCGTCGTGTTCACGTTCGTGATTCTGGTGATCGTGCTGGCGTTCCGCCCGCGAGGGTTGATGGGGCGGCCGGCATGAGCGCCGCACGGCCGCTCCGAAGGCGCTCGCTCCCCCTTGGGGGGACCGGCGCACAGCGCCGCAGGTGGCCACCATGAGTGCTGCGAAGTGGCGCCGTGCGATGGCGAGCGGTGCAAGGCAGTGCCGCGGCTTCAGCCGTCGCATTGCCGGCGCACTTGCAACTCGTCGCGACCGCGCCGCAAAGCGCGCGACGTCGAACTGGCCGCTCGCGCTGCAGCAGTGGTTCACGCAACTGTCGCCGTGGCAGCTTGCCGTGCTGGCCGGCCTGGTCGTTTTTCCTTTCGTCGTGTCGCCGTTCATCACGTTTCAGATCGGCGCGCAGACGCTCGCTCTCGGACTGATCGCGTTGTCGCTGACGTTTCTCGGCGGCTATGGCGGCATGGTGTCGCTGGCGCAGATGACGGTGGCCGGCATCGCCGGCTATGCGGTCGCGATCCTCGGTGTCGAGCAGCGCCGCCGAGATCAGTCTGAACTGGCCGTGGTGGCTGGTCGTGCCGTGTGCGGTGCTGATCGCCACCGTATGCGCCGCAGGCATCGCGTGGCTGTCGGTGCGCACCGAAGGCATCTACACGATCATGATCACGCTCGCGATCGGCGTGGCCTTCTTCTATCTCGTGTTGCAGAACTACAGCCTGTTCAATGGCTGGCAGGGGCTGCAAAAGGTGCATCCGCCGATCGTGTTCGGCATCAACTGGCGCGATCCGCTGCCGATTTACTTCCTGACGCTGGCCTGCGCGCTGGCGAGTTACGTCTTCATCTCATACATCGTGCGCTCACCATTCGGCATCGCGCTGCAGGGCATTCGAGAGAACCCGCGCCGGATGGAGTCGCTCGGCTTCAACGTCGTCGCGCATCGAGTTGCGGCCTACGTAGTCGCCGGTTTTATTGCGGCCATCGGTGGCGTGCTGTTCGTTTGGTACAACGGATTGATCACGCCAGGTTCGGTCGGCACTTCGTGGCTGATCAACATTCTGGTGATCGCCGTGCTCGGCGGCATGCGGCATCCGATCGGTCCGTTTCTCGGCGCGCTGATCTTCGTGCTGCTGCAGACGTTCGCGATCGATGTCATCGACCGCGAGCGATTCAATCTTGTGATCGGCGGCGTGTTTCTCGCCATCGTGCTGTTTTCACCTGACGGGCTCCTCGGCCTGTGGTCGTTCGTGCGTGCGCGCTTTGCGCAGTCGCGTACGGGCACAAGTCGAGCGAGTTCCGTTTCCACCCCACCGCGGCCAGCGAGCCGTCATTAGCAATTTATTGGTAACTGAGGAGACAGTAATGAAGAAGAGAGTTTTGATGCGGACGCTGATGGCCACTGCGGTGATCGGCGCGTTTGCCACGACCGCATGGTCGCAATCGGGGCAGCCCGTAAAGATCGGCGTGCTCGCAACGCTGGAGGGGCCCTTTGCAGCAGGCGGTGCCGACGGCATGCGCGGCGCCGAGCTTGCAATTCGCGAGCGCGGCGGCGTCGTGGCCGGACGCAAGATCGAAATGATCAAGGCGTCGTCCGATGCCAAGCCTGACGTAGCGGTGAACTCGGCGCGCAAGCTGGTCGAGCAGGACAAGGTCGACATCCTGGTCGGCCCGCTGTCGGGCGGTGAAGGCATCGCGGTCAAGGATTATTCGAAGACGCAGCCGCAGGTGACGTTCATCAACGGCTCTTCGGGCGCGCAAGCCACGACGTTGACCAGCCCGTCGCCCAACTTCTTCCGCTTCAACACCGATGGCGGTCAATGGATGGTCGGCCTCGGCAAGGAAGCGATGAAGCGCGGCTACAAGCGAGTGATGGTGATTGCCGAGGACTACTCGTTTCCGTACTCGCAGGTCCAGGGCTTCATGACCGAGTACTGCGCCGCGGGCGGCAAGGTCCCGGTCAAGGCATGGGTTCCGCTGGGCGGCAAGGATTATGCGTCAGTCATTGCACGCATTCCGAAAGATGTCGATGCACTGGTCGTCGTGCTCGGCGGCGCAGACGCGGTGAACTTCCTCAACCAGTACGAAGCTGCAGGCGGCGACAAGCCGATGATCGGCGGATCGATCACGGTCAGCCAGGACGTTCTGAACTATCGCGGCAAGCGGCGCGACTCCCTGGTCGGCACTTTGTCGGCGGGTCCGCTGGCCGACGCGATCGACACGCCGGAGTACAAGGCGTTCGTTGCGAGCTACAAGAAGAACTTCCCGGACGGCTATCCAAGCCCGGGTCTGTTCGCGCTCAACTACTACATCAACATGAAGGCCGCGCTCGACGGGCTCGAAGCGGTCAAAGGTGACCTGAGCGACGGGCAGAAGAAGTATCGCGACACGCTGGCGAAAATGACGCTGAAGACACCGGTCGGCGACATCAAGCTCGATGAAAACCGCCAGGCCATCGGCACGACGTTCATCACGGAAGTGGCGAAGGACGAAAAGGGCGGGCTGTACAACAAGGTCGTTGGCAAGACCGACAACATCACGCAGACCTTCGGCCAGAAACCGGCCGACTTCAAGATGGGCTCGCGTGACGTGCCTGATTGTCCGTAAGACGGAAGAGGCATAGTAGAGCCGGGTGCGACTGCCCGGCTCCATCTGACGATATCCATTCGATGGCTGCGGTGATCGAACTGCCTGCACGAGCACACGCGCGCACTCCGCCGCGATGTCGGGCAACGCGCTCGTGCTCGACGGCGTCACGCGGCAATTCGGCGCGCTGCGCGCGATCGAGGACATCACGTTTACTGTCGCGGCCGGTGAACGGCGCGCGATCCTCGGCGCCAACGGCGCGGGCAAGACGACGCTGTTCAACGCGATCACCGGCGACTTTCCACCCACGCATGGCTCGGTGCATTTCTTCGGCGAAGACGTGACCCACCTGCCGCCGCACGAGCGGATTCGGCGCGGATTGCGGCGCACGTACCAGTCTTCGTTGTTGTTTCGCGAGCTGTCGGTGCGCGACAACCTCTTTCTCGCGGTTCGCGGCGGGACGCGCGGCCGCTTCAACATGCGTCGCCCGCGCGCGCTCGGACCCGAGCGTGATCGGCGGCCGAAGCACTGTTGCACCAGGTGCGCCTCGACGCCGTCGGCGACACGCCGGTCGCATCGCTGTCGCACGGGCAGCAACGGCAGCTTGAAGTCGGAATGGCATTGGCCGGCGCGCCGCGACTGATTCTGTTCGATGAGCCAGCGGCCGGACTGTCGCCTGCGGAGCGACGCGAGCTCGTCGCACTGCTGCGCGCGTTGCCGCGCCATCTCGGCTTCGTGCTGATCGAGCACGATCTCGATATCGCGCTCGGCGTCGCCGAGCGCGTGACGGTGATGCACAACGGCCGCGTGCTGAAGCACGGCTCGCCGCAGGAAATTCAGGACGACGCAGAAGTGCACGCGATCTACATGGGCGCGAAAGGTCATGGAGGTGCGCATGTCCACTGACGCGATCGAACACCAGCGTGCCTCGCGCTCGAAGTGCGCAACCTTGACGTCTACTACGGCCGCGCGCACGCACTGCAGGACATCTCATTGACTTTGCACTCCGGCGTGCTCGGCGTCGTCGGCCGCAACGGCATGGGCAAGACAACGCTGTGCAACGCGATCACCGGACTGGTTCCAGCGCGTGGCAGCGTGAAACTCGCGGGGCGCGAAATTCTCGGCCTTTCGCCGAACGTGATCACCGAGCTCGGCATCGGCTACGTGCCGCAAGGCCGGCGCGTGTGGCCATCGCTGTCGGTCGACGAGCACTTGCGGCTCGCGGCAAAGAGCGCACGACAGGGCGCGTGGACGGTCGAGCGCATCTACTCGCTGTTCCCGCGGCTGGCGGATCGCCGGCGTAACGGCGGCGCCGAGCTTTCGGGCGGCGAGCAACAGATGCTGGCGATCGGCCGTGCGCTGCTGTTCAACCCGCGCGTGCTGGTGATGGACGAGCCGACCGAAGGCCTGGCGCCGGTGATCGTCGAGCAGGTCGAAGCGACGTTGAAGCAGCTTGCGCATGCGACGTCCGAAGCAACCGGGATCGCAGTGCTGCTGATCGAACAGAACATTGGCGTCGCGGTCGAAGCTGCCGACCGCATCGCGGTGATGGTCAACGGGCGCATCGCGCGTGAGATGTCGGCCAGCGAGCTGGCTGCCGACACCGAACTGCAGCAGCGACTGCTCGGCGTGCACACGGCTGGAGAAGAAGAGCCGCAACCCGTCGTGCCCGAAGTCGCTGACGAAGATGCAACTGCGCGAGTATTCACCGTACGCCGCGCGCACGCGGACGCTGCCCCCGCGTTACCGTCCAATACAGCGACGCAGACCGTCAGAAGCTTTACGCGCTGGAATGCGCAGCAGCCCGACGTTCCATTGCACGATCGTGCGGTACGCGCTTCGCTCGACGACGCGAAAGCGGTCGCGAACCAGAAGCCGAAGCCGGCCCCCGATACTTCTTCCAACGCACGCAGCGCGCGTGTGTTCGAATTCCCTGCCGCAAGCAACGTGCGGCGCGCCGCCTACATCGTCGGCACGTTCGATACCAAAGGCCGCGAACTCTTCTTCCTGAAGCAGTGCATCGACAAGCTGGGACTGCGCACGGTGACCGTCGACCTGTCGACCTCGGGCGCAACTTCAACGGCAAACGTTCATCCGCGCGAAGTCGCGCGGCACCATCCGAAGGGCGAGAGCGCAGTGTTCACCGGTGATCGCGGCTCATCGGTCAGCAACATGGCGATCGCGTTCGAGCGATTTCTGCTGGCGCGGAGCGACCTTGGCGGCATCGTGTCGGCCGGCGGCTCGGGAGGCACGGCGCTGGCGACGCAGGCAATGCGCGCACTGCCGGTCGGTATGCCGAAGGTGATGGTGTCGTCGGTGGCTTCGGCCGATGTGCGTCCATACGTCGGGCCGAGCGATATCTGCATGATGTACTCGGTGACCGACGTGTCGGGCATCAACCGCATCAGCGAAAAAGTGCTGTCCAACGCCGCGCATGCGCTGGCAGGAATGATCGCGTACACGCGTACCGCCGCATCCGAGAGCAAGCCGGCGATCGGACTGACGATGTTCGGCGTCACCACGCCTTGCGTGCAGGCGGTGACCAAGCAGCTGCAGAACGAGTTCGATTGCCTGGTGTTTCACGCCACCGGCACCGGCGGTCAATCGATGGAGAAGCTGGTCGACTCGGGCTTGCTCGCCGGCGTGCTGGACATTTCGACGACCGAAGTGTGCGACGAGATCGTCGGCGGCGTGCTCAGTGCAGGCCCCGAGCGGTTCGATGCATTCGCGCGGCGGCCGATTCCGTACGTCGGCTCATGCGGCGCACTCGACATGGCGAACTTCTGGGCGTTCGACACCGTGCCGCCGAAGTTCAAGGATCGCAATCTGGTCAAGCACAACGCGAACGTCACGTTGATGCGCACCACGCCCGATGAATGCAAGGCGATCGGCGAATTCATCGCCGCCAAGCTGAACCGGATGGAGGGTCCGGTGCGCTTCATCATTCCGGAAGGCGGCGTTTCCGCGCTCGATGCGCCGGGCAAGACAGTTCTGGGATCCGGCCGCGGACAAGGCGCTGTTCACTGCGATCGAATCGAACTTCCGTCGCGGGACGCGGCGAACGCTGATCAGAAGCCCGCTGCATCTGAACGACCCTGCCTTTGCCGATCTGCTGGTCAAGCATTTTCACGAGGTATGCGCCGAAGGCGCCGCCTCTACACGGACTGCGGTTCACTAAAACTAGAAACGAACAACACGATGCCTCGTATCGCCCGCAAGGAAATCCTGAAACGACTGTGCGACAAGATCGCGCGCGGCGAGCCGATCGTCGGTGGCGGCGCAGGCACCGGCCTGTCCGCAAAGTGCGAGGAGGCCGGCGGCATCGACCTGATCGTGATCTACAACTCTGGCCGCTATCGAATGGCGGGCCGCGGCTCGCTGGCGGGTTTGCTCGCGTACGGCAACGCGAATGAAATCGTCGTCGAGATGGCGCACGAAGTTTTGCCGGTCGTGCGCCACACGCCGGTGCTCGCGGGTGTCAACGGCACCGATCCGTTCATGCTGATGCCGCACTTTCTGCGACAACTCGCCGATCTCGGCTTCTCCGGTGTGCAGAACTTTCCCAGCGTCGGATTGATCGACGGAACGTTTCGCGCCAACCTCGAAGAGACCGGGATGGGCTACGCGCTCGAGGTCGACATGATTCGCGCCGCGCGCGCGCTCGATCTGCTGACGACGCCGTATGTGTTTTGTGAGAACGATGCCCGCGAGATGGCGCGCGCGGGCGCAGACATCATCGTGTGCCATCTCGGATTGACGACCGGAGGCGCGATAGGTGCAGGCACCGCGTTGACGCTCGACGATTGCGTGCCGCGTATCGACGCGTGGTCAGCAGCCGCACTTGAAGTCAATCCTGACGTGATTGTGCTGTGCCATGGCGGACCTATCGCCATGCCGGAAGACGCGGAGTTCATTTTGCAGCAGTGCCCGCAGTGCCACGGCTTCTACGGCGCATCGAGCATGGAGCGGCTGCCGACCGAAATTGCGCTGACACAACAGACCAAGCGATTCGTCGCCATCACTAGAGATAAGAGCAAACTTCGAAAAGCAGGAATTTGCAAGGGAGTACGCCATGAGCGGAACTGATTTCGGCATCTTCATCCTCAGCCTTCTCACCGCGGCCATCGTCGTCGGTGTGATCGTGTGCGTTGTTCCATTGGCTCTATCTGCGCTCGTCGAAGGAGCGCGCGTTCGTGCGCACAGGACTCGGCGGACAGAAGGTCGTGCTTGGCGGCGGCGCGTTCGTGCTGCCGATCGTGCACGACGTGATTCCGGTCAACATGAACACGCTGCGGCTCGAGGTCGCACGCGGGCGCGACAAGGCGCTGATCACCAAGGACCGGATGCGCGTCGACGTGATCTCCGAGTTCTACGTGCGCGTGCGAGGCTGAGGCGAATGCGGTCGCCGACGCAGCGCAGACATTCGGCATGCGCACGCTCGAGCCGGAGCGACTGAAAGAGTTGCTCGAAGGCAAGTTCGTCGACGCGTTACGCACTGCAGCCGCCGAGATGACGATGGAGGAACTGCACGAGAAGCGCGGCGACTTCGTCAAGCGCGTGCGCCAGGTGGTCGCCGAAGATCTGCGAAGAACGGGCTCGAGCTCGAAGCGGCTTCGCTGACGCAGCTCGACCAGACCGCGATGGAGTTCTTCAACCCGAGCAACGCGTTCGACGCCGAAGGCCTGACGCGTCTGACCGAGACAGATCGAGCGGCGCAAGAAGCAGCGCAACGACGTCGAGCAGGACACGATGATCTCGATCCGCAGCAAGAATCTGGAAGCGGAAAAGCTGTCGCTCGATATCGACCGTGAAGCCGAATATGCACGCCTGACCCAGGAGCGCGAAGTCGAAGTCGCACGCGCGCAGCAGCGCACCGAGCTCGCACGCGAGCGCTCGACCAGCGAGCGCGAAGTCGAGACTTCGCAGATCTCGGCGCGCGAGGCGATCGAGAAGGCTCGCATTGCCACCGACCGCGTGCTGGAGGAGGAGCGCATCTCTAAGGAAGGCGGACTGCAGGCGCGCGAGATCGAGCGGCGACAAAACGTGGAGCTGGCGGAGCAACAGCGATCGATTGCAGTCTCGAAACAGAGCAAGGCAGAAAGCGAGGCGCGCGCTGCCGCCGATCAGGCACGCGCGAAAGCCGTCACCGAAGAGGAACGCGTGTTCACCGCGCGCGAGACGGAGATGGCCGAGCGCCGCAAGCAGATCGACCTGATCGAAGCGTCGAAGGAAGCGCAGCGCGAAGGCATCCGCCTGACGATGGCCGCCGAAGCAGAGAAGGCCGCGTCAGCCGATCGCGGCCATGCGCTGCGCGCGCAGGCGCAGGCCGAGGCCGATTCAGATCAGATCCGCACGATGGCACTGCGCATTCGTCACGAGATCGAAGCCGAAGGTGCGCGCCTGATGAATGAGACGCACAACATGCTGACGCCGGACGCGCGCACGTCGCAACTGCGCCTGCGGCTGATCGACAAGATGGAAGGCATCATCCGCGAGAGCGTCAAGCCGATGGAGCGCATCGAAGGCATCAAGATCCTGCACGTCGACGGATTCGGCGGCGGCAACGGTCATGCCAAGGGCGACATGGGCGCGGGCCTGACCGACAGCGTCGTCAACAGCGCATTGCGTTTCCGCGCGCAAGCGCCGCTGGTTGATCAACTGCTGCGTGAGATCGGCGTGCAGGGAGGCGAGCTCGGGCAGATCGCGCAGAGCATCAGCAAGACCGCGCTGCCAAGCGGAAGCAAGGGCGGTGGCGAGTGATTCGGGTCTATACATCGAGTGTCATCGACGCGCCGGCCGATGCGGTCTGGCAACAGGTGCGCGACTTCAACGGCCTGCCGGCGTGGCACCCGGCGATTGCGGAGTCGCGCATCGAGGCCGGAGCGCCATCCGATCGCGTCGGCTGTGTGCGCAACTTCCGCACGAAGGATGGCGGCGTCATCCGCGAGCAGCTGCTGACGCTGTCCGACTTCGAATACGAATGCATCTACTCGATTCTCGAATCACCGATGGGCGTTGATAATTACATCGCCACGTTGAAGCTAACGCCGATCACAGACGGCAATCGCACCTTCGCCGAATGGAGCGCCGAGTTCGATTGCGCGCCGGGCCGCGAGCGCGAGCTGACGCAGCTGATTGGCCAGGACGTTTTTCAGGGTGGGTTTAATGCGTTGAAGCAGCGTTTCCTGAAAGCCGCTGCCTAAGACGCGCATGTCATTACAGCGCGTCACCCGGTCGACAGTGATCGACCACCCGATCGAGCGTGTGTGGCCGGTACTGCGCGACTTCAACTCGCACTGGCAATGGCACCCGGTCGTTGCAGAGAGTCACATCGAAGACGGCCTCGCACCCGATCAGGTCGGTTGCGTGCGCAACTTCCGATTGGCCGACGGCGCGCATCTGCGCGAACAATTGTTGGCGTTATCCGATCGCGACTGGATTTCAACCTACTGCATTCTGGATTCGACGATTCCGCTGTATCGCTACGTCGCTACCGTGCAACTGAAGCGCGTTACCGACGGCGATCGCACGTTCTGGCATTGGCAGTCGACGTTCGCAACGCCGCCCGGTCGCGAGCGCGAGTTGACTGAGCAGGTCGGCCGCAACGTTTATGAAGCAGGATTCGAGGCGCTGCGGCAATATCTCGGCCGGCCAGCCGCCGGCGCTGCATCGATGGCGCCTCAAGGTTGGGTCGACTAGCGTAAGCGACAGACTTCTGTGCACTTTTCGTGAAAACAACGAGGCGCTGATGCCGGCGCGATGCTGTAGCGCGGCATGAAGCGCGCGAGTTGACGAAGCAGTCGCTCACAACA
>CAVQBE010000011.1:0-15168 GCA_963710675.1 uncultured beta proteobacterium | reverse complement strand
TAACAGCACGCGTGGTTCAGGCAACACCTCGCGTCCAACGATGAACTTCTGCAGATTGCCGCCAGAAAGAGTCTCGATCTTTTGATCGGCGCTGGCAGCGCGCACGCGAAACCGTTCCAGTATCTGTGCAGTGAGGGCTCGCGCACGCGTGACGTTTAGGACCGAGCTCGCATGTGCCGCCACGTCGGTGAGCGAAGCATTCTCGCCAAGCGTCATGTTGCTGACAGCCGCGTGGCCCAATCGTTGTTCCGGAACATATCGCAGGCCCAGCAGCCGCCGCTGTGCCGTGTCCAGCGCACCAACAGGCTGATCGAACAATCGAATTGCATCGGGCTCAGCCGGCCGCTCGCCCGAGAGCGCTGCCATCAACGTCTGTTGACCGTTTCCAGAGATACCCGCAATGCCGACGATCTCGCCGCTTCGCACATCGAACGAAATATCTTGTAGAAAATCGACTGGATTCATTCCTCGCATGTTCAGGTTTCGGACCTCGAGAGCAACCTGATCCGCTGCCGATTCGTGCGTCGCGATGATCGACGGCTCCTCGCCCAGCATCAGCTGCGCCAGACTTACGTCCGACTGCAATCGCGGGTCGACCTCGGCGACTACTTTGCCGGCGCGCATCACCAGGCAGCGAGTTGCGAGGCTTCGAACCTCGTGCAGCTTGTGACTGATCAAAATCACGCTGACCCCAGTCGATGACAGCTCACGCAACATATTGAATAACCGTTCGACCGCCTGCGGCGTCAGTACCGATGTCGGCTCGTCAAGAATTAAAACTTGCGGTCCGCTCAGCAGCGCTCGCAAGATTTCGATACGTTGTCGCTCACCGGCCGCCAGATCGCTCGTGTGCCGCCCCCAGTCAATCTCGAGTCCATACCGACGAGCTAGCTCGAGAACGCGCGATCTAAGCGCGGCGATGGGTGTTGGCGGCAGACCGAGTGCGATGTTCTGCATCACGGTCAGCGAGTCGAACAGTGCGAACTCCTGAAACACCATGGAGATTCCAAGCGAGCGAGCACGCCGCGGACTGTCGATCTCGACGATCGCTCCATTAACGGCAATCGTCCCCGCATCGGGACGCGTCACGCCATAGACGATCTTCATCAACGTGCTCTTGCCTGCGCCGTTCTCGCCGAGCAACGCGACAATCTCGCCGGGCATCACGTCGAGCGAAACCGCATCGTTCGCGATCGCAGTCGGGTAGCGCTTGGTGATATTGCGTAGCGCGAGACGGGGCGTCATCAGCTCCGGCATGCCGTGAGACTAGCGAAAAGCATCACCCATCCTGGTTCTTGCCAACGCAGGCGCGACGGCGCAATGTGCTCGCCATCATCCTTCAGTAGAGCACTCATGATTCGGGAGCTGCCATGAAGACCGAGGTGTCAAGCCTAGTTGCAGTAGTGGCAGGAGTCTGCTGTTCATTGGCAACCGGACAGCAGCCGATACCCGCCCCTGTTCTCAAGCCATTTGCCGACAACAGGGACTGGGTGCTGATGGAAAACCTCCGCTATCAGATCGGCCAGACATCTACGGTCATCGTTGTGCCACGAGGCTTCGTCACAGACTTCGCAAGCATTCCACAAGCGTTCTGGTCATTCGGTCTGTCGGCGCACGGACGTTATAGCAAGGCCGCCATTGTTCACGACTATCTGTACTGGACCCAAGGGTGCTCGCGAGAGCAGGCCGACAATCTTCTGATGATTGCAATGAAAGAATCGAGTGTCGACGGCGGACAGCGGATCGCAATCTACGAGGGAGTTCGATTAGGCGGCGGTCAGCCGTGGCTGAACAATGCGGACGAACGACAACGAGGACTGATTCGAATCGTCCCCGAGACTGCACTCAACTTCGGGCCGGAGGTCGTGTGGCGCGACTACCGCTCCACACTCGCACCCGGCATCATCACTGAAATCCCCGTAGCAGAGTCACCTGCGTACTGTCTGTTCGGCAATTCGACTGAGGTACCGGGATAATTCTGGCGGAGGTGGTGAGATTCGAACTCACGAAGGACTTACGCCCTTGCCGGTTTTCAAGACCGGTGCCTTAAACCGCTCGGCCACGCCTCCGAAGCCGAGATTCTGCCCGAGTTGAGCAGGCCCGTTACTTCGCGGCGCCAGAGGCGCGCTCGACGTAGCGTGCGATTGCCTGGATCTGCTCGTCCGACAGTTGCGTATAGGCCGGCATCTGGCCGATGCCGGTTTTCAGAGCCTTGATCACGCGCGGCGCATCGGGTTTCAGCTCGTCCAGTGACGGACCGATATTGCCAATTGCCCCCGCGTCGGCGAGCGTGTGGCAGACCGCGCACGGCGGTGCCGCATCCTTGACGAACAATTGCCGACCTGGATCGTTGGCGTTGCTCGCATAGGCAAGCCCAAAGGTTGCAGGCACTGCCAACGCGGCGCAGAGCGCCAAGATCCTATCCACTACGCACCTCAAAAGGTCTTATGCAACGTGACGTTGAGCCGCGTGTGCGCGCCACCCGGCATTCAGATAACCACCGGCATTGTCCGGTGTGTTTTCGTCCTGAACGTTGCCCTGCGAATCCGTGACGCGCGAGACAATGCAGTATGTCCCCGGTTTCATTTGCGCTTGCAGAACGAATGGACGCCAGGCGATAGCGACCCAGATTCGGACCGATGAAGCTCGCTTCGCGCCACGTTTTGCCGCCGTCAAGTGAAACGTCAACTCTGCGCGGCGCCTGCATGCCGCCCATCGCAACGCCTTGGATCTGCACCCAACCGCTGCGCACCGGACCCGCCTCCGGCGCCGGAGAATTGATCCATGACTTCGGACCCATTTCCCACACCGGCGGAAAGCTTGGGTCGCCCTTGGTGCCGGGAGGATGCATTCGATAACCAGTGCGCTGGATCGCAGCGTCAGTTTGATCACGTGTAAACGCAAGGCGCTTGATGTACTTGACGTTGTTGACGCCGCTGTAGCCGGGGACGATCAGTCGCAGCGGGCCGCCGTGTGCGTGTGGCACGGGCTCACCGTTCATTTCCCATGCGAGCAATGCGTCATCCAGCATTACTGATCGGCACCGAACGCTCGACGATGACGGTCTTTGGATCGATGCCAGCAGGCAACGTCTCGCCGCCGGTTCCTGTGATGAAATCGCACGCCGGGGCTGATGCCGCCCAGAGACTGCACAACGCTCGCAGCGGAACCCCGCTCCAGATGACGTTGCCTGCGGCACCCACGGTCCACCTCGTGCCGGCGGGCTTCGTTGGAAAGTAGCTCCGCCCATTGCCCGAGCACTGCAGGACCATTGCAATTGTTTCGAGCCCGAGCGTTTTCAGATCCGCTACGGTCAATGTCCGAGGCTGCTTGCACACCCTCGACGGAAACTTGCCATGCATCGCGATTGGCGACAATCGACACGTCCGGCGCCGGCAAGTTGTTGCGAATGTAAAGACGATCGGCTGGCGTGATCATGCTCGCGCCCATTGCGGTGCGTTTTGTCTCGATCGTCGTTGGCGATGCACGATCATGCTGTCTGCATCTTTCCACGCAACGTACGCGGGAAGTGGCTTCGATTGTGAGGCGGCAGCGGGCGTCGATGGCGGGGTCTGCGCAACCACTCGTGACGCGCCGGCCAGGCCGGCTGCGGCAAGCGCGCCCGAACCGGCGGCAAGCATTCGGCGGCGAGATAAATCGGTAGAACTAGTCATCGACACTCCTCAGCGGAAAAACGAAACGACACAAGCGTACGTCAAAATAGCCGCTAGGCGGCGCACGTAGCTCGAAAACGTATCACGCAAACTTAGTGCGTATCAACTAGCTGGAATTACGGATGTCGCACGTTGGTCTTGGCCTGCGCTTCCAACTTGCGCTGCAGTTCATCGAGCCGTGCCAGCACTTTGCTTTGCCGCGCACGATACTCAGCCGGCTTCTCGCCGCCAGGCGCGCCCCAGCGTCGTCAGCGAGCTTTCCCATGCGGTCTGGTAATCCTTTAACGCGCCTTTGGAGGCTGTCGTCATCGTCTGCTTGGAGGCAGGACCGTACATGTCGCGGCCCTTGACCAGCGTTTCCTGCACGCAGGATCGATAGTCTTCATCCGACGGTGGAGAGCCGGTGACTGTGTTCTGGCCCTCGTTGACCAGCGCAAAGCGCTCATATTTGTCGACGTAGTCGCGATACTTGTTGCTGCATGTGATGTACCCAAGGCGCGTACCGACGACGTAGCGCGAGACCGCCTCAGGAGGTGCCGGGTCGGGGGCGCGCACTTGCGCCACACTCGAAGCACTGATGCTGACCAACGCAGTAGCAGCTGCCAACAAAGCCAAGCTCTTTTGCTTCATTCCGAACACTCCTTTGCACACTTGTCTGCCACGCGTGCGTAAAGGCTTCTAACGCACACTGCGGCTCATCAGATTACGAAGTTTGCCGCAGATGCTTGCGGGATGCATCGATTGCCGACGCAAGGTAGGCCTCGTAGAAACCCGAGCGGTCCAGACCGACCAACGGCTCAGCCGATCGGGCGCATCATTGATCGAACAATGCCACAACGGGCACCGCGCGCACGTGATGCTCGAGCGCGAATGCCGCCTCGGTGATGCGCGCGCCCGACAGTTCAGTGAGGGTTCGCTCCGATGTGATATCTGTTTCTCGCAGCAGCAGTTCCGGTGTCGTTTTGGCGGCCTGCTCTGCAACACGCGGCGCGAGATAGTTGCGCCGCACCTCGCGGCAAAACGGACAGCCTGGCGTGCTGAAGAGAATCAGCAGCGGCGCCTTGTGGCGCGCGATCAAGCGCTGAGAGATTGCGCAGATCATCAAGCGGTGCGAGCCGCTCCTCGGCGGCATTCTGCTGCGCACGTAGCAGCAACGGCGACCAGCAACAGCGCGACAAGCAACTGCCGCCGACCGGCAGCCTTCATCGCTACGCAAATCCAGGGTTTGACTTCACGCCCTTGATGGCCGGCAAATTCAGTCGCGGAGGCTTAACCGTCTTGCGGTCCTTCAGGTAGTGCGCTACGACCTCCCACACGGGTTCGCCCTTTGCACCTTCCGCAACCGGCGCCCACCCGGCGACCTTATAAATCTTGTCGGCATCGAGCGGCTTCCCAGCCAGGCGCAAGTCGCTGATGCGGCCGCCCATATTTGCAAGCGGATCGATCGCGTATTGCAGTCCGCCAACGCGGACCATGTCACCACCCTGCTGCAGGTACGGGTCGGGGTTAAACAGGTTGTCGGCCACATCTTCGAGAATCGTTTTGATCGTAGCGCCGGTCAACTCGCTGACAGTAGTGTGCGGATATGTGATCGCCGTCTGATCCATCAGATGCTCCATCAGTATCGTCTGGCCCGGCAGCAGCGACGTTCCCCAACGAAAACCCGGCGAGAAGGCAATCTCCGCGCCGCGCACCTGCATCAGCGCATCACAAATCAGCTGATCAAATGTGCCGTTGAAATTGCCGCGGCGATACAGAAGTCCCTCGGTGACCGCAAGCTTTTCTGACAGACGCGCCGCGTACGGTGCGCGCACGCCTGTGATGTATGCGGACATCTCAGCATCGGCCGGAAGAAGGTTTGCAAATACCGGCAGCAATTTGTAGCGATAGTCGCTGACCTTGCCATCCCGTACGTCGAAATCGAGCACAGCAAGAAATTTGCCGTTGCTGCCGGCATTGCTTACCAGCGTCGTGCCGCCGGCATTCTTGATCAGCGTTGGCTGAGGCACGGCATCGTGAGTGTGGCCGCCAAGAATCGCATCGATGCCGCGTACGCGCGTGGCCATTTTCAGGTCGACGTCCATCCCATTGTGTGACAGCAGGACGACGACTTGCGCCCCCTTGCCGCGCACTTCGTCAACCATCTTCTGCATGTTCTCCTCCTGGATGCCGAAGCTCCAGTCGGGCATGAAGTAGCGCGGATTCGCGATGGGCGTGTACGGGAAAGCCTGGCCGATGATGCCGATGCGAACGCCGTTCATTTCTTTCATCGTGTACGGCGGAAATACCTGATCGCCGAAGTCGGCGGTCTTGACGTTCTGTGCAATGAAGTCGATGCGACCCTTGAAGTCCTTTTCGACGATTTCCTGCTACGCGCTTCGCGCCGTAGGTCATTTCCCAGTGCGCGGTCATCACGTCGACGCCGAGCAGCTTGTTCGCATCGACCATGTCTTGCGCATTGGTCCATAGCGCAGTCGCCGATCCCTGCCACGAATCACCGCCGTCAAGCAGCAGAGCGCCGGGCCGGCCCGCCTTGAGGCGCTTGATCAGTGTCGACAAATGAGCAAAGCCGCCCACCTTGCCGTAAGTGCGGGCGGCCTGCGCGAAATCGAGATAGGTAAATGCGTGCGCCTGCGGCGTGCCGCGTGCAATGCTGAAGTGCTTGAGCAGATGCTCGCCGACCAAGTGCGGTGGCTGACCCAAGGCTGAGCCCACACCCAAATTCACGCTCGGCTCGCGGAAGTAGATCGGCAGAAGCTGTGCGTGGCAATCGGTGAAATGCAGAAAGTGAACGTTGCCAAAGCGAGGAAGGTCGTACAGGCGTGCCGCCGACGGCTGCGGCGGCGAGCGCGTCGTGCGATGCGATCGGCATCCCGCCCGACGCTGCGACAGCAAGAACTTGCAGGAACTCGCGTCGATTCATTGAATCAGACCATTTCAAATTACTGCATGCCTTCTCTTTGCATCCGGCGGCTACTTCGCTGCAAAGCGCGACAACGCCGCGATATCCTCGGGAAACATCTCACCGCGATGCACGAAGACCACCCTGCCCTTGGCATCGACGACATATGTTTCCGGCAGCGTGCGATTGCGGCCAAACCATCGATCAACGTCATCGCTACGCATCGCAACGTTGAATGTATAGCCGTGCTTGTCCACATACTCTCTGGCCGCCTGCTCGGTTTGATCGATTGAGAATGCGAGCACCTTGAGCCCGCGACTCTGGTACGCATCATGCAGCTTCTGGACGTGCGGATTCTGCGCGGCGCAAAACGGGCACCATGATGCCCAGATCTGCACGACGACTGCGCTGCCGTTGAGCTCGGTCGCCTTTAACGTGCGCCCGTCGATCAACTGCACATCGCGCCAGGCAATGGCACTTCCGACTTCGCCCGGGCTTTGGGCAAGAGGCCGGCGACGGCGCCGATCCACAATGCGCCCGTCAACACTAACAGCAGCTTATGCAAGGCGGTCGTGCTAACTGTCCTACTTGTTGACGGGTGAGTTCGGGTCAAGCAACAGCGCCATTAAGTCCTTCAGCTGCGCGGTCGTCAGGATGTTCGCGTCACCGTAGCGAGGCATCTGTGAACACGCGTTGTACGCATGCGAATTCCACAGCTTGCCCCACGTGTAACTGACGACGGCGGGTGTATCGCCACGCAGCTTCCGGTAACCCTTTAGCGACGGGCCGATGTTTCCGTACGCGATTTCCTGCGGCGAAATTTCATGGCACGCGTAGCAGTTGCCGCCTGCGACTGTCTTGTCGGTATCGCTCCATTGAAGGCCGACGCCGGTCTGGGCGATCCGTTCGCCCTGCTTGAAGTCGCCAAGGTAAACGCCGTCGGCCGGCAGCTTGACCGTCGCCAGCGCCTGCTTTTCCAGCCGTGCACGGACGTCCTTCGGCAGTTCCTTACCAGTGAGCGCGACCTCTGAACACGCGACCTGAATTTCCGACTGATTCAGCCGATCCAGCTTCGCAATGCCACGATCCTGAAACGAGGTCCTGACGATCTGCAGCGTCTCTTCGCGCGTCGGCGCGGTGTACAAGGCGCAGCCGATCAGCGATACGGCGATCAGTGACACAACAGTCAGCGACAGCGTTAACGGAAAATTGAATGTACGTTTCATGTCCTGCCCTTAGCGCTTGATCGACGGCGAATCCATCTTCGCGCCGTTGGCGTTGACGCCGAGGAAGGTGATCAGGTCGACCGTGGCCGGCGACGCGAACACGGGCTCTGGCCACCGTTGCTGGCGGAAGCAATCGTTCAACCGCCATTGCATTGTGCGAAGCGTGCCCTGTGATACGCGATACGCGGGCCACGTCGTGAACGCGCGCTCGGCGTCTTCCTTGTTCTGCGCAATGTTCGGCAGGTCCTGCAGGCGGATGCGCTGCCCGGTCACGCCGTGGCAACGTTGCACACGAGAAGTCATACGGTCCGGCACGCATGTAAAAGAGCTGCTTGCCGCGGTCGAACGCAGCCTTCTCTTGCGGATGCGCCTGCGGAATCCTGACCGGCACTCCGCGCGACTGCTCGACGCCGTACGCGGCGAGCGCTTCGATTTCGGTCTGCCGCTGGCCCGTGCCCGAGTAAGGGCTCTTCGTTGCCGCCGCGTAATCGAAGCCCTGCAGCGTCACCATGCAATGCACGACACGGCTCTCGAAGTCCATCACTTTGTCGGCGTCGGCAAAATAGCGCGGCATCTGCGCATAGGCTCCTTTGACAACGCCCGCACCCAGGCCGAGATCGCACTGCTCGAGCGATGTCTTCTTCGGTCCGCGCTTCTCTTTCCACAGCGCCTCACCGCGCGCGACGACGAGTTCGGCCGGATTGCCGTCCTGCAGCAGCTGACGGTAGCGCGCAATTGCGTCGGCAGTTTCCTTCTGTGCCAGGGCTGCCGTGCAAGACAGCGCGAGCGCCGCCCCTGCCAGCGCTACCCGCGTGAGTCCCTTCATGTTTGCATCTCCATGCTTGTAGTATTGAGTGCGACTCTGCGGCTGCTCGCCCTGCTAACCAATGGTCGCTTCGTCGGTACGTGTATCACCCTTGTTATCGACCCACGTGACGGTCAACTTGTCGCCTTTTTTGCCGCCCTTGAACTTGAACTGCAAGTAAGGATTTTTCGCAACTGCCGGGCCCCATTCGGCACTCAGTACCTGCTTGCCGTTATGAGTAACCGTGACGTTGGAAATGAAATGCGCCGGAACGACTTTGCCAGCCGAGTCGCGGCGCTGTCCGGTTTCCATTTCATGACTCATCAATACACGCACGTCGACGCCATCGGGCTGCTCGGTCGCGCGGATTCTCATCGGATCTGCCATCTCTGCTCCTATATGCGAAACGTCGCTCAGCCGCCGCAACCGCCGAGGGTTACCTTGACTTCCTTCGTAGCGACATAGAACTTGTTGTCGGCTTTGACGACGGCGTGCACGTTCGACGTCTGGCCCATCTTGATACGTGTGGCAACGTTCGCTTCGGTTCCCGCCGGTATCGCAAATCCTGCTGCAAGCGAGTTCGGATTCTTCTCGACCAGGATGTAGACGTTCTGCGTATTCGGAATTTTGCTGGTCACGCCGACCGGAACCACTGCGCCGTTTTCAGCGATGTCGGGCGCTGTGATGGAAATGTCCGCGCTTTGGCTGGAGGCTGACCCACCCAGAGCTTTGACCGTTTCATCCAGCGACTTCGCCTCGAATGCGGCCTTGTTCCACGCCTGCTGCTGAGCGAACGCTTCTTTCGCACTAATCAGTCCCGCGCCAGCCATCACGGCGAAGACCCCGGTTAGCTTCACGAATTCCCTGCGATTTTCTTTCATCGAAATCTCCTACTGCTGCGGACTTGAGTTGCTCAAAAGCAAGCGCGTGAATGTAACAGCGCGCCTGCCCATTCTATTTCCCTCTCGGGATAACCCTATCGCTAAAAGTTATTTCGCTCCGTCTGCGATCCACCGCGCAATTTCATCAGCCTCGCTGTCCTTCAAGCCCGCTTGCGGCGGCATTGGAATCGCGCCCCAAACACCCTGACCACCTTCCTTGATTCTTTTCGTCAGGTACGTCTGCGCATCCGAACGCCCTTGGTACTTGATCGCGATTTCGTTAAAGCCCGGCCCGATGATCTTGCTCGTCATGCCATGGCAGCCGGTGCACGCATGCCGCGCGACCAAGTTCGACGGATGGACCGCCGCTGGCGTTGTGGTGATTGCGGCTACCGCCGTGGTTGTCTTCGCTTTCTCGTACCGCGCGGTGTCGATGCCCCGCATGGGCCCCAGCGGCCTTTTCTGCTGCGCAAGGTTGCCGCTCTGATTGCGTGCGAACTCCGGCAGCTCGGAAGCGACCGTGACCTCTTTGACGCAGTCCTTCATGCACAAGCTACCCTGCGCGTCGGGCCGGCCCTGCACTGTCCCGAGTCCGTGTGCGGTGGTCAGGCCATTGCGATTTGGCATCTTCACGGTGAGCAGCGTCTTTTCGTTCAGCTCGTAGTCGGCCGGCACGATTTCATTCAGATGCAGCACGTACGCAGTTACCGCGTACGTCTCGTCGACGCTCAGCGATTGCGGATTGGCCCACGGCATTGCTCGAAATATGTAATCCCATAACGTCGTCGCATAGTTCAGCTTCGTGCCCAGCGTGCGCAAACCATCGGACTGCAGCAGCATCGACGCGCGGCCAGTTTCCAGGTCGCCCTTGCGCACACCGCCTGCGATCGGCATGTATCGATTGCTCTCGCCGAACGTACCGTGGCAGCTCGCACACTGTGCGTCATAGATCTTCTGGCCCTGCGCGACGGTCCCCTTGCCCGCCTTGAGTCCGTGTCCGTCCGGGCGCACATCGATATCCCACGCGGCGACTTCCTGCGGCGTCGGCGCACGGCCGAGGCCGTACCGCGTCGCCTGCTGCGCGCCGGCGGACAGCGTCACCGCCGTCAATACGAATGCGCAGAGGACGCTAAGCGACCTGGACATTCCACACTTCGCCGTCAGGTTGCACGCGCCACGTCTGCACCGCGTTGTTGTGATAGATCGACCGCACGCCGCGTACCGCACGCAGTTGCTGAATGCTCGGCTGCACGTGGCCGGTTTCATCGACCGCCCGGCTCTGCAGAAGGGCCTGCTGCGCCGTTCCAATTCCAGTCGAGTCGAAAGCGTGTCAGCGCCTTGGTCAAGCACCGGTTCCTGCAAGCGCGCCGTCTGCCAGTTGCGCCCACCGTCGACCGATACATCGACCCGCTTGACCTTGCCACGGCCAGACCAGGCGAGTCCAGTGATCTCGTAATAACCACGTCCGACCAGCTTCTGTCCGCCGGACGGCATCGTGATCACCGATTTGACTTCCTGCACCCCCGAATACTGGCGGTGCATGCCGTCCGGCAGCAGATCGATGTAATGCAATGACTCCTCGCGCGTGTTCCAAGGCTTGTCGCCGACTTCGAGACGGCGCAGCCACTTGACGCTCGAAACACCCTGCACGCCGGGCACCAGCAGGCGCAGCGGATAGCCGTTTTCCGGCCGCAGCATTTCGCCGTTCTGCCCGTAGACGACCATCACGTCGTTCAGCGCGAACTCCATCGGAATCGTGCGCGTCAACGCCGAACCGTCAGCGCCTTCAGCCAATACGAACTTTCCCTTCGTCCGATCGAAGCCCACCTCTTCGAGCAATGTCGACAACAAGCACGCCGGTGAACTCGCTGCACGCGATCATGCCGTGCGTGTATTGCACGGTGGGCACGGCAACGTTGGCCCACTCCATGCCGCCGTTGGCGCCGCATTCGATGAAGTGAATGCGCGAGACCGATGGAAACCGCATCAAATCGTCCATCGTCAGCATCAGCGGCCGCTTGACGAGACCATGAATCATCAGTCGATGTTGCCCAGGATCGACCTCCGGCATGCCCGAATGATGTCGCTCGAAATGGACACCACTGGGCGTGATGATCCCGAACAGATTCTGCAGTGGAGTAAAACTGATGCTTGCTTGCGGCTGCGGTGTGAGTCCCGGACTCTGGCGCCGCTGGACGTTCGCTTCGTGCTTTGACGGCATGCCGTAACCGGTGGTGACCACCGGCGCACCAAGCGATCGAGTCCATGGCGGGACCAGCGTCGTATCGTTGCTCTGTGCGGCTGCGCCGGCGCCAGCGATCACTGCGCCAGCTGCCAAACCGCCTTGTAATGAACTCTCGCCGTCGCGAGCGTAGCTCCCGACGGCTAAATGATTTTCAGGCGCCGCAATTACACGGCCAACAGGATGACGCGTCATGCGCGCTGCATGAAGCGCTTCAGCGTCCGATTCGAAACAGATTTTTCGTCGAGCTGGCTCGCCATTTGAATGCACGCCGTACGGCAAAGTGTCACCACGTTCGGATCGGCGATCGAATAAAACGTCGACGAACCTTCGCGTCGACGCTTCAAGACACCCTTGCCGTACATCAGATTCAGGTGCCGCGACACGTTGGTCTGCGTCGATTCGACGCGCTCGACGATCTCGGTGACACTGAGCTCGCCCTCGCAGATCGCATTGAGAATTTTCAGGCGCGTGGGTTCCGACAGAAGCCCGAAGTAACCAGACACCACTTCAAACAGCCGATCGAGCTCGGGGTCCATGCGTCACACCCAGACATGCGCATATGCGCAAAGACGCATATCTTCGCGACTATGCGCCGTGTGTGTCAAGCCATATTTTTCTTAGTTGGCGGCGATCTTGCGGTCTCGCACTACGTTGGCCCAGCGCGACGTTTCGTTCTTGATGCGCGTCGCAAATGCAGTAGGCGTCAGCGGCGTAGGCGCCATGCCTTGCACGAAAAATCGTGCACGTATGCCGGTCGAGTCGAGCGCCTTGACCACATCTCGCTGAATTCGATCGATGATCGGCTGCGGGGTACCGGCAGGCGCCATCAAGCCGAACCAACCGATGTTTTCGAATCCCGGCACCGTTTCGGCGACAGTCGGCACGTTGGGTAATGCGGGTGAACGCTCCTTACCCGTCACTGCAAGAGCGCGAAGCTTTCCGCCGTTTATGAAACCGATGGCCGCCGGCAGATTGGGCGTTGCCAGATTGATCTGGCCTGCGACCAAGTCTGTGATGGCGGGCCCTTCGCCTTTGTACGGAATCTGTTGAATGTTCAAGCCGGTCGAGAAAAGGAAATTTTCAGCAGCCAGATGCGTCTGGCTGCCGATTCCCGCGTGACCGTAGTTGAGCGTGCCCGGCTTTGACTTTGCAAGTTCGATCAACTCCTTGACGTTATTGACCGGCAGACTCGGGTTAACGACGATCACTTGCGGACCACTGGCAACCATTGTTATCGGCAGCAAGTCCTTTTGCGGATCGAACCCCATGTTTTTGTAGATGTGCTGATTCGCGGTGACGATCGAACCGGAAGTCATCAACAGCGTGTATCCATCCGCCGGAGCCTTGGCCACTTCGGCCGCGCCAATGTTGCCCCCGGCGCCGCCGCGATTTTCGACGACAACGGCCTGGCCCCAGGTTTCGGTGAGGCTCTGTGCAAGGATTCGCGTGACGATATCCGTCGCACCGCCAGCTGCAAATGGCACCACGATGCGCACAGTCTTGGTCGGATAGTTCGGCGACGATTGACCATAGGAACCAAAAGCCAGCATCGACCCCAGGGCAAGCACAAGCAACCGCATCTTCATTTGCTCCTCCACGATAGTTATTTGTTCGGCTGTCTAGCTATAACGCCAAAGCGAATACCAAACCTACGGCCAGCGAAAACGCGGCAGCAATTGCCAATAGCGATTTCTGCCAATCCCGCCATGGCAGAAATTCCAACGCGAGCAACCTAACTCCTGCACCCGCGTGCGCCGCAAGTAGCATCACCAGCCCCCACTCCGCCGCTTTCACCAACGGGCTGTCGGTCCATCGAAGGAACCCTTCGAGCTCGGCCTCACCCCGTAGCGCGTGACCGATTGCCCAAAAATGCGCCGGAAGGAACAGTGCCAGCGCGAGACCGCTCAGTCGATGCACCAGAAACGCGATATATGCCGGGCGCCGTCGCGCCGAATAATGACGCGCACCGATCGAGTTGACTCTCATGGTTTACGCGTGGGCAATTACGCGAACACAGCCCACGCAGCGCGGAAGCCCATTACGACCAGCCCTACGCCGAACGCGGCGAGCAACACATCACGACTCGCTCCACTCCACCGAAGCCATTCGGTGGCAATCGCTCGCAGCCCAATCGGAACGTGCACCGCAACCGCCAGCACAAACACAACGTAAAACGCCAGCCACGCTGTGTTGCCGCGCGTGCGCGCCAGTATCTCCGCACCCGTCAGTCCGCCACGCGTTGCATAGATGATCGTGATCAGATGCACGATCACACAAAGCGCTAGCACTGCAGCCGAAACACGCTGTGCAAGCCATAGGCGCGTCTCCGAACGCACGTTGAGTGTCACAGCTTTCCTCTAAGAGCAGCCGTCACTGTGGCCCGCTTCAGCCCTGCGATCGACGCGGTAGGCGAAATATGTTTCGGACAATGCTCAGTGCAACTGAGGTGCGTATGGCAGCTATGGCAGCCCGCGTCGCCAGCCACCGCGAGTAGGCGTTCGGAAGTGGCGTCGTCGCGCACGTCGTTGATCAGAGTCCACGCACGATTCAACGCGGCGGGCCCCAGGTAATCGCTGCGCCAACCAACGACGTCGCATGCCGCGTAGCAAACACCGCAGCCGATGCATTCGATACCCGCTTGGCGCGCTTGTGCTTCTTTCGTCGCGGGCCTTACCGCCGCGAAGTCGTCGTGCCGAGTGCGTGCGCTTTTGTATTGACCCTTCGCGCGCGCCCATTTGTCGAAGAACTCGCGCATGTCGGTTGCCAAGTCCCGCACCACAGGCAGGTTAGCAAGCGGCGCGATCTGCAGCGTGCTCCCCTCGCCCGCGACCGCACTGACATGCGTACGGCATGTCCAGCGCGGCACGCCGTTGACCGTCATCGCGCATGAGCCGCACATGCCGACGCGGCACGCATAGCGATACGCGAGCGTCGAATCGAGCTTGCGCTGGATGTACGTGACCACGTCGAGCACGGTCTGACTCGTCTGTCGCGGAACCTCGTACTCGACGTAACGTCCTTGCTCGGTTCCGCGCCACACCGAGACGTGCAACATCAGGCGCTCTCGTACAGCCTTGTCAGAACAAACTCGCGATGGCCCAACGCTTCAGCTGCCGTCAATCGGCCATTGGCCGTCCGAAACATCATGTCGATCAGTGCGTCGCCGGCATCGTCAGGCGACATCTCCCGCCGCAACAAGCCGGAGACATCGACATCGATGTGTTCGCTCATCGTGCGCACTGTTCTTGGATTCGCGCACAGCTTGATTACCGGCAGGATCGGGTTGCCGATCACGTTGCCTTGTCCGGTCGGAAAGAAGTGCACCGTGTAACCCGACGCTGCGCACAGCGTCACCATCTCCGCCGCGGCAGATGACGAATCCATGAACCACAGGCCCGGACCCGTCGGGGCTTCGGCCTTGTCGAGCACTCCGTC
>CAVQBE010000010.1:0-104221 GCA_963710675.1 uncultured beta proteobacterium | reverse complement strand
CCTGCTCGATCATTGCGCGACGACGATGGGGAGCCGCCGTCTGCGGCATTGGCTGCACCATCCGCTGCGCGATCGCAGCGCCGCCGTCGCGCGCCACGAAGCGATCGAAGAGATGCTGGCGCAGGAATCTTTGCGCAAACAACTGGCGGTCGAACTCAAGGAAGTGCCAGACGTTGAGCGCATCGCCTCCCGCATCGCGCTGCGCTCGGTTCGTCCCCGCGAACTCGCCGCCTTGCGGCGAGCGTTGCCACACGTGACACGCATAGCGGCACTGATGGCCGACGCGGCAGCTCCGCTGTTTGCAGCGCTGCGCGAGCAGCTGACCATTCCGGAGGAATTTCAAACACTACTAACGCGTGCACTCCTTGTTGAACCGGCATACGCGGTACGCGACGGCGATGTCGTCGCCGCCGGTTTCGACGCCGAGCTTGACGAGCTCCGCGCGCTTCGCGATCACACAGGCCAGTTCCTCGTTGACCTCGAAGCGCGCGAGCGGACTCGCACGGGCATCAACAACCTGCGGGTCGAATACAACCGTGTGCACGGTTTCTACATCGAAGTCACGCACGGCCAGACAATCAAGGTGCCCGACGACTATCGCCGCCGACAGACGCTGAAGAACGCCGAGCGCTACATCACGCCAGAGCTGAAAACGTTCGAAGACAAGGCGCTGTCCGCCCGCGACCGCGCACTGGCACGCGAAAAGGTTTTGTACGACGACATCGTCGCCCAGGCCGCGCAGCACGTGACGTCGCTGCAGCGCTGCGCCGACGCCTTGGCGTCGATCGATGCGCTGCTGGCTCTTGCCAATCACGCCGAGCGCGCACGCTGGGTGCGCCCACAACTGGTCGACAGCCCGCAGATCGACGTCCGTGGCGCGCGCCATGCCGTTGTCGAGCACGAATGCGAAACCTACGTCCCGAATGACTGCAAGCTAGGCCCAGGCCGCCGGCTGCTGGTCATTACCGGCCCAAACATGGGCGGCAAGTCGACCTACATGCGGTCGATCGCGCTGATCGCGCTGCTCGCATACGCAGGAAGCTTCGTTCCCGCCAGCGCCGCAACGCTCGGGCCGATCGACAGCATTCAAACCCGCATCGGCGCCGCCGATGATCTGGCGCGGGGCCGCTCGACCTTTATGGTCGAAATGACCGAAGCCGCCGCGATCCTGAATGCCGCGACCGAGCAAAGCCTGGTGCTGATGGACGAAATCGGCCGCGGCACATCGACCTTCGACGGTATGGCGCTAGCCGCCGCCATCGCTCGCGAGCTGGTGGAGAAGAATCGCTCGATGTCGATGTTTGCAACTCACTACTTTGAGCTGACTCAGCTAGCGGAGCAGCATCAGGAGATTGCGAACGTGCACGTCGCTGCGGCCGAGGCCGGCGGCAAAGTTGTGTTCCTGCACGAGGTGCGCGACGGCCCAGCAAGCAAGAGTTACGGGCTCGCGGTTGCACAGCTCGCCGGCGTTTCGGGCCACGTGGTAAGGCGCGCGCGCGTGCTGCTTGCGCAGCTCGAGGAGCGCGCCCTTGGAAAGCGGCCCCAGCTGGATCTCTTTGCATCGACAACGTTATCGGCGTCGGAGGTCGTTCATTCCGACGGCGAATTGCGCAAGCATCTGAGAGAACTTGATCTCGACGAAGTCTCGCCGCGCGAGGCCCACGCCCTACTCGAAAAACTAAAGCGCGAAGCCGAAGCGGATTAGTGCAGCGTACGCCCCGACGTTGGCGCTACGTGTAAAAAGTCCGGCAATGCTGGCGCGGCCGCTGACTCGATTTCCTCAGCAGATGCTTCGCGCACATCAACCACCTTGATCTCGAATCGCAGCGCGAACCCCGCGAGCGGATGGTTCGCATCCAGCACCGCCATACCTTCCGCGATGTCGGTGATCGTGTACTCGGCGGCAGATCGCGCCGACACCTGCGCCGTCGACTCGCATTCCGACCTCAACGCCCTCGCCCAAATCCTCGACACGGACCAGCGTCACGAGCTCGGGGTCATAGTCGCCGAATGCTTCTTCGGGCTCGATGTGCACTGACACGTCGGCGCCTGCTTCCTTGCCGCTCAGCTCTTCCTCGATGCGGCTGAAGATGTCGCCATGGCCGTGCAGATAGGTCAGCGGCTCGTCTGATTTTTCGAGCAGGTTGCCTTGCGCGTCATACATCTCCACGTCGATGCTGACCAATGTGTCGTCGTCGATCTTCATGCGGTCGTGATCGTAAATCATCGTGTTCCTATAATCGTCGAGTGAGTCGATCGGCAATCCGACCTTTAATCATCCAGCGGCTGGGTTCGGTCAGCGTGCAGCAATTCATGCGCCAGTACTGGCAGCGCAAGCCTTTGTTGATTCGCTCCGCGCTGCAGGGTTTCGTTCCACCGATCAACCGGACGCGGCTCTTCGAGCTGGCGCGCGATCCGCACGCCGAAAGCCGCGTGATTACGTTGGTCCCGTGGTCGCCGTTCGCTGCAGCACGGTCCGTTCCGTCGCCTGCCCTCCATTCAGCGCGCGGGCTGGACGCTCTTGGTTCAAGGCGTTGATCTGCTCGACGAGCCTGCCAGAGATCTGTTGTCGCGTTTTCGATTCATTCCAGATGCGCGGCTCGACGACTTGATGGTGAGCTTCGCAACGGATGGCGGTGGCGTTGGGCCGCATGTCGATTCATACGACGTCTTTCTGCTGCAAGCCTTTGGCCGGCGCAGGTGGCGCATCAGCCGCCAACGCGGATTACGCGCAGCGGCTTCACCCATCAGCAACGTCGAAGGCTTCCGTGCATCGAGTGAATGGGTGTTGGAAGCAGGCGACATGCTTTATCTGCCGCCGGGCGTCGCGCACGAAGGTGTCGCACTCGGCAGCGGCATCACGTATTCGATCGGCTTTCGAGCGCCGGACTTTATGCAGCTGATCGAGCCCTGGTTCGCCGACTATGCGGAGCGTGCGAAGCTGCGCGGTCGATATGCAGATCCCGGCGCGCCCGCCACTGCGCACCCCGCGGCTCTGCCTCAGACGATGACGCGACGGGTCCACGCCGAGCTCGCGCGGCACCGGCCTGGCCGGGCCGACACGCAGCGCTTTCTGCTGCGCCATTTAAGCGAACCGAAGGCGACGACTGTCTTCGAGGTTCCCGCAAAGCCTTCTGTCAGCCACGCAGTTTCGGCGCCGCGCAGCGGCGCATGGACTTCAGCTCGATCGCAAGACGCGTATGTTGTATGCGAATGCCGGGATCGGCATCAACGGCGACCTTGTCGTGCCGTCGCGTGACGCAATCGCGGCGCTTCGAACGCTGGCAGATCAGCGCAGCCTGTCGGCGCAACAAACGCAGCGCGCGGCGGCTTCGGTTTTAGCCTTGCTGCACGCCTGGCACGGCGCCGGTTGGATCATCGTCAACTAGAATTTTCCGGATGAAACGAGAACTCGAAAGCGAAGAACCGGAAAACCCGCCGGCACCTCAACGCACACTGATCACGTCGCGCGCCGAGACACACACCGCGGTTCTGCAAACCATCGAAGCGGCGTCCCGCAGCGTGCTGTGCCTTCACTCTGATCTTTCAATCTTCGATTTGTCGAGGGCGGAGGTCGTTGGCCTGCTGTCGAAATTCCTGCTCGCTCATCGCAGCGCAAGAGCGCGCTTGCTGGTCGACGACTCCATCTGGCTCGACACACGTGCTGCCCGTCTGCGCGCGCTGCAACTTCGATTTCCGCTCGCGCTGGAAATGCGGGTTGCATCGCTCGATGACCCGGTCGGTGACGACGCATTGCTGATTGCAGACGACGCTACGGTTCTCGACATGAAGCCAACCGCGCAGGCGCGCGGCGACTTGTGGTTGAACAACAAGCCGCACGCACAGCCTTTAATCTCAGCGTTTGCGCGGCGCTGGGAAGCCGCGGCGCATAACCTGCCCGTTGTTCCGCTTGGGCTGGGTTAACCGCTGCAGGCATCGATCTTGCTCAGCTGACATAACCGCGCGGCTATACTCGCGCGCAGCTTCACCATAACTCAACCAAACAAGACATACCGTTACCGGATAACCATGAAGGGTTCGTACAAAATGAATAAGTCGCTATTGCTCGCTTCGATGATGGTCGTTGCGCTCGCCGCTTGCGGCAGAAAAGACCCGGCGCCACCGCCCGCGCCGACGCCTGCACCTGCACCTGCTCCGGCCCCCGCGCCAGCGCCGACGCCAGCACCCGCCCCGACATCGACTACAACGACCGCGCCTTCGAGCACAACGTCGTCAACCGACTCCATGAAGATGGACTCGATGAAGTCGGACACCACCGGGGCGATGAAGACGACCAATCCAGTAGAAGACGCCAACAAGGCGGCGGCCGCCACCGCAGTTGATGCCGCGAACAAGAAGGCCCAGCCAGCTGTCAAGCCCTGATCGTGCGCTTTGAGTGAAAGGCCGGCAGCTGCCGGCCTTTTTTATTCGTCCGCCTTCTATACCGCGCGCCAGCCGAGTCCGTCGTCCTGATCAGCCACTGCGATTTCGCTGACACGGCAATCCAGTGCGACCGATAGCGCCAGCTGTGCCAGAAACGGCGTGTTGTTCACTTTCGATAAGTGCGCCGCTGCAATCCACTCCATGCGAGTGCAATCGATCTTGCGCACGATCTTCGCCGCCTGGCCATTCGAAAGGTGACCCAGCGCGCCACCGATCCGGGTTTTCAGAAAGTTCGGGTACGAACCCGAATGCAGCATGCCTTCATCATGATTGCATTCGAGCAGCAACGCGTGAACACGGTTCAGCGCACGAACGATTGCTTCGCTGCAGTCGCCGGCATCGGTCAGTAATCCAACGCGTCGATCGCCATCGCTAAAAACGAACTGCAAAGGCTCCGACGCGTCGTGTGGCACCGCATACGGATCGATTGCCAAAGGCCCCAGCTCGACGCGTGAGCCCGCGCAAATGGTGTGCAATTCAACTCCGCTATCCGCAAGTCCCGCTGACCTTGCCGTGCCACGCGAGCAGTAGACGGGAATACCGGCCTTGCACGCGAAGCGCGCCACACCACCCGCATGATCAGAATGCTCGTGCGTCACAAGGACGGCATCGATGTCGCGCAGCGACAGACCCGCTCGCCCAAGGCGCCGGCCGAGCTGCTTGACGTTGAATCCGTTGTCGACCAGGACGCGCGTAAAAAACAACCCGTCGCGCGCCTCTACGACCAACGCGTTGCCGCCACTCCCTGAGCCTAGGCTGCAGACACGCAGCACTTATCTAAGTTGCTCGTTCAGCAGACTCAAAATGCGATCCGAGGTAGCAGAACGTTCGGGCTTGCCGGTCGAATCGAACACCTGGACGTTGGTCTTGCTCGTGCTCTGACCCACAACGCTGATCCGATACTGGGGCGCCTGAATCGGCTTGTCTTTACCGAACATCTTACTGAAGAATCCCTGGTCGGACTTGGCCTTGGCTTCAAAGTCTGGATCCAGATAGCGGACGAAGTAAAACCCCTTGGCGCGATCGCGGTCTTCGACCGTAAAGCCACCGCGATCGAGCGCAAGGCCAACACGCCGCCACGCGCGGTCAAACGCTTCATCCACCTCGACGCGCTCACTGCGACCGTCGCTACCCTTGACGACACGTGAAATCTGCGGCGCAGCGGACGGCGCCGCAGCCCCTGCCGCCGTCACACTCGTCGCAGATCCGGCTGCCGCGGCCGTCGCTACGACCGCCTTAGTCGGCTGTTCAAAGCGCACCAGCAATCGCTGCAGCATCTCGGCCTCGAGCTCGGGATCCGAAGCGCGCGGCTGCCAGACAGTGCGATCCTGCTGCGGACTCGTGTAGACCTCTTCCATGCCGCGATGGGCGATGTAGATCTCCGATGTGCCTTGCGACGTTCGCTCGATGCGCGCGCGATACTTGTCTTGCTCGTTGGTCGAATAAACGGAGTCAAGCACGCGGCCCAGCGTGCGGCGAATGATGTCCTGTGGAAGCTTCGCGCGGTTTTCCGCCCAGTTGGTTTCGAGCACGCCTGCGTTCGGATCCGATTTTTCGACCTTCAATCCAATGCTCGGCCAGAAGTCGACCAGCACCGGCCACGCCTTCTCGGGCGGCAGATTGACGGCAAGCCAGCGTTGATTACCTTGCCGTTCGAGCTTCGCGACGGAGCCGGCAGGAACGACCGGCATGCTTGCCGCCGCGGGTCCCGCGCTGGGGCGCTGGCCCTGGCCGGACGCAGTGATCGTTTGCGGCTCGATCCGGGACCAGGAAGCGCTCGTCGCGCGGCAACTGCGAAAGGTCGGGCGGCACTTCGAGCGGCTGGCGCGTTTTCGCTGTCTCGTATTGCACCTTGTCCGATGTGAAGATGCTGCCGGTCCACGAGCAACCTGCGAGCAACGCGGCCACGAGAACAAGCTGCGGCACCTGAGTCCGTTGCGCGCGCTATTTGATCGACTCATGTTCCAACTCCTGCAACGAACTCCAGCATCCTGCTTCCTGTAGCGCACCCTGCACGGCCGCTTCGTTCGGTTTCGAAAGCGGCACCAGCGGCAACCGTAGCCCACCCTCGATGCGGCCCGCCCTTGCCAGCGCCCATTTGGCCGGTACCGGATTAGGCTCAACGAACAACTTGAAATGCACCGGCAACAACTGTGCGTTGATTTTGCGCGCCAGCTTCAGGTCACCGGCCAATGCAGCTGCGCACAGCTCTGACATCTGGCGCGGCGCGACGTTCGCTGTTACCGAAATGACGCCGTGACCGCCGAGCAGCATCAGCGCGAGCGCACTGTCGTCATTGCCGCTGTAAACAGCGAACTTTGGCGGCAGGTGCTTCAGAAGCTCCGCCCCGCGCGCCATATCTCCGGTCGCATCCTTGAGACCAACGATTCCAGGAACCTGCGAAAGACGCAGCGTTGTTTCGGTCGCGAGGTCCGCCACGGTGCGGCTGGGCACGTTGTACAAAATCATCGGCAGGTCGACGGTTTCCGCAATCTTGCGAAAGTGCCGATACAAACCTTCCTGCGTCGGCTTGTTGTAGTACGGCACGACCTGCAGCGTAGCGTCGGCACCGACGTGCTTCGCGTGCTGCGTCAGCTCAATCGCTTCGGCCGTTGAATTGCCGCCGGTGCCGGCAATGACCGGAACACGGCCGCCAGCGGCTTCAACCGCTACGCGGATCAACTCCCCATGCTCGCTCGGCGTTACGGTGGGCGACTCACCCGTCGTGCCCACCGCGACGATCGCGTTGGTTCCCTCCGCGACGTGCCAATCGATCAGACGGCGATAGGCGTCGAGGTCGAGCGAGCCATCGTCGTGCATCGGCGACACAATGGCAACGAGACTGCCTTTGATCATGCTTGGCGTTATCTTCAAAAGAAGCGCGGGATTCTACAGGCGGGAGGCGTCAAAACGGCGTTACAAACGGCACCGCTCGGCGGCCAGAGGTGCGTCAGGCGCGGCGTTGGCGAACCGCGATCCGCTGCACCATCGCGGGCTTCGGTTCGTCGACAAAACCGTCTTCGAACGCGAGCACGCGCATATCGCTGCCGAACACTCCAAGCAGTTCGCGCGGCCGCAGCAGGTAATCGGGATTGCTCGGCCGGCCAAACGCCGCGTTGCCGGCGGCAAAAGTTTCGTAGATCAACAGGCCGGCCGGCGCGAGCGCACTTTTGAGCGCTGCAAAGAGCGGGCGATGCAGATAGTTGGTGACGATGATTACGTCGAACTGCCGCCCAGAGAGCGGCCAGCCATCGGCTTCGAGATCAGCTTGAATGAACTCGACATTCGGCACATTTGCCAGCGCGTGCGCATCACCACCATCGCGATCCACCGCAGTGACGCTGCATCCCCGCGCTGCAAGCAACCGCGAGTGGCGCCCGGCACCGCAAGCCACGTCGAGAACCGCCGTGCCGCTGGCGATGTCTGCGGTCCAACGGACCACCCAAGCCGAAGGCGCTTCGGCGATCACTTATCCCCGACCAACCCCATCGCCTCGCGCACGTCGCGCATCGTCTCGCCGGCCATCGCGCGCGCCTTGTCGCAACCGTCGGCCACGATATTGCGCACCAGCGCAGGATCATCGAGATAGCGCTGCGCGCGCTCGCGCAGCGGGGCCAGCTCGCGCACGATCGCATCGATCACCGGCTGTTTGCACTCCAGGCAACCAATGCCCGCCGTCCGGCATCCGGTCTGCACCCACTGCTTCGTCGCTTCATCCGAGTACACCAGGTGCAACGGCCACACGGGGCAGAGCTCGGGCTCGCCCGGATCGGTCCGGCGCACGCGGGCCGGATCGGTGGGCATCGTGCGCATCTTTTTTGTGACCGATTCGGGTTCTTCACGCAGCGCAATCGAATTGCCGTAGCTCTTCGACATTCGCCGGCCATCGAGGCCGGGCATCCGCGACACCTTCGTCAGCAACGCAGCCGGCTCGGGAAGAATCACGCGATGTGAGCCTTCGGCATAGCCGAACAATCGCTCGCGATCCTCCAGCGGCAACGATGTTGCTCCTTCGATGATGCTGCGCGCCTGCTTCAATGCGTCCGCATCGCCTTCCTGCTGGAAGCGAACTCGCAGCTCGGCAAACTGCTTCGCCTGCGCCCCGAGCTTGCGTACGGCAGCTTTCGCTTTAGCCTCGAAATCGGGCTCCGCGCCGAAAACGTGATTGAAGCGCCGTGCGATCTCGCGCGTCATCTCGATGTGCGGAACCTGATCCTCGCCGACCGGCACCAGCGTTGAGCGATAGACCAGGATGTCGGCGGCCTGCATCAGCGGATAGCCGAGAAATCCGAACGTCGACAGATCGCGCTCCGACAACTGCTGCTGCTGATCCTTGTAGGTCGGCACACGCTCGAGCCACCCAAGCGGAGTGACCATCGCCAGCAGCAGAAACAGCTCGGCATGCTCGGGAACGTGCGACTGAATGAAAATCGTCGCCTTCGCTGGATCGACGCCGGAAGCCAGCCAGTCGATCACCATGTCCCAACCGTCGGCACTGATGCGTTGCGTCTCGTCGTAGTGTGTCGTCAACGCATGCCAGTCGGCAACGAAGAACAGGCACGGGTACTCGCTCTGCAAGCTGCACCCAGTTTTTCAACACGCCGTGATAGTGGCCAAGGTGCATTGCACCCGTCGGGCGCATGCCGGATAGAACCCGCTCGCTGAACAGCATCGAGCGTTAGACGAACAAGCGCACGATCGCTTCGCCGGCCGCCAGAAACGGACGCAGTAGAAAGCTCAACGCACCGCTCACCATCAATCCGATGATGATGAACAATCCGAACGGCTCGATGCGCGAGTAGGCGATCGAAAGCTGATTGGGAAGCAGGCCACTGACAATGCGGCCACCGTCAAGTGGCGGAATCGGCAGCAGGTTAAGCGCCATGAACACCAAGTTCACCTGAATTCCCGCACGCGCCATTTCGAAGAAGAATCGCTCTTCGATGCCGAGCATCTGCAGCACATTGAGCATAATCGCCCACAGAATCGCCATCACCAAATTGACGCCGGGTCCCGCAGCGGCGACCCAGATCATGTCGCGCTTCGGATGCCGCAAGCTCGACCAGTCGACTGGTACCGGTTTGGCCCATCCGAACATGAATCCGGTCAGGATCACCATGCCGAGCGGTACCGCGATCGTGCCGATGGGATCGATGTGCTTGACCGGGTTCAGCGTGACACGGCCAAGCACGTACGCCGTGTTGTCGCCCAGCATCCGGGCCACATAACCGTGTGAAGCTTCGTGAACCGTGATCGCAAACAACACCGGGATCGCGTACACCGCGATCATTTGCAAGACGTTTTCCATCGAATCGAGTCTATATCAAGCGTTGCTCGTGTACGCGATCGCTGCGCGATCGCACGTGCACTCGCAACGATTAGTTAGGCGCGCTCCCTTCGGAGCGGCCGCGCGTACGCGCGCAGTACAAAGGCAAGGGACGTTGTCGCTCGCATTCCGTTGCTAAAGACCAAGTGCGGCGAGGTCACCCTTACCTTGGCGCACCAACACCGCTTCTGCACCCGTCAGGTCGACGATCGTCGTCGGCTGCACGCCGCACGCTCCGGCATCGAGTACGAAATCGATTTCATGGTCGAGCCGCTCGCGAATATGTTCGCCTTCATTCAACGGAAGCTCATCGCCCGGCAACTGCAGCGTCGTCGTCAGCAGCGGCTGGCCAAGCACATCGAGCAGCCCGAGAGCGACACGATGGTCAGGCACGCGCAACCCGATCGTCTTGCGCGACGGGTGCGATAAACGACGCGGTACCTCCTTTGTCGCTTCGAGAATCAGCGTGTACGGACCCGGCGTTGCGTTCTTCAGCAAACGATAGCGGCGGTTGTCGACCTTCGCGTATTGCCCAATATCGGATAAATCCCGGCACATCAACGTCAACAGATGGCGCTCGTCGATACGGCGAATCGCGCGAATGCGATCGACCGCTGCACGGTCATCCAGGTGACAAGCGAGTGCGTAGCAAGAGTCGGTAGGGATCGCGCCGACGCCGCCGTGATCGAGAATCTGCGCGGCCTGTCGCAGCAAGCGCACTTGCGGATCGATCGGATGGATCGAAAAAAGTTGAGCCACAGCGAAGGATCTCTAAACGAAGCGGTGCCACACCGGCGTCAGCTCCGGTGCCAGCGGCGCGACACGGCCGAGTTCGACGTTCGCGGATTCGCCGGGGCCGTGAAAGTCGCTTCCGCTCGACGCCTCAAAACCAAACTCGAGCGCCAGCTTGGTGAAGCGGCGCACATCTTCGGGCGTGTGATTGCTCGTGACGACTTCCAGCGCCTTACCTCCGGCGTCGCGGAACTCTTCAAGCATCGTGTGCAACGCGAGCTCATCGAACCGATAACGCGCGGGATGCGCGACGACCGCGACGCCGCCGGCGGCACCGATCATGTCGACCGCCTCGGCCAGACTGGCCCAACGATGCGGCACGTAGCCTGGTTTGCCTTCGACCATATAGCGTTTGAACACGTCGCGCACGTCATGGCACACGCCCTGTTCAACCAGAAAGCGCGCAAAGTGCGTACGACCGATCATCCGTGGATTTTCCGCATGACGAAGCGCGCCTTCCAGTGCGCCGTTGATTCCAGCGGCTGCCAGGCCCGCATCGATTTCCTGCGCGCGGCGGGTTCGTCCTGAACGCACGTGAGCGAGCCGATCGCGCAACGTCTGATCCTCACCGTTCACACCCAGGCCAACTACATGAACGGTGGTCGTGCCCCACGTCACCGACACTTCAACGCCCGGGACAAACGCCATCGACAGTTCGACAGCTGCCGCCTTAGCCTCGGCAAGACCTGACACTTCGTCGTGATCGGTCAATGCGTACAGCTCGACTCCCTGCGCGGCCGCGCGACGCACCACGTCGCCCGGAGCCATCGTCCCGTCGGAGTGAAATGAATGAGAATGAAGGTCGGCGCGCACCGAGTGAACGGCTGCACGCGGGCTATTGAGCATCCGCCATTCTAGTGCGGTTGACTTGATTGCCTCGCACGAACTCTTCGATCAGCCGCGCGACTTCTCGCGGTTGATCATGATGCAACATGTGACCCGCGTCCTCGACAACCGCGCTCTTTACGTTGCGCAACGCGGCCTTTCGAGTCTCGATTTCCTTCAGCGCCGCATCGCGATCCGCGCCGACGTGTTGCAGCACATCGGTCTGCGCTGCCTGCACCCACAGCACAGGGCACTCGACGCTGCGCCAGCACGCAAGCACTTCGTCGATTCGATACAGCATCGGATTGACGATGCGATGCGCGGGGTCGCCGGCGATGCGGAAGCGTCCCGCGCCATCCGGCTCCGACCAATGCTGCGCAAGAAACGCTGCGCGTTCGGCAGGCAGCCGTGGATTGTTCTTCATCAGCCGGGCTGCGACCTCCTCTTGCGACGCATAATCACGCAGCAGGCCGCCCTGCTTCAGCTGATCGATCCATTGCGCGTAACGACCCGGCGCCTGCTCGGGATGCGTCGGACGCAAACCAAAGCCTTCCAGATTGACGACCGCACTCACGCGTTCCGGCCGCGCTCCGGCGTACATCAGCGCGACGTTGGCACCCATGCTGTGACCTACCAGCCACGCCAACTGCTGACCAACCACGTCGTCCAGAATGAATTCAAGATCCGCCAGGTAATCCGGGTACCAGTAGCAGTCTGCGGGTGTGCGATCGGTCTGACCAAACCCCCGCCAATCCGGAGCAACGACTCGCCAACCTCGACCAAGCGCATCGACGACGAACTGGAACGACGCCGAAACATCCATCCAGCCGTGCAACATGATCAGTGTGTTCGCGGCATCAGCCTCGGCGTCACCCCATTCACGCAGGTGATAGCGCAGCCGACGAACATCGATGAATCGGGACCGTGACGGCGTCATTAGTGGGCGTTTGCGCCTGCGCGAGTGTTCGGCGATTATAGGAACGAGTTTTTGAAGCCCTTGGTTGGAGACGCCGATGCGCGACCAGTACCGCGCGCTGTACGACAACTTTCGCTGGTATGTACCGCGCGAATTCAACATCGCGGAAGCGTGCTGCCGCCGGTGGTCGCAGGAGACCACGCGCATCGCGCTGCACTACGAAGACGAAACGGGATTGCGCGCGTCGTTCACTTACGCAGCGCTGCAAGCCGATGCGAATCGCCTGTCGAACGCACTGCAGTCACTCGGCGTCGAACGCGGACAGCGTGTCGCAATCGTATTGCCGCAGTGCCCGGAAACTGCGATCGCACACATCGCCGTTTACCAAATGGGCGCGGTGGCAATGCCGCTGTCTTTGTTATTCGGCCCCGACGCTCTTGAATACCGGCTGCAGGATAGCGAGGCGGTCGTAGCAATTGTCGACGCAACTGCGCTCGCCTCGATCGAGGAAGTGCATGCGCGCTGTCCCAATCTGCGTCATCTGATCGTCGTCGGCGACTCGAGCACGAACGCCGTCTGGCACGCGTGGAATTCTCTGCTCGGGCGCCATCGCGATTCTTACTTGCCGGCAACTACGCTGGCCGAGGATCCGGCGCTGTTGATTTACACCAGTGGGACGACCGGCCCGCCAAAGGGCGCGCTGATGCCGCATCGCGCGCTGATCGGCAACCTGCCGGGCTTTGTCGCGTCCCACAACTGGTTTCCGCAACCCGGCGATGTGTTCTGGTCGCCTGCGGATTGGGCGTGGACCGGAGGCCTGATGGACGCGCTGCTGCCGACGATGTACTTCGGATTTCCGATCGTCGGTTATCGCGGCCGCTTTGGTGCCGAGCGTGCGTTCGAGTTGATGCAGCGGCACGGAGTGACCAACGCATTCCTGTTTCCAACCGCTCTGAAAATGATGATGAAGTCGATCCCAGAACCGCGCGCGACGTATCAGTTAAAGCTGCGTTCCTTGATGAGCGCCGGAGAGGCCGTGGGTCAAACGGTGTTCGATTGGTGTCGCGATTCGCTGGGCGTGACAGTCAATGAAATGTTCGGCCAGACCGAAATGAATTACATCGTCGGTAACTCGCATCAGAAATGGCCCGCTCGCGCCGGCAGCATGGGCCGCCCGTATCCTGGCCATCGAGTCGCCGTCATCGACGATGCGGGAAACAATGTGGCTTCAGGCGAGATCGGGGAGGTAGCGATCCATCGGCGCGACATTCACGGCGATCTGGATCCGATTTTCTTTCTCGAGTACTGGCGAAACGCCGACGCGACTCGCAAGAAATTCAGCGGCGATTGGTGCCGCACCGGCGATCTCGCGAGCGCGGACGGCGATGGCTACCTGTGGTACCAGGGCCGAGCCGACGACATGTTCAAGGCGGCGGGTTATCGCATCGGACCTAGCGAAATCGAAAACTGCCTCGTCAAGCATCCAGCGGTCGCAAATGCGGCGGTCGTGCCCAAGCCCGATAGCGAGCGCGGTGCAGTGGTCAAAGCCTTCGTCGTACTCGCTGCGGGATATGACGCATCATCGCAATTGATCGAAGAATTGCAGCTACACGTGCGTGGCAAGCTGGCACCCTACGAGTATCCGAAAGAAATCGAATTCATCGGCGAGCTGCCGATGACAACGACCGGCAAGATACAGCGAAGAGTGTTGCGGGAGATGGAGAAAACGCGCGAGAAAGATCGCGCTAGCAGCAAAGCTTAAGGCTGATCGCCCTTCGCGCCCCGATCTTTTCGCACTGGGATGATACGGCCGTCGCGTGTCATTCGCGGCCGATATTGTGCGTTGGCAATCGCAACTTCCATCACACGAGCGCGCTCACCGTCGGCCACTGCATCGATCAGTCGAGTGACGTATGCCGTAGGGATATCTTTGTAGCGGCGCCGATCTATGCGCACAGGCACTTCGCGCCAACCTTCGTCAAGCAGCCACCGCCAAAGTTCATCGCTCATGCCGGAGCGGGCGGTCATCCGTATGTCGCCGCGAAACAGCTTGGCGCCGAAGGTCGGCTTGCTGCTTTCCGACGGAATGTCCCGCTCGCACCGGATCCTCAGCAACGTTCGAACTTGGTCGCGGACGTGCGCAACGAAATCGAGTTCCAAAATACAACCTCCAACGATCCGCGGACTTTAGCGTCGGTTCTACCGCGCCGTATCCCCCGAATCTGTTAGAGGAAATGTTGATTTTCTCTAAGAAACCGACGCGCGCTCAGCCGGCTTTGACGACGAACGGCGCGTGATTTGCCGAATCGCGTTCATCAAAACGCGCTCGTACTCTGCAGGCTGCGAGTCGAATAGCCTAGTCACGAGCGCTGTTGGCAGCGGTTTGAGCTGCAGGCGGTTTTCGCCCGGCGCCAGCTCGCGCCAGCCCAGACTGACCAGCCAGTGCCACAAATCGTCACTTAGACCGGCCTGCACCGACATCCGCATGCCAGAGCAGCAAATCGTTGCGCCGATCGCCGGCTTGTTGGTTTCGCGCAGGCGCAAGTCCTGCTTTTTCTTCCACAGTAAGTCACCAACGGGTGCGTACAGCAACGTTGCCCAATTCATCGTGCCTCCTAGTTGACAGCACTGTATCGGTCTCCGATTCGATTCGATCCCCCTTGGGTGCGACGCGCGCTCGGCCTAATCCGCGCCTTTATGGGTCAAGTTAGTGGCGACGAACCTTGACAAATCATGCGTGCTACCGGGCCCGTTAAACTTGGACGATGGGCATCTACCAATTGGGCGATCGTGTCCCACAAATCGACCCCAGCGCTTACGTATTCGACACGGCCACGTTGATCGGCACCGTCATTCTTGGGGCACGCGTCAGCATCTGGCCGTATGCAACGCTGCGCGGTGACAACGAGCCGATCGAGATCGGCGACGACAGCAATGTGCAGGAGGCTTCGGTGCTGCACGCGGATCCGGGATTTCCGCTGACCATCGGCCGCCGGGTGACAGTAGGCCATCAAGTGATGTTGCATGGTTGCACGATCGGTGATGGCAGCCTGATCGGCATTCAGGCCATCGTGTTGAATGGAGCGGTGATCGGGCGCAACTGCCTGATCGGTGCCGGTGCGTTGGTTACCGAAGGCAAACAGATTCCGGACGGTTCTCTGGTGGTCGGCTCGCCGGCGAAAGTCTTGCGCCAACTCGAACCCGCGCATATCGAGCGCATGAATCGCGATGCGGACAGTTATGTACGGCGCGCGGTTTCCTATCGGCGCGATTTGAAACGCATCGACTGACCGGCCACCGATCAGCTGTCATGCCGGATCAGCTGTTGAAGTTTTCGTTTACGGGAGCACGCGTCCGAGGAGAGCTTGTGCAGATGGCCGACGCGTGGCGCGACATCACAGCGCATCGTCGCTATCCGCCTGCGGTGATGCGGGTGCTGGGCGAAATGGTCGCCGCGGCCGCGTTGCTCGCAAGCAATATCAAATTCAACGGAGCGCTGGTGATGCAAATCTACGGCGACGGCCCGTTGCAGCTGCTTGTTGTTGAATGTCAGTCCGACCTTGCACTCCGCGCGACGGCGAAGGTACGGGACGAACCGGTTGCCGATGAAATTCCGCTGCGCGATCTGATGAATCGCAATGGGCGCGGTCGATTCTCGATCACGCTCGATCCAAAGGATCCGCTGCCTGGCCAACAGCCGTATCAAGGAATCGTGGCTATTGAAGGTGACACCGTTGCAGAGGTGCTACAGACGTACATGCGCCAAAGCGAGCAGCTCGAGACGCGACTGTGGCTGGCTTCAAGCGACGCGACGGTTGCGGGATTGCTACTGCAACGGTTACCCAACGACGGCGCGGCAGAGACTGTGCAACCCAACCATGCAACGTGGGAGCACTTGCTTGCACTTGCACGCACTGTCACATCTGAAGAACTGCTGGATCTCCCACCCGAGAATGTAGTGCATCGGCTGTTCTGGCAGGAGTCGCTTGAGCACTATCAGCCGCTGACTCCGCGCTTTCAATGCACGTGCTCGCGCGAGCGAATTGCGAAAATGCTGCTCTCACTCGGACAGGACGAGGTCGATTCGATCATCGCCGAGCAAGGTTCAGTCAGTGTCACCTGTGAATTCTGCGGGCGCACGTATTCTTTCGATCCCGTCGATGTGGCGCATCTGTTTGCAAGCTCGAGCGGCAACTCGAGCAATGCAACGGTCGACGAAGAAGTGCGGCATTAGACCTAGTTCCCGCATTTTGCCCTGGGCATGCGCAAAGCTAGCTCACCATTAGCACGACTGTCCCCGCGATCGATGCGATGGCAGCGAAACCCGCTAGCAACCCACAGAGAATCCGCGCCTTCGAATCAACCGCACAAAACTTGATTCCAGTAACTGCGGTTGGCTTGTCAATTGGCAATGAAACCGTCGACGGTGCGGAAACGAACCCGCGCAGATCATTAAGCCGCGGTGACGTAGCTTGGACGGATGGATAGCTGAACGTATCGGCAACTGCCACGGCACTGTTCATTTGCAAGGCTGTCATTTTGGCGCTCCGAGTACTTGAATGAATCAGTCCTGCGGCTCGCGCTTGGGACTGCAGAACCCACGGGCTGGGTGTCTGTACTCAAAGACGCGGAACACTCGGCGAAGCGGACAGGAGCGGTTTGCGGCTTGCCCAGCCAGCTTCGTTGCCGAAGCCGCTGACTATTTCCTTAATGTCACCGACAACAAGAGGCGTGCGCGCTCCCAGTCGCGCCGCACCGTGCGGTCCGTGACGTCGAGTGCCTCGGCGATCTCCTGATCGCTGAAGCCGCCGAAATACTTCATCTCCACCACATGCTTGAGGCGTGGGTCGGTTTCGGCCAGCTCGTCGAGCGCATCATTGACGCGTTCGATGTCCTCATCGGTCCCGCCGAGGCCGGCCGCGAGTTCATCAGACAGCGTGACGTTGGCCTGTCCACCGCCGCGCCGCTCGGCCCGCCGCTTGCGTGCAAAATCCACCATCACCGAACGCAGGATCTGCGCGGCATAGACGATGAACTGCGGGCGCGACTGCGCATCGATCCGTCCCGCTCCAGACAGGCGCAGATAGACTTCATGCACCATTGAAGTCGTATCAAGCAGTGTGATCGTGTCGTTCTGCGCCAGCCGGTTGCGCGCCATGCGATGCAAGTCCGGATACATCATCGTGACCAGTTCATCGAGTGCAGCGCGGTCGTGCTGTCGCACGCGCTTCAATAGCTCGGTCACATCGCCCATCGGCTACCCCTGCCGGCTTTTGTTGGAGCGGAATCGAATAGTACAAGTGTGGCACCGCGCAGACACTGAACCGTCAAGCCTTCGAGGCCAGCTGCTCACCGAAACGCGTATGTCGCGCGGAGATAGAACTGTCGACCCAACGGGTTGGCGAGCAGCGGGTCGTAGCCGATTTGCAGGGATCCGCGCTGATTGCTAAATGGCGGGTCAGTGTCAAACAAGTTGCGTACGCCTAGCGCGAGTTGTAAGCCGCCGAACCCCGTGTAGGTGCCCTGTAGATCCCAGACAGAAAACGCGGAGACCTTGCGCGTATTTCCTGAAGCATCAGCGAACTCATCGGTGTAGCCCCCGGTATATGTTTGCGCCAACGTAGCGCCCCAGACCCCATACGTCCAGTTGAGCGACAGATAGCTGCGCCAGCGCGGAATGGCCAATCCGTTTGCATTGGTCCCTAAGAAAGACGTCGAGCCAAAGTCACCATACTGGGCATCCCACTGCCTGACGTAGGTACCTTGCAAGATGGCTCCGAAGGCACCGAGGTCCGTCTTCGGTCCGGCATACCTTAACCACACATCGATCCCGGAAGTCTCGACGGCGGCGATGTTTGTCAGTGTCGAGTCGATTGTGACAATTGGGCCCGGCAGGTTCGGAAAATTCGGATCGACTGGCCCGCGGATCACGCGGCTAGATCCGATCGTGTCGTATGACTGAATGACGAATTCCGGAAAAAAGTTATCAATCCGCTGCCTTTGGTCGATGTTCCAGTAGTCGAGTCCGAGTGACAATCCCACGGTCGGCTCCCAGACAACACCGACGTTCCATTGCTTCGATGTTTCCGGTTGCAGGTCGGGGTTGCCGCCGACCAAAACAGGCACCAGGCCATCGCAGTCGTCTAGCAGTCCGGTCACCGGGCAACGGACCGGATCGACTACGCCTTCAGCAATCCCGCCTAAGAATCTCGGTTCGTTCAGATCGTAGAGCGGTGGGGCACGGAAGCCAGTTCCCCATGAGCCTCGCAACAGAAGCGATTTCATCGGTTGCCAGCGCACCGCAATTTTCGGATTCGTGGTCGAGCCGAAGTCGCTGTACTGATCGAAACGAACCGCCAACTGCGCATCCACGGTGCGAACGATTGGCACATTGAGCTCAGTGAAGACCGCATAAACACTGCGACTACCCGTGATTGTCTGCGGCGCAACCCCAAGAAAAGGATCGCCTGACTGCAGTGCCGGGTCCCAGATGTTCTCGGAACGCTCGTGGCGCGCGTCGAGACCAACTGCGAGCGCGACCGGACCGCCCGGTAACTGCGCGACCTCTCGCGAAGCGAACGCATTGATCAGCGATGTTGTGCCTCGCGACCTGTGCGGTGTGCCCGAATATTGCGTTGACTGCACCAGCGCGTCGCCGGCCGGACCCGATGGGCCGAATGGGTTGATCAAGCCAGTAGCCATTGCCGGTATCAAGCGATTGACATACAGATACCCGCTCTTGAATTCATGCTCCTGGCTATTGATGCTGTAAACGGCGGCAGCGTTGTAGTTCCAACCGCTAAGCAAGCCCTCTCCCCCGACAACCGCGCGATGCGTATCGGTCGTCACCGCTGTGATGCGCGGGCCAAGCGGAATTGCGCGCCACGCCAGCGTCAGATCGCCCGACAGCCCATTGGCGGCCGCAAACTCGGTTGGGTAGAACGGTCCACCGGCAGGATATAAAAGCGGCCCAGCTACAAGACTTCCTCCGACCGGAGTCGGTGCAACTTGCGTTTCAAAGCGATTACGTGCGTACAGGTACTCTGCATAGATTTCATTCACCGCATTCAACTGAAATGACCCGCGCGTAAAAAGGCTGGCGCGCTCGATAGCGGGGAGCAGGTCGATCGCGGTCGCGAAGTCATAGCCGCACGCCGCGGGTGGAAGCGGAAGGCTCGTCGGCGGTGCGCAGCCGAATGGAGCGGTGGGGTTGAGCACGCTTCGACCGGTGCGGATATTTGCTGGGAACGTGCTTTGGCTCAAGGCATTGATCCCTTCGGATGGAAGAAACGCAGTCTTCGCAAATTGCCGGTCGCGCGCAGCGAGTGGTTGATCATTCTGATAGGCGACCGATGCAAACACGTTGTAGCGATCCGTCGCGGGATTGCCGTGACCTAGCGTAAGGATCGCCTGGCTCGTGTTGCCACCCCCGTGCTGAGTGGCGGCGTAGTAGCCGGTTGCCTCGATCCCAGCGTAGTCCCTGCGCAGAATGAAGTTAATGACGCCGGCGACCGCATCGGTGCCGTAGATTGCCGAGGCGCCGTCCTTCAAAACTTCGACACGATCGATCGCCGACAACGGGATCGAATTCAGATCGACGGTAGCGCCGTCAAACGCATAGTTGGCGAGGCGGCGACCGTTGAGCAACACCAAGGTCATACCCGTGCCAAGACCGCGCAAGTTGGCGCTTGCCAGGCCGGGGCTACGTGCGTCACCGACGGTCAACGCGTCGTTGTGTCCGTTGACGTTGGCGGACACTTGCTCGAGCAATTGAGAAGCGGTTGTTACCCCCGAGCGTTCGATCTCTTTACGCGTGATGATCTGGACTGGCAGCGCGGTTTCCATATCCGCGCGCGGGATGTGCGAGCCGGTGATGATGACCGTGTCCAAGCTGACATCCGTCGGCGTCTGCGCTTGTGCTGCATTTGTGGCACAAGTAGCCACCGCGACCGCCGCGAGCCGCCGCCAAACGGTAACTGTGTGATTCTGGTGCCTGCGCAGAAGCAGGTGTCCCCTCTCATTGTTGTAGCGGTCGTGCCCGCGGACGCGGGCATTGTGTGCCCGAACCTCTGCACGCCGCAACAAAAACCGACCGCCATTTATATGCTTGCATGACGATGTCCGGATTGAGGCGGACAATGCGTCCTTGCCATTGGGAGAGTGCGCGCACCGATCATGGCGGTTCGATCATCGCTGACTGTTGAAGACTGGCGCCGGCTGAATCGTTTGCTGGAGCAAGCGTTAGAGATCGATGCAGCCGAGCGACCTGGATGGATCGATGCCCTACCCTCCGAGTCGACGCATCTACGTTCGTTGCTGATGGAGTTGCTGGAACAATCCAGGGGCACCGGCTTTGCAACTGGGATTGACCCGCACACCACCGTCGCACGTCTCGCGTCCGAGGCGCTGGCGGCGATGCGCCGGGAGCAGCCGGGGGATCGCATCGGACCATGGCAGCTTGAACGGCTTCTAGCCGAAGGCGGCATGGGCACCGTTTGGGTGGCACAGCGCGCCGACGGCGTCATGCAACGCACCGCCGCGCTGAAGTTACCCCGCGCCGAGTGGATCGATCATGGGCTCACTGAACGCATTGCACGCGAGCGCGGCATCCTTGCCATGCTCCAACATCCGCACATCGCGGTGCTGTACGACGCCGGTGTCACCGACCGGGGACGTCCATATCTGGCACTTGAGTATGTGGTCGGCCTGCCGATCGATGTCTATTGCCGATCCAGTGCCGTCAGCTTGACCGATGTACTGCGCCTGTTCGTTCAAGTCGTGCGTGCCGTCGCATATGCCCATTCACGCTTGGTCATCCATCGTGATCTAAAGCCGAGCAATCTCCTGGTGACGAATGACGGCATGCCGAAGCTGCTCGACTTCGGCATCTCCAAGCTGATCGAAGGCGACACGCTGACTGGCGATGCGACCGCGCTCACGCGGCTCGGCGGCCGACCGCTCACTCCTGCATACGCCGCCCCGGAGCAGATACTGGGACTGCCGATCTCGGTGGCGGCTGATGTCTACGCGCTCGGCATCATGCTGTTCGAGTTGACGACGGGAACGCGTCTGTACAGCGCCAGCACGCCGCGCGCGCTCGAAGAAGAAATCCTGCGCGGTGATTTGCGACGCCCCAGCGAGGTCACGGGAGACAAGCCGCGCGCCCGCGCTCTGCATGGCGACCTCGACGCCATCATCCTGACTGCACTCAAGCGTCAGCCCGACGAGCGATACCAGAGCGCAGCGATGCTGGCCGACGATCTCGAGCGCTATCTAGCAGGCGAGCCGGTGCGCGCGCAGCCGGATCGCCGTAGTTATCGATTACGCAAGTTCGTTGTGCGCAACAAGCTGAGCGTGGCGGCAGGCAGCGCGATCGTGCTGGCTCTCGGAATCGGCCTCGGCGTGGCGCTGTGGCAAGCCGACGTTGCACGCGAGCAGGCGCAGCGTGCGACTGCGATGAACACCTTCGTGCTGTCGCTGATCCAGCAGGCCGATCCGAATGCTTCGCAGCAAACAAAAGCGGCCGATCTTGCAATGCTCGGTGCCATCGAGCAGCGAATTGACACCGAATTCAAGGGCAGTCCCGACCAGCTGGTGCAGCTGCGGCGTCAGTGTCGGCGATGCGTATCGCAATCGGGGCGAGCTCGCCGCTGCACGACGCGTGTTCCAGCGCGCGGTCGACGACGCATCACGGCGGCTGCCGGCCGACAATCTCGCGTTGCTGCGCGCCCGCGTGCGGGCCGCCGACTTCAACCTGATTACATCGCTTGATTCAGTCGCAGATCTCAGCAAGATCATCGAGCGCTTGCGGCCGATGGGCCGGGAGGGTGCTGATTTGTTGATCGATGCCTTCCTCATCCGCGAACAGTTGGCGAATCGCTTCCACATTCCTGCCTTGCCGACCCGTGCAGAGATTCGAAACCATCTGATCGAGGCCTACGAAGTTGCTACCCGCCACTTTGGCGAAGGTAGCCGCCAGCAACTCAAAGTTGCTTCGCGTCATGCGTGGTTAATAGCTAAGGTGACTGAAAAGCCGGGTGGCGACGGCCGGCCCGACGCTTTACGGCTGCTCGAACACGTGCTCGGGCAAGCTCGTCAGCGACCGGATTTCAATGCGAGCAGTGTCGAATATCTCGACGCACTCGGAAGCTACGCGTTCTGGCTTTGCGCTTCTGGCCGCTCTGCCGAAGGGCTTCGAATCTCGTGGGACGTTGCCGCATCGGTTCGCGAGTCGCATGGTGTCGCGAGCCTGCAGCTAGAGGTCCCGCTTGTCGTTATTGGCTCGTGTCTCGCCAATATCGGAGATAAGAGCACGGTGGGATTCAGTATGGATGCTTACCAGGTCGCAGCGGCCCGCGAGCAACCTCCAACGTCCAATCTGATGCGGCGCGCCGAGGTGGCGTTCGTCGCGTTGGTCGAGGAGCGCCGTCTGAGCGAGGCGCAGGAATTTCTCGACAAAGCGATGAAAAACGCGGAGGCGTTTGCGGACGGTCCGCTGAGGAAGAAGTTCATCGACCGTTTGCAGCCACGCCGTATCCAGTTGCTGGCATTTCTTGGCGAAACCGAACAGGCCGAGTCGCTTGCCGCGCCCGTGGTTGCCGCATTCGAAGCGGTCCAACCCATGAGGATGACTCCACAAGAAATCCCGCTTTGGCTGGGACTGAGCTTCGCGCAGCGCGAGAACGGGCGTTTCGATGAAGCCATTAATACCGCAGCAAAGCTGGAAGAATTCTGCCGCGAGCAAAAGTGGGCCGACTGCTTGGTTGATGGTGCCGTGGCGCGCGCGCTTGCAGAACTCGATTTGGGTCAGACAGGCTCGGCACTGGAGTCGGTTGAGCGTGCATTAAAGGTTCAGCAACAGTTCTTCGAAGATCCGGCGGCGGCCGATCTCGGCGTCGCGGTGGGCCGCATCTTTCTAGCCAATGGCAAGACGGCAGAGGCGCTCGAACCTTTGCGCCAGGCCTATGGCTTCTGGCTCAGTCACGATTCTCGAAGTGTGTGGGCCGCGGAGGCTGAATACTGGTTTGGTCTAGCTCATATTGCCAACGGCGATAGCAAGCGCGGACGCTGGATGGTGGCCGAAGCACAGCGCACGCTTGGTACTTCCAAATTGAAATCGCATCGAGCGCTGGCAAGCAATTCTGAAGCGCGCTGATTCCACTAGTTTGATTTTCTTTCCGTCGCGCTCTGCATTTAGTGACACGATGTCCGCTTAGGGAAAGCCTTCGCGTCTTTGTACTTGAGAGCCGACCGCTGCAGGGCCGATCTCAACTACAGACGTAGTTCAAGAAGTTTCCCTAACGGAGGTTTGCAATGAACTCTACGTATTTTCGCCTTACAGCCGCGACCCTGGTTGGGATCACGCTAGTGACGACCGCCGTCGCAGGTACAGATTACAAGTGCGACGAGCCGCGTACACAGATCGACCGCCGCGCCTGTGAAGCGGCAAAGAACGGCCCAGATGAGCTCCGCTGGTTCATTCAGCGCGTGCGAGGAATCGAAAGCCTGGATTTCTCTGATTACATGACCGATGCACAGCTGCTCGCTTGGCGGGAAGCAAAAGAACCCACGCGGACGGCCCAACGCGCAACCCGCTGAACGCGTCGTGTCTGCAGATAGCAGCTGAAGTTTGATCAGCGCCATTTGGACATGGCGCTGGTTCCTGCCCGGTCTGAACTAGGCGTTCGCGCACAGACACGACGTTGCTAGACCTCTACGCTGTAAGACCAAGGGTTCAAAGGTATTCGACCCAAGGTTGAACAGTTCATGGCGCTGCGTAAGGCAGACTTGCGCCGCGTGATCGTAATCGACTATGGCGACTTCAATACACCGGTCGCTCAGAGGAATAAGATGAAATCGAAATCGCTAGTAATAATTTTGCGGAGCTCCGCAGTTCCTGTCCTTGCAGTTTCCGCTCTGTTGACAGCAAGCTGCGGAGGAAGTGACGACAACACCGTTCAACCTGTCGCCGCACCCGCCGCCGTCACAGTTGCCTATACCAACGGAGTCACGACTCCTTCCAACGCGGTTGCCTATTGGAACAAGATCGCAACTGACACGATCAATGTGCCGGCTGCGGCTATCGGCACACCAGAGGAACGCAGCCCGAACGCTTTCTTCGATCTCGCCACGGTTCACGTGGCTATCTATGACGCTGTAAACGCCATCGTGGGCACCCACAAGACTTTTAATGCAACGCCTGCGACGCCGAGCGGCGGGTGCTTCGCAGGAAGCCGCTGCTGCGGCTGCTGCGTATGGGGTGCTCAAGGCTCTTTTCCCGGCTCGTAACGCGCAATACCAGGTCGCTTATGACGACTTCGTTGCAGCGATCTCCACTGGTGACGCCAAGACACGCGGGATCGCCGTGGGAACCGAGGTCGCCGCTGCAATCGTTGCGCTGCGTGCTAATGACGGTCGCTTACCAGCAGTTACCTACACGGCTAAAACGGGTCCGGGCAACTTTCGCGGTGTCAATCCGGTGGGCACCAATAATTCGTCCATGAAGCCTTTCGTGTTGACGAGCGCATCGCAGTTCCGCGCCGCGCCGCCGCCGGCGCTTGATAGTGCGGCCTACGCCGCCGACTTCAACGAGTCGCTAGCCTGGGGGTCAAGTACTAGCACTCTGCGCAGCGCCGACCAACTGGAAAGCGCGCGTTTCCACACTGAGAGTCCCGGGCTGTTGGTGACGCGTAACTACCGCGCGTTCGCGATGGACAGCCGCAGCCTCGCCGACAATGCCCGCGGTTTAGCGATGCTGTGGGTCGCGCTCGCCGATGTCACCATTGCATGCTTCGACTCCAAGTACTTTTATGATTCCTGGCGCCCTACCAGCGCCATTCGCTTCGCGGATACCGATGGCAACGCCGCGACCACCATGGACGCGGCGTGGACTCCGGTGGTGACGACGCCGAATCATCCCGAGTATCCAGCCGCGCATAACTGCGCGAACAGCGCCGCACTCGCCGCATTGAAGGCGCACTACGGCACAAACAACATCTCGTTCAGCTTCGGCAGCACAGTTACAGGTACGGTGCGCCAATACGGCACACCTGACGACATGCTGAACGAAATCAGCCTAGCGCGTATTCACGGCGGTATGCACTTCCGTAACTCGCACCGTGCAAGGTGGCGTGCTCGGCACAAAGGTGGGGGAATGGGTCGCCACGAACCACTTCAGACCGCGCGACTAAATCCGTAAGAACCTGCCGGACGCCAAGTGTCCGGCCGGTCTGTTCTTTATCAACTTTTGCTTCACGTGTTTGCGCGCAACGCAATCGCTTGCGCGCTCTATAAAAACACGGATTCAAGATTTTCGCCCGAGGTTCCGAGCCGAATTGGCAATTGGTCGATATCTGTACGGGTGAACAGCAAACTGATGCTATGAAGCGCCCTTCTTACACAACGCCCTGGGAAGAAGAGCCATGCCAGCCTATCTGTTCGCCAACGTTGAAGTCACTGATGCCGCCGGGTACGAGCAATACCGCCAACGAGTGTCAGCAACGATCGAGGCCTTTGGCGGTCGATTATCTGGTGCGCGGTGGCGCGACGGAGGTGCTGGAAGGCGAGTGGATGCCAAAGCGATTGGTGATCCTCGAGTTCGCCGACATGGCTCGACTGAAGGCCTGGTATCAGCTCGCCCGAGTACAAGCCGCTGATCGACTTCGGCAAAGAACCGCGAAGTCAACACTGGTAGCGGTCGAGGGAATCGCCGGCTCTACATAACCAGCCTTAAGTCTGATACTGCGTCACATGATGCAATACCGAGCCGCTTCTGTTCCGCTGTTTCTGTTGCTGGTGCTGCTGACGAATGCAGCTTTCGCGCAACCCCGGTTCGACTTTGCCACCACGCCCGGCGGTCTTTCGAAAGACGTTGTCCCAACTCACTATCGCCTGAGCCTCGATCTTGATCCGCACAAGGAGTCATTCTCGGGGTCTGTCGCCATCATGGTACGAATCGCGCGCGCTGTCAGCTCGCTTGCGATTCACGCTCACGAATTAACGTCCCGCAGCGCTGTTCTGACTTCGGCCAACGGGCGGGCGCAGTCCCTCAGCGTGCAGCCGGGCAAGTTGCCTGCAATCGTGGCAGCTGTCGGCAAGCGATGGATCTGCCATCGAAGCCGGCGAATACGTGCTGCGCATCGAGTACAGCGGCAAGGTTCAGGCTACCGGCTCCGGACTGTTTCAAGCGTGCCGTATACCGCGCGCGGTCAGCCGGTGGTGATGCTTGCAACGCAGCTCGAGGCCGTTTTTGCGCGCATGGTATTTCCGTGCTTCGACGAGCCCGCATTTCGTGCGGTGTTCGAGATCTCAGTCACCGCCCCTTCTACGTACGCCGCGCACTCGAACATGCCGCGTGTTGACTTCAAACGGCTTGAATCGCAGAGACGGCCGCACCGAACATCGCTTCGCGCCAACGCCTTCAATGCCGACTTACCTAGTTGCAATCACTGTCGGTCGATTTGGCAACGCTGACCGGCGATGGCAGCGGGCGTTCCACTCCGGATTTTTACGGCCGAAGGTAAGCAGCAGCAGGCAGCCTACGCGATGGCGAGTCACCAGGAAGGTCGATGCCGTTCTTCACCGAGTATTTCGGGGTGCGTATTCATTGCCCAAACTCGATCAGCTTGCCGTGCCCGGCATCCGCGACGGCGCGATGGAGGACTGGGGCCTGATCTCTTATTCGGAAGACGCGATTCTGTTCAATCCTGCGCGCAGCTCATTTGACGTGCAGCGCAATGTCTTCAACATCGTCGCGCACGAGATTGCGCACCAATGGTTCGGCAACCTGGTCACCGCCGCGTCGTGGGAAGAGATCTGGCTCAACGAAGCGTTTGCAACCTGGATGGAAATCAAGGCGAGCGCGCATTTCAATCCAGGATGGCATGAACGCCTGCGGCGGCGGCCCTGGCTCGATCAAACGATGACGCTGCGACTCAGGCCCGGCGACACGCGCGATTCGCGCCGTGCGGTCAGCGAGAGCCAGAGTATTCGATGTCTTCGACTGGATTACGTATAACAAGGGTGGAGCGGTACTCGCCATGCTCGAGCAGTGGATTGGCGAGAAGCGATTTCGCGAAGGCCTCGGCGCTATACATGAAGGACCGCGCAATTTTCGAATGCGACGGCCGGTGACCTGTGGCATCACATTGCAGCGTCGCGTCCGGCAAGAACGTCTCCGGCGTGGCGGCAGGCTGGACCGATCAACAGGGTTTTCCGGTCGTCCAGCTGACTGCCAGTTGCAATGAAGGGCGAGACCATTATCCAGTTGAGTGCAAACGCGATTTTCGCTCGGCGCTGCAATCGCTTCCTGCACAAGCTATGGAAGATTCCAATTAGTTCTGGCGCGCGGCAAAGAGCGCCGTTCGCTGTTGCTCGAGCAAGCGACCGGCAGCGCAACATTCAACGGCTGCTCCAATTACCGGTTCTTGCCAATCCCGATGGCCTCGGCTTTTATCGCGTGGCGTACGACTCGGCGACGCTGCGGAATCTCGCGGAATTATTTGCGCGCCTGTCGCCAGCGCAGCAGGTCGCGTCTTGCTCAGCGACACGTTCGCGCTCGCTCAAGCCGGCCGCGTCACGATGCCGCAATACTTCGACTCTGCTTGCCGCGATTCCGTCAGGTAACGGGCGCGGGGCGAAGCGCACTCTTCTCGCTCGCGATCGATCACTTGAAGTTTCTCGCCACTCGCGACCGCGGGCACGCCCGCACATGCGCGTGTGCAAGCGGCCGCACGTTCCTTGCTCGCATCCCGCGCTTGCGCGCCTTGGACTGGAGATCCGAAACGTGCTGATAGCTCCTGACGATCTCCAGCCTGCGCAATAATTTGATCTCGCACTCTTGCCTCTTTCGGACGACGCCGCACGTGATTGCTCTCGCCACACGACCATTTCGATGCTTCCGCTGCCAGCGGCGGCTTCCTTGCCAGCAGCCACGACGGTCGGCGATTATTATCGCGGCCGGCGTTGGCGCCGACCGCACTCCGCTTTGATCGGCTGCTAGCGCGCCTTGGCAATCGACCGACAGCGAGGAAGATCGCTGGATCTATGCGCACGCGCTCGCGTCGGTGCGCGATCCGAAAAGCTTGCCACCGCGCTGCTTGGGATCACGATCGTGCCGCGATCGCGCTTCCAACGTTGCCACACGAATCCCCGGCATGATGGCCGTGCATTCATCGCACGGAGCGCTGGCCTATCAATTCACGCTCGATCATTGGTCAACGCTGGCCTCGCTTGCAGGCGAGCCATTTTGGTGAAAGCTCGCAATTGCTGCCGAGTGCCGCAGTCATCCTTTAACGACGATCGCGCGGGCGCAAGCACTTGTTGGCTGATCAAGCGCGCGTAGCTGGTGAGCCGACGGAAAAGTAGTCGGCGCAGCGAGCCGCGGCCCGCATTGAGCTTCAGGCGCTTTTACGGCAGCGCGATGCAGCGGGCTTAAATGCCTTTCTCGCCGATTGGAAACCGGGTTCTGCTCAATAGCTTCGACCACTACGCACACTGTTTGCTGGCGTCGATGTATGGCTCTCAGAACCAGCACCGATCTCGAAAAAAGCTCTTCACCGCGGCAGTCATCGGACGCACCCGCACGCGCGCAACCGTGGAGCGGCGCGCGCCGTTGCCGCCGCAAGTTTCTACGCTTTTTTCCGAAAGGCTTTCGAGACGAAAAGTACATCGACTGGGAACGTGGTTACAAATGGAAAGCGCATCAGCAATGGATCGAGAGTCTTAATCGCCGCACACATCGTGCGCTGCTCGAGGCAGGATCAGTTTGCAGAAGTCGCTGCACGCGCAGTCAGGATAGAGTCCAGAACAAACCTTCTCTTCTCGTTCGAGAAGATGGCATTGCGGGACGCCGTTAGATCAACGGAGGGCGCGCAGCTTTTCGCGGAAGCACTGTACGAGTTTCTCTACGGTCGAGGTAGCGCTTACCGCAAATTCGAGCGCTGGTGCAATGCCGTCGAGGCGCTCCCACGCAAGCAGACTCGCGTGCTCACGTGGCCGCTGGTGACGATATTCGGGTTTATCGCGCAGCCGGAGGCAGCACATCTTCCTCAAGCCCAACGTGACGCAGATCGCGGCTCGACAGTACGGCTACGACTTTTTGTACACATCACGGCCGTCGTGGGAAACCTACGCAAGCTTGCTCGAATTTTCTGAGACGATTCGTCATGACCTAAAAGACATGCCGCCGCGCGACATGATCGACATCCAATCGTTTATCTGGGTACAGGGGTCGGACGAGTACGACGAGTAGGTCTGAAATGCTACGCGTTAGCGGCAATCGCCTCGCCGTCGAACGCTATGGTCGCGCGCTCCATTGAGCGGCGGAATGAGACGGCACTCTGGTCCTCGTCGATTTCGACGTCATCCCAGCGCACGTTTTGCCCGGCCGCAATGGCGTTGACCAGTCTCACCTTGTGTGCAAGCCCCAGCGGTAGGCCGCCAATACGCATCGATTCCTCAGCCGGCATCACCTTGCCGTAAACCGTATGGCCGCCCTCGCCGTCGAGTGTCTCGCCTGCCGCCAGGTCTCGCTTCGCCGTCGCGACGACGTCTGCATTGAACCCAATCGGCGCGCCGGTGGGTTCGTTGCGCAACCCAACGCTCGCGACGCTGATGCCGAGCTCGAGCCCTATCAGGTGAAAGGGTTTGTAGAGCGCCGAATATTGCCCGCTCGCATCAGTCACCAGCCCATACTCCTTGAAACAGCGCTCCACGTACTCGCTGCCGCCGGCAAAAACAACATATACGCCCCAGCGCAGATCACGCTGCGACGGCTGAGCCGTTGCGTTGCAGGCTCGAGATCACTTCCACTTGCCCGCGATGGTGAAGCACACCGCCCTCGGTCTGCGGCCGCAACACTTGCGGCAGTTCGTCAACGCTGCACGGTGGAAACGACAGACCATCGGGCGCGATCAATCCGGTTGCGTTCGACACCGCGCACATTTCAATCGAACTCTTGGTTCCGTCCAGGAACGAATTGAACATCTGCGCGTTCAGTCCGCCGATACGCGCATCCTCAGCACTCAAACCATAGTGGCCCCACACCGTGTCGGGAGTCGAGGCGTGATACGCGGGCAGATATTTGGTGCCCTTGCCGGCGGCAATCACTTCGAAGCCGCACGCGCGTGCCCAGTCGACCAACTCGCAGATCAGCGCAGGCTGATCGCCGTAAGCGAGCGAGTAGACGATGCCGGCTTCGCGCGCGCGTTGCGCGAGTAGCGGGCCTGCAAGCGCGTCGGCCTCGACATTGACCATCACGATGTGCTTGCGATGCTCGCAGCACGCAAGCACATGCGTGATGCCGGCCGACGGTGATCCGGTGGAATCGATGACGATGTCGATATCCGGCTTCTCGATCAGCGCGCGTGCATCGGAGAAAAAGCTCAGCGATGAGATAGCGCCGTCTGACCAGCCCACCCTGCGCAGAGCGTCGCGCGCACGGGCTGGATCGAGGTCCGCAATCGCCGTCACGCGCATCCCCGGCGTATGCCGGACCTGCGACAGATACATCGATCCGAATTTGCCCGCACCGATCAGTCCAATCCGCAGTGGAGTACCACGCGACTCGCGCTCTTTAAGCAATCTATGCAGATTCATTTTGGTGCTGGCTGGCTTGTGCTTGCCGCTGTTTCAGTCTTAGGCGTGACGATTTGGAAAAATATCTCACCGTCGCGCACCATGTTCAGCTCGTGCCGTGCACGCTCCTCTATCGCCTCGCGGCCCTCTCGCAAGCTGGCGACTTCCGCCGCCAGCTCGGCATTTCGCGCGCTGAGTGCACCGTTGATGCCGCGCTGCGCGACCAGCTGCCGGTCAAGATCCCACACTCGAAGCCAGCCGCCTTTGCCAAACCATAGCTGCCACTGAATCGCAATCAGCAGCGCGGCGAGAACAATGGCCAGCAGCCGCATGATTGTCACACCCGGCTAGCGAAAGTTGTCGAACGCATCGCGACCGGGATAACCTGCGACGTCGCCCAGGTCCTCCTCGATACGAAGCAACTGGTTGTACTTCGCAATTCGATCCGAGCGGCTCAGTGAGCCGGTCTTGATCTGCATTACGTTGGTGCCCACGGCGATATCGGCGATCGTCGTGTCTTCAGTTTCGCCGGAGCGATGGCTGATCACCGACGTATAGCCCGCGCGCTTCGCCATCTCAATGGCGGCGAACGTTTCGGTCAGCGTCCCGATCTGATTGATCTTGATCAGTATCGAGTTCGCAACGCCGCGCCGAATTCCTTCGCGCAATAGTGCCGTGTTGGTGACGAAGATGTCGTCGCCGACAAGTTGCACCTTCTCGCCAAGCTTTTGCGTGAGCTCCTCCCAGCCCGCCCAATCGTTTTCCGCCATTCCATCTTCGATCGACACGATCGGATACTTACCGCACCAACCCGCCAGCGTCGTGGTCCATTCGGCTGCCGACAACGTCCATCCTTCGCTTTCGAGTCTGTACTTGCCGTCCTTGAAAAACTCGCTGGCGGCGCAGTCGATGGCGAGCGCGATGTCCGCTCCTGCTTTGTATCCAGCGTGATCGATCGCTTGCAGAATCATTTGAATCGCAGCCTCGTGATTCTTCACGCTCGGCGCAAATCCGCCTTCGTCGCCAACGGCGGTGCTCATTCCTGCTTTGTCAATCAGCTTCTTCAGTGCATGGAAGACTTCAGCGCCATAGCGCACCGCTTCTGAGAAAGTCGGCGCCCCTATGGGCACGATCATCAATTCCTGCAGATCGAGATTGTTGTTGGCGTGTGCGCCGCCGTTGATCACGTTCATCATCGGCACCGGCATTTGCATTGGACCGCTGCCTCCAAAATAGCGATAAAGCGGCAACCCGGATTCCTCGGCCGCCGCCTTCGCAACAGCAATCGACACCGCCAGCATCGCGTTGGCGCCAAGGCGCGATTTGTTTTCGGTACCGTCAAGCTCGATCAACGCATTGTCAAGAAACGCCTGCTCGTTGGCTTCGAGTCCCAAGACGGCTTCCGAGATCTCGGTGTTGACGTTTTCAATTGCCTTTAGCACACCTTTGCCGCCGTAGCGGTTGTCGTCCCCGTCGCGCAGCTCAATCGCCTCGCGCGCACCGGTCGATGCGCCCGATGGAACGATTGCGCGGCCCATCACTCCGCTTTCAAGCAATACGTCGCATTCAACGGTGGGGTTGCCGCGCGAATCGAGAATTTCACGGCCGATGATGTCAACGATTGCGCTCATGTTTCCTTAGAGTTTCTCAGGCAAAGCTGGTCTCGATAAAGCCTTGCCGCTTCACCGCGCGATCGAGCTCAACAAGGGTGGCCAGCAACTCCTGCATCCGATCCAGCGGAACGGCGTTTGGTCCGTCTGACTTGGCTTCGGCGGGATTTGGATGAGTTTCCATGAACACTCCGGCGACTCCGGCGGCAACTGCGGCACGCGCCAACACGGGCACGAATTCGCGCTGGCCCCCGCTTGTCGTGCCCTGCCCGCCCGGCAGTTGAACCGAGTGGGTGGCATCGAACACGACCGGAGCATTAGTTTCGCGCATGATTGCCAGTGATCGCATATCGGATACAAGATTGTTGTAGCCGAACGATGCGCCGCGCTCGCAGGTCATAAAACTGTCTTCAGCCAAGCCAGCCTCACGTGCAGCGTCGCGAGCCTTATCGATCACGTTTTTCATGTCGCCCGGCGCGAGAAACTGACCCTTCTTGATATTGACGGGCTTGCCGCTGACCGCACATGCGCGGATGAAGTCGGTCTGCCTGCACAGAAACGCCGGCGTTTGCAACACGTCGACCACCGCAGCCGCGGGCTTGATCTCACCTTCCTCGTGGACATCGGTCAGCACCGGAACGCCGACTTGCTTTCTGACCGCGCCCAGAATCCGCAATCCCTCGTCAATGCCGAGGCCACGAAAGCTCTTGCCCGAGCTGCGATTCGCCTTGTCGAAGCTCGACTTGTAAATGAAAGGAACACCGAGCGCGCCGGTGATTTCCTTCAAGCGACCCGCGGTGTCGATCGCCATCTGCTCGGACTCGATCACACATGGCCCGGCGATCAGAAACAGCGGCTGATCGAGCCCGACTTCAAACCCCGCCAGCTTCATGTTGCCCCCTCGCGCTTCGCGCGGTCCCCCCGAGGGGGCTCATTGGCAACGCAGAGCGCTGCTTGGGACGGCCCGGCGCCGCGCTCACGCGGCGGCCTTTTGAGCAATCGGCGCGACTTTCGTGTCGCTGTCTGTCTGCGAGCGTGCCTGCTTACTCGCGAGTGCCGCCTCGATAAATGCCTTGAACAGCGGATGCCCGTGCCGCGGCGTCGACGTGAACTCGGGGTGAAACTGGACGCCGATAAAAAACGGATGGGACGGCAGCTCCATGATCTCGGTCAACTTCTCACTCGGCGTACGCGCCGAAACGGTGTACCCGCACGCTTCGAGCTGCGGCACATAGGCATTGTTGACCTCGTAGCGATGACGATGGCGCTCGTTGACCTCGGCACCGTAGATTCGCGCGGCAAGTGTGCCGCGCTCGACTGGACATTTCTGCGAGCCGAGCCGCATCGTGCCGCCGAGATCCGACTGTGCATCGCGCCGCTCGATGCGGCCCGTGCGATCAGTCCATTCGGTGATCAGCGCAACGACCGGGTGCGGCGTGTCAGGATCAAACTCGGTCGAGTTCGCTCCCGTTAGCCCACACACGTTGCGGGCAAACTCGATTGTTGCCAGCTGCATGCCAAGGCAAATACCCAGATAGGGCAAACTGTTTTCACGCGCGTGACGAATTGCGGAGATCTTGCCTTCGGTGCCGCGCCGGCCGAAGCCGCCAGGTACCAGCACCGCATCGACCTTATCGAGCAATGCCATTCCATCGCTTTCAATCTGCTCGGAATCCAGATACTCGATCTTCACCTTGGTGCGTGTGTTGATGCCGGCGTGCATCAGCGCTTCGACCAGCGACTTGTACGAATCCGACAGCTCGACGTATTTGCCGACCATGCCGATTGTGACCTCGTGCTCCGGATGCTCGAGCGCGTACACGAGCTTGTCCCAGCTCGAAAGATCAGCGGGCTTGGCAATGATGCCGAGCTTGAAGCACACAATCTCGTCGAGACCCTGCTTGTGCAGCATCGATGGAATCTTGTAGATCGAGCTGACATCCCACGCCGAGATCACCGCGTCGATCGGCACGTTCGAAAACAACGAAATCTTCGCGCGCTCGTCTTCCGGGATCGGACGATCGGCACGGCACAACAGCACGTCGGGCGAGATACCGATCTCGCGCATCTTCTGCACGCTGTGCTGCGTCGGCTTGGTTTTCAGTTCGCCGGCAGACGGAATGAACGGCACCAGCGTCAGGTGCACGTAGCACGCCGACGATTGGCCCAACCGCAGCTTCATCTGGCGGACCGCTTCGACAAACGGCAGTGATTCGATGTCACCCACGGTGCCGCCGATCTCGACGATCGCCACATCGGCTTTGCCGTCCCACGCCGCGCGCGCACCGCGCTCGATGAAGTCCTGGATCTCGTTGGTTACGTGCGGAATGACCTGAACCGTCTTGCCCAGGTACTCGCCGCGCCGTTCTTTCTTGATAACCGAGTCGTAAATCTGGCCGGTGGTGAAGTTATTCACCTTCCGCATCTTGGCCGAGATGAACCGCTCGTAATGTCCGAGGTCCAGATCCGTTTCGGCACCGTCCTCGGTGACGAACACCTCGCCGTGCTGAAACGGCGACATCGTGCCGGGGTCGACGTTGATGTACGGGTCCAGCTTTATTAGGGTGACTTTGAGGCCGCGCGATTCGAGGATCGCGGCAAGAGAGGCGGCGGCGATCCCTTTTCCGAGCGAGGAGACCACGCCACCGGTAACGAACACGTACTTGATCATTTCGCGTACTTGATCATCTTAATTCTTACGCTGTAAGCAACAGCGTTACCGGTAACGGCGCAGTATACCGATGCTATTTCGGACGTGCCGCCGAAATAGCTCTCGCGATCGAGCCGACTGCACAATGGCGCTGCGGCTCATCGCTCGCTCTCAATCGATCGAGATGTTGCGAGCCGCCAGCGCTCGTCGTGCGCGGTCCGGATAGTCCGTGATGATGCCGTCGACGCCAAGCGTCGCCAGGCGTTCGATCTCGGCAGGATCGTTCACCGTCCACGGGATGACTTTGAGCCTCAGAGCTTGCGCTTCAGCAACGTTGTCGGCAGTTACATTGCGCCAGAATGGCGACCAGATGCTGCAACCAGCCGCTTGCGCCAACTTCGGAAGCGACCCGCCGTAGTCGGCTGCTTTCAGTCCGGCATGCCACGGAGATGCTCCCGATGCATCCGGAACGACGGTATTCATGCCCGAAGAATCGATCGTCAAGCATGCGGTGGCTATTTCCGGAGCGCGTTTCTTCACCTCGCGCAGCGTTCGCCAATCGAACGATTGCACTGTCACCCGATCCACCATCCTTGCGGACCGAACTGCATCAACGACAGCGCGCGCGTAACTTTCCGCGCCAGGAGTGGTATCAGCCGCTGGATGGTGTGATTTTGGTTTCGATGTTGAAACGCACGGGGCGGCCGCCTGGAGACACGGCGTCGCGTGCGATATCGAACAACTGCTGCAACGTTGGGATGCGCTCGCCGTCCCTTGCTTTCTGTTCGGTCCACTGCTCGGCGTACTTGTGAGTTGGGTTCAAACGGCCGACGTCATATTGCGCGAGATCGCGTGCGCTCAGCGAAAAAATCGGCGCGCCGTCTTCGCTCAACCAGCGCCCGTCAGAGCCGCGTGTCAGCGCCGCAGACACACGCGGATCGTGGGATAGCACCAGGACGCCGTCGCGCGTCATCGCGAGATCCGTCTCGAGCGTCGTCACGCCAATCGCAAGTGCAGTCCTAAAAGCGGCCAGCGTATTTTCGGGAGCAAGGCCGCGCGTGCCGCGGTGGCCTTGCAGATCGATGGCGGTGGCGGAAGAAACGCCCGCAGCAAGCAAGGCAAAGACAGCAGCGCTAGTACGCACGCACGACCACCGGCTTGCCCAGCGTCCTCTGCAGCTCGATCGTGATCGGCTCACCCGCGCGCTTTTCGAGATTGATCTGCTGGGGCACATCAACATAGCGCAGGTGGGAGGTCGTCGTGTGACTTGTAACGTTTTTCTCCCCGTTCGGCGACTTGCACCAAATCAGCAACGAAGATTGGCGGCTCAGCTGAAACGAATAATCGTGCGCGCATCCGTCGGGCGAAGCCTTCGGCCGATGAACGAGCGTGTGCGACGCACCCGAGTTCGCCGGCATCGACTCCGCCGCCCTTTGAAGATCGTTCGCCAACCGCGTGGCAGAGTCCGTCATGAAGTCGCCGCATGCCACGAGTCCTCCGGCCGACAGCGCAATCAACGCAATGGTGCACAGTAAACGCCGCACTTCAATTTTCCCAGTGGATTACGTGGCCAGAATATACGGCGCGGTTACGGATCGCGTGTCGATACTCGCAACGTGCGAAACGTAATCGACCACCGATGCTCAGGCGTCGCAGGGATGCTGTGCTGCCAGTTCCAGCGCACCTCATCGCGCATCACATACATCGAGCGCGGCTCCAGTTGAACGCAAATGTCCTGGGATCTCGCCCCCGGCGTGGCGGATATGGGCGAAAGCGCATCCGACAGCGACCACCCAGTGAGATGCCGGCGATGAGTTCATAGTTCAGCGCGTCACGATGCCAGCCCAACGGTGTGCCCGGCCGATATTCGGTAATCAACGTCTGGGCGAATGTGTCTTCGGAAATGTGCTACGCGCTCTGCCACGCGCTTGCGCAGCGGGATCAGGAACGCAGGCACAGGAGCGGCGTCGTGCAGCTGTCTCGATTCGAAGTCATAGCTTGCACCGAAGCTCGCGACACGCCGCTTGGCCGTGTATTCATAATATTGCGCGTCGTGCATCGGCACGTCGCGAATCGCTGACAGCAGTTGGCTTTCTTCTTCATCGCTGATGAAGTCGAGCGCGTATGTCAGTCCGGCCGGCCATGAGGCGACGCACCAAACAGGTCATTGAAGACTGTGGACACGCCTGCTCAGCTCGAATCGTATTTCACCGTGCTCGGTCACCCCGCCCGCCTCCACCCAGCCGCTTCGTAGAACCCCTGCGCGCGTGTGCCGGGCGTTGTTGTCAGCCACAGTTGCGTCAGCCCCTGTGACCAAAGCCATTCCACGGCGGTATCGAGCAAGCGCCGGCCGAACCGCGCCGCTCGAATTCCGGATGGACGAACAGACCCCATATGTTTCCGTTGCGTGCATTGCCGACTACGACAGCAACAATACGATGTCCGGCTTCGATCACCCAGCCACGACCTAGCGTCTCGAGATGATCGATGTAGTCACGCTCGGATATAGCGTTGCTGCGAGCCAATTGATTTTCGCGCACCGACATCCGGACCTCGTGAATAGCGGCGATATCCGCGCGTGATGCCTGTCGCAACAGATGCACCGTCTGGCGCCGACTATCAGGCACTCTTGACGATCTTCAGCAACTCGCGAAACTCCGGCACGTCGGCGCGCTTCAGCCACTCGAACATCACCATCTCGGTCGTAGACGATCTGCACGTTGCTCATTCGCAAGCGCTCGATCGCAGCTAGCGTGGTCGGACGGCCGCTGCGAGCCCGACGCGTCTTGCACAAAAAAGCAGTCGTAGCCATTTTCGGCAAGGCCGAGCGCGGCCTGCATCGCACACACATGCGCCTCCATGCCGGCGATGACCAGCCTGCTTGCGGTCGAGCGCATCGAATTGCTGCCAGGACATCGGGCTCGTCAGTGCAGCAGAAATGCGTCTTCGGCAACACCTCGCCTGGCCTGTCAAGTCGGCAATCTCGCGACACCGAATGCCCGATGCGGTCGGCGCAATGTTCGGTCACGCGAACGGGAAGCTTCAGTAGACGCGCTGCGCTCATCAACGCGGCACATTTCGCAATGACTTGGTCCCCGCCTGCAACGCGCGGCGCAAGTTGCGCCTGCACATCAACCATCAGCAGAAACGACTGCTCGGACCGCAGGCGCACAACCACGCCCTTAGTTCGTGGTGCCAGTCTTTGCGCAGCGGAAGCACCGATCGCGCCGGGCCGGCCTGCGGTAGCGGCACAACGACCGGCGCGGTCGGGACCTGACATCCTTCGATGCAGCAACGCCCCGGCTGACGATTGCGTGTGATCTTGCGCACGTCGTCGCTGCGGTTATCTTCAATGAGCACGCCGCGCTCCAGCAAACGCTCGACAAGATCGACCTTGTTGCCAAGCGGATAGTTGCGCCAGATTTCCATCTTCATCGCTTCCGGGGATCCGCCGCCATGCAATGAGATCACCGAGTACCAGCCCGCCTGATATGAGGCCGTCAGGTCTTCAACGAAGCGCGCAACCTCGATCCGCTTCTCATACGGAATGTCGGAGCGCGCGGTCAGCAGCTCGGACAGCCGGCCGGCGGTGGCCGGGTTATGGTCTTCTTCAGGGCCTGGCAGCGTGACGATCAACCCGCCGGATACGTGATGCGCCAGCCGATGCATGTCGTAAATCTGCGTCGCCATCAACAGCTTGCCGACGTTGCCGAACACTGCGTCGGGCATCGCAACACCGGAGGGATCGATCGGTGCAATACACCGACGCAGCGACACCGCATGCATAAAACCCTTCGACGATCTTGATCAGATCGATCATCGCCTCGCGCAGGCCATGCGCTTGATCGAGGTCGGCGCCGTTGGCCTCGGTCATCAGTGCGCCGGCGCCAATCAGCAGATCGCCGAACCCCGCACGCGCGGCAATGCACGTCTGCCGATGATGCGTCGCGTAGCTATAGGTCAGAAATCCGGAATGCTCCCACTCGCCCGCGAGAAAAACGTTCTCCCACGGAACGAACACGCGCTCGAAAATCGCGACGCCGGTTGACTGGCCGTAACGCCCACTGAACAGCGCGGACTTTTCGCCGGGACGTCCTGCCGGGCGCGCAACGATCGTCAGGCCATCGACATCGATCGGGACCGCGCAACAGACCGCGAAGTCGGCGTCGTCCTGCGTCATGTTGCGGCAGGGCATCACCAGCAGTTCGTGCACGTAGGGAGCAGCCGTGACGATCGCCTTGACACCCGAAATGACGACGCCGTCGGCGCGACGCTCGACAATGTGAACATACGTATCGAGATTCGGCTGCTGATGTGGCCGCAACGAGCGATCGCCCTTGCCGTCGGTCATCGCAATGCCGATGCTTAGGTCTTCGGAATAGACGCGCTCCAGATAGGCGTCGAGCCGCGCTGAGTATTCGGTGCCTTTGTCGGCGTCGATGCGATGCGTAGCCTGGCGAAGTGCAGCCAATCCGTCGCCACCCAGATAACGCTGCGCGCATCCGGTCTCCTGGCAAAGCAGACGCACTGCTTCGAGCTTGTTCAGCAGATCCTGGCTTGACGCGGGAATCGCGTTCATGCGGTTGATCTCATGCGTGCCGGCACGGGTACGCATCACCGGTGCCAGGTTTTCGCGCAAGCGCATAGTCGTAGCTCAAACCGAGCGCGTTGACACCGGGCGCCAGCGACGGCTCGTCGGCGACCGATTCAACTGCTGCCCATCGACGTAGACGCGCGGCTGCGATCGGCGCAGCGAGTCCCGATAATCCTGCGATGACATCAACATGGCGTGGCCTCACCTAGACTGCGTGACAGGATTATGCCGCAGTGCCGCCGCGATGACCCCGACTTCAGCTTCGCCGCCTGCGAGCTGGTGCGATGCACTGCGCGGTTTTGCGGTGGCGCAGATGATCGTTTATCACTTCATCTACGACCTCGCCTATTTCGGCTGGATCAATCTGGTGATGACCCGCGATCAGCCATGGATTGCATGGCGCACGGCGATCGTCACGCAGTTTCTGCTGCTGGTCGGCGTAAGCCTTGTGTTGCGCACGTCGTTCAAGCCATCGGCGGCGGACTTCTGGAAGCGGTGGGCGCAGATTGCAGGCGGCCGCGCTATTGGTGTCACGCTGGCAGTTGGCTGGTATTCGGTCAGCGGCTTCATCTACTTCGGAATACTGCATTTCGTCGCAGCGGCACTTCTGCTCGCGCGACCTCTGTTGCGCTTGAAGGCATGGAACATCGCGCTCGGCATCGTGTGCATCTGCGCTGGGCGTGATCTACACGAACGAGTTCTTCAACACGCCACCGGCGACGATTGTTGGCTTCATGACATTCAAGCCGAGTACCGAAGACTACGTTCCGCTGTTTCCGTGGATTGGAGTGGTGCTGATTGGTGCCGGCCTGGCGACGCTCTTGGCAGCGCGCGCAATGGCGGTTCCCGATGCTGCTGGCACCGCTAAATCGAACGGCCGCCGCGCTGGCTGCTGTTTCTCGGCACCTGGGCGCTGACGATCTATCTGGTGCATCAACCGCTGTTGCTGGGTGCGATGTGCTTGCTGCGCAAGCTCGGCTTCTAACACTTACTCAAGGCTGCTTGGCGCGAACGACAACCAAGGGCGGCCGCGCGCACGCTCAGCAACGAACGAATCGCGCACCACGTTGATCTTGTAAGTCACAAACATCTTGTCGCGCACATTCGACAGCCGCTCAGCGCGAAAAACCGCCGCATTGATGCCATCGCAGCGCGCGGACTGCACCAGCAAGCCGCTCAGATCCTGGTCGTGCACGATGCGCCCTACCTGGTGTGTGAACGCATAACTGTCGCGCCGGATGAGATCTGGAAATTCGATGTGCTTGCCGCGCAGATCGATCAGCAGCGCGTCGCACCGCACATCGCAAACGCGGCGATCGGTGACGATGACGCGATCGAGCTCTGCATAGCTGTCGAGCAGGAAGCGCCGCCAGTGATGCGCGGTCTCGTACACGGTGGTTTCGACTTCCAGTGCGCCATACCAAACGCCGTAACTGCGAGCCATCCGAAAATCGCGTCGATTGCCAATGCGACGCATCGAAGCTGTAGCTGATGACGCTTCCGTAATCGAACGGACGCGTAGCCAGCGCGGCGGACGTCGGGATGCGCCCGCTTTCCTCGGCCGCCATCGCCACCGCCCAATCGGCAGGATTGGCGGTTAGATCGTCGAACAGATTTTGCGAGCGACGAATACCCGGGATATTCCGAACCAGGTCGCCATGAAATTCCGCGTTGGCTGACCAGCAGATCACTAGTGCTCTAGCCACGCTGAAAATCCAGATAGCGCCGCACCGCCAGCAAGCCTTCGAACCCGCGCTCGGTGATCAGATCGACCGGCCGCGCGCCGAGCCGCCGATTGAACTGCGTCATCCAGCCGTACGCGAGGTCACGATCGTACGGAAACAGAATCCGCAGCGACTTGTGAATGCCCAGCAGTGGCCCGCGCGGTCGAGCAGGTCCCGGCTGTCAGCCAACGGCTCGCCCTCGCGGTAACGCGCGAGAGTGCTTCGGCTGGTGGTGGACAAGTCCGAGCAGCGCCGACTGTTCGACAGCCGTCAAAGCCCAGTGATCCAGCAGCTTGGTGACCATCGCGGCCAGCCGGCTGCGCGCATCGCGGCTGCCGACGTCGATTGCGTCGGTCGTCGATATTCTCGTTGTGGTAAAGCGGCCATGGACTTGCTTCAAATTGCATCTGTACGAAATGGTACACAGAACGTACCAATATAACACCGCGCTGTCAAGCCATCCACCGCCCGCGCTGCGCTATTCGGCCCGCTTGATGCCGATCACGCCGGGTTCGCGGTGCAGCCACTCGGGCTGCAGGTGACGTGATCGATGCCTGAAGTCTCGCTTCAGCACGTGCCGCGCCTGATGCAGGATCACCGGCCAGGTCTCGATGTCGCCGACCAGTACGTGCGCCGACAACGCCGACCTGCCGGGCACCATCGACCAGACATGCAGATCGTGAACCGAGACAATTCCCGGCAGCTTCGCCAGCGTCGTGCCCACCTCCCCATAGTCGACACCGGTCGGAACGCTGTCGAGCAGCACGAACGTCGTTTCCTTGAACACGCCGATAGGTCGAACGCACGATCAATGCCGCGACAAGCAACGACAACAGTGGATCGGCGATCAGACCGGGCCGCCGAAATAAATGATGATTCCCGCCATGATCGCTGCAACGGATCCCAGCAAGTCGCCAAGCACGTGCAGGAAGGCGGCACGAATATTGACGTTGTCACGATCGCGAGAAAGTGTCCACGCGACCAGATGTTGACCAGTAACCCGACGCTGGCGACACCAACGACAGCCAATCCCTGAACCGGCACCGGCGAGTTGATCCGGTGAAACGCCTCGACCACGATCCACAGCACGACCGCCGACCATGAACAACGCATTGACGAACGCCGCGATGACTTCGACACGCGCCAGCCCGAAGGAATGCCGCTCCGAAATCGGCCGCCGGGCGATCATGTTCGCGATCAGCGCGAATAACAGCGACGCAGAGTCGGTCGCCATGTGCCCAGCATCGGCCAGCAGCGCAAGCGACCCGGACCAAAGCCCGGCAATCAACTCGATCAACGCGAAGCCGAGCGTCAGCGAGACGGCAATCCGTCAGCGTGCGTCCACCCGCGGCACGCGCGCGATGCGTATAACTGCTGTCGCCGCGATGGTGCGCGCTGAGCGCGTCGTGGTGATGATGATGCACGGCGGTCACGGCATACGCCGTGCGAGGGAGATCAAGCTGCGGCCGTGATCCAAAGCAAATTTGACCGGGCAACCGGTCTTCATGCGGACCTCCTCCTGCGCCACCTGTGGCGCAAGTTCGGTCGCCTGCAAGTCCACTCGGAGTCACGTCGAACACCCCGAGCTCGGTGATCATGCGATTGACGACACGCCTTGCCGGTCAACGGCAGCGTGCACTGCTGCAGGATCTTGTGCTCGCCGTTCTTGGCGCTGTGCTCCATCAGCACCACCACGCGCTCTACGCCGCCGACCAGATCCATTGCGCCGCCCATGCCCTTGACGAGCTTGCCGGGAATCATCCAGTTGGCGAGATCGCCTTTTTCGCTGACCTGCATCGCACCCAGAATCGCGAGATTGATATGTCCGCCGCGGATCATCGCGAAAGAATCAGCACTGGAGAAGTAGCTCGACCCCGGAAGCGCGGTCACCAGTTGCTTTCCGGCGTTGATCAGATCGGGATCGACTTCCTCTTCAAGCGGAAATGGACCGATGCCGAGCAATCCGTTTTCGGACTGGAGCATGACGTCCATTCCCGCCGGAATGTAGTTCGGCAACCAAGAGTCGGCAGGCCGATACCGAGGTTCACGTAAAACCCATCCTTCAATTCCTGCGCCGCGCGCGCGGCCATTTGTTCGCGAGTCCACGGCATTTCAGCTCTTCCTCACAGTACGATTCTCGATACGCTTTTCCGGCTTCGCGTTCAGCACCAGACGTTGCACGAAGATCCCAGGCGTGTGCACGTTGTCCGGGTCGAGCGCGCCGTTCTCGACGATCTCTTCGACCTCGGCAACCGTGACCTTGCCGCACATCGCGACGACGGGATTGAAGTTGCGCGCGGTCTTGCGATAGATGAGGTTGCCCTGCTTGTCGGCCTTCCACGCTTTGACGAGTGACACATCGGCGCGGATCGAACGCTCCATCACGTATTCCTTGCCACCCCAGACGCCGTCGAATTTCTGCGTCGGCTTGCCTTCGGCCACTACGGTGCCGAATCCTGTGCGTGCGAAAAACGCAGGAATGCCGGCACCGCCGGCACGCATGCGCTCGGCGAGCGTGCCCTGCGGCGTGAATTCGAGCTCGAGTTCGCCCGCCAGGTATTGCCGCTCAAACTCCTTGTTCTCCCCGACATACGACGAGATCATCTTGCCAATCTGCCGTGTCGTCAGCAGCAAACCCAAACCGGCGCCATCGATACCCGCGTTGTTGCTGACGCACGTGAGTTTTTTGACGCCGCTGTCGCGCAACGCCACGATCAGTGACTCAGGAATGCCGCACAGGCCGAAACCCCCTACTGCGACAATCTGCCCGTCTTTAACCACATCGGCCAGCGCTGCCGCGGCCGTGGGAAACACCTTGTTCATTGAGTTCTCCGCCTATCCAGTCACGAATTTTAGGTGATCGCTGCTCGCACCGCTTCAGGCCATGGTGCAGACTTGCCCAAGCTGTAGTCGTACCAGACGATGACGGTGCGGCCGGTTGCATAGACGATGCCCGGCTCATTCTTCTTCTCGATCTTCAGCGACATTTCAACACTCGAGCGCCCAACGCGAGTCACGATCTGCGTGACGATTGCCGTTCCAGGGTAAGTCATTGCCTTCAGAAAATCGCAACCGGCGTGTGCAAGGATCGGCGCTTCACCAACCGGCATCGTCGGGAAGCCGAAGCGCGCGAACCACTGGATGCGAGCTTCCTCCATCAACCGGAAATACATCAGATTGTTCAGGTGAGACATGGCGTCCATGTCCCCCCAACGTAGCGGCACCTCGATGACAAACTCTTTCATGCTCGCGGTACTCGCCGGCCGCCTGTCTCAACAATGTATGTAGAACGCCTTCGGCGTTGCGTCCATGTCTCCGCATCGCAGTGGCACGTCGACAACAAACTCTTTCACGTAACCGACATTCCGTCGTCAGCGGCGATGATTGCGCCATTGATGAACTGTGATTCCTCGGCGACCAGCAGCAACAGCACGCCGTCCAGATCCTCCGGCGAACCGACTTTCTTGCGCGGTAGCCGATCGAGCAACTTCGCGCCACGCTCGGTATCCCACACCGCGTCGTTCATCTCGGTGCGGATATAGCCGGGACAAATGGCGTTGACGTTGATTCCATAGCGACCCCATTCGACCGCCTGTGAGCGTGTCATGTGGATCACAGCGGCCTTTGTCATGCAGTAGACGCCGATGTCAGGTAGCACGCGCAATCCAGCGATCGAGGCAATGTTGACGATACGGCCGCGCAAACCCTGCTGTTGCTTCGACCGCGCGATCATCTGTCGCGCGACCGCTTGCGCCACGAAGAAAGCCCCCTTGACGTTGGTGTCGAACATGAAGTCGTAATCGACGGGCGTCACTTCGGTAAGACGCTGGGCGGTCGACACACCGGAATTGTTGACAAGGATGTCGATTGCCCCGACCTCCCGCTCGGTCTGCTCGACGGCGGCCGCAATCGACTCCTGGTCGGTTACGTCCAGTTCAACAATGTGGGCAGCGCCACCCGCGGCCTCGATCTCCGCTCGCAGATCTTTCAGTCGCTCGAGTCGGCGCGCAGCCAACACCGTCAAAGCACCGTTGGCCGCGAGGACACGCGAAAAGCGCGCTCCGAGACCGCTGCTTGCCCCGGTGACCAGCGCCACTTTTTCTTTTAGGTTGGTTCGCATGTGAGGAGCTTCCACGCCCAAGCTCGTCACGTGCCTCAGAGTCTGGCGCGTGACAACCGGAGCGACTGTTGTGGCGGCGATGATCGCATAGTCGATCCTTCTACAATCATCGATCGCACAGAGGACAAGACATGGCTGACGCAAACGTGCAGCGAGAATCGATGGAGTACGACGTCGTCGTCGTCGGTGGCGGGCCGGCCGGCCTGTCTGCCGCCATTCGACTGAAGCAACTGGCAGCGGAGCGGTGGACGCGAAGTTAGCGTCTGCGTGCTTGAAAAAGGCTCTGAAATCGGCGCGCACATCTTGTCGGGCGCGGTAATCGACCCAATCGCGCTGAGCGAACTGTTTCCCGATTGGAAAGAGCGCGGCGCCCCGCTGAAAACTCCGGTCAGCGAAGAGAAGTTCTTGTTTCTGTCAGAACGTGGCGCACGCGAGGTTCCGCATGGCTGGCTGCCGGCTTCACTGAAGAACCATGGCTACTTCGTCGGCAGCCTTGGCAATCTGGTGCGCTGGCTCGGACAGCAGGCCGAATCGCTCGGCGTGGAGATTTTTCCCGGCTTCGCGGCGGCGGAAGTGCTGTACGACGATGCCGGCGCGGTAAAAGGAGTCGCCACCGGCAATATGGGCGTCGGGCGCGACGGCAAGCCGACCGAAAACTTTCAACCCGGCGTTGAGTTGCACGGCAAGTACACGTTGTTCGCAGAGGGAGCACGAGGCAACCTCGCGCGACAGCTGATACCGCGCTTTGGATTAAACGATGGGCGCGATCCGCAGACGTGGGGAATCGGCATCAAGGAAATCTGGGAAGTTGATGCTTCGAAGCACACGCCAGGGTTGGTTCTGCACAGCGCAGGCTGGCCGCTTGATAACAGCACATATGGCGGCGGCTGGATGTATCACTTTGGTGAAAACCTGGTGTCAGTTGGACTCGTCGTGGGACTGGGCTACACGAATCCTTATCTGTCGCCGTTCGATGAGTTTCAGCGCTACAAGACACATCCCGCGATTCGTGGCTACCTAGAAGGCGGAAAGCGACTCGAATACGGATCACGCGCGATCAATGCGAGCGGACTGCAGTCGCTGCCGAAGCTGGTATTTCCAGGCGGTGCGTTGATTGGTTGCGATGCCGGTTTTCTGAACGCACCGCGGATCAAGGGCAGCCACGCCGCTGTAAAGAGCGGAATGATTGCAGCCCAGGCCGCGTTCGATGCATTGGGTGCCGACCGTCAGCGCGACGAGCTGCTGTCGTACCCAATGGCGTTCGAGAAAAGCTGGCTGCACGATGAGCTCTATCGCGCGCGTAATTTCAAGCCATGGCTGGACAAGGGACTGTTCATAGGGTCGTTGATGTTCGGCATCGATCAGATTGTTTTTCGCGGTCACGCGCCGTGGACGCTGCATCGGAAATTCGCCGATTATCAGAAGCTAAAGCCGGCGGCCGAGTGCGAGTCGATCGTCTATCCGAAACCCGACGGCAAACTGACGTTTGATCGTTTGTCGTCGGTCTACCTGTCCAACACGAACCATGAAGAGAACCAGCCTCCGCACCTGACATTGAAGGACGCAACGGTTCCTATTCAGGTCAACCTGGCCAAGTACGCAGGACCCGAACAGCGCTACTGCCCCGCCGCGGTCTACGAGTTCGTCAAAGGTCCGGACGGAAACGAGCGTCTGCAGATCAATTTCCAGAACTGCGTCCATTGCAAGACATGTGACATCAAGGACCCTACTCAGAACATTGTCTGGGTAACGCCGGAAGGTGGTGGCGGGCCGAACTACGTGAACATGTGAGATGAGCTCCGCACTTCAGTCACGTGCTGATTTACGGTGCAGTGCCTGTTTGTTGGCCTAGCTAGGTGGCCGCCTGCCGCTGCCATTCACCCGAAAGCACCTTTTCAAGCCACATCACGCCGAGCATCGTCTTGACGTCAGTTACCGTACCTTCATGAACCCACTGCAGTAACCGCTGCCATTGCTCGGTGAACACTTCCAGCGTTTCGCCAGCATCCAGAGCCGCACCTTCATGCACGAGTTCCTCCGCAAGGAACATCTCTATCTTTTCGTCGGAGTATGCGATGGCGTTGTGCAAGCCGCCGAGATAGCTCCATTTGGCGGCGCGGTAGCCAGTTTCTTCCAGCAGCTCGCGCTGCCCGCATTGAAGCGGGCTTTCGCCTGTGTCAATTTTGCCTGCCGGAAACTCGATCGCTGTTCGCCGCAACGGATAGCGAAACTGCCGCTCAAGCACGACACGGCCATCGGACAGCAGCGGAACGATCATGACGGCACCGGGATGCCGTACATATTCGCGAGTGCCAATGTGGCCATCGGCCGATTGCACCTGATCGACATAAAGGCGCAGGAACGTGCCTTCAAACGCAATCCGACTGTCAAGCGTCTGCTCGGTCAGCGAACCGTCACCGTCCGACTGGGACATCGGTTACTGCTACCCGCCCAGCGTCCGGGTCACGGCGTTGGCGCACAGCTGCAGCAAATACTGCGGAAGAATCCCCAGCACAAGCACCAACACCGCATTGACCGATAGTGCCACTCGCATATCGGCTGGCCCTTCAAGGGGAATCGCCGCGGACTCGAACGTCGGATCATCGAAGTACATCGTTTTCACGATTCGCAGGTAGTAAAACGCCGCGATCAGAGAAAAGACCACCGCTATCACGGCCAATGACACCGCAGCAACTGTTGCGCCCTCGCTGAACAGCGCCTGCAGCACGACGAGCTTCGAGTAAAAGCCGACGGTTGGTGGAACGCCTGCGAGCGAGAACATCAGCAGCAGCATTACGAACGCATACCACGGGCTGCGCCTGGCCAACCCGCGAAAGTCTGAAATCTCCTCCGCTTCGAATCCGTCCCTCGAAAGCAGAAGCATCACGCCGAACGTACCGAGCGAAGTCAGCGCATACGCGATCAGATAAAACATCGCCGCGCTGTACGAATTTGCGATCAAAACTGGGTCGCCCGCCGTGACACCTGACAGCATCGCGAGCATGACAAACCCCATCTGGGCGATTGTCGAATACGCCAGCATCCGCTTCAGATTCGTCTGCGCAATGGCGGTTAGATTGCCAAGTACCAGCGACGCGACGGCGAGCAGCGCGAGAATCTTTTGCCAGTCGACCGAAAATGGCAGCAGGCCCTCGACCAGAATGCGAAATGCAATCGCGAATATCGCGAGTTCGGGCGCAGAACTGATCAGAAGCGTGATCGGCGTGGGAGCCCCCTGATAGACGTCGGGTGCCCACATGTGGAACGGCACCACGCCGAACTTGAACGCGAGCCCCGCGACAACAAAAACAATCCCCAGCAGCAAAGAGCCGCGGCTGGCAATTTGACCTTCAGCTACCCGCCGCGCGAGCTCGTCTATCTCAAGCGTCCCGGTCGCGCCGTACAGCATCGACATTCCGTACAGCAGAAAACCCGAAGCAAGCGATCCGAGCACGAAATATTTCATCGCGGCTTCGCTCGCGCGATGATCGTCACGCCGCAACGCGACCAGCGCATACATTGAAAGTGCCTGCAGCTCGAGGCCGAGATAAATTACGAGCAGGTTGTTCGCCGAGATCATCAACATGATCCCAAGCAGCATGAACAACGTCAGGCTGAACAGCTCGCCCTTCCACAGGCCTCGCGCGCGCGCATAGGACTGCGCACATATCAGCATGAAGCCGCAGCAGAAAATGGCGAATAGCTTCAACACATGTCCCATCGGGTCGGCGATGTACATCCCTCCGAAGCCGACGACAACCTCGTTTCGTGCGAGCGCCAAGCAGACGGCCAGTGCGGCCGCTGCGAGAGCAAGCAACGTCATGCCGTAAGTGATGTTGCGCCGCTCGTCCGAAACGAAAAGATCCGCCACGAGCACGACACTGGCGGCAGCAAGCAGCACAATCTCTGGGAGCGCGACGATGAGGCCAAGGGAGCCCATCTACTGAACAGCTCCGGTGGCGAGTGGCAGTTTCGAAGTGGCGACATGTTTGAGCAACTGCGCGACCGACGCATCCATCAGATCGGTGACGGGCTTCGGATAAAGTCCCATCCACAAAACCGACGCAGCGAGCAGCGAAAGAATCGCAAGCTCGCGGCGATTGACATCGATCAGATCCGCAACGTGCTTGTTCGCAACTTCGCCGAAAATAACTCGCTTGTACATCCACAACGAATACGCGGCACCCAGTACCAGCGTCGTGGCTGCGACCAGGGCAATCCAGAAGTTGTACTGGACCGCACCGAGAATCACCATGAACTCGCCGACGAATCCGCTCGTTGCAGGCAACCCTGCGTTTGCCATGACGAACAGCATGAAAAATGCGGCAAACTTGGGCATCGTGTTGACCACTCCGCCATAGTCGGCGATGTCGCGCGAATGCATACGGTCATACATCACACCGATGCAGAAAAACATCGCGCCCGAGACGAAGCCGTGCGAGATCATCTGAACGATCCCGCCGGTCATTCCCATCGGGTTGAAGATGAAGAAGCCAAGAGTCACGAAACCCATATGGGCGATCGAGGAGTAGGCAACAAGCTTTTTCATGTCCGACTGCACAAGTGCAACGAATCCGATGTAGACGACCGCGATCAACGACAACGCAATGACGAAGCCCGCGAGCTCATGCGAGGCGTCGGGAGCAATCGGCAGCGAGAAGCGTAGGAAACCATACGCACCGAGCTTCAGCATGATCGCGGCCAGGATGATCGAGCCACCGGTCGGCGCTTCGACGTGCGCGTCGGGCAGCCAGGTATGGACCGGCCACATCGGAACCTTGACTGCAAAGGCTGCGAAGAACGCCAAGAAAAGTAGCGTCTGCGCGGTCATGCCAAGGCGCACCTGATGCCAGTCGAAGATATTGAAGCCTCCATCCGAGGCGTAGTACAGGTACACCAGGGCCAACAGCATCAGCAACGAGCCCGCGAAGGTGTACAGAAAAAACTTGATCGCTGCGTAGATGCGGTTGGCTCCGCCCCAAATACCGATGATTACGTACATCGGTACCAGCGTCGCCTCGAAGAAAACGAAGAACAGCAATCCGTCAGCGGCAGCGAAAACACCGACCATCAATCCCGACAGGATCAGAAAGGCTGCGTAGTACTGAGAGACGCGCGTTTCGATCACCTGCCAGCCGGCGAGCACGACGATCACCGTCATGAAAGCAGTCAACAGCACGAACCAGATCGAGATACCGTCGACACCGAGGTGGTAGTTGGCATTCAGCCGCTCAATCCATGGCACGTTCTCGACGAACTGGAGTTGCGCGAGCGTCGGATCGAATCCCGTGTACAGCGGAATCGTGACCGCTAGTCCAAGCAGGCTGCCGATCAGTGCGAGCGTACGGATCACATCGAGATTGCGATCACGGCCGGCCGCGAGAATTGCCACTCCAAAACCGATCGGAATCCAGATTGCAAGACTGAGCCAAGACGTTGCGGTCTGCACGTCACCGCACCAGATTCAACGTTACAAACAGCGTCACCAGTACCAGGACGCCGATGATCATTCCGAACGCATAGTGATAGATGTAACCCGACTGCAGCAGCCGTGCTGTCCCGGCAATCCATCCGACGACCTTCGCGCTGCCGTTGATTGCGATGCCGTCGATGAACCCAACATCGCCGCCGCGCCACAGTCCGAAACCGAGCTTGCGTGCGCCACCGGCGAAAACGACCTCATTGATGCGGTCGAGGTAGTACTTGTTGTCGAGCAGTCGATACAGGCCGGCAAAGCGGTGCTTCAGTGCAGCCGCGAGATCCGGGCGCCGCAAATATAGAAACGCTGCGAGCGCAACTCCTGCCAGGGCAAGGTACGTTGGCGCAGACAGGAAACCATGCAAGCCCATTGCAAGTGCGCTGCGTGCTTCCTCAGCAACATGCGTCATCGCCGGATGGCGCGCAGCATCAACCACGATTGAGCTGCCGAAGAAGTCGCCGCCGAGCATCCATTCAAGCGTCACGAAGCCGATGACAAGTGAAGGGATTGCGAGAAGCACCAACGGCACAGTCACCACATTCGCGGACTCGTGCGGCTCGCCGTGATGTTCATTGGTGTGGTGATCGTCATGGTGCTCGTCGTCACGTTTGGCGTCATGCGGCTTCTGATGCCAGCGCGCCTTTCCGTGAAAGACAAGGAAGAACATCCGGAACGAATAGAACGCGGTGATGAACACGCCGATGGTCAGTGCCCAGTACGCCACCGACGCACCCCACTGCCCCGCTTCGGCAGCGGCGTGCGTTGCGATGATGATCGAGTCCTTCGAATAAAAGCCGGAGAAAAACGGAGTTCCGATCAGCGCCAGTGAACCGATCAGCGCAGTGATCCAGGTCACCGGCATCTTCTTCCACAGGCCGCCCATGTTGCGAATGTCCTGGTCGTGATGCATGCCGATGATCACCGAGCCGGCGGCGAGAAACAGCAGCGCCTTGAAAAACGCGTGCGTCATCAAGTGGAATATGCCGACTGAGTACGCAGAGGCACCCAGCGCAACGGTCATGTAGCCGAGCTGAGAAAGCGTCGAATACGCGACAACGCGCTTGATGTCGTTCTGCACGATGCCCAGCACGCCCATGAAAAACGCAGTGATCGCGCCGATCACGATGACAAACGACAGCGCGACGTCCGACAGCTCGAACAACGGCGACATGCGCGCCACCATGAAGATTCCTGCGGTTACCATGGTTGCGGCGTGGATCAACGCCGAGATCGGCGTCGGACCTTCCATCGAATCCGGCAGCCACACATGCAGCGGAAACTGCGCGCTCTTGCCCATGGCTCCGATAAACAGGCAGATGCAGATCACCGTCATCAGCAGCCACGGCGTGCCGGGGATGAATTCAACTGCGCGCGCGGCCATTGTCGGCGCGGCAGCGAATACCTCTGCGTAGTTCAGCGTGCCGAAGTACGCATACACGAGCCCGATACCGAGCACGAAGCCAAAGTCACCGACTCTGTTGACGAGAAACGCCTTCAGATTTGCGTAAATCGCTGTCGGCCGCTCGTACCAGAAGCCGATCAGCAGATAGGACATCAGACCTACCGCTTCCCAGCCGAAAAACAGCTGCAGGAAGTTGTTGCTCATCACCAGCATCAGCATGCTGAAGGTGAAGAGCGAGATGTAGGAGAAGAAGCGCTGATAGCCCGGATCGTCGGCCATGTAGCCGATCGTGTAGATGTGCACCATCAGCGACACGAACGTGACCACGACCATCATCAAGGCCGTCAGCGGATCGATCAGGAAACCCACTTCGAGATTCAAGCCGCCCACCACTGCCCACGTGTACACCGTTCCGTCGAACGTGGTACCTCTCATCACTTCGGAAAGCACCATGAACGACGCAATCGTCGCGATCAGCACACCGAGAATCGTGATCAGGTGCGCACCGGTACGGCCGACCACCTTGCCGGCCAGGCCGGCGATCAGCGCTCCGATCAGCGGTGCCAGCGGCACCAATAGATAAAGGCTGCGCACTCGACTTAGCCTTTGAGTAAGTCGAGCTCTTGCACGTCGATCGTGGACAGATTGCGGAAAAGCACCACCAGAATCGCAAGTCCGATGGCTGCCTCGGCGGCCGCGACGGTCAGGATGAAGAACACAAATACCTGGCCGTGATAATCACCGAGATAGTGTGAGAACGCGACGAAGTTGATGTTGACCGCAAGCAACATTAGCTCGATCGCCATCAGCAACACGATCAGGTTCTTTCGATTGAGAAAAATGCCGACGACGCTGATCGCAAACAACAGCGCGCCTACACCCAGATACCAGGACAGCGATACCACGACGTTTCCTCTTCGCTTAAGTGTTTTTTGTTTGCCGTGCTCTGTCTTCTGTGGCCATCGTGACAAGTCGAACGCGATCGCTGCTGCGCGCCTTGACCTGCTCGGACGGATTTTGGCTCTTCGAATCCTTGCGCCCGCGTAATGTCAGCGCAATCGCCGCAATGATTGCCACCAATAGAATCACGCCGGCGATCTGCAGCGGGAACACGTATTCGGTAAACGTGAGCAGCCCGAGCGCTCGCGTGTTATCCGCGTTTGCCATGCCGGCGCCGGAGCGTGTCATCCCTTGCCATTGCGGCTGTGACAACACCAGCCACATCTGCAGCACGATCAATGCGGCAACCCCGAAGCCCCACGGTGCGTTACGCCAGAATCCCTGCCTCAGCTTGTCCACGTTGATGTCAAGCATCATCACGACGAACAGAAACAGCACCATCACCGCGCCGACGTAGACCAGCACCAGCGCGATTGCCAGAAACTCGGCGCGCAACAGTATCCACAGCGCTGCCGCGGAGAAAAAGGCCAGCACCAAAAAGAGCACCGCATGCACCGGATTGCGCGCGGTGACCACGCGCAACGCCGCAACCAGCATCACGCCAGCGAAGATCAGAAAGAGAATCGATTGAGCATCCATCAGCCGTTTGTCACCGGTAAGGCGCATCGGCTGCACGTGCCGCTGCGATCTCTTTCTCATACCGATCACCGATCGCCAGCAGCATCGGCTTGGTGTAATAAAGATCGCCGCGCTCCTCGCCGTGATACTCAAGGATGTGCGTCTCGACGATTGAATCAACCGGACAACTCTCTTCGCACAGCCCGCAGAAAATGCACTTAGTCAAATCGATGTCGTAACGTGTCGTGCGGCGTGTACCGTCTTCTCGTTGATCGGATTCGATCGTGATCGCCAGCGCCGGACATACCGCCTCGCATAGCTTGCACGCAATGCACCGCTCTTCGCCGTTTGGATAGCGGCGCAACGCGTGCAACCCGCGAAAGCGCGGCGACATTGGAGTTTTCTCTTCCGGATACTGGATCGTGATCTTGCGGGAGAACGCGTAACGGCCCGTCAGTGCGAGGCCCTTGACCAGCTCCCGCAACAACAGGCTATCGAAGAATTCCCTGACGGCGCCCATCAGCCTATGCGCTCCAGATATTCCATGGCGTCTGCATCCAGACCGCAATCACCACCAGCCATACGAGTGTCAGCGGAATGAATATCTTCCAACCGAGACGCATGATCTGGTCGTACCGGTAGCGGGGAAACGAAGCACGGAACCAGATAAACAGCGAGACGACAAAAAACACTTTCGCAAACAGCCAAAACCAGCCCGACAATGAGCTGACCCAGGCCGGTGTCTCGAATCCGAACAACGCCCCGAAGTCGACCGGCGCTGCCCAGCCACCGAGGAACATGATCGTCGCGACCGTCGACAGCAAGATCATGTTTGCGTACTCGGCCAGGAAGAAGATCGCGAAGCTCATCCCCGAGTACTCAACCATATGGCCGGCCACTATTTCCGATTCGCCCTCCACCACATCGAACGGATGCCGATTCGTCTCTGCCACGCTCGACACGACGTAGATCACGAACAACGGCAGCAACGGGAGCCAGTTCCATGAAAGGAAATTCAGGCCCATCGACGCAAACATGCCGGTGTTCTGTCCCGTCACGATCTGAGTCATGTTCAGTGTGCCGGCAACCATCAATACCGTCACCAGCACGAAGCCCATTCCGATCTCATAACTCACCATCTGCGCCGCGGCGCGCATCGCACCGAGAAACGCGTACTTCGAGTTGGATGCCCAGCCGGCGATGATGACCCCGTAGACACCGACCGAGGTGATCGCCATCACGTAAAGCAGGCCGGCGTTGATGTCGGCCAGCACGATGCCGGGACCGAACGGAATTACAGCCCATGCTGCAAGGGCCGGCATCAGAATGACGATCGGTGCAAGAAAGAAAAGCGATATGTCGGCCTGCGACGGCGAAATGATCTCTTTGGTAATTAATTTGAATGCGTCAGCGATCGGCTGCAACAATCCGAGCGGACCGACACGATTCGGACCCATACGAATATGGAACCAGCCAATCAGCCGCCGCTCCCATAACGTCAGATAAGCGACCAGTCCCAGCACCGGTAGCACGATCGCCGTAATTTTTGCCAATGACCATACGACCGGCCATGCCGCGCCCAGCGTCTGACTTCCAAACGCTGTGATTGCTTCCATCACGCGCGTTCCAGGGAAATCTGGCCGAACATCGAACCAAGTGTTGCGGTCGATTCGTGGGCTGCCGAGACATGGACGACACCGTCCGCAATCGACTCATCGAGCTTTACTTCCAGTAACGCTGAAGCGTCGCCCTGCTGCACGCGCGCCTTGTCCCCTTCGGCAACACCCAGTGCCTGTAGCGTCCGGGCATTCGCACGCACCTTCGGTGGCTTCGCATCGCGTGTGGCCTGTAACGGTGGTGAGCGCCGCACGATCGCATCGCTGAAATAGATCGGCACGTCTGCGATTCTTTCAACAACGCTGGACGTTGCTTGTGTGCGCTCGGGTTTCGCGACTGTAACTGCCGTCTGATTGGAAAGCATTGCATCGAGATTGGCGGGCACGGCTTCGCTGCGGACCTGATCGGAAGTTTCGTAGTCAAAGCCGTCGAGGCCGAGAAGATTGCCGAGAACGCGCAAAACTTTCCAGCCCGGCCGAGCTTCACCTGTCGGCCTCACCGTACCGTTGAAGCTCTGAACCCGGCCTTCGCAATTAATGAACGTGCCGGCGGTTTCAGTGAACGGCGTGATTGGCAAAATCACGTCCGCATAGTCGAGCGCGCCGTTGCGATAGATAGAACAGGCTATGACGGTTTCGGCGGCCTGCAGCGCCCGCGCGGCTGCAGCTGGATTTGCGAGGTCATAGTCGGGCTCAACGTTCCACAGCAAGTACGCCTTGCGAGGCTGTTCGATCATTTCGCGCGCATTCGCACCATCTTGCCTTGGGTGCGCTCCTACCAGATAGCCGCCGACTGTGTTCGCACCCTCAGTCAAAACACCCACCGTCGCACCAGTTGCCTTGGCGATCCACTGGCCCCACGCGCGAAGCTGTGCAGCCTGCGGATGCTGGATCGCCGTGTTGCCGAACAAGATGGCCTTGCGTTGGCCGCTGATCAGCGATGCCGCAATTGCCTTGGCGTTGTCACTCGCTGAAATGCCATCGACCGGTGCCCGATCGCCCTTCTCGCCTGCAATGGCTACGGCGATTTCACATAACGCATGCGTCCACTCGCTTGGCCGGACGATTAGCTTGTTGGCGACTGGCATCAGCAAGTCGGCATCAACCGCATGCAACACGTTTACTTTGCAGCCGCGCTTGGTCGCTGCACGCAACCGCGCTGACAGAAGCGGTTGATCCTTGCGCAAAAACGAACCGACGACGAGCACGCTGTTCAATGCGTTAACGTCTGCGATCTCCATTCCAAGCCACGGCACACCTGCCGCCGAACCATCGCCCGAAAAGTCGAATTGACGCAAACGGAAATCGATATTGTCCGAGCCAAGCCCGCGCGTGAGCTTGGTCAGCAGGTGCAGTTCTTCAAGCGTGCTACCCGGCGAAGCGAGAGCCCCGATCGCTGCGGCGCCGTGCTCGGCCTTCACGCCGGCAAGCGACGAAGCCGCGTATTCCAGCGCGACCGTCCAGTCGACTTCACTCCACTGGCCGCCTTGTTTCAGCATTGGTCGCAATAAGCGGTCCGGCGCGTTCAACCCCTCATAGGAGAACCGGTCGCGGTCCGACAGCCAACACTCATTGATCTCTTCGTTTTCGAGCGGCAGCACCCGCATCACTCGGTTGTTCTTGACCTGCACGATCAGATTGGAACCAAGCGAATCGTGCGGGCTGATCGACTTGCGACGTGACAGTTCCCACGCGCGAGCTTCATAGCGAAACGGCTTGCTGGTCAGCGCGCCCACCGGGCACAGGTCGATCATGTTGCCTGACAGCTCAGAGTCAACCGAGTTGCCGACGAAGCTCAATATCTCTGCGTGCTCGCCACGGTTTGCCATGCCCAGCTCCATGACGCCGGCAACCTCCTGACCAAAACGAACGCAGCGTGTGCAATGAATGCAGCGAGTCATTTCCTCGGCAGAAATCAGCGGCCCCATGCTCTTGCGGAACACGACACGCTTGGGCTCCGCGTACCGGCTAGACGAATGCCCATAGCCGACAGCAAGATCCTGAAGCTGGCATTCGCCGCCCTGATCACAAATTGGACAATCCAGCGGGTGGTTAATCAGCAAAAACTCCATCACCGAGTTTTGCGCCTGCTTTGCGTACGCCGACTGCGTGCGCACGATCATCCCTTTGGCGACCGGTGTCGCACACGCCGGCAAAGGCTTCGGTGCCTTTTCGACTTCGACCAGGCACATCCGGCAGTTGGCCGCAATCGTCAGCTTCTTGTGATAACAAAAGTGCGGAACGTAAATTCCAAGCCGGTTGGCAGCTTCCATCAGCATGCTGCCTTCGGGCACCTCGACCTTTCTGCCGTCGACTTCGAGTTCGATCATTATTCAGCGCTCCTCGTGTCCACGCCCGCTGCGCGGACGCAGGTGCACTCGAAGCGATTAGCTAGGCGGATGGGCTTCGGGCGGCCGCGCGCCCGTCCGGATGACAACTGCAAGCAAACCCGTATCGGATACTTCACACGAGCTCCGGTTCGTGCTGATGCACAAGACAACGTCCATGCTTGATGTGATGCTCAAACTCCGCGCGATAGTGCTTGACAAACGCGCGCACGGGCATCGCGGCCGCGTCACCGAGTGCGCAGATCGTTCTGCCCTGGATGTTGTCGGCAAGCGAGTTCAACAAATCGAGATCCTCGGGTCGCCCTTCACCGTGTTCGATGCGGTGAATAATTCGATAGAGCCAGCCGGTGCCTTCACGGCACGGCGTGCACTGGCCGCAGCTTTCCTCGTAATAGAAGTACGCAAGCCTCTCGGCAGCTCGAACCATGCAACGCGTCTCGTTCATCACGATCACCGCGCCCGAGCCGAGCATCGAGCCGGCCTTGGCGATCGAGTCGTAGTCCATGTCGGTCGCCATCATGACGTCACCCTGCACGACCGGCATCGATGAGCCACCTGGGATCACGCCCTTGATTTTCTTTCCATCGCGCATTCCGCCAGCCAGTTCGAGCAGCTTTGCGAACGGTGTGCCGAGTGGCACTTCATAATTGCCTGGATACGTCACATCACCGGACACCGAAAATATCTTGGTTCCGCCGTTGTTCTGGCGGCCGATCTCGAGAAACTTGTCACCGCCCTGGGTGATGATGAACGGTACCGCTGCGAACGTTTCAGTGTTGTTGATCGTCGTTGGCTTGCCGTACAAACCGTAACTCGCCGGAAACGGCGGCTTGAAGCGCGGAAATCCCTTCTTGCCTTCGAGCGACTCAAGCAACGCCGTCTCTTCACCGCAGATATAAGCGCCGTAGCCATGCACCGCATGCAGCTCGAACGAATACTCAGAGCCCAGAATCTTTGCGCCCAGATAGCCCGCATCGCGTGCTTCGGCCAATGCTTCCTCGAAGCGCTCGTACTCCGCCCACGTTTCACCGTGGATGTAGTTGTAGCCGACCGAAATCCCCATTGCATAGGCGGCGATCGCCATGCCTTCGATCACGATGTGCGGGTTGTAGCGCAGGATGTCGCGATCCTTGAACGTGCCAGGCTCACCTTCATCAGAATTGCAGACCAGATATTTCTGCCCGGTGTATTGCTTCGGCATGAAGCTCCACTTGAGCCCCGTCGGGAACCCCGCGCCGCCGCGACCGCGCAGCGCAGACTTTTTCACTTCCGCAATAACAGCGTCGGGCGTCAACTTGTCGTCAAGAATTTTACGTAGCGCCTGATAGCCCCCGCGCGCCTCGTAACCCTTCAAGTTCCAGTTGTTGCCATCGAGCCCCAAAAGAATCATCGGGCTCAGGTGCCGGCCGTGGAAGCACGTCTGCAAGCTCATCGTGCGGCCAACTCCAGTTCAGACAACAGCGCGTCGAGCTTTTCATTGCTCATGAAGCTCTCCATGCGCTTGTTGTTCACCAGAAGCACCGGCGCATCACCGCAGGCTCCGAAGCATTCGCCTTCTCTGAGGGTGAAAGCGCCATCGGCCGTTGTTTCGTTGAAGCCAATGCCAAGCCGCCGCTTCAGATGTTCGGCAGCGCGCGTGGCGCCCGATAGCGCGCACGGCAGATTGGTGCAGATCGCAATCTTGTGACGGCCAACAGGCTTCAGGTTGTACATGCTGTAGAACGTCGCGACTTCATAAACTGCGATGGGCGGCATTCCGAGATAGTCAGCGACTTCTTCGATCGCTTCCTTCGATAACCAGCCGAGCTCGTCCTGAGCAATCGCAAGCGCAGCCATCACTGTCGAGCGGCGCTGCTCTGGAGGAAACTTCGTAGCTTCGCGATCGATTCGACGATATGCGTCGGCGGACAGCAATAGCTTCGACTGAGGGAGCGCGCTCATGTTTGCCCCCTACGGCGCTGCGCGCCGGTCCCCCCAAGGGGGAGCGAGCGCCTTGGGAGCGGCCCGGCGGCGCTCATCGGTCAATCTCTCCGAACACGATGTCCTGCGTTCCGATGATCGTCACCGCATCGGCAATCATGTGACCGCGCGCCATTTCATCGAGCGACTGCAGATGTGGAAAGCCGGCGGCGCGAATTTTTAGGCGATACGGTTTATTGGCACCATCGGAAATCAAATAGATGCCGAATTCGCCTTTCGGATGTTCGACCGCGGCGTAGACCTCGCCCGGGGGCACGTGAAACCCCTCGGTAAACAGCTTGAAGTGATGAATCAGGTCTTCCATACCCGTCTTCATGTCGACGCGCGACGGTGGCGCGACCTTGTGGTCGTCGGTCATCACCGGGCCAGGGTTGGCGCGCAACCACGCGATGCACTGCCTGATGATTGAGTTGCTCTGACGCATCTCGGCGACACGTACCAGGTAACGGTCATAGCAGTCGCCATTCTTGCCGACCGGAATCGCGAACTCGAGCTTGTCATAGACCTCGTAGGGCTGCTTGCGCCGCAGATCCCATTCGATTCCAGAGCCGCGCAGCATCGGTCCTGTGAAGCCAAGCTGCAGCGCGCGCTCCGGCGACACCACGCCGATGCCGACCAGACGCTGCTTCCAGATTCGATTGTCGGTCAGCAACGTTTCGTATTCGTCGACATGCTTCGGAAAACGGTCGGTGAAGTCCTCGATGAAGTCGAGCAGCGATCCCTGGCGGTTTTCGTTCAGACGCTTGATGTCCTGCTCACTGCGATATTTCGTGTTCTTATGTTGCGGCATCGCGCCGGGCAGATCGCGATAAACGCCGCCAGGCCGGTAGTAAGCCGCGTGCATCCGCGCGCCGGACACCGCTTCGTACATGTCCATCAGATCTTCACGCTCGCGAAACGCGTACAAAAACACCGCCATCGCGCCAACATCGAGCCCGTGCGCGCCGATCCACAGCAGGTGATTCATCAGGCGCGTCAGCTCATCGAACATCACGCGGATGTACTGCGCACGAATCGGCACGTCGACGCCGAGAAGCTTCTCGATCGCCATCACGTAGGCGTGCTCGTTGCACATCATCGACACGTAGTCGAGCCGGTCCATGTAAGGCACCGACTGCAAGTACGTGCGCGTCTCTGCAAGCTTTTCGGTTGCACGGTGCAGAAGCCCGATATGCGGATCGGCCCGCTCGATGACTTCGCCATCGAGCTCTAGCACCAATCGCAGCACACCGTGCGCTGCAGGGTGTTGCGGTCCAAAATTGAGCGTGTAATTCTTGATCTCAGCCATGACCTATCTACGCCCACCGAAGCTGACACAGCACGCGCAGCGGGATGGCAGCTCAACTTCGTCGTAGGCTAACTTGCGCAAGCAAGTTAAGCCGCGCGAAGCGTGGCGGCCGGAGACAAAGTTCAATGTGTAGTTCTTGATCTCGGCCATTACTTACGCCCCTGGCCGTAGTTCTCTTCACGAATCACACGCGGCACGATTTCCCGCGGCTCGATCGTTACCGGCTGATAGATCACCCTTTTCTGTTCCGGGTCGTACCGCATCTCGACATAACCTGAGATTGGAAAGTCCTTGCGAAATGGGTGGCCGACGAAGCCGTAGTCGGTCAACAGCCGCCGCAGATCGGGATGCCCGTCGAACACGATCCCATACAGATCGAACGCTTCGCGCTCGAACCAGTTCGCAGCGGCCCACACGCCAGTCACCGATTCAACCAGCGGTAGATCATCATCGGCGCAGAATGAGCGCACACGAATGCGCCAGTTGTGCTTCAGTGACAGCAGATGCATGACCACCGCATAGCGCGCCCCGTCCCAGGCACCTTCGCCATACGAGGAGTAATCGACGCCACACAGATCGATCAATTGCTCGAACGCAAGCATGGAATCGTCGCGCAAGGTTCTAGCAACCGACAAGTGATCCGACCCCTTGATGACAATCGTCACCTCATCGAGGGCGATGACTAGCGACTGCAGCCTGTCGCCCAGCGCCGACCTCAAACGTTCGGACAGGTCATCCAGCGGGTTCATCAACGGGCGATGGTGTTCGTGCGACGAATCTTGTTTTGCAACTGAATGATTCCGTAGATCAGCGCTTCTGCGGTCGGTGGACATCCCGGCACGTAGACATCGACCGGCACAATCCTGTCGCAGCCGCGCACGACTGAGTAGCTGTAGTGGTAATACCCGCCACCATTCGCGCATGAACCCATGCTGATGACCCAGCGCGGCTCGGCCATCTGGTCATAAACCTTGCGCAAGGCCGGCGCCATCTTGTTGCAGAGGGTGCCGGCCACGATCATCAGATCCGACTGCCGCGGACTCGGACGAAAGAAAATACCGAAGCGATCGAGGTCATAGCGAGCAGCACCGGCGTGCATCATCTCGACCGCGCAGCACGCCAGGCCGAACGTCATCGGCCAGAGTGAGCCGGTCTTCGACCAGTTCAGCACCTTGTCGACGCTGGTCGTGACGAAGCCTTCGTTCAGGTGACCTTCAAGAGCCATCAGTCCTCCGCCGGGCCGCCCCAAGGGAGGACTGCGCCCCCGCGGGAGGCAGCGAACAAACGTGAGGCGCCATCGGGCTAATCATGTTCATTCCCAGTCCAGTGCGCCTTTTTTCCACTCGTAGATGAAGCCAACCGTCAGAATGGCAAGAAACAGCATCATGGCCCAGAAGCCCGCACTCCAGACTCCAAGGTCGGCAAGCACCACTCCCCAAGGAAAAAGGAAAGCAATTTCAAGATCGAAGATGATGAAGAGGATCGCCACCAGGTAATACCGAACGTCGAACTTCATACGGGCATCTTCGAATGCCTCGAACCCGCACTCATAGGGAGATGTCTTTTCGGGATCGGGCTTGCGGGGACCGAGCACTGCACCGAGCAACAAAGGTGCTGCCCCTATTGCAAGGCCAACCAGTATGAACAGCAAAATCGGAAGGTAGTTTTCGAGAATCACTGTGTGGCTGCTTCGTGGTGCCCACGGGGAGACTCGAACTCCCACGGCTTTCGCCGCCACCCCCTCAAGATGGTGTGTCTACCAATTCCACCACGTGGGCAGTGGAAAACCGTCAGATTTTACATGTGCTTCTCGTGTACGCGACCGCTGCGCGGGGCGCACATGCACTCGTCGCGATCAGTTGCGTCGCCCTTTAGGCGGCTGCGAGGGCGGCGCAATACAACAGCGAGGGTGCAACTCAACTACCTCGCTGCACCTCGCTCATTTCGGAACATCGGTGGGCTTGGCGGGAGCGTCTGTGGCCGCCGGAGTGGGCGCCGGCGCCGCAGGAACGGCCGCGGCGGGCGCGCTTTGTGGCGCTTGACTACTGGGCGTTGGAATATCTTTCGGCGCCGGAGCGGGCGCGGGAGTTGACGGCGGGACGGTTCCCATCACACCTCCCGTATCGGACGCTGGTCGCTTGCTCTCGGTTCCGGTGTACGCGAGGCCAAGCGTCGCCAGAAAAAAGACCGTCGCCACAACGCCGGTGCTGCGCGATAGAAAGTTTGCAGAGCCGGTGGCGCCGAACAGGCTGCCAGATGCACCGCCGCCGAACGCCGCTCCCATATCTGCACCTTTGCCGTGCTGGAGCAGTACCAACACGATGACGGCAATGGCCGCAATCACCTGCACAACAATCAGCAATGTAGTTAACCAGGCCATACCGATTCCTTCTTCATACCTTTGTTAATGGTCGATGTTACTTGGGCGCGGCAGCACAAATCGCAACAAAATCCGCTACCACCAGCGATGCTCCACCGATCAGCCCTCCGTCGATATCCGGCTGTGCGAATAGTTCGGCGGCGTTGCCGGGCTTCACGCTCCCGCCATACAAAATCCTTACGCGCTCAGCCGTGTGTCCGATCTGCGCACGCAAAGCCGCGTGCACTTCCTGCGCCTGTTCGGGGGTTGCCGTCCGGCCGGTGCCAATCGCCCACACCGGCTCATAGGCCAACGCTCCGCTCGACAGACCCTGCACGCCAATGCGATCGAGCACGGACGCCAATTGCGAACTCAGCACTGCATGCGTTTGCTGCGCCTCCCGCTGCTGCAGTGTCTCGCCGATACATACGATTGGCCGCAACCCCGCCTGCAGCGCGCGCTCTGCTTTCGCGGCGACGACCGCATCCGTTTCGCCGTGCCATTGGCGCCGCTCGGAGTGACCGACGATCACCCAGTCGCAGCCGGAATCGTTCAACATTTCGGCAGCGATGTCGCCCGTGTAGGCACCGGGCGATTGCTGTGATAAATCCTGCGCTCCGATCTGATCGATATCTAAAGCGGCCCGAAGCTGATGCAGATACACATGCGGCGCGCACACCACGACATCGCATGGCAAGGTGCTCTTGCGCGCATTGAATTCATTCAGCCACACTTTGTTCGCGGCGAACGAGCCATTCATTTTCCAATTGGCAGCGACGAGGCAACGGTGTTGCTTCATCGCTCACGCTCCGCGTTCGCCCGAACATTCAGCACGATCTTTCCGACATGCTGACTCGATTCCATCAATCGGTGCGCGTCCGCCGCCTCGGCGAGCGCAAACGTGCGAAACAGAACCGGGTTGATGCGTCCGGATTCGATCAACGGCCAGACAACTTCGCGCAGCCGTTTCGCGATCGCGGCTTTGAACGCAACCGACCGCGGCCGCAACGTTGATCCGGTAATCGTCAATCGCCGCCGGAGCACAGCGTTCAAATCGAGCTGTGCCTTGGAACCACCGAGCAACGCAATGAACACCAGTCTGCCGTCATCGGCGAGCGATTGCACTTCGCGCGGCAGGTAATCACCAGCCACCATATCCAGAATCACATCAACGCCGCGGCCCGCGGTTTCCGCTTTCAGTACCTCGACGAAATCTTCAGTTCGATAATTGATTGCGCGCTTTGCACCGAGCTCGACGCAAGCCTGACACTTCTCATCAGAGCCCGCCGTCGCGTACACCGTATTTCCGAGCGCCGCGGCCAGCTGAATCGCCGCCACCCCGATACCACTCGAGCCGCCTTGCACCAGCAATGATTCGCCGGGTTGCAACCGCGCGCGATCGAACACGTTGCTCCAGACGGTGAAGTACGTCTCAGGCAGCCCAGCCGCTTCCGCGAACGACAACGTATGCGGCTTTGGCAGGCATTGCTCTATCGGTGCGACACAGAACTCTGCATATCCGCCGCCTGCAACCAGCGCGCACACCTTGTCGCCTATCTTTAAGCCGGAGTTCTTGACGTCACCGCTTTCGATCGTTCCCGAGACCTCCAGCCCAGGCAAGTCGGACGCGCCGGCGGGGGGTGCGTAGGCGCCTTTGCGCTGCAGAACGTCGGGCCGGTTCACTCCGGCGGCGTGCACTCTGATCAGTACTTCGCCGTCCGCGGGTTGCGGCACCGGTCGCTCGGTCAAGCGCAACACTTCCGGCCCGCCCGGCTGCGAAATCTCGACTGCCCGCATCAACGCGCCGCTCACTGCTTGTCTCCGAGGTGTTTCCACAGAAATGTGTACTCGATCGCTGCCATTAGCGCGCGCTGCTCGTTGTTCGACGCTGCGCCGTGGCCGCCTTCGATATTCTCGTAGTACCAGGCATCATGCCCCTGCTCCTGCATCCGCGCGAACATCTTGCGTGCATGCGCGGGATGCACGCGATCGTCGCGCGTCGATGTCACAAACAGCGTCGGCGGATAGCGGACCTCTTTGCGTACATTCTGGTACGGCGAATATTTGGCGATATACGCCCATTGCTCCGGCACGTCGGGATCACCGTACTCCGCCATCCAGCTCGCGCCCGCCAACAACTTGTTGTAGCGCCTCATGTCGAGCAGCGGTACCTGAGCGACTGCGGCGCCGAACAACTCGGGACGCTGTGTCAGCGCGGCGCCCACCAGCAGGCCGCCATTGCTCCCCCCGCGGATACCGATTTGCTTTGGCTGCGCTATGCCTCGCCGCACGAGGTCTTCGCCAATCGCAATGAAATCGTCGAACGCGTTCTGACGTTTTTCCTTCAACGCTGCCTGATGCCATGCCGGCCCGAACTCGCCACCACCGCGGATGTTCGCTATTACCAGTACACCACCACGGGCAAGCCAAGCGCGCCCCAGCGCGCCGCTATAAAACGGTTCCAGCGCGTTCTCGAACCCACCGTAGCCATACAGCATCGTTGGAGCATTCTTGACGCCACTTCTTCCGATCACGAAATACGGCACACGCGTGCTATCTCGGGAGGTCGCCTCGAACTGCTGCACCGTCATGCGCGACGCGTCGAAAAATGCAGGCATCGACTTCAGCTTCTCGAGCGGTGCACCGGCGTCGCCGATGAAAAGTGTTGGCGGCATCAGGAAATCCTGATACGTCACGAAGACCTGATCGGAGGTGTAGCGATCAACCGGCCGCGCACTTGCCGCACCCAGCGACGGCAACGAAATTTCTCGACGGCGCCAACCGGTCGGCGCGGGAGTCAATACCCAGACCCGACTTCGCACGTTGTCGAGCACGTCCAGCACGATCGCGTTGTGAGTCGGTGACCAGTTCTGCAGCGCAGTGCGACCCGTCGGCTCGAATAGGACATCAAAAGCGCGCGCGCCTTCCAGGAACTCGCGCACGCTGGTAACGATCAGTGCGCCGGCCGGATACGAACGGCCACCCGTGTTCCAAGCGGATCGAAGGCGGACGATCAGCCGTGACCCGACGATCTGAGCTGCAGAGTCATTCGGCAGTGCGAGCCGCACCGGCGCGCCGTCACGCAGTACGAACGTCTCGCTGTTGTAAAACGCAATCGCACGATGGACCCCTTCGCTGATTTGCGTCAGACCATCGCGAACTTCATGGTCGACCCACGCACCGACGCCAACATCCGTTTTCTGCCCCTCGAACACAGTCACAGCCTGCGTGAGCGGCGTGCCGCGGCTCCAGCGTTTGACGATGCGCGGATAGCCGCTGTCAGTCAGGCTGCCCGGGCCGAAATCGGTACCGACGTAAATCGTGTCGCGATCACGCCACTCGACGTCGGACTTTGCTTCGGCTAAAACGAAGCCCTCCGCGACGAACTGCCGCTTGGCTAGATCAAACTCGCGCACAACGATCGCATCACCGCCACCTCGCGACAGACTGATCAGGCAGCGATCAGCGCGTGGCGGCAGGCACTGCGCATTCTTCCAAACCCAGTTTTCCTTTTCGTCGCGCGCGAGTGCGTCGACATCGAGCACTGTTTCCCAGACCGGCTGCGGCTTTCGATACTCAGACCACGTCGTGCGGCGCCAGAGCCCCCGCGGATTGGCGCGGTCCTGCCAGAAGTTGTAAAGGTGGTCGCCGTGGACGGCAACCTGCGCAATCCGGTCGCGCGAGTCCAGCACTTCCCGGACTTCATCGCGGATCTTCAAAAACTCGGCGCGCTCCTTCAGCTCCGATAACGTGCGCGTGCTTGCCGCGCGTGCGAAATCGAGAGCGCGTGCGCCGTCGACTTCTTCGAGCCAAAGATACGGGTCGAGTGGTTCTGTAGGCATTGGGGTCTGCGCTGTCAGCATGGGTGTCCCGCCGACAGCGGCGAGCAGCACGAGTGCGCGGAATGCGAAGCGGTTCATAAAGAAACCAAGGCGCCGAGTGGCGCCGTGATTTGTTAGACGAACTACTGTTGTTGTGCTTGCTGAGCTGGGGCGGCACCGTCGCCGGCCACAGCCTTCATCGAAAGCCGGACCCGGCCTTTTTCATCGGCCTCGATGACCTTGACTTTGACCGCCTGGCCCTCTTTCAGATAGTCCGCGACGGCGTTGACCCGCTCGTTAGCGATCTGCGAAATGTGCAGCAGGCCATCCTTGCCCGGCAATATCTGCACGATCGCACCGAAGTCCAGCAACCGGAGCACGGTGCCGTCGTAAACCTTGCCAACCTCGACTTCCGCCGTCAGTTCGGCGATACGGCGCTGCGCTTCGCGGCCTTTGTCCTGATCGACGCTGGCAATGATGATCGTGCCATCGTCCTCGATGTCGATCTGCGTGCCGGTTTCCTCGGTCAACGCGCGGATCACCGCACCGCCCTTGCCGATCACGTCGCGAATCTTCTCCGGGTTGATCTTCATTTTGATCATGCGCGGCGCGAATGCTGACAACTCTCCGCGCGACGCACCAATCGCGTCCTGCATCTTCTGCAGGATGTGCATGCGAGCTTCCTTCGCTTGCGCCAATGCAACCTGCATGATCTCGCGAGTGATGCCTTCGATCTTGATGTCCATCTGCAGCGCCGTAACGCCGGTGGCCGTCCCCGCTACCTTGAAGTCCATATCGCCGAGGTGATCCTCGTCACCGAGGATGTCGGTCAGCACCGCGAACTTGTTGCCTTCCTTGATCAGCCCCATCGCGACACCAGCCACATGCGCTTTCATCGGCACGCCGGCGTCCATCAGCGCAAGACAGCCGCCGCACACCGACGCCATCGACGATGAACCGTTCGATTCGGTGATCTCCGATACCACGCGCAGCGAATACTGAAAATCTTCGTACGACGGAAGGCACGCAATCAGTGCGCGCTTCGCCAGTCGGCCATGTCCGACTTCACGGCGCTTCGGTGCGCCGACCCGGCCCGTCTCGCCCGTCGCAAACGGCGGCATGTTGTAGTGGAGCATGAAGCGCTCGCGGTATTCGCCTTGCAGCGCGTCGATGATCTGTTCGTCCTGTTTGGTACCAAGCGTTGCAATGACCAGCGCTTGCGTTTCACCCCGAGTAAACAGCGCGGAACCGTGCGTGCGCGGCAACACGCCGAGGCGAATCTCAATTGGCCGCACGGTGCGTGTGTCGCGGCCGTCGATCCGTGGCTCGCCGTCGAGAATCTGACTGCGGACGATCTTCGCCTCAAGATCGAACAGGATGTTGCTGGCTTCGTTGCCGTCGACTTCGGGCCCGGCCTCGCTTAGTGTCGACGCGTAAATCTCCTTGATGCGGTTTGAGCGCGCCTGTTTGCTCCGCATCTGGTACGCCTCCCGCAGTGATGCGCCGGCGCTTTGCACCAAAGACGCCATCAGCGCCTCGTTCTTCGCCGCGGGCTGCCAATCCCAAGCCGGCTTGCCGGCGTCGCGCACCAGATCGTGAATCGCGTTGATGACTGCCTGCATCTGCTGATGACCGTGCATCACGCCGCCCAGCATCACATCCTCGGGCAGCTGGTCGGCCTCCGACTCGACCATCAACACCGCACGCTCGGTGCCGGCGACGACCAGATTCAACTGCGACGTTGTCAACTGTGTCGCGGTCGGATTGATCACGTACTGGCCATCGATATAACCGACGCGCGCCGCCCCGATCGGCCCTTTGAAAGGCACTCCAGATAAAGACATCGCCGCGGAAGCGCCGATCAACGCAGGAATGTCGGAATCGATCTCGGCGTCGACCGACAGTACATGAATGACAACCTGTACTTCGTTATAGAAACCATCCGGAAACAGTGGACGCAGCGGCCTGTCGATCAGCCTCGATGTCAGCGTCTCCTTTTCCGACGGGCGCCCTTCGCGCTTGAAAAACCCGCCCGGAATACGACCCGCCGCATACGTCTTCTCTACGTAATCAACCGTCAGCGGAAAGAAATCCTGGCCCGGCTTCGCTACCTTGCGCGCGACGACAGTGGCCAGCACGACGGTATCGCCCACCGAGCACAGCACTGCACCATCCGCCTGCCGTGCCATCTCGCCCGTTTCCAAAGTCACGGTATGCGCGCCGTATGAAAAGCTTTTAGTCACTTTCTCGAACATGTTCATTCCTTTGTCATTCGTCGCGTCGTCGTCATTCGATGCATGCGATCGCATCTGACCAAACGCAAAAAGCCCGCGCGGAACATTCCACGCGGGCTTGGTTGTTTCGTATCGGACACTACTTGCGCAGTCCGAGGCTATCGATTAGCCCCTTGTACGATTCCGGGTTCTTGCCTTTTAAATAGTCAAGCAGCTTGCGGCGCCGGCTGACCATTTTCAGCAGCCCGCGGCGCGAGTGATGATCCTTGACATGCGCCTTGAAGTGATCGGTCAATTCGTTGATTCGCGCCGTCAACAGCGCGATTTGCACCTCGGGGGAGCCGGTATCGGCTTGGGCGCGTTGATACTTGGCAACAATTTCGGATTTGTTGATATCTGCAACTGACATGGCGTCCCTTTCGCGTTAACGCAGGCGTTAACTCTGTTGGTACTGCGACTCGCGGACACGGAAGGATGGCCGTGCCGTGAAAAGCGGGCGATTGTAGCAGCGCCCGGGACCTCGGCGCAGCGGGCTTCGCTAGCGATCTGACATCGGCGTTGTCCGAGCTGGCGTCATAGCGCCGCGGATGTCTGCGGATTCAGTCTCTCTCCAGTCATGTACAGCTTGTTCAGGGCATTCAGATAGGCTTTCGCTGACGCCGCGATGATGTCCGGGTCGGCGCCGGTGCCATTGACGATGCGACCGGCACGAGACAGACGCACGGTCACCTCACCCTGCGCCTCGGTCCCGGTGGTAATGGCGTTCACGGAATAGAGCAGAAGCTCGCAGCCACTTTTTACCTGACTTTCAATTGCCTTTAGCGAGGCGTCCACCGGCCCGTTGCCATCAGCCTCAGCAGACACTTTGTCCGAACCGATCGAGAACACGATCTTTGCGTGCGGTCGTGCCCCCGTTTCGGACTTCTGCATCATCGAAATCAATTTGAAATGCTCGTCGTGCGCAGTCACCGCTTCATCCGAAAAGAGTGCCTGGATGTCTTCATCGAAGATCTCTGACTTGCGGTCGGCGAGATCTTTGAAAGCCGCGAATGCGGCGTTCAGGTCGGTTTCGCTCTCAATTGGAATTGACAGCTCGTTGACGCGTTGCTTAAAGGCGTTCCGGCCCGACAACTTGCCGAGCACGATCTTGTTCGCAGCCCAGCCCACATCTTCAGCGCGCATGATCTCGTACGTGTCGCGCGCTTTTAGCACCCCATCCTGATGAATGCCTGACGCGTGCGCGAATGCATTTGCGCCGACCACCGCTTTGTTCGGCTGCACCGCAAAGCCGGTGATCCCCGCCACCAGCTTTGACGCCGGAACGATCTGTGTTGTGTCGACACCGATGCTCAAGTCAAAAAAGTCGCGGCGGGTTTTCACGGCCATCACTACCTCTTCGAGTGAACAGTTTCCGGCTCGCTCGCCAAGACCGTTAATCGTGCACTCGACCTGGCGCGCGCCGCCGATCATCACTCCGGCTAGAGAATTGGCGACTGCCATCCCGAGGTCGTTGTGACAGTGCACGCTCCAAACAGCCTTGTCCGAGTTGGGCACGCGCTCACGCAACATTCGAATGAACTGACCGTACAACTCGGGGACCGCATATCCGACCGTATCGGGAATGTTGATCGTCGTAGCGCCCTCAGCGATCGCAGCTTCCAGCACGCGGCACAGAAAGTCCGGCTCCGAGCGGTATCCGTCCTCGGGCGAGAACTCAACGTCGTCGGTGAACTGCCGAGCGAAGCGCACCGACAGCTTCGCTTGCTCGTATACCTGTTCAGGCGACATGCGCAGTTTCTTTTCCATGTGAAGCGGCGAGGTCGCAATGAACGTGTGGATGCGCTTTGACTTCGCGCCCTCCAGAGCCTCGGCCGCGCGGCTGATGTCGCGGTCGTTGGCGCGAGCCAGTGAGCAGACAATGGAATTCTTGATCGCACCGGCGATCGACTTCACCGCTTCGAAGTCGCCGTTTGAAGATGCCGCGAACCCGGCTTCGATCACGTCGACGCGCAGACGCTCGAGCTGCCACGCTATCCGCAGCTTTTCCTCGCGCGTCATCGACGCACCCGGACTCTGTTCGCCGTCGCGCAACGTGGTATCGAAAATGATCAAGCGGTCAGTCATCGTGAACTCCAGAGGAAGTCGCGGTTTTCCCCGCCCGGCTCGCGGCTCAGGCGCGGTATTACACAAATTGTGGGGTGGGAGTTATCTGCGCGCGGGGCGCAGCAGCAGCGCGGGTAGCAGACCCAGCGCGTTGAGAATTCGAGCGGTGAAAGCGGCAACGCGATTCATTGTGCAGGCGAGTCTAAGCCGAAAGCGGCCAGCTAACAACACCGTCATTCCGTTTTGCTCGCGCTGTCAGCGGACGGGGTTTTGGCCACAGGCACCGGCTTCACCGGGTTGGGTTGGTGTTTGTACCAGCGCCATGCCAGGTAGACGTAACCGGAAAACGCGTAGCAGCAAAACAGCGTGAAAAGCACGATCGGCGGATCCGACGATACGAAGAAAATCAGCGCGATCGCAACCACCAGAACCCAGAACGGAACGCTGCGACCCAGCTGAAAACTCTTGCCGCTGTAAAAAGGCGCGCTCGAGACCATCGTGAAGCCTGCATAGACGGTCAGAAAGAACGCAGCCCAGGGCAGCCACGCTTCGCGGATCGGAAACTTGTTATCGACCGCAAGCCAGACAAAGCCCGCGATCAATGCCGCCGCCGAAGGGCTCGGCAGTCCTTGAAAGAACCGCTTGTCAACGACGCCGAGATTTGCGTTGAAGCGAGCCAATCGCAACGCCGCGCCCGCGCAGTACACAAACGCGCCAGCCCAGCCCCAGCGACCCAGGTCCTGCAGCGCCCATTCGTACATCACGAGCGCCGGCGCGACGCCGAACGAGGTCATGTCGGCGAGCGAATCGAACTGTTCGCCGAACGCGCTTTGCGTATTTGTCAGACGCGCGACGCGTCCGTCCATCCCGTCGAGGATCAACGCGGCAAAAATCGCGATCGCTGCCAGCTCAAATCGCTGATTCATTGCCTGCACAATCGCAAAGAAACCGGCGAACAGGTTGCCCAGCGTGAACAGATTCGGCAGCAGATAAATCCCGCGCCGCCGACGTACGATGGCCGGCACATCGTCAAGAGTCGGCGAACCCTGCAAGCCGAATGGGCGAGGTTTGCGTCGGCGGAAGCGCATCAGAGGCGGGCGATCACCGTGGTAGTCGCGTACACCTTGTCGCCGACTGCAACCTTCGGAGTGGCCGACAGCGGCAGATAAACATCGACTCTCGAACCGAAGCGGATGAAGCCGTAACGCTGCCCGCGCGCCAGGGCCTCACCGGCCTTGACGTAACACAGGATTCTGCGCGCGATCAGGCCCGCGACCTGGACGACCGAGATGTGCTTTCCGTCCGGCAATTTCATCACCAGTGCATTACGTTCATTCTCGGTCGATGCCTTGTCGAGATCCGCGTTAACGAAGGTACCGGCTTGATAGTCGATGCGCTCGACGGTGCCGTCGACCGGAGAGCGATTGCTGTGAACGTTGAACACGTTCATGAACACGCTGACCAGTATCGCGTCGCCCTGCGTATACGGGTCGATTGTTTTTTGGACACGGACGATGCGACCATCAGCCGGCGAGAGCACAGCATTGGGATCCTGCGGCACAGCGCGCGGCGGATCGCGAAAAAACTGGATGACGAAGATCGCGATCAGCCACACCGGAAGCGACCACGCCAAGCCGAAGAAAACCGCGACAAGAACGGCAGCAATGACAGCGGCGCCGATGTACGGCCAGCCTTCGCGCGCCAGAATGGGATGCGGGTAGTTCAACGCTGCTCCCTCAAACATCAAGGGCCGATGGTATCGGAAGCATTAACTACGGCAAGAATCGCGCCTTTCCCGTGACGGTCAGCCGCTCGATTGAGCGCCCGGATTCGAAAGCGGGCGGCACCACAGCGTCCGAAGACTGCATCGCCGACCGCATCATCATCGGCTGCGGCGGCTGCGCCTCGCGTACGCCGAAGTTAACTTCTTCGACACGAATGCGAGCTGCGGGAACGCCCATCGCCTGACCCGCCGCAGTGAAGCGGGAGTTTAGGTTGGCGACGGCAAGCTGGATCAACTGCGCTTCAACCTTCTCGCGCGCCGCCTTTGAAAGTCTGAACTCAATGCCACCCAGGGCGAGCGCAGGCTGCGCCGACGCGACGGTCTTGGGAAGCCCGGCAAGATTGTCGGTGCGCATCGTTACGCCCTGACGTACACGCCAGCCGGTGATCGTGCGATTACTGCCACTCGAATAAACCGGATAGCTGCTGTAGCCAGACGTTTCGATTTGAGCCTTTGGGTCTGCGCGCTTGAGCGCAGCAGTCCCATCACCAACACGCTGATTGACCGATGATTGCGCGCGCGTGAGATCGGCGTCCTGCGCTTCATAGAAAAAATTCGCAACGGCTTCATCGTTCGCCAGCTCGACTTCCGCTGCACCGGTCATCAGGATGAGCGTGCCGGCCGGCTGAAGTAGAAGTGACGGCTGCTGAGCAGCTGCCGTCACTGTGATCGACACCATAGCGATCGCAAGCAGTCGTTTCATAAAGTCCCGTCAGTTCTTGGCCTGATCGACCAGCCGGTTTGCCTTGATCCACGGCATCATGCCGCGCAGCTTTTCGCCGATCTGCTCGATCGGGTGCTCGGCCGTCAGCCGGCGTCGCGCGGCAAGCGTCGGAGCGCCCGCGCGGTTCTCGAGGATGAAGTCACGTGCGTACTCGCCGGTCTGAATGCGTTCGAGGGCCTCGCGCATCGCCTTCCTGGTATCCGCAGTGACGATCTTGGGTCCGGTCACATACTCGCCGTACTCCGCGTTGTTCGAGATCGAATAATTCATGTTGGCGATGCCGCCCTCGTAGATCAGATCGACGATCAACTTCACTTCGTGCAGGCATTCGAAGTACGCCATTTCCGGCGCATAGCCCGCATCGATCAGCGTTTCGTAACCGGCCTTTATCAGTTCAACCACGCCCCCGCACAGGACGGTCTGCTCCCCGAATAAATCAGTCTCTGTTTCCTCGCGAAAATTGGTTTCGATAATGCCCGCCTTGCCGCCGCCGATCGCGCAGGCGTACGACAGCGCAAGGTCGCGCGCCATGCCGGAGGCATCCTTATGCATCGCAATCAGACACGGCACGCCACCGCCCTGCTTGTACGTCGAACGCACGGTGTGTCCAGGCGCTTTCGGCGCGATCATGATCACGTCCAGATCGGCGCGCGGCTGAATCTGTCCGTAATGGATGTTGAAGCCGTGGGCAAAGGCCAGCGCGGCACCTTGCTTCATGTTGGCCGCGATCGAATCGGTGTACACCTGCGCATGGTTCTCGTCCGGAAGCAGCACCATCACGATGTCCGCGTCCTTCACGGCGTCCGCCACTTCCTGCACTTTCAGGCCTGCGGCTTCGGCCTTTTTCCACGACACGCCGCCAGCTCGCAAGCCGATCGTGACTTTCACGCCCGAGTCAGTAAGGTTCTGTGCGTGCGCGTGACCCTGCGATCCGTAACCGATGATCGCGACATGCTTGCCTTTGACCAGTGACAGATCAGCGTCTTTGTCGTAGTAAATCTTCATTGCTCCCCCTAAACCCTCAAAATTCTTTCGCCGCGACCGACCCCTGAGCCGCCGGTGCGCACCGTTTCAAGAATGGCCGTGCGATCGACCGCCTTGATGAATGCGTCGAGCTTTGCGCCGTTGCCAGTCAGCTCGATCGTATAGCTGCGCTCGGTGACATCGATGATGCGGCCACGGAAGATGTCGGCCATTCGCTTGATCTCGTCGCGCTCTTTGCCGACCGCGCGCAGTTTGATAAGCATCAACTCGCGCTCGATGTAGTCGCCTTCGGTCAGGTCAACAACTTTGACGACTTCGATCAGTCGGTTCAAATGCTTGGTGATCTGCTCGATCACGTCATCCGAGCCGACGCTGACAATCGTCATGCGCGACAGCGAAGCGTCTTCGGTCGGTGCGACCGTCAAGGTTTCGATGTTGTATCCGCGCGCAGAAAACAGTCCGACCACACGTGACAGCGCGCCGGGCTCGTTTTCCAGCAACACCGAGATGATGTGTCTCATAGTGCCCGCCCGGCCGCCCGAAGGGCACGCGCCCCCGCTGGGGGCAGCGAACGGAGTGAGCGTGGGGGTTCTTCATAAGTCTTCCGATCCGAGCAGCATTTCGGTCAGCCCCTTGCCTGCCTTGACCATCGGCCAGACGTTTTCCTTCTGATCGGTGATGAAGTCGAGAAACACCAGCCGGTCTTTGTACTTTCCGAACGCTTCCTTCAATACCGGCTCGACATCGGCCGGCTTGTCGATCTGGAACCCGACGTGGCCATACGCCTCGGCGAGTTTGACGAAGTCGGGCAACGCGTCGACATACGACTCCGCATAGCGGCCGCCGTAGTCGATCTGCTGCCACTGCCGGACCATGCCAAGGTAGCGATTGTTGAGGTTGATGATTTTCGGTGTCAGCCGATACTGCTTGCAGGTCGATAACTCCTGAATGCACATCTGAATCGACCCTTCGCCGGTAATCACCGCGACCTCGGCGTCCGGGATTCGCCATCTGCACACCCATCGCATAGGGCAATCCGACACCCATTGTTCCCAAGTCCGCCCGAGTTGATCCAACGTCGCGGCTTGTCGAACCGGTAGTACTGTGCCGCCCACATCTGGTGCTGGCCGACGTCCGACGTGACGAACGCATTGCCGCCGGTGACTTCCCACAGTTTCTCGAGGACGTACTGCGGCTTGATCGCGCCTGCCATTTTTCTCGTAGCGCAGGCAATCTTTCTTGCGCCACTCGTTGACCTGCTTCCACCACGCGGCCAGCTTGGCCGGATCGGGCCGCGTCGCCGTCGCTTCGACCTGTGCCACCAGCTCGATCAACACTTCGCGCACATCGCCGACGATCGGAATGTCGACCTTGACGCGCTTCGAAATCGACGACGGATCGACGTCGATATGAATGATCTTGCGCGGATTGGTCGAAAAATGTTTCGGATTGCCGATCACGCGGTCGTCGAAGCGCGCGCCGATGGCAATCAGAACGTCGCAGTGCTGCATCGCCATGTTGGCTTCGTAAGTTCCATGCATGCCGGGCATGCCCGACAAACTTCTCGTTGCTGGCCTCGAACGCACCCAGCCCCATTAATGTGTTGGTACACGGGAAAGCCCAGCAAATTGACGAAACGGTTCAGCAAGTCGGCAGCATTCGCCAAAATCACCCCGCCGCCCGTGTAGACCATTGGCCGCTCCGCCGCGAGCAGCAATTGCACCGCTTTCTTGATCTGACCCGTATGCCCCTTCGATACTGGCTTGTAAGAGCGCATCGAGACTTCGCGCGGATACTCGTACTCGCAGCGCGCGACCGTCACATCCTTCGGGATGTCGACCAGCACCGGGCCCGGCCGCCCGCTTTGCGCAATGTAAAACGCCTTCTTGATCGCTCCGGCGAGTTCGCGCACGTCTTTGACCAGAAAGTTGTGCTTGACGCACGGCCGCGTGATGCCGACCGTGTCGCATTCCTGGAAGGCATCAAGCCCAATCGCGTGCGTCGGCACCTGACCCGTCAGCACCACTATCGGGATGGAATCCATGTACGCGGTGGCAATGCCGGTCACGGCATTGGTGACGCCCGGCCCACTGGTGACCAGTGCCACGCCGGTGCGATTGCTCGAGCGCGAATAGGCATCGGCCGCGTGCACGGCAGCCTGCTCGTGTCGCACCAGAATGTGCTGAAACTTGTCCTGCTTGAAGATTTCGTCGTAGATGAAAAGGACCGCGCCGCCCGGATAACCGAAAACGTGCTTGACGCCCTCATCCTGCAAACATCGAACGACGATCTCAGCGCCGCTTAATTCCATTTTCAAACCCTCTCAAAGTCCACAGGAAATTGATTGGTTGCCGTTCCGTGCCCGCTTGTGGCGAGTGGTGCGGCGGCGCCCTGCGCTTACTTATTGTCGATAAGCGGATAAGCTGTAATCGATAAGCTATCTTGTTGTTTTCTTACAAGAGCGCGAGAAGATACGGGAGCGCAGCATATTGTGCAAATCGATCGTGGCGACCAACCCACACGCTAGGGCCGCTTAGTGGCCTCGCGTCAAGAGCTATCCGATTTCCTGGCGGGCGTCGAGCGCCGCGCGTTCAAGCAGGCGCAATACGCCGTGCGCGACTCCGACGCCGCGCTGGACATCGTGCAGGACGCGATGATGAAGCTTTCGGAAAAGTATGGCGACCGGCCGGCGACCGAGTTGCCGCTGCTCTTCACTCGCATCCTGCAAAACGCGACTTACGACTTTTTTCGGCGCCAGAAGGTTCGATCGACCTGGGTGACCCTTTTCTCGGCTTTGTCGCCCGGCCATGAGGATGACAATACCGACCCGCTCGAGACGCTGGAGGCCGCTGCCGGGCTCCCCGGCGGCCGAGAGCGCACAGGACCAGGTCGAACGGTCGCAGGTGGTGGCCATCATCGAAGAAGAAGTGGCCAAGTTACCGACGCGTCAACGAGAGGCATTTTTGATGCGTTACTGGGAAGATATGGACGTGGCGGAAACCGCCGCCGTTATGGGATGCTCGCAGGGCAGCGTCAAGACCCACTGTTCGCGCGCAACGCACGCGCTGGCGAAGGCCTTGAAAGCACGGGGAATACAGCTATGAACGAGAAAGAATTCGGATACCAGATCCGCCAGGCGCTTAACGAAGCGGCGGCGGGGTTGGATTACAAGACCACCTATCGGCTGGAGCAAGCCCGGGCCGCGGCGCTGGCCCGCCATGCGAGACCCGGTCTCTGCACCGGCCTGGAGTCACGGCGCTACAGACAGCCGGCGGCCGCTGCATCCGAAGGCTCGCGCCTCGGTTGGTTCGGAAGCTTGGGGATGGCGGCGCCGGCGGTGGCACTGGTCATTGGCTTCATCGGCATCTACCAGTGGCAGCAACAGCAGGCGCCGGAACGCATTTCGGACCTGGCGGCCATGGATTTTGCAGTGCTGATGGATGAAACGCCGATCGGGGCATATGCCGACAAGGGGTTTGGCATACTGCTGCGCGGTGAAACGGAAGATCTGTAGGCGACGCCTCTTGCCACTTCAAGTCTTTACTTTGCATTTTTGCCGGCGCCCTTCTCGCGGCCAGCACAGGTGCGGTCGTCGCACAGACATCCTTCCCCGCCGGCGCCCTCGGCCAAAGCAACGCCGCGCTCCGCAGCCCTCGCGGCCCAGTTGGAACGAACTCAGCTCAGCGCAACGTGAGGCGCTTGCACCGCTGGCCGGAATGTGGGAAACGCTCGAGCCCGACCGCAAGAAAAAATGGCTCGAAATGGCCGGACGATTTCCACGGCTCACGCCCGACGCTCAAAAACGCATGCACGAGCGCATGGGCGAATACGCGCGCCTGACGCCTGAACAACGCAAGACCGCGCGTGAGAATTTTCGTCAGGCCTACGAGCTGCCAGCCGAACAGCGGCAGGAGAAGCTGCAGCGCTATCAGGCGCTGCCGGACGAAAAGAAAAGCGCGCTGACTGAACAAGCAACCAAGAAGCAGGCAACGCCATCCCCATCGCCGGCGGCGCCCGCCGCCACGCCAGCACCTCCCGCCAAGTAACTGCGCTGTCGATAGACTCGTCGGGTGACCGACGAGTCAGAGCGCCCGCCTTCCGATTTGCGTGCCGCTGGGTTGCGGATCCGGCTTGCGGCCATGATTTATGACGCGCTGTTGCTGACAGGCCTCGCGTTCGTTGTCAGCTATGTCATGCTCGCGTCGCTGCAGTGGTCTTACCCTGACGCCGGCACCGCAACGCTTTGGACTGCAAGCCGTTTTGTTTGTTGCGCGGGCGCCTTTCTGGTGATCTGCTGGACACGCACCGGACAGACGCTTGGCCTGAAAGCCTGGCGCCTTAAAGTCGTGGACTCGAACGGGTCGTCCTCCGCGAACGATGCGAGCGATAGCTCGATACGTACTTGCCTGGCATCTTTGGGTTCCAGGGCTCGCGCTCGCAGCACTGACCCAGCCAACCACTACCTCGTTATTCGTCGCGCTTGCGGCGGGGTTTGCGTTGCTAATGCTCCCGGCGTTGCTTGATCCTCAGCGACGCCTGATGCACGACCGCTGGACTGGCACGCGCCTTGTGCGCATATGAGTCTCCCTCTCTCATGCGCCGAAAGCGTATCGATTAGTCGACCGGGCGAAATGGGTCGGGGTCGCCGGCAAACAGCCGCTTGTTGATCGCGAGTTCGCGCCGATTGGTTTTTTCCAAAAATTCGCGCGCGCCGCGCATCGCAACGAACGCATCGAACCCACGCTGCAGAAATTGGTGCAGATGCGACAGCCCCCACATCGCGGCGGGCGCCTTCATCATGTGCAGCATCGTTGACAGCATCGGCACTTTCGCCAGTTTCTCCAATGCTTTACCGATTCGGTCGGCGAGCTCGATCTGGCGCACTCGCTCTGCCTCGGTACCGGTCGCGCGATACGCTTCTGCGTAATTTCTCTGCCGTGATCGGCAAGTCGATGTTGCGTGACATTTCGATATCGAACCGCTCCGCCATCTCTTCCAGCTGAACGGCGAGTAGCAAGGCGTCGATTGCACGCGACGGCAGCATACTCGCGAGCTTGGGCGCTACCTTTTGCGCCTCGGCTGTCGCGCCTGATCGACGTCCTTCGCGCCGTACAGCTCATCGAGGAAAAACTCCGCCGCCTCCTTGTATCGAGGGGTTGCGAGCAAATCAGCGTAGGTCTTGCGCAGGCGCTCGATCTGCCATTGCTTAAGCGCGGCCCAGCGCTTCTTGTGCTGCGCATCCGTCTCGAGTTCGGCGCGCAGCGCGATCACGCGGCCGAGCGCGTCGGCAAGCTTGCGGCCGCTCATACCCGGAGCTAGATCGCGTGATGTCGCGTGCTCCGAATGGCTCGCGCTATGGGCGCCGGTCGATATCCGCGCGGAATCGCGTTCAGAAGTTTTTGCGTGTATTCGTTCTGAGGTGCCGCATAAATTGCTTCGGCATCTCCGCGTTCGACGATTGCACCCTGGTTCATCACGAGCATGTCGTCGGCCATGTACTTGACGACCGCCAGATCATGGCTGATGAAGATGTACGTCATACCGAACTCGTCCTGCAGGTCGAGCAGCAGGTTCAGTACCGTTGCCTGCACCGACACGTCGAGTGCGGAAACAGATTCGTCGCAGATCAGCACGTCGGGCTTCATCGACAGGCAGCGCGCAATTGCGATTCGCTGCCGCTGGCCGCCCGAAAACTCGTGCGGATACTTGTGCACGCTGTCGTCGGCGAGCCCGACCCGACGCGAAAGTGCGACGGCCAGCGAGAAGCGCTCCTGGTCGCTCGCGCCGATGCCGTGAATTTTCATCGGCTCGGTCAGGATCTGGCCCACGGTGAAACGTGGATTCAGACTCGCGTACGGATTCTGAAAGATGATCTGAATCTTGCGCCGGTACTCCATCATCTGGCGGTCCGACAGCGTCAACAGATCGACGCCGTTGTAAAACACCTGGCCCTTGGTCGCCGGCGTCAGCCGCATCAGCATCATGCCGACCGTCGTCTTGCCCGAGCCCGATTCGCCGACCACGCCGAGCGTGCGGCCCGGGTACAGGTTGAAGCTCGCTTCCTTTACGGCCTCGATCGTTTTGTGTTCGAACAAACCCGTCTTCAGACGGTATTCCTTGCGCAAGCCCTTTCGCTTCGACGATCGGCGTCCCTTCCTGCGGGCGCGATTGACGCGACTGAAGCACGATCTGTGTTGCGTCCTTGTTGCGCATGAAGTCATCGATGACAGGCAAGCGCCTTGGCTTGACGTCGAGCCGTGGCCGGCACATCAGCAACGCCTTCGTGTACGCATCCTGCGGCGCGCCGAAAATCTGATCGACCGGGCCCGATTCGCGCACGGTCCCTTCGCGCATCACCACGACATGATCCGCGATCTCGCCCACCAACCCGAGATCGTGGCTGATGAACAGCACGCTCATCCGATGGCTTGTCTGCAGACCTGGCAATTAGTTCGAGAATCTGCCGCTGCACGGTGACGTCGAGCGCGGTGGTCGGCTCATCGGCAATCAACAACTTCGGCTCGCATGCGATCGCCATCGCAATCATCACGCGCTGCTGCTGCCCGCCCGACAGCTCGTGCGGATACGCATCGACCCGCGCCTTCGGCTCCGGAATACCGACTTCGTTCAGCAGCTGAATGATGCGATCATTCAGCGCGCGGCCTGTCAGATCGGTATGCAGCTTCAGCACTTCAGCGATTTGCCAGCCGACCGTGAATACCGGATTCAGCGACGTCATCGGCTCCTGAAACACCACCGAAATGTCGTTGCCGCGAATCGCGCGCAGTTCGCTATCCGACGCGGTCAGCACGTTGCGACCGTCGAACTCGATTCGCTGGTGGGCCCAACGATCGCGTTTTCCGGCAACAACTGCACGATCGCCATCGCCGAAACGCTCTTGCCCGACCCGGACTCGCCAACCAGCGCAACAGTCGAATTCTCCGGAACGTCGAAGCTGATGCCGCGCACCGCTTCGGCGATCTTGTGCTTGCCAAGCCGGAACGACACGTGCAGGTCGCGGACGGAAACGAGATTGCCCATGTATTAGCGCAGCTTCGGATCGAGCGCGTCACGCAGCGCATCGGTGAAAAGCGAAAACGCCGTGACAAATGTGGCCATGAACACCGTCGCCGCAACCAACTGCCACCAGTGCCCGAGCACCAGCTCGGCCTGCGCCTCCGACAGCATCGTGCCCCACGACACCTGATCGACCGAAACGCCGAGTCCGAGAAACGACAGAATCACCTCGGCCTTGATGAAGCCGACGACATACAGCGACATCCGCACCAGCACGACGTGGCTGACGTTCGGCAGGATGTGCACGAACATGCGCGACAGATGGCTGGTGCCGATGGCTTCCGCCGCCCGTACGTATTCGCGGTTGTGATGTTTGATGTATTCGGCACGCACTAGTCGGTACATGCCCGTCCAGCCGACCAGACCGAGAATCAGGATCACCGTGCTGATGCCGCGCCCGAGCACAGCCGCGAACGCAAAGATCAACAAAATGTCGGGGATCGAAGTGAAGACGTTGTAGACCCACTCGAGAAAGTCTCCGACCTTGCCGCCGATGTAGCCCGAGAGTGCGCCGAGAATCGTACCGATCACCGTCGCCAGCAATGCTGCGAACAATCCAACGAAGATCGAAACCTCGGCGCCCTTGATGGCCTTGTCGAGCACGCTGCGCCCAAGCCGATCGGCTCCGAAAGTCAGCGTGTCGGCACGCGGCGGATCGGCAATCTGAATCTTGGCGGCGCGCGCCTTCCACTCTTCGTACTTCGGCGCCAGCGGATCGATGTCGGTCAGATCAACCGGCTTCGCATCTTTCGCAACCACGTTCGCCAGCGGATCGGTTCCGGTCTGCACGGCTTGCGGGCCGAGGAAAGTAGGCGGCGCGTCGGGAACAGCCACTTCCTTCTGCCAATCGCCGGCTACGATGCCGAGAAACGACAACAACACCAGCAACGCAAACGCAACGACGATCACCAGCGACACGACGCCGACACGATCGTTTTTCAGCCGTCGCCACGCGGTAACCCAGACCCCGCGAGAGCGGGTCGGCTCGGGCGGAACGCGGATCGACTCGATCGACTGTTGATTCATGCTGCGGGAATCATTTCAGTACGACCCTCGGGTCGACCACTTTGTACAGAATGTCGGCGGTCAGATTGATCAGCATCGTCAGCACCGCAAGATAGATCGTCACCGCCTGAATCACCGGGTAGTCGCTGCGGTTGACCGCCAACAGAATTTCACGTCCCAGCCCGGGGATCGAGAAGAACACTTCGATCAGGAACGAGCCGATGAATACACCGGGAACTGCAACGCGACGTTGGTCAGCACCGGAATCATCGCGTTGCGCAACACGTGAGTGAACAGAACGCGGTTCTCGCTGACGCCCTTGGCACGCGCAGTTCGCACGTAGTCCTGATTGATCTCGTCAAGGAAGAAGCTGCGGTACAGCCGCGTCTGCGGCGCCAGCGAAACGAAAACCGCCAGGCTCACCGGCAGCACTGCGTAATAGGTCAGATTCGTAAAGAAGCTATCACTCCACCCCTGCACCGGGAACCATCCAAGGTAAAACCCGAACAGCCACTGGCCGACGATGATGTAGACGAGGAACGAGATCGACAGCATCACGGTCGTAATCACCATGATCGCCCGATCGGTCACCGAGCCGCGCACGTATGCCACCGCCATTGCGGCAATGATCCCAAGCACGGTGTCGAGGATCAGGATCGGAATCATCACCGTCAGCGTGGCGGGCAGCCGCGTGCGAAAGATGTTGCTGATCGCTTCTCCGGTTGCCCAGCTGTTGCCCCAATTGAACGTGAAGATCGACTCGACGAAGATCCACAGCTGCACGTACCACGGATCGTTCAAGCCAAGCTGCTGCCGAATCGCGTCGATCTGCTCGGGCGTGGCGAGCAGGCCGCCCAGAATCTCGGCCGGGTCGCCACCGAAGAACTTGAACAGGAAGAATACGAACAGGATGACCCCGGCCAGCGTCGGGACCATTTGCCACAGTCTGCGTAAGATGTATGCGGCCAACCGAACTGCCTTCTGGAGCGCGGAAGCGCGGATTATGCCGTTGCCGGCTTCCAGCACAAGTCGGTGTGATTCGGAGCGCGTCTCGATGACAAACGAGTTTCAAAAGCGCGGCGTTCACCAAATCACTTGCTGGCACTGCCCGCAGCAGCATCGATCAACGCAGCAGCGCAGCCGGCCGGCGATGGATTAAAAGTACTGCGTTATGCGTTCCGAGTGGCGGAGACAGGTTTCGATCCGGCGCAGGTCAACGATTTTTATTCAAGCAGCATCATCGGCAATATCTTCGACGCACCTCTGGCGTATGACTTCCTTGCGCGTCCCGCCAAGATCGTGACGAACACAGCCGAATCGATGCCGGAAGTTTCGAGCGACTTCACGACGTTCACGGTTCGTATTCGACCCGGCATTTATTTCCAGGATCACCCGGCTTTCAAGGGCCAGAAGCGCGAACTGGTCGCGCAGGACTATGTGTATTCGATCAAGCGCTTCTACCACCCGAAGTTCAAGAGTCAAAACGTCACCCTGCTTGAAAACGCGAAACTGCTGGGCCTGTCTGAGATTCGGGCGGCAGCGCTAAAAGGTGCAAAGTTTGACTATGACCGCGAGGTCGAAGGCGCTCGGGCACTGGACCGTTACACGCTGCAGATCAAATTGGCCGAGCCGGCGCCACGCTTCCATCAATACCTGGCGAACAGTCCTTTTTGGGCGCGGTCGCGCGCGAAGTCGACGAGATGTACGACGAGAAGCAGATGATGGCAAATCCCGTTGGCACCGGCCCGTATCGGCTCGTTGACTGGCGGCGTTCGTCACGCATCGTGCTCGAGAAAAATCCCGGTTACCGCGATGACTATTACAACGAGCAGCCGACCGATGAGGCGGGCGCGCAGGCGGGCGCGCGAATGAAAGGCCGCAAGCTGCCGTTGGTCGATCGCGTCGAGGTCTACATCGTTGAGGAAAATCAGCCGCGCTGGCTCGCATTCCTAAACGGTGAGCACGATCTGGTAGACGAGATTCCCTATGACATGGCAAACCTGATCATCCCCAATGCCAAGCTCGCACCGAATCTCGTCAAGCGTGGCATTCAGATGGACCGTGACTATCGCGCCAGCGTCGATATGGCGCTTTTCAATATGGAGCATCCGCTCGTCGGTGGCTATTCGGCAGACAAAGTAGCGCTCCGCCGCGCGATAGGGCTTGCCTACGAAATGCCCAACGAAATTCGTCTCGTGCGCAAGGGTCAGTCGATTCCGTCACAGTCGCCCGTATCCCCTTTGACCTCCGGCTACGACCCGGCGTTCAAGAGCGAAATGAGCGACTACAACCCGGCGCGCGCAAAGGCGCTGCTCGATTCATTTGGATATGTGGACAAGGACGGCGACGGGTGGCGCGAGATGCCGGACGGCAAACCGTTCACGCTGGAGATGGCGACGCAACCTGATCAGCTATCGCGCCAACTTGATGAAATCTGGCGCAAGAGCATGACGGCGATCAATGTCAACATTGCTTTCAAGCCCGCCAAGTGGCCTGAGAACTTGAAGAACTCACGCGCCGGCAAATTGATGATGTGGCGTGTGGGCTGGGTCGCCGCGCAGCCTGACGGGGAAGTGTTTCTTGCGCTCGGAAACAGTTCAAACATCGGGCAGGCGAATCACGCGCGCTTCAACCTTCCGGCATACAACAAGCTGTTCGCGCTGCAGAAAACATTGCCAGACGGTCCTGAGCGCGACGCGGTAATCCTGCAGGCGAAGAAACTATTCGTTGCCTACATGCCTTACAAGTTCGTCGGCCACCGCATCGAAACAGCCGTGTTCCATCCGTGGGTCGTGGGCTATCGCCGCCATTCCTTTATGCGAGCGATGTGGAAGTATGTGGATATCGATAACGACCTTAAAGGCGAGCGCGGCGCATGAGCCGAATCAGCAGGCGTGACACGCTGAAGGCGTTGGGTGCGTTACCCATCGCCGCTTCCACCTCTGCACAAACGCCGGCGAGCAACGGCAAGAAGGTGTTGCGCTATGCGTTCGAGGTCGCCGAGACGGGGTTTGATCCCGCTGCAATCAATGATCTGTACTCACGGATTGTCACATCGCACATCTTCGAGTCGCCGTACGGTTACGACTACCTCGCGCGGCCGTATGAGATCCGGGAGGCCACCGCTGATGGCATGCCGGAAGTGTCTTCAGACTTTCGCACGTGGGTCGTTCGGCTCAAGCGCGGTATTTATTTTCAGGACGATCCCGCTTTTAAGGGTGAGCGGCGCGAGTTGGTTGCCACGGATTATGTGTATTCCTACAAGCGCTTCTTCGATCCACGCTGGAAGTCGCCGCTGTTTGCAAGCCTGGCGGACCTGAAGATCGCCGGTATGGCCGCGCTACGCGAGCGTGCGTTGAAAGGCAAACAGTCGTTCGAATACGACACGCCGGTTGCAGGAATGCGCGCACTCGACCGTTACACGATCCAATTCGAGTTCGAAGAGCCCAACCCCCGCTTTGTCGAGCAGCTGGCCGATGCCAGCCTGTACGGCGCCGTGGCGCGTGAAGTTGTTGAAACATACGGGGACACCATGCCGGCGCATCCAATCGGAACGGGTCCGTTCCGGCTCGCCGAATGGCGACGTTCCTCGCGCATCGTGCTGGAACGCAACCCAACCTATCGCGATGTGTTCTATGACGCTCATCCCAACGCCGATGACACCGAAGGTCAGGCACTGCTGGCAAAGTTGAAGGGCCGCAAGCTGCCGATGGTCGATCGGGTCGAGGTCTCGATCATCGAGGAGGTGCAACCACGCTGGCTGTCGTTCCTGAACAAACAGTCTGACGTCGCTTGGCTGGTGCCGTTCGATTTCGTCAACACCGCCGCGCCCAATGGCAAGCTGGCGCCATTTCTCGCCAAGCAAGACGTAAAGATGTTCCGGTCCCTCGCCTCCGACATCACGCTGTCGTACTTCAACATGGAGGACCCGGTGGTAGGCGGATATACGCCCGACAAAGTGGCACTACGACGCGCGATCGGACTGTCGACCGATATTGAACAGGAAATCCGTTTGTTCTGGCGCGGCCAGGCAGTGCCGGCGCATTCGGGCCTGATGCCGAATATCGTCGGCTACGACAAAGACTACGTCGTGCCGAGCCATGATCTCGCGCAGGCGCGCGCGCTGCTCGACACGTACGGCTACGTCGACCGCGACGGCGATGGTTGGCGCGAGCAGCCCGATGGGAGTCCGCTGCTGCTACGGTGGGCCACAACGCCCGATCAGCGAACGCGGCAACGCGACGAACTGCGGCGCAAGGACCTGAACAGCATCGGCATTCGCGTTGACTTCGTCACCGCCAAGTGGCCAGAGAATCTGAAATCGGCGCGGGCCGGCAAGTTGATGGCGTGGAACCTGGGCTATAGCGCCGCGTCGCCTGACGGCCGCCTGGCACTCGACATCATGGCGACCACGCACAAGGGCGGGCAGAACCTCGCGCGCTTTGAGAACAAGGAGTTCGACCGCATTTACAACCTGATACGCACGATGCCAAACAGCCCCGAGCGCGAGCGGCTGTTCTTCGAAGCCAAACGCATTATCAGCACCTACGTCCCGTACAAGTACCACGTGCACCGCATCCTCACCGACCTGGCATGGCCATGGGTCATCGGATTCCGGCGTCCGCCATTCTGGCGCGACTGGTGGGTCTACGTTGATATCGATGCGGAAGCGCAAGCCAGGGCGATCGCCTGATGGCGAGTAGCGCTGCTGTTGTCGTCTGCCTGGCACTCGCGACGTTGGGCGCGCCGGGTCACGCCCAACAAGCCAAAGTCCTGCGCTATGCGTTTCCGATCGCTGAAACTGGATTCGATCCGGCACAAGTCACAGATCTGTATTCGCGCACCGTCACCCCTCACATCTTTGATGCGCTGTACCGATACGACCACCTGGCCCGGCCGTTCAAGATCAAACCCAATACAGCGGCCGCAATGCCGGAGGTCTCGGATGACTTTCGGGTTTGGACTATCAAGCTGCGGCAGGGAATCTACTTTCAGGACGACCCGGCATTCAAAGGACAAAAGCGCGAGCTGACCGCAAACGATTACGTCTATTCGTTCAAACGTTATTTCGACCCGCGCTGGAAGTCGCCGAACTACCCTCGGTTGTCGGAGGAAGGTATTTCCGGCATGGCCGCGCTGCGCGAAGATGCAATCAAGTCAAAGAAACCTTTTGACTATGACCGCGAAGTCGCCGGAATTCGTGCGCTCGACCGATACACGTTGCAATTCAAGTTGGACGAACCGCGCCCGCGTTTTCTGCATGTGATTGCGCTGGGCGACTTGTATGGCGCGGTTGCGCGCGAGGTAGTCGAGGCCTACGGCGACGATATTCCTGCGCATCCCGTGGGCACCGGTCCTTTTCGTCTGGCTGAATGGCGGCGGTCATCGCGGATCGTGCTCGAGCGCAATCCTGGGTATCGCGAAGTGCTTTACGACGCCGAGCCCAATGCAGATGACGTAGAGGGCCAGGCGTTGCTGCAGCGCTTTCGCGGCCGACGCCTGCCGATGATCGACCGGGTTGAAATTTCGATCATCGAAGAGCAGCAGCCACGGTGGCTGTCGTTTCTGAACAAGCAGCAGGACTTGATGGAACGAATCGCAAACGAGTTCATCAACCTTGCTGCGCCCAACGGCAAACTGGCGCCGAACCTGCAGCGGCAGAACATGCAGCTGTATCGAGTGCTCGCGTCGGATCTGACGATGTCGGTCTACAACATGGACCACCCCGTGATCGGCGGCTACGCACCTGACAAGGTGGCGTTGCGCCGTGCGATCAATCTCGCGACCAACACGCCGCAGGAGATCCGTCTTGCGCGCAAGAACCAAGCGATTCCTGCGCAATCGCCGACGATGCCTAACACCATCGGCTTCAACGCAGACTTTCGCAGTGAAAACGGCGACTACGATCTGCCGCGCGCCAAGGCTTTACTCGACCTGTACGGCTACATCGATCGCGACGGCGACGGCTGGCGAGAGCAGCCGAATGGTGAGTTGTTGACCCTGGAAGTGTCGACGGAACCCAGCCAGGCCAACCGCCAGCTTGCTGAGCTTGTGCGCAAGGATATGGATTCGCTTGGCGTGCGAACAGACTTTCGTGTTGCCAAGTGGCCGGAGAATCTCAAGAACTCGCGCGCTGGTAAGTACATGGTGTGGCGCGTCGGTCTCACAGCGGACTCTCCTGACGGACAACCCATTCTCGATCGCGGCTCCAGCGCCCATATCGGAGGACAGAACCTGGCGCGCTTCAAGAACGCGGAGTTCGACGCAATCTACAAGAAGATGCGCAGCCTGCCGGACGGGCCGGAGCGTCTGCAATTGTTCGACGAGGCGAAGCGACTGCTGATCGCGTATGCGCCTTACAAGTGGGGCGTGCACCGCATTCATACAGACATTGCGCAGGCATGGTTGCATGGCTACCGACGGCCGCCATACTGGACCGAGTGGTGGCAGTACGTCGATATCGATTCGGAAGCGCAGGCGAAGGGGACCCAGTGAGCCGGCGTGGTTTTCTTCGGACGACAGGTTCCATCTGCGCGGTGGCGGCGCTTCCTCAGTTGACGAACGCGCAACCCGATACGCAGAAGGTGATTCGCTGGTCGTTCCCCGCCGCCGAGACCGGGTTTGATCCAGCTCAGGTCAGCGATCTGTATTCGAACACCGTAATCCCGCACATCATCGAATCGCCACTGCAGTACGACTTCTTGGCTAACCCGGTGAAATTGCGGCCGCGTACGGCGGCGTCGATGCCGCATGTGTCGGCTGACGCCCGCGTGTTCACCGTCGAACTGCAACCACGCATCTATTTCCAAGACGACGCTTTGTTCAACGGACAGCGCCGAGAGATGGTGGCGGCCGACTGCATCTTCCAGTTCAAGCGCTGCTTCGATCCGCGTTGGAAGAGCCCGCATTACCCGGCGCTGGCGAAGAGCACGCCGCTGGGCATGGAAGCATTGCGCAAGGCCGCGCTCGCGCCCGGCCGCCGCTTTGACTATGACGCCCCTGTGGCTGGCGCCCGCGTGCTCGACCGCTACACCTTCCAGATCACGTTGGCTGAACCTAATCCGCGCTTCTTGCTTGCGTTCGCCTTCGCCAATTATTTCGGCGCCGTGGCTCGCGAAGTGGTCGAGGCCCTGCCTGAGGCGGAGTTGATGGCCAGGCCGGTGGGAACGGGACCGTTCCGCCTCGCGCACTGGCGCCGCGCGTCGCTAATTGTTCTCGAGCGAAACCTCGACTTCCGCGAGGAGCTGTACGACGCCAGCCCGGCGCCAAACGACGCTGATGGCCAGGCGGTGTTGCAGCGATTGAAGGGCCGCAAATTACCACTTGTAGATCGCGTCGAGATTTCGATTATTAACGAGACTCAGCCGCAGTGGCTGGCGTTCCTCAACGGCCAGCTCGACATTGGCTCGCCCGGCGAGCTGTTGAACACCGCCGCGCCGGGCGGCAAGCTGGCGCCCGCGCTGGCCAAGCAGGGCATCGCGCTACAGCGGGCAATAAGCCCGGACATCATCTATAGCTACTTCAACATGAACGACCCGCTGGTAGGTGGCTATGAGCCACACAAGGTCGCATTGCGGCGGGCGGTGGCAATGGGCTATCTGGCCGATCTGGAGATCCGCCAGACGCGGCGCGGGCAAATGGTGCCGGCGCAATCGATCGTGCCCCCGGGTGTGTATGGCTTCGATCCCAACTTCGTGACACCCGATCAACGCGGCAACGGTGTCCACGCCAACGCTCTACTCGATGCTTACAGTTACCTGGACGCCGACGGCGATGGTTGGCGCGAGACGCCTGAGGGCAAGCCGCTGGTGCTCGAGTACGCAACGCAGTCCGATCAGTTCTCACGATCACTGAATGAGATCTGGCGCAAATCGATGGCTGCCCTCGGCATACGCATGCAGTTCAACGTCCGCACGTTCCCGGACAACCTGAAGAATGCCCGCGCCGGCCAGCTGATGATGTGGGGCGCAGGTTGGAATGCGGCCACCTCGGATGGCGAATACTTCCTCGACCTGGCCTACGGGCCGAACGCCGGGGGCGCCAACCAGTCGCGCTTCAACCACCCGCGCTACAACGCGCTGTTCGAACAGCAGAAGGCGATGCCGGACGGCCCCGAGCGCCAGGCGGTGATCAATGAAATGAAGAAGATCTTGATCGCGTATCAGCCGCTGGCACCGGTGGGCCATCGCATCCTGAACACCTTTGTGCATCCATGGGTGATCGGATATCGCCGCCACCCGTTCGCACGCGATGCATTCAAGTGGGTCGACGTAGACATGACGCAGCGGTCACGAGTCTGAAGTGCGGCGCAGAGACTTCGTTGCCGCTGGTGTGGCCGGCACCGTTTCGCCGATCAATATTCGATCAGCCAAGGCGCAGTCGCCGACGCTCAAGACCCTTCGTGTCTGTTTTCAAATCCCCGAGACCGGCTTCGATCCGGCGCAGACGCAGGATTACTACTCGAACACCATCATTAGTCATCTCTTCGATGCGCCGTTGCGGTACGACTTTCTGGCGCGGCCGGTTCGCCTGGTGCCGAACACCGCTGCCGCGCTTCCGGAAGTTTCGAACGATTTCCGTACGTTCATCGTTCGACTTTCACCCGGCATCTTCTTTCAAGACGATGCCGCCTTCAAGGGACAGCGGCGCGAGCTGATTGCAGCCGACTATGTTTACTCGATCAAGCGTGTGTTCGACCCGCGCTGGAAAAGCCAGGTGTTATTCATTCTGGAGCCGGCGCGGATCATCGGCCTCGAACAAATCAGGCAACGGGCACTGAAGGAAAATCAGCCGTTCGACTATCGGCGCGACGTCGAGGGATTGCAGGTGCTCGATCGCTACACGTTCCAGGTTCGCCTGGAGCGGCCCAATCCCCGATTCGTCAACTTGCTTGCACTGGCGAATCCGCTGGGCGCCGTTGCGCACGAGGTCGTCGAAGCATACGGCGATCAGATCATGGCGCATCCGGTCGGCACCGGCCCTTTCCGACTTGCGCAATGGACTCGCACGTCGCGCATCGTGCTCGAACGCAATCCAACTTACCGCGAAGAACTCTACGGCTTTACTGCGCCGGAAACTTCGCCTCGACTCACAACGGATGTCGAGCGGCTGCGCGGCCGACACATCCCGCTGGTGAACCGCGTCGAGGTTTCGATCATTCAGGAAGCACAGCCGCGTCTGCTGTCGTTCGAACAGGGAGCACTCGACCATCTGCTGGTGCCCGTCGAGTACGGCGCGCTGGTTGCGCCGAATCGCAAGCTTGCACCGAACCTCGCACGGCGCGGTGTGCGGCTTGACGTGACCCCGATGGCGGATCTCGCGATGACCTCTTTCAACATGGAAGATCCGCTGGTCGGCGGCTATACGCCAGAACGCGTTGCCTTGCGCCGTGCAATCAGCCTGGGTTTCGATAACGACGACTTCATTAGGCAGGTCTTCAAAGGCAACGGGGTCGCTGCGCAATCGCCGATCGTGCCGGGCACTTTCGGGTATGACCCAAGCTGGCGCACCGGCATGTCCGAATACAACCCGGCACAAGCGAAAGCACTGCTCGACACTTACGGCTACATCGATCGCAACGGCGACGGCTGGCGCGAGCAGCCCGATGGCTCGCCGCTCGTCCTGGAGAAGGCCGCATCACCTTCCGAGGTTGACCGCCGCCAAAACGAGCAGTGGCGACGTTATATGACAGCGATAGGCTTGAAGATGGAATTTCATGTCGCGCAGTGGCCAGAGCTGGTGAAGCAATTGCTCTGGCCGGCACGCTGATGATCTGGAACTTTGCGTGGCAAGCGCAGGAGCCTGACAGCGACTTGTTCTTCAGTCTCGCTTACGGACCGAACAACGGGTCGGCCAACGATGCGCGCTTCTCGTTAAAAGCCGTATGACGAGCTATACGAACGTCAACGTGTCTTGCCCGATGGTCCGGAGCGTCTCGCCGCAATGCACGAGGCGACCCGCCTGCTGGTTGCCTACATGCCGTACAAGTTTCATCTGCATCGCATTCAGCAGGATCTCGCGCAACCGTGGCTGCTCGGCTATCGACGGCACCCCTTCACGACGCGCGCATGGGCGTATCTCGATGTCGATAACGCCGTGCACGAGCGACCGCAGGCTTGACGATGCTCGGTCGAATCCTTCGAATCTCTTCATTGCTGTCCTTCACGCTGGCCACAGTCCTGTCGGTCTGGCTCGTCAGCCTCGGACGTTTCGCCATGGATTGCAATCACGCTGGGATCGCTGCTGCCGTTTACGATTCACGCTGTTCCGCTTGGCATCGAGTTCATCGTCGGCGCGCTGCTCGATCGGCGGCGCGTTGCGCGACTCAATGTCGTCGATGCGCTGCGGCTGTGGCTGGTCGAGTCATGGCGGTCTTTCATCGTGTTCAACATCGATCAACCATGGCGCGCGAATTTTCCCGAGCGACCCATCGTCAAGGATGCTGCACGACCGGCGGTGCTGCTTGTTCATGGCTACATGTGCAATCGCGCGTCGTGGCGGCACTGGGTTCTTCACGGACTGCCACGCGACTGGAATGTCGCGACCATCAATCTTGAACCTGCCTATGTGCCCGTTGAGCAATACGCGGCCGTATTAGACAGAGCCGTTGAAAAATTGCGTGCGGACAGTGGTGCCGAGCGAATCACGCTGGTCTGCCACAGCATGGGCGGTTTGGCCGCACGTGCTTTCTTGCGCGACAAGGGGCACGACGCCGTTGCGCGTGTCGTCACGATCTGCACGCCGCATCACGGCACCGTCTTCGCTCGCTTTGCGCACGGAAAAAATTCACGTCAGATGCAGCGTGCATCCGGCTATCTGCGCGGTCTGGCGGAAATCGATGAACCCGTTGACTTCATCTGCTTTGCTAGCCAGCACGACAATTTGATCGTGCCGCGCGACTCGCAGGTGCTCGCCTGCGCCGAGGCGGTGTGGTTCGAAAAAATCGGACACCTGGCGATGAGCGCAAGCGATGAAGTACTGGCCAAGCTGATCGAGGTAGTTAAGCGTCCGCTTGGATATAGCCGCGGCAGTGTCAGCCGGCCGCCGAAAATCGCCGAAACAGACGTGGCTCTATCGGCCCCTGGTTAAAGCAGCGCCTAGAAGTGAATGCCCCGCATCAGATTGGCGTAAGCGATCTGATCGGCGGTCGCTTTGGTCTTCTCACCCTCCTTGGCGCCCTTCGATGCATCCGAGTCCGGAAACATTCTGAATGTGGTGTTCATCACGATCTGCGCGACCCTCGGCGCCAACGCATGCAGCACCTGACCAAAAACGCCGAGCCGGGTGGCGATCCGCACCGGCTTGTAGACGATCGCCTGGACGATCATGTCGGCGGCCTCTTCGGGCGATAAAGTAGGAATGTTCTGGTAGATCTTCGTCGGCGCGATCATCGGCGTGCGCACCAGCGGCATGTTGATGGTCGTGAAAGTGACTCCGACATCGAGGTACTCGGACGCCGCGCAGCGCGTCCATGCGTCAAGCGCCGCCTTCGATGCAACGTAGGCTGAGAAACGTGGCGCGTTTGTCAGTACGCCGATCGACGAGATATTGACCACATGGCCCTTGCGCTTCGCGGCCATCCCCGGAAGCAAACCCATTGTCGTGCGCAGACACCCGAAATAATTCAATTGCATCGTGCGCTCGTAGTCATGAAAGCGCTCCTTGCTTGATTCGATTCCGCGGCGGATCGAGCGGCCGGCGTTGTTGATCAGCACATCAACTCCGCCATAGTTTTCGATCAGCCATCCAACCATCGTGTCGCAACTCTCCAGGCTTGCCAGATCGGCCGAGTAGGTGACGACCTTGCCACCCTTGGTGGCATCGCTGCTTTTTTCTTTCAACGCGGCATCAATCTCCTGCTTCGCAGCGTCCAGCTTCTCCTGCTCGCGTCCGACAATCACCGTCAATGCGCCCGCGCGAGCAAGCTTGTGCGCCGCTGCAAGCCCGATACCCGACGAGCCGCCGGTAACCAGCACCACCCTGCCCCTGACCTGGCCTTTCAGCGTGCGGTCGATGAACAGGTCTGGATCGAGATGACGCTCCCAGTAGTCCCATAGCCGGTACGCATAGTCTTCGAGCCGCGGAACTTCGATTCCGCTTCCCTTCAGCGCCGCGACCGCGCCGCGTGCGTCAAACCGCGTCGGGTAATTGACGAATGTGAGGATGTCGTCAGGGAGGCCGAGATCCTTCATCACTGCATTGCGGATTCGACGGACCGGCGTGAGCGCAAGCAATCCTTTCTTGACGCTGCTTGGCACGAATCCCAGCAAAGCCGCATTCACGCGCAGCGAAAACTTCGGTGCGTGCGCGGCGCGAGCAATGATGTTCAACACATCGCCGACGCGATATGGCGTGGGATCCACCAGATGAAACGCCTGTCCGTCGAGCCCTTTTTTGTGTGCAATGTGGTCGATCGCATCAACCACAAAGTCGACCGGCACAATGTTGATGCGGCCGCCTTCCAGCCCCACCATCGGCATCCATGGCGGCAGCAAACTGCGTATCTTCTGAATCAGCTTGAAGAAGTAATACGGGCCGTCGATCTTGTCCATCTCGCCGGTCTTGCTATCGCCGACTACCAACCCGGGGCGATACACGCGCCACGGCATGCGCGCTTCCGTGCGAGCGATCTTCTCTGACTCGTGCTTTGTTGCGAAGTACGGATGATCGAGCCCTTCGGCCTCGTCAAACATGTCCTCGCGGAACACGCCTTCATACATGCCAGCTGCAGCAATCGACGACACGTGCTGAAAAATGCCGCCATCGATTTCATTTGCCAGAGCAACCGCGTTCCTGGTGCCGTCGATGTTGATCGCAACCTGCGACTCGGTGCCGGCCTTCAGGTCGTACACGGCGGCAAGATGGAAAAAATGTTTGATCTTTCCGGCAACCTTCTTTAGGTCAGCCTTCGATATTCCCAGCAGTGGTTGCTCGAGATCACCAACGATCGGCACTGCGTGCGTCTCATCGGTGTTCCAGTAATCGAGCAACTCCGGCACCTTGTCGCGACTTTCCTTGCGGATCAGGAAATAGACAGCGCCCGCCCGACGTGCGAGCAGCTTCTTGACCAGACGCTTGCCGATAAAGCCGGTGGCGCCAGTGACAAAGTAAGTCATCGGTGTCTCCCCCAAACCTTGTTCTCTTTTTAACGCGAGGCAGTTTAGCGCCGCACTAGAGTCGTAGTTCTATATCGATGGTTGTTCTGAACTGCGGCACGCTCCTACACTCGCGCACTAGTTCTCAAATCACGGAGCGGCGAATGGTCAAGAAACTAAAAGCAATGGCAAACAAGTCACGTGGCGACAGTCAACTGGCGGGCGCAATCAAGGAATCAGCGCACGAGATCTGGCTGGCAGGCCTTGGCGCGTTTGCCAAGGCCCAGGAGGAAGGCCAAAAAGTCTTCAAGGCGCTCGTACGCGAAGGCAGCTCGATGCAGCAGCGAACAATGAAATCCACCGAGGAAACGGTGAGTGACGTCACCGGCCGAGTGAACGACATGACGAACAAGGTCACACAGGTCGCCGCCGGGCTGCAAAAACAGGCAACCGGGACGTGGGACAAGCTCGAGGGTGTGTTCGAAGCGCGGGTCGAGCGTGCACTGAATCGGCTAAGCGTTCCGACCAATCGCGAGATCAACGCGCTCGCAAAACGCGTCGAAGAGCTGAGCAGAAGCGTGGCGTCCGCCACGCGCGCGAAGCCCGCGCGCAAAGCTCCGGCGAAGCGTGCGACGACCGCGAAGAAGGCTGTAAAGAAGGCGGCGGCCTAACCGCCTTCTTGATCGCGGCGCGGCTGCGGCAGCCGCTGCCGCACGACAGCGTTGGTGCCGCGCTATTCTTCAAAGATGGAACGGAAGCCGCGCCGTACACGCGAACGCATCCTTGACGTCGCACTGCGGCTCTTCAACGACTTCGGTGAGCCTAACGTCAACACGACACTGATCTCGGATGAGATGAAGATCTCGCCGGGCAATCTGTACTACCACTTCAAGAACAAAGACGACATCATCAATTGCATCTTCCAGGACTTTGAGCGGGAGATGGATCAATTGCTGGCCGTACCAAGCGGGCGAGCGGCCAATGTGGAGGACGCATGGTTGTTTCTGCACCTGCTGTTCGAGCAGATCTGGAAATACCGCTTCCTTTATCGCGATCTGAATAACCTTCTGGCGAATAACCGAACGCTTGAAATCAAGTTCAAAGAGTTGTTGAACGAAAAGGTGGAGGTCGCTCGCCAGCTTTGCGAAGGCCTGCAGAGCGCGGGAGAACTCAGTGCGAATCCGCGGGAACTCGAGGCACTGGCAATCAATATGGTCGTCGTGGCGACCTACTGGTTGTCCTATTCGTACGTGCTCGATCCCCGTCGCTCTAACGAGCCTGCGGTTGTCAGCGCCGCCCTGCAGCGCGGCTGTTACCAGACACTGGCATTGGCCGCGCCGTATCTGCGTGGCGATGCACGCGCACTGTTCGAGAGACTTGCCGTCGAGTATCTAGGCGGCTAGGCGGTAAAAACAAGACACTAAGGAACGGGAGACGAGGATGGCGAAGGGATGGACGAAGTTTCCGCACGCGGAAAAGAAATTCAATTACACGCGGACGTCGTTGAAGAAATCCTGGGACCGGCTGCACAGGGGAGACGCCGAGCCGTTCCCTAAGGATGATGCCGTCGTCGATGCTTGGATTGCTTTTCACGCAGGCGACTTTCAGGCCGCGACCGAATTGGGAATGAAGGCCGGTGCTGACGGCGCGAATGTCGCCAACAAGTCGCAGGCAATTTATGCGACTTACCTGGAAGCGAACGACAAGAAGAAGCTTGACCTGTTCGACGAAGTCGCGAAGCGGGCCGAAAAGTTACAGCGCGACCAGCCAAAGAACGCGAACGCGTATTACTGGCAGGCCTATGCGCTGGGGCGGTACGCGCAGGGCATCTCAATCGCCAAGGCATTGGCGCAGGGCATCGGCGGCAAAGTCAAGACTGCACTCGAAACAACCATCAAGCTCGCGCCGAAGCATGCCGACGCTCATATCGCGTTGGGCGCCTATCACGCCGAGGTGATCGACAAGGTCGGCGCGATGATCGGCGGATTAACGTACGGTGCCAAGAAAGACGCCGCGCTGAAGAACTACCAGACAGCGTTAAGGCTGAATCCCGACTCGGCGATCGCACGCATCGAATATGCAAACGGGCTGGCGATGCTCGAGGGTCAAAAGGGGCTCAAACAAGCAGAGCAGCTTTATTCCGAGGCGGCCGCGATGGACGCGATGGACGCGATGGAAAAACTCGATGTTGAACAGGCGAAGGCCGAGATCGAAGAATGATGCCTAGAAGCGCGATCCCGGCTCATTCAGGAACTCGATCTCATCGGGCGTCGATTCGCGGCCGAGAATGGAGTTACGGTGAGGAAAGCGCCCGAAACGCTTGATAACGTCGTAGTGCTTGACCGCCCACGCCAGAGGCTCGTCCAACCCGTCTTTCGCGAGCTGCGAGTAGAGCCGGACCGATTCGATTTGGTCGTTTAAAAATTCCGAGTGCTCAAAAGGCAAGTAAGCAAACCAGCGCTCAATCGGAGAAAACAAACGGTCGTCGTTCCGATCCACCAGGTTTGATGCCAGTCGTAGCGCCTGGGGATCCCCGGCAAACGCGCGCGGTGAGTCGCGGAAGATGTTGCGAGTGAACTGATCCAGCACAAGGATCGAGGCCAAAGCGCCGCGTGGCGTAGCGGCCCAGTCGTCAATCTTGCCATTCAGCGCCGCCTCCACCGTGTCAGCGAAGCGCTGTCGCACCAGCTGATCGGTCGCCTCTGATTTGGTGAACCATAAAGGCCGCGGCTTCCCGTATTCCGGATTGCCCGGCGCTCCAAACCAGAATTCGAGAACGTGCTGTGGATTCATCAAATAAAAAGGCGCCGCGTTGGCGGCGCCTTTTGCTGATCGCGTGAGACTTAGGCGGCGGCGTACATCGTTGCCCGCTTGCGGACAACTTCAAGCAATCCCTGACAGGCATCTTCGACGTAATCGAGAACGGTGCCGAAGCCTTCGGGTCCGCCGTAGTAGGGATCAGGCACCGTGGCGGCGTCGAACTCGCCCGCATACCGCATCAACAAGTGCAGCTTGTGCTTCTGCTGCCGCGGGCACTGCTGCTGCAGAAGCGACAAGTTCTCCCAGTCCATCGCAAGGATCAGGTCGTATTCATGGAAGTCCGACTGCGTGATCTGGCGCGCCCGCAGGTCTGTCAGCTCGTAGCCGCGCTTGCGGGCCGCTTGCTGGCCACGAACATCGGGCGGTTCGCCGACGTGATACGCATGCGTCCCTGCCGAGCCGATCTGGACGATGTCCTCGATACCGGCATCACGCACCATCTTGCGAAAAACCCCCTCCGCAATCGGTGACCGGCAGACGTTGCCCATGCAAACAAAGAGAACTTTTGTCATACCCATTCGCCTTTTCAAGTGGCGGTCCAACCGCCCCGGGCTCCTAATGGCCCTGATAAACCCTAATCTGAGCCAGCTCCTACCCCATCGCTTCTGAAGACCTACGGGCAGTGGCAAAGTTCGCGCCAGCCGCTCACAGTTACAAGATCGGGGCCATCCCGCCCTGCACAAGACGCCGCCGTCTATGCCGCCTTTTCTCCCGGTACCAGCGCCACCACGTTGCTCGACCCGCCCGAGCCGAAAACCTGCTCCTTCAGCAGCGCCAGCTGATCCCGAACGCGAGCGGCCTTTTCAAACTCCAGATTTTTGGCATGCTCGAACATCTGCTTCTCCAGTCGCTTGATCTCCCTGGAGACCTGTTTTTCCGACATGACCTCGTACTCCGCGGCGGCCGAGGCCGCTTTCAGGTCGTGGCGCGAGGCGGTTGCGTCGTAGACGCCGTCGATCATCTCGCGCACGTCTTTGACGATACTGCGCGGCGTGATGTCGTTGGCTGCATTGAACAGCGCCTGCTTCTCCCGCCGGCGATCGGTTTCGTCGATGGCGCGCTGCATTGAATCGGTCACCTTGTCGGCGTACATGATCGCCATACCGTTCAGATGCCGAGCCGCGCGGCCGATCGTCTGGATCAGCGAACGCTCGGAGCGCAGGAAACCCTCCTTGTCGGCGTCGAGGATTGCCACCAGCGAGACTTCGGGAAGATCCAGCCCTTCCCGCAGTAGGTTAATTCCAACCACCACGTCAAAAACGCCAGCACGCAGGTCGCGAATGATTTCGACGCGCTCCACCGTGTCGATATCCGAGTGCAGGTAGCGCACCTTGATGCCGTGCTCGGTCAGAAACTCGGTCAGGTCCTCAGCCATGCGCTTGGTCAGCGTCGTGATCAGTACCCGATCGCCCTGGTCGGTGCGAACCTTTATCTCCGAGAGCACATCGTCGACCTGAGTTCGCGCTGGTCGCACCTGAATCTGCGGATCGACCAGTCCGGTGGGCCGCACCAACTGCTCGACCACCTGTGACGAATGCTCCAGTTCATAGGCCGAGGGAGTCGCAGAAACAAAGATGGAGCGCCGCATCTTGCGTTCGAATTCGTCGAATCGCAGCGGCCGATTGTCGAGTGCCGACGGCAGACGGAACCCGAACTCGACCAGCGTTTCCTTTCGCGCCCGATCGCCGCGATACATGCCGCCAAGTTGCGGAATCGTCACATGCGATTCGTCGATGAACATCAGCGCGTCCGGCGGCAGATAGTCGACTAAAGTCGCAGGCGGCTCGCCGGGCATCGAGCCCGAAATGTGGCGCGTGTAGTTCTCAATGCCGCGGCAGAAACCGAGCTCATTCAGCATTTCGATGTCGAAACGCGTGCGCTGCTCGATTCGCTGCGCCTCTACGAGCTTTCCCTGCGCAACGAAGGTCGCGATGCGCTCTTTCAACTCTTCCTTGATCGTTTCGATCGCGCGCAATACGTTTTGGCGCGGGGTCACGTAATGCGACGATGGATACAACGTAAAGCGCGGGATTTTCTGACGCACGCGCCCCGTCAGCGGATCAAACAACTGAATCGAGTCGACCTCGTCGTCGTACAAATCAACTCTAACCGCCAGCTCGGCATGCTCCGCCGGAAAAATATCGATCGTGTCACCGCGCACGCGAAATGTGCCGCGCGTGAAGTCCATGTCGCTGCGCTTGTATTGCATCTGCGTCAGCCGCACGATGATGTCGCGCTGGCTCAGCCGGTCGTTATGGCGCAGCGTCAACACCATCGAGTGATAGTCGGATGGATCGCCGATGCCGTAGATCGCAGACACCGTCGCAACGATCACCACATCGCGCCGTTCTAGCAGCGACTTCGTGGCCGACAAGCGCATCTGCTCGATGTGCTCGTTGATGCTGCTGTCCTTCTCGATATACAGATCGCGCGAGGGAACGTACGCCTCAGGCTGGTAATAGTCGTAGTAGGAAACGAAATACTCGATCGCGTTGTTTGGGAAAAACTCGCGCATCTCCGAATACAACTGCGCAGCGAGTGTCTTGTTCGGTGCAAGTACCAACGTGGGGCAACCCGCGTGCGCGATGACGTGCGCCATCGTGTAGGTCTTGCCCGAGCCCGTGACACCCAGCAAAGTTTGGAATGCGAGACCGTCCACCAACCCTTCGCTCAGACGCGCAATGGCCTCCGGCTGATCGCCCGCAGGTGCGAACGGCTGATGCAACTGGAACGGAGAGTTGGGATACGTCGTGACCATTATCTTGCACTGCAATAGATTTACAGCAGGCGCGCATCCTAACAGTTGACGCGTGAAAAGCCTATACCTCGGCTAGAATGAAATACTAAATGCTGTATCCGAATCAAGGGGTTATGTGGAATTCCTTAAAACCTTATCAAGTCTGTACGTTGCGAGGGCTTCACCCAGTTTTTTCCGCAAGGCGCCTCTATGCTGCATCCGCAACCAGATGAGCACGCCGTGCTAACGTTTTGATTTATTAAAAGAAGCGACGATTGGATGGCCACTTCGCTGTTTGCAGGCGTTCCTATGGCGCCGCGCGATCCCACGCTCGGGCCTACCGAGGCGTTCAATCGGGATCGCGACCCTAATCGCGTCAACTTAGGCGTCGGCATCTACCTCACTGATGAAGGCCGAATCCCGGTGCTGCGCGCGGTCGCTAAAGCCGAACAACTTCACGCTGCCACGGCCGCTCCTCGCGGCTATTTGCCCATCGATGGCATCGCTGCGTACGACACAGCGGTGCAAGCGCTCCTTCTTGGCGAATCATCGCCGCTGATCGCAGAGGGCCGTGCCATTACCGCGCAGTCGCTGGGCGGGACAGGTGCGCTCAAGATTGGCGCTGATCTGCTGAAGAAAGTGGTGCCTGACGCCAGCGTTGCGATTAGTGATCCCACTTGGGAGAACCATCGCGCCGTGTTCGAAAGCGCTGGCTTTCCCGTGGTGACGTATCCGTACTATGACCTCGCCACGCGCAGCGTGCGATTCGACGCGATGGTTGAATTCCTGAAAACGCTCGCACCGCGAACGATCATCGTGCTGCACGCGTGTTGCCACAATCCGACCGGCGCAGACTTGTCGGCGGAGCAATGGCAGAAGCTGCTGGAAGTCCTGCGCGAGCGCGATCTGTTGCCGTTTCTCGATATCGCTTATCAGGGATTTGCGCGTGGCATCGACGAGGACGGCGTTGTCGTGCGGCAGTTTGCGCAATCAGGAATGCCGGTACTGATCGCGAGTTCATTTTCAAAGAGCTTTTCGCTCTACGGCGAGCGGGTCGGCGCGCTAACGATCATTGATTCAAGCCCGGACGAGTCTGCGCGGGTGCTGAGCCAATTAAAGCGCGTGATTCGCGCCAACTACTCGACGCCACCAACGCATGGAGGCGCAGTCGTTACGACTGTACTGACGACCCCGGAATTGCGCGCGTTGTGGCTCGAAGAGCTTACGGAGATGCGCGAGCGCATCCGCAAGATGCGTTCAGCTTTGGTGGACCGCTTGCATGCGCATGGCGCCAGTCGTGATTTTTCTTTCGTGCTGCGGCAAAACGGAATGTTTTCGTACAGCGGACTGACGGCCGAGCAGGTCGATCGACTGCGCGAGGAGTTTCATATCTACGCAGTCAGCACTGGGCGCATTTGTGTTGCTGCGCTCAACAGCCGCAACGTTGACTACGTGGCAAAAGCGATGACCACGGTCCTGCAATGACGAAGCGTCGCCTATAATCCGCGCCCACTTCTTCCTCGATAGCTCAGTCGGTAGAGCGACGGACTGTTAATCCGCAGGTCCCAGGTTCGAGCCCTGGTCGAGGAGCCAATCTCTGCGACTTTCCCGGTGTAATCGCTACATCCCTCGACGCCATTTTGGCAAATCTCAAAGCCCGCTTAGACGTGCGAGCCGCGGAGGTCGACATCCCTCAGATTCCACTGTCGGTGTGCTTTACATCCAAGGTAGCTATACATTTAAAACGTCCATTTAATCAGCTACTTAGCTAGCTAGCATGGATCATGCTTTATCAAGGTCAGGCATTGGCAAATAGTAGGAGAGTAAAGATGGGCATCAATGGATTCACCAAAGCGCTAGCGGTTGTCGGCTTCAGCGCGTTTTCGTCAATCGCGTCGGCTGACTTTATCCAGACGTTCGAAGGCAACGATTGCTCGGGCGTGTTCGGCCAAGGCTTCGCGAACTGCAAGATTCCGGCGAATATCGATCCGGATGAAACGCCGATCATTATCAAGTTCGATTACAACGCGACCAGCGGCACCATTCTCAACAGAGATCAATTCCGCGCTGTTCCCGACGATTGACGGCAGCGAATTCGATTTCGACTTTACCGGCAGCGGCGCGACAGGGACTTGGACATACACCCCGGGCGCAGGCGATCCAGGGATCAATTTCTTCGTCGCAAAGGGCGGACCCGATTTCAACCTGTTCAGCAACCTGGGCGATCCTCTTACCGATGATTGGTTCACGCCGCTGAATCCGGGCGGCAATCC
>CAVQBE010000009.1:0-21050 GCA_963710675.1 uncultured beta proteobacterium | reverse complement strand
TTCAACCTCTGTTGCCCACGGTTTTATCGCGTTAGCTTTGTTTGTCGCGCCCAGTCACCCCGGCAATATCGGCGCGGCCGCACGGGCGATAAAGACGATGGGCTTTAGTCGGCTCGTCGTCGTGAATCCGCGGCTACCCGACTATCGTGAGCACCCGGAGGCCATCGCCCTTGCGACCGGCGGCAATGATGTGCTGACGAGTAGTGAATCTCACTCGACGCTGGCAAAGGCACTGGCTGGTGTCACAACGGCGTATGCCATGACTGGATACGACCGGCAGTTCGGGCCGCCAATGCTCGACGTGCGAAATGCGGCTGTACAGACGGCGCAGGCCCTCGGCATCGGGAGGAGGGCGACATTGCGTTTGTGTTCGGCACCGAGCGCGACGGGCTGCGCAATGAAGACGTCGAGCGTTGCCAGTTCTGCTGGGGAATTCCAGCGAGCGCGCGAGTTTTCGTCGCTCAACCTGGCGCAGGCCGTGCAGGTGACGGCGTATGAATGCCAGCTTGCGTTGAAGGGCGGCCCCGATATTCAACCCGAGCAGACGCGCTTTGCCGACGGCGAGGCACCGGCCAGTGTCGTCGCGCTGGAGGGTTTGTATGCGCACCTGGAGCAGGCGATGGTCGCGATTGGTTACCTTGACCGAAAGAGCCGAGCGTCTGATGGCGCGTTTGCGCCGGCTCTTCAACCGCGCGCGCCCGACACAGACCGAGCTCGACGTCCTGCGCGGCATCAGCGCCGCCATCATCGAATCGCGCAGCGAGCGCGCCGGACGCAAGAAAAAAGTCTGATAGCTACAATCGTTCGATGTTTGCCCAGCTACGCGAAGACATCGATTGCATCCTGCAGCGAGACCCGGCAGCGCGTTCGCGCTGGGAGGTGCTGACGTGCTACCCGGGCGTGCACGCGCTGTGGATGCACCGCGTGGCGCACGGGTGTGGAAGAGCGGACTGCATTGGCTCGGTCGATTCATCTCGCATCTGAATCGTTTTCTCACCGGCATAGAGATTCACCCCGGCGCGCACATCGGACGCTTCGTGTTCATCGATCATGGAATGGGGATCGTGATCGGAGAAACCGCTGTCATCGGTGATGGGTCGACGATCTACCAGGGTGTCACGCTTGGTGGGACGTCGACGATGAAGGGCGCGAAGCGGCACCCGACGCTCGGGCGTAACGTGATTGTCGGCGCGGGTGCCAAGGTGCTCGGCGGATTTACGGTCGGCGATCGTGCACGCATCGGCTCCAACGCCGTGGTCGTCAAGGAGGTCCCCGCCGGTGCGACCGCGGTCGGCAATCCGGCGCGCATCCTGCACAAGGAAAGCGAAGCACAACGCGAAGAAGCCGCAAATGCAATGGGCTTCTCGGCGTACGGCATCACGCAGGAAGGTGACGATCCGCTGACCAAGGCGCTGCACGGCCTGATCGATCACGCGGCTGCTCAGCAACGCGAGATCGAACGTCTGGTCGCAGCGCTGGAGCGCAGTGGAATTTCGCTCGACGAGGTATCGCTTGAGGTGTCCGAAGGTCGATGCCGAGCAGTTGAACCGGCTGGTCGACGAGTAGCGTTCAGTCGTCGAAAAACACCAGCCGCGGCTTGCCATCGACGAAGTCGAGATAGCCACCGCGCGGCTCTGCATCATCAAGATCCCAATCAGGCAGCACCCAGCGCTCCGCTGCGAAGCGATCCAGATCGATCACGTGCGCCGCCGGACGATGAGTGTGTCCGTGAATGATGCGGCGGACGCCTGCGCTGTTCAGCGCGGCGACGACCGCCTCGGGCGTCACGTCCATGATGTCCATGGCCTTGTTCGATTTCGCGGTGTCGCTGAGCATGCGCGCACCCTTCGCCATCGCGATGCGCTCATCGACCGATTTGACGAGGAAGCCGCGCTGCGAGTCCGGTTTCTTGCCATCGCACGAAACTGCTGATAGCCGACGTCGCGCGTGCACCAGGCGTCACCGTGCGACAGCAGCGTCCGCGTGCCCGCGACGTCGGCAATGATCGGATCGGCGAGCAGCGTTGCACCGGCTGCCCGTGCAAAGTCGTGACCGATCAGCGGATCGCGATTTCCATGCATCAGAAACACACGCTGCTTGGCTTTTGCAGCGGCCGCCAGTGCGTCGATCACTGGCTTGGCCGCGGGTGCCGCATCGTCGCCGATCCAGAATTCGAACAGGTCACCCAAGATAACGAGTTCGAGATGACGCGGCGCGTCGGCCTGCATGAAACGGAAGAACCGCTGCAGCGTTGCAGGCCGCTCAAGCGCAAGATGCAGGTCCGAAATAAAGACCGGGTCGACCAGTGGCTCGATCGACTCGGTGACCGCCAGCGCTGGCGGTGGATCGATAAGGTTCAAATTAACTCGGCGCGCTCGACCAGCACGTTAACTTCTGGCACGTCCTGATGCGAGCCATGCCGGCCCGTGCGCAGCACCTTGATCTTGTCGACCGTGTCTGTTCCCTCGATGACCTTGCCGAATACGCAGTAGCCCCAGCCCTGCGGCGAAGGTGATGTGTGGTTGAGGAACTCATTGTCGGCAACGTTGATGAAGAACTGCGACGACGCCGAGTGCGGATCGCCGGTGCGTGCCATTGCAACGGTGTACTTCGAATTACGCAGGCCGTTGCGCGCTTCGTTCTCGATCGGATCTTCCGGAGTTTTCTGGCGCATGCCGGGCTCGAAGCCGCCGCCCTGGATCATGAAGCCGTTGATCACGCGGTGAAACAGCGTGCCGTCGTAGAACCCATTGCGCACGTAGTTCTCGAAGTTGGCTGCCGTCTTTGGCGCACGCTCATGGTCGAGCTCGATCGTTATCGGGCCGTAATTGGTGTACAGGCGAACCATTGAAACTCCCTAGCAAGCTGATGCGTTACTTGACGATGCGGGCGGTCTTGATGGTGATCGGCGTCACCGGCACGTTCTGGTGCGGGCCGCGGTTGTCTGTCGGCGCGGCCCTGATCTTGTCGACGACGTCCATCCCTTCGACGACCTTGCCGAACACCGCGTACCCATTGCCATCAGGATTCGGATAGTCGAGCCGCGCATTGTCGACCACGTTGATGAAAAACTGCGCACTCGCCGAGTCCGGGTCGCCACGCCGTGCCATCGCGAGTGCGCCACGCTCGTTCTTCAAGCCATTGCGGCTCTCGAGAGGGATAGTGCCGCGCGTCGGTTTTTCCTTCATGTCGGCCGTGAACCCGCCGCCCTGAATCATGAAGCCGGGAATGACTCGATGAAACACCGTGCCGTCGTAATGACCGCTCTTCACGTACGTCAGAAAGTTGTCGACCGTCTTAGGCGCGGCTTGTGGCGCGAGCTCGATGACGATCTTTCCTTCGCTGGTTTCGAACGCCACGCGCGGTGCAGGTGTCTGTGCCGCCACGGAAAATGCCACGACGGCGCAAGTGGCCGCCAATAACTTTGCAAACTTCATTGCATCCTCATTCAATGTTCAGCGCGTCGTACGCGCTTTGGTAACCATCTCGCGCGTAAGCGCAAGCTTGTTCGAAACGGCGCGGTTATTCGGCTGCAGCGTGGATGCGCGCTGATACGCGTCGGCCGCCATCTGCAAATAGACATCGCCCATGTTTTCATGCGCAGTCGCGTAATCCGGCCGCGCAAGCAGCGCGAGTTCCAGCGCCGCGCGCGCTTTATCGAGCTCGCCGGCCGCTGCATACAGCACGGCCAGGTTGTTGTAGGGTTCCGGAAGCTCCGGAAAGTCCTCAGTGAGCTGCTGAAACGCGGCGCGTGCAGCGTCGTTATCGTTCATGTCCGACAAAATGACGCCACGGACGAAGCGCATCTGCGCATTGCGCGGGTTCTTGACGAGCTGCTCGTCGGCGAAAGCCAGCGCCTGCTTGCTGCGGCCGGCGGCGATCAGCTTCTTGACCTCTTCAAGAGGCGAGACATCAGTTGCGATCGACCGCAATGTCGCCCACCGTCGGCGGTGGCAACGGTTGCGCTTGTGCCCCGCAGCCGAAACCGATGGCGACAGCCAAAATTAAAACTTGCGAAACGCTCTTTGACATGGGAAGCGGGCGGCAAGCGATGCTCGAAAGCACGCGTGCTCGTTACACTGCGCGCGATTCTACAGCCGCCAATTGAGCGCGGTCGGAGCAACATGTGCCTTTAGAGATCTACAACACGCTTTCACGAAGCAAACAACCGTTGCAGCCGATCGTGCCAGGCCGCGTCGGCCTGTACGTGTGTGGGATGACCGTATACGACTACTGCCACCTGGGGCATGCACGCCTTTTCATGGCGATGGACATGGCGCAACGCTGGATGCGCGTTATTGGACTGGATGTCACTTACGTTCGCAACATCACCGACGTCGAGGACAAGATCATCAGGCGCGCAGCCGAAAACGGCGAAACCGTGGGCGAATTGACCGAGCGATTTATCCGCTACATGAACGAGGATTTTGCAGCGCTGGGATTGGCGATGCCCGATGACGGAGCCACGGGCGACCGAGTACGTGCCGCAAATGCTGAGGCTGATTGAGCTGCTGCAGGAGAAGGAGCTGGCGTATCAAGCAGACGATGGCGCACGAGGGCGGCGATGTGAACTTTGCGGTGCGCAAGTTTCCGGGCTACGGAAAGCTTTCGGGTAAATCGCTCGACGACTTACGTGCCGGAGAGCGCGTCGCGATCGAGCGCAGCAAGCGTGACCCGCTCGACTTCGTGCTGTGGAAGCGAGCCAAGCCCGCTGAGCCATCGTGGCCGTCGCCGTGGGGTGCCGGAAGACCGGGATGGCATATCGAATGCTCGGCCATGGCGTGCGAAACGCTGGGTAAGACATTCGACATTCACGGCGGCGGACCTGATCTGATCTTTCCGCACCACGAAAATGAAATCGCGCAGAGCGAAGGCGCGCACGGAGTACCGCTCGCCAATGTGTGGATGCATTGCGGCGCGTTGCGCGTTGGCGACGAAAAGATGTCGAAGTCGCTGGGCAACATGATGACGATTCGGGACGCGTTGAAGAAGTACGACGCCGAAGTGTTGCGCTTTTTCCTGCTGCGTCCGCACTACCGCAGCCAGATTGCCTTTACCGAAGGCCTGATCGTCGAAGCGCGCACCGCATTGAGCCGCCTGTACACGGCGTTGCGCGACGCCGCGGCCGACGAGCTTCCGCTCGACTGGGACGAGCCGCATGCACGCCGCTTTCACGACGCGATGAACGACGACTTCAACACGCCGGTTGCGTTCGCTGCGCTGTTCGATCTTGCAGGCGAAGTCAATCGAAGCAAATCAGCGCGCCTGGCGGGCCAGCTGCGCGCACTTGGCGCAACGCTGGGACTGCTGCAGCAGGATCCTGAGCAGTTTTTGCGCGGTTCAGATGACGACGTTGCCGGCATCGAGCTGCTGATCTCAGTGCGGGCGACCGCAAAGAAGGAACGCAACTTCGACGAAGCCGACCGCGTTCGCAAGGTTTTGCTCGATAAGGGAATCGTGCTCGAAGATGGGCCCGGCGGAACGACGTGGCGTCGCCGGTAAGGACGCGCGCAGCGGCGCCCGCATCTGCTCCTCTGCGGCCAGGATCGCGGGCGTATCACCTACGTACTGGCCCCGAGCAAAGCGCGCGCTGGCGGCAAAGGATCCAAGGATGGCGGTCATCATGGCCGCGCACCCTCGTGTCAAGCTGCAGTCGCGCGGCGACGCATTCGTTACGCTCGCGCGTGCGATCGTCGGTCAGCAGATTTCAACCAAGGCGGCCGATGCAGTCTGGCGCCGATTCTGTGCGGCGTGCGGTGAAACTTCTCCGAAAGCGATCCTCCGGCGTCGTGCGACGACACTGCGCCGTTGCGGACTGTCCGACCGCAAGGTTGAGTACATTCGTGACCTCGCTGCCCACTTCGTCAGCGGCCGCGTGGACCCATCGCGCTTTGGCGAGCAAGGCGACGAGGAAATCATCGCCGAGCTGGTCGACATTCGCGGCATCGGTCGCTGGACGGCCGAGATGTTCCTTATCTTTAACCTGCTGCGTCCGAATGTGCTGCCACTGGACGATTTGGGCTTGCTGAAAGCGGTCAGTGTCAATTATCTTGACGGCGAGCCAGTGGTGGGCCGTGAAGGGCGTCAGAGAGTTGCACAGCTCGCCGAGGCGTGGGCGCCGTGGCGCAGCGTTGCGACGTGGTATCTATGGCGTAGTCTTGATCCGATTCCAGTCACTTACTAACAAGAACTCATGGCAAAGACCACGTTTCTGGATTTCGAGCAGCCAATCTCCGAGCTCGAGGCGAAAATCGACGAGCTGCGGTTCGTTCAGGACGACTCCGCCGTAGACATCTCCGAAGAGATTGAGCGGCTACAGCAAAAGAGCGACGGCCTGCTGAAGGAGATATACGCGAAGCTTTCGCCGTGGCAAGTTTCGCAGCTCGCGCGGCACCCGCAACGGCCGTACACGCTCGATTACGTCAACGACATTTTCACGGACTTTCACGAGTTGCATGGCGATCGATCGTTCTCCGACGACCTGTCGATCGTCGGCGGCATGGCACGCTTCAACGGTCAAGCGGTGATGCTGCTCGGCCACCAGAAGGGCCGAGACACCAAGGAGCGTGCGCTGCGCAACTTTGGCATGAGCAAGCCTGAAGGTTATCGGAAGGCACTGCGTCTGATGAAGCTTGCCGAGAAATTCGGCCTGCCGCTGTTCACTTTCGTAGACACGCCCGGCGCGTATCCCGGCATCGACGCCGAGGAGCGCGGCCAGTCCGAGGCGATTGGGCACAACCTGTACGAAATGTCGCAGCTCAGGGTTCCGATCATCACAACGATCATCGGCGAGGGCGGATCTGGCGGCGCATTGGCGATTGCCGTCGGTGATACGGTGTTGATGCTGCAGTACGCGACCTACTCGGTGATCTCTCCCGAAGGGTGCGCGTCGATTCTGTGGAAGAGCGCGGACAAAGCGCCCGACGCTGCGGAGGCGCTGGGTTTGACCGCGCATCGATTGAAAGCGCTTGGCGTAATAGACAAGATCATTGCCGAGCCGCTTGGCGGAGCGCACCGCGATCCAAAGCAGATGTCAGTGATGCTGAAGCGCGCACTGGCAGACAGCTTGCGACAGTTTCAGGGAATGAAAACCAAGGACCTGCTGGCGGCACGCCACGCGCGGCTGTTGGCATATGGCAAGTTCAAGAGCACGGTCGAAGAAAACTGATCCGCTCGAGCAGGAATTGCTCGACCTCGTGCGCGTCGCAGTGACGCATGCGGCTTCGCAGGATCACGACACGTTTGCGACATCGGCCGAACCGCTCAAACGGCAATCGCAGACACCTGCTCGAGCCGCAAGCGTAACCGTCGCCCTTGGGTTGAGCGGCGGCCGCGACTCGATGGCACTGCTTGATTTGCTCGCGCGCCTGGCGTCGACCCGCGGCACCGGCATACGACGAGTCGTTGCCATTCACGTTCATCATGGCCTGAGCCGTAATGCCGACGCATGGCTCGCGCACTGCGAAGCCGAGTGCGCACGAATGGGCGTTGCGCTGATCGCGCGTCGCGTCCAGGTCAAGAGGCGCGGTCGTGGGATTGAGGCGGCAGCGCGCGAAGTGCGGTACGCCGCGCTTGCCGACGCAGCCCGCGAAGCCGGCTCGCGCATTGTGATGACGGCGCATCACCGCGACGATCGCGTGGAAACATTTCTATTGCAGTGGATGCGGGGCGCGGGACCCGACGGGCTTGCCGCGTTTCCGGCCGTGCGGGCCTTTGGCCGCGAGCTGCAATTGCTACGACCGCTGGTCGAGGTTCCGCGCGCAGACGTCGAGCGCTATGTCCAACTGCGCGCGCTCAGTTATGTCGACGATGACAGCAACGACGACGTTGCGTTACTGCGCAACGCTCTGCGACATGACGTACTCCCCCGCATCGATGCGCTGCGCCCGGGGTTTCGCACCAGTGCAGCACGCTCGATTGACCTGATCGCCGAGGCGGCGGAGGCAATGCGTTCGATAGCTGCGAACGATTACGCCGCGTGCGCGGAGGATGCCCCGGAGGGGATGCTGCGGCTGGATCGGCTGAGTGCGTTGCCCGGTGCGAGGCAGACCGGCGTGCTGCGTGCGTGGTTGTCGGCGCAGGGCCTGCAGGCTCCAAGCCGCGCGCGCTTGCTCGAAGTGCTCGCTCAGGCACGCAATGCGCGCAGCGATGCAAAGCTGCTGGTACGACTGGGAAGCCACGAAGTCCGACGCTATCGAGGATTGTTGCTGCTGAAGCAAGCCGATGATGTCAACCGGGATGCGCACGCTTTCAATTGGAGAGCCGAAGACGAAGTCTCGTTGCCCAGCTGGGGTGGTGTACTGAGGTTTAGCACGGTGAACGGTGAAGGTTTTGATCCCGAATGGTTGCGCGCCGAGCCGCTCGAAGTGCGGCCGCGCGGAGGCGGTGAGCGCTTCAAGCCGCACCCGGCGCGTCCATCCAAAACATTAAAGCGTTTGTTCCAGGACGCGGGGATTGCTGAGTTCGAGCGGGGCAGACTGCCTTTGCTATGGCGCGGCGGCGAGCTGATCTTCGTTGCCGGACTCGGTGCTGACGTCCGCTTCACCGACCGTGACGGCGAGCGCATCGCGATCGAGTGGGACCCCGACGCTTCGCTGCTCGAGGGCAATCCTTAGGCGGTGCGGATCGCATTTGAGTGGCGCCTCCTATAATCGCGCGCCGCAACGGCCTCGACCGAAATAACAACAATCAGCATGGCGCTCATCGTTCACAAGTACGGCGGCACGTCGGTCGGCTCGGTCGAGCGGATCGGCAATGTGGCGAATCGCCTTGAAAAGTGGCACCGCGCCGGTCATCGTCTTGTTGTCGTCGTGTCGGCGATGAGCGGAGAGACCGACCGTCTGATCAATCTGGCGAAGAAGGTGCAGCAGAACCCGGATGCGCGCGAGCTCGATGTGGTCGCTTCGACCGGGGAGCAGGTCACCGTCGGTCTGCTTGCAATGGCATTGCTCGACCGTGGGCTGAAGGCGAAAAGCTATACCGGTGCGCAAGTGCACGTACTCACCGATAGCGCATTTAACAAGGCCCGCATCCTGAATATCGACGAGACAAAGATTCGCGAGGATCTCGATAGCGGAACGATCGTCGTCGTCGCCGGATTTCAGGGGATCGACGAACGCGGCAACATCACTACGCTTGGGCGCGGCGGAACAGACACCTCCGCCGTCGCGCTCGCGGCTGCACTAAAAGCCGATGAGTGTCTGATCTACACCGACGTCGACGGGGTCTACACGACCGACCCGCGCATCGTTCCCGAAGCGCGTCGCATGACTCGCATCACGTTCGAGGAAATGCTGGAGATGGCAAGTCTCGGCTCCAAGGTGCTGCAACTGAGGTCAGTGGAATTTGCCGGCAAGTACAAAGTGCCGCTGCGCGTGCTGTCGAGCCTGACCGCTTCGGATATGCCGCTTGAAGAAGAAGCCGCGTCCGGCACGCTGATTACGTTTGAGGAAAACATCGAAATGGAAAAAGCCGTTATCTCAGGCGTCGCCTTCGCGCGCGACGAAGCGAAGATCACGTTGACGCGCGTGCCCGACCGCCCCGGCATCGCGTATCAGATCCTCGGGCCCATCGCGGACGCGAACGTCGACGTCGACATGATCGTGCAGAACATCAGCGTTGACGGCACGACCGATTTTTCTTTCACCGTACATCGCAATGAATACGAAAAGGCGATCAAGGTGCTCGAGACCCAGGTCAAGGATCACATCGGCGCCAAGCAAATCGTCGGCGATCCGAAGATCGCCAAGGTATCGATCGTCGGGATTGGGATGCGGTCGCACGTCGGCATCGCAAGTTTGATGTTTCGTACACTGGCCGAAGAGGGCATCAACATGCAGATGATTTCGACCAGCGAGATCAAGATTTCGGTGGTCGTCGAAGACAAATATATGGAGCTCGCTGTCCGCGCACTGCATAAGGCGTTTGGGCTGGAGCAGGTTGTCGCGTAGCCGCAGCAATGAATGCACTCGCAGCCTGGACGTTTGCGCTTATCGTGTTCGGCGCGCAGATGAGCGGTTGGTTTCTTGGACGTGTGATGCGGGCGCGTTTGCCCCAAGAACATTTGACGTCGTCGACGCGCGACGCGGTGATCTTGGCGGTCAGTGTCGTTGGCACGCTTTCAGCTTTGGTGCTGAGCCTGATGATCAGCAGCGCGAAGACCTCGTACGACGCGGATCGGTTGGCAGTAGCGGAGGTCGCGGCGGGAGTTTTGATGATCGATCGTGCGCTGGCGCACTACGGACTCGAGTCAAAACCCGCGCGTGATGCGCTGCGCGAGCTGACCGGGATCGCTGCGGCCGAAGTCAGCACGGAGCCACCGTCGGGTACGCAAGTCACTTCCGGCCCGCCGCTGCCGCACATAACGAAACTGCAAAGCCTGATCCTTGCGATGTCGCCTGCGAACGATTCACAGCGCTGGGCGCAGACGCGCGCTCTGGGTCTAACAACGGATCTCGAACGCTCGCGAGTGTTGTTGGCGGAACGCAGCGATGGCTCTATTCCGCTGTTGTTCTTGATTGTGCTAATGATCTGGCTCGCGACGCTTTACCTCTCATGGGCGATCTTCGCGCCAGTGAACGGGACCGTCTCAGCGTCTGCGTTTGGAGGTGCGCTTGCCTTTGCCATGGCGATCTTCCTGATTCTCGAGCTCGACCGGCCTTTTCACGGTTTTGTAAGGGTGTCGAACGAGTCGCTGCTGGCAACACTGCAGCTGCTCGGCCGCTGAGGCGCTAAATTGGCGGAGACGGACGGATTCGAACCGTCGATGCACGTTTTTGCGCGCATGCTCCCTTAGCAGGGGAGTGCCTTCGACCTCTCGGCCACGTCTCCTTACCTTGCACGCAGATATTGATGCCACCGTGCGAGCGCGAAGTTTACTGATTTGCGCGGCGATTTCTAGGCACGTGTCTTGCGTTTAACGCAGTCGATGACGGATACCCTTCAGAAATACTGGACGAAGCGAAACTTCGCGATCACGAATGAGCCGAAGGGCACGGTTGACGCCTCCGGCAAATCGCTGAGCTTCGTGATTCAAAAGCATGCCGCGCGGCGGTTGCACTACGACTTCCGCCTGGAGCTGGACGGAACGCTCAAAAGTTGGGCGGTGCCGAAAGGTCCGAGCCTCGACCCGGCCGACAAGCGAATGGCGGTGCACGTCGAAGATCATCCGTTGGCGTACGCAACGTTTGAGGGTGTCATTCCGCCGGGTCAGTATGGGGCGGGCACCGTCATCGTGTGGGATCGAGGCACGTGGTTACCCGACGGCGATCCACGCGAAGGTTATCGGCAAGGCAAACTGAAGTTCGAGCTGCAGGGCGAAAAGCTGCATGGACGCTGGACCTTGGTCCGGATGCGCGGTCGCGGCAATGAGCGTCAGGAGCCGTGGCTACTGATCAAGGAGCGCGACGAAACCGCAAGACCCGCAGCCGAATACGACATCACCGAAGCACTGCCCGATAGCGTGAATGCCACCAACGGCGCGCGCCCTGCCGCAAAGCCGGTGAAGAGAAACGCCGACCCGAATCCAAAAGCAAAAGAGCGTGGTGTTGCGGCGGCCGTGCTGCCAACCGGCGCACGACCGGCCAAGCTGCCACTCGCTCTTGCGCCGCAACTGGCGACGCTGACTAATGCTGCTCCGAGCCAGGGCGATTGGATCTATGAGATCAAGTTCGACGGCTATCGCGTGCTGGCTCGTGTCGACGGTGACGACGTCAGGCTATTCACGCGACGCGGTCATGACTGGACATCGAAGCTCAAGCATCTCGCGCAAGCCGTGGCCTCGCTGAAACTGCCGGACGGATGGATTGATGGCGAGATCGTGGTCGAGGCCGAGCAAGGTCAGGGCCGCACCGATTTTCAGGCGTTGCAAAACGCTTTCGATACGTCGACCACCGGGGACATTCATTATCTGGTGTTCGATCTGCCCTACTACGCAGGTCACGACCTGCGTCAGGTGCCGCTCCGCGAGCGCCGCAATTTGCTACGGCATCTGATGGCGGGCAACACATCGCCTTACCTGAAGTTCAGCGAAGACTTCGAAGCCGATCCCGCTTCGCTGTTGCAGGCCGCATGTCAGCTGCGACTCGAGGGCGTCATAGGAAAACGAGCAGATTCTCCGTACGTGTCGGCGAGGTCACCGACATGGATCAAGCTGAAATGCACGCAACGGCAGGAGTTCGTCATTGGTGGCTACACCGACCCGAAGGGCAGTCGCACCGGAATAGGCTCGCTGCTGTTGGGAGTTCATGACATGCAAGGCCGCTTGATTTATGCGGGCAACGTCGGCACCGGCTTCGATCACAAGACGCTGAACGAGCTACATGCGAAGCTGAGTGCATTGAAGACATCAAAGCCGCCCTTTTTTCAGCTCCCGACGAGCGTCAAAGGGCATTGGGTGAGCCCCAAGCTGGTTGCGGAGGTGTCGTTTGGTGAGTGGACGCAGGACGGTCGGATACGGCATTCGGTGTTCCATGGACTGCGAACCGACAAGCTGCCGGAGAAAATCACCAAGGAATTGGCGGTGGCAGTGGAGGATGAATCCGTGAAGCGCTCTTCGGTGAAAAGCAAAGCGGCCAAGAAGCAGGTCGTGAAGAGCCCTCCGGTGAAGAGCCAGCCCGTGAAAGGCCAAGCGAAGCCGGCATCGGCGAGCGCGCTTGGCGTCAAGATTAGCCACGGCGAGCGAGTAGTAGACCCAAGTACTGGTCTGACCAAGCTTGACCTCGTGCGGTACTACGAAAGCATCGCCGAATACATGCTTCCGCATTTGAAGGGCCGGCCGACGTCACTTGTGAGGGGCCCGAGCGGCATCGGCGGTCAGCTGTTCTTTCAGAAGCACGTCGACACGCTGCGCATCCCAGGCATCAACGAACTTGATCCGTCTTTCCTGCCTGGTCACCCGCCGATGCTTGAGGTCGCAAGCGCAACGGCGCTGGTGCAGGCCGCCCAATTAAACGTGATCGAATTTCATACGTGGAACGCGACAGTCAAGTCAATTGAAAATCCGGACCGCATCTTGTTCGACCTGGATCCAGGCGAGGGCGTGCAGTGGCAGCAGGTCGTTGAAGGCACGATGCTGACGAAGGCGTTTCTCGACGAGCTGAAGCTGAAGTCGTATTTGAAAACGAGCGGAGGCAAAGGCCTGCACATCGTAGTTCCGCTGAGCCCGGTCGCGAACTGGGACGAGGTCAAGGATTTTTCAGAATCGATCGTTGTGCATCTGGCGCGCGCCGTGCCACAGCGATTTGTTGCGAAGAGCGGTCCGAGAAATCGTGTTGGGAAGATCTTCATCGACTATCTGCGCAACAGTCGGGGCGCGACAACGGCGGCCGCATTCTCAGCGCGCGCGCGTCCGGGCCTGGGTGTTTCGATGCCGTTGGCCTGGGACGAGCTCGAAGGTTTGAAAAGCGCAAGCCAGTGGGACATCACTAACGCGCTAGGCAGGTTGCAAAAACAGCGAGCCGATCCATGGCAGGATTACGGGCGTTCACGCCAGACAATCAAACGTGCGGCGCTTAAACTTTCTGCCGCTTAGAAGGGGACACAGATGGCAACTGCATTGAGCAAAGATCTGAAGCGCGAGGTCATGATCAAGGACAAGCCGTTTACCCTGACGATCGGGCCGACAGGGCTAAAGCTGACCCAGAAAGGTCATCGAAACGGCGTCGATCTTAAGTGGGAAGACATCGTCGGCGGTGATGCTGCGCTGGCAGCGGCACTGAATGCATCGGTACAGCGCGATACATAGCGCGCAGTGTTAAACTCCGCGCCCTTGCGCCCGTAGCTCAGTTGGATAGAGTACTTGGCTACGAACCAAGGGGTCGTGGGTTCGAATCCTGCCGGGCGCGCCAAATAATCAACGGGTTGCGGATGATGCAGCCCTTTTCCTTTGGAGATCGGTGCCGCGGCCAGTCCACATGGAACCCCCATCTACTTTTGGCGCTGTCCAGAGATCGCAACGGACGGCTGGTATCAGACACGCTTTCGCACGACCGAGGAGCACATTCACAACGAGCATCCCGAGGCCGAGCGCATCGAAACTGACTTCATTGAAATTGATGACGCAACATCGCAGAGGTTTGCGGCCAACTTCGGGGTGAGGCGTGGCGAATAAGCTCAGCGAGTGGTATCCCGTCGGGCTCGAGCTTGCGCGTAGCGGTTTTTATCAATTCACTGCAGACGACGGTCAATTGCTGCATTGGGATAGCCACACGAAGACATGGGGCACCTGGCTGCCAATCCAGCCTGGCGTGCGTCATGCAATTAACCAATAGAGTGTGCCGCGCGAACGCTAGGCGCCATCCAGCGGGCGATGCGACCGAGTGGCCTACCCGGCGCGCGCAATAAAAAACCCCGCGGGGCGGGGCGGGGTTTTTGCTGGATTTGGCCAGCGTCAGCTCTGTTTACTGCCGGCGTGCAAGCGCCAGCCCCGCGAGGCCAAAGCCGAGCAGCGCGAGGATCGACGGCTCGGGAACGCCCTGCGGTTCCGCGAATATGAAGTCATCCATCGCGACCACGTCCATGCCGTTACCCGGGTTGTCGTTGGGACCGAGGGCGGTGGTGCCGCTCTTGATGCGCACCCGGCCGATGCGCTCGCCGGCGTCGAAGATCACGCCCAGGAACGACAGGCTGCCATCCGCCGTCCCTCCTGGCTCGGCGACGAAAGTCCCCAGCGAAGCGCCTGAAGTCGCGAAAAACTCCAGGGTGGCGCTGAACGCCAGATCGACGTCGGTGAAGACGACTCCGAAACCGTTGACCGACGCGGGGTCAGCGCCGCCACTACCCGGAATGGAGAACGTCGCGTCGGTGATATTGCTGCCTATCGGGACAAAAAGTCGCTGTGGACTGAACGTCGAAAAAGCGGTCGCATAACGGGGGTCGATCAGGTCCAGGCTTAATAGGCCGCCGGTGGGCGCGGCTTGCGTCAAGCCTGTCCCGGGTGTCGTAAACGTCGCTCCCCGGCTTTGGAAGGTAATGAACGGCGTTACCGGAACGGTGCCGTCGACAACGGCTCCGCCGCCGTCCCAGTTGATCTCGCGGCGCCCGCCGGCTTGCGAGCCAACGGCGTTGCCGTTGTTCGGATCACCCAGCGCCACACGGAAAGCATTGACCACGGAGGTTATGGCAGCCGCGTCCGCTCCCGCGCCGCCGAACAAGATCGGCGCCGCTCCAGCCGGGGCGACGCATGCGGCGAGGGCAAATGCTAAGAGCGCTTTCATCGATGATCCTTCCTTAACTGATTGCGCGCTTTGATCCAGAGACCTGCGCCCGCGAAATACGGCTGCAAGAATTGCGCCGCGTCGCAAATTCAAGCGCTTAGCTTTCGATCGGCGCAGAGTTGTTAAGCGTGCCGACAGGAACGCGCGTCGCATTGCACCTGATGCATAACGCGCCTGGTTCTATCGCTTGCACGTAGGAGCGCGGAGCGCCACTCGGTAGCTAGCGTTTGTTTAGCACAGCTGTTTTTCGCAGGGGATGCCGTCGTTGTCGCCGTCCACTTCGTGCCGGGACAGTTGCGGAGAAAGTAAGTCGCTTCTTCGCACGAGGTCATTTGCGAACAATGAGTTCGCCCGTCGCACTTGAACTTAGCGGCGGACGCAGGCGATGTCGGGGGCGGAATCACAACAGTCGGCGCGGCGGGCGCAGGCGACGCAGCCGGGGGAATCGCCACGGTCGGCGCGCCGTGGGCACGTTTGTCATATTGCAAGTACGCGTACCAGCCCAACGCGGCGAGGATCAACAGCACGGCGATGTTTTTCATCGTGTAATACCGGGGCTGTGTCGCGCTGAGACCGCGCGCGAAACTCCCACGGTGGAACGGGGTTTTCGTTCCGCCATAGTCCACGGCGTGCAGCCCGGGCAATTACTTCAGCAGCAGCGTAAACGGCGCGGTCTTCAGGCGATTGCTCGCTTTGGTACCGCTTGAAGTGCCACGCTAGACCGGCTTGAATCTGCGCTAGACAAACGTCGGTGCCGTCTTGCAATCGAACGACTGCAACAGTGCGTCCGTGGCGATCTAGTTTTTCTGGATTGAACGTCACGACCTTATTCAGCACTAGGTCGGTCAAGTTGCGGCGACTGATTTGCGAATACGGCATCGTGCGCTCCGGTGCGTCGATCCATCGCAAACGAATCGTCACGCGTCGATCTTCAGTTTGAACTCCAAGGATGTCGCCGTCGGTCACGGCTATGACTCGACCCATGAGCTCAGTGGCAAAAACTGGCTCTAGCGCCAGTGTCAGGCAATAGGCCATCGAAAAAAAGGCCTGCAATTGCTGCAGGCCTTTTTTTGCGTCGCGATAAATGGTTGGTACCTATTTCCCGCGCAAGGTAATAACTGTCGCCAGATGCACCTGCTTAAACTCGCCGGTTTCAGGATCGAAAGCATGGGCTGTCGCGGCGACCTCCGCTTTGCCACCAGCAAAGAGCAACGCTGAGCGGCCGCGGAACAATACGGTCTGCGACTGCACTGTGGCAGTCCACGGTGTCACGCCGTCACAGGGCACGAAGGCCGACCAGTAACCCGTGATCGCCGTACTACCGCGCTTCTGTTTTAGTTGCCCGGAAATCGTGACGTAAGCGGGCTCGGAGCACTGTGCGGAGCCTCTGATCGTTACTGCACCCGTCGACGCCATCACGGATCCAAACTGTGCAATGGTCGGATTGAACGAGAACGGTGGTGGCGCCGGCTGCAGGTTGAAAACAAGATTTGCGGGCGCTGCCGGCGAGAAACGCGACGATGCCATAAAGTAATACGTGGTGCCCGCGGTCGCGGCGAACCTTACGCGAGACTGCTGAACACTTCCGACGTCATCGCTGCATGCAATCTGGCTCAGAGCCCCGCGCGAACCGGTGTAGACAGACAACGCTGTGTCGTAGCCGCTACCAAACGTGTTTGCTTCCAGCCGCATGTTGGTGAGCGGAGTAAACGAATACCAGACCGATTGCGCGCTTCCAAGACACCACGGATCGTCCGGAGCGGATGTCGCATTGACTACATTTTGTGTGTACCGGGCCGAACTTGAGGGTATGCGTACCGGCGCACTGAAGTCGTCATTCGCGGGAGGTGGAGGAATGACGTTGATCTGTGTCATTGCGGTGGCTACGTTGCCCTGTTTGTTATCACCACTGAATGTGGCCTGATACATACCTGTCTGGCTGGCCGAGGGCGTCCAAGTAAACAAGCCGGTGTTGTTGCCGAGATCGGTAAACGTCGCACCCGGAGGGTGCATGGGGGCAGTCAAGTAAACACGTCGTGCCTGCGCTTCCGTCGCCGTGACCAGGAAGGAGAGCTTCTGGTTCTGAATAGCCTGGATATGCCCAGGTGCGGTGAGATAGAGAGGAACGTGTGCGTTATAGCGAATCTGCCCCCTAAGTGCAGGAGCCATTCCCTCGCAGTGCTGCTCAAAAATTGCATCGAAAGAGACGAGAGTATTGGCTGGGCCATAAGTCGCCTCAAGGACCTGAAAGCTTCCGGTCAACATACTGCAACCTCGGCCGTCACCAAAGACATCCAAGCCCGGCGACGTGCCTTCCGCGAACCGCATGGCGTTTAGATAAATGCCCGGCGTCAAAGGTGCCCCATTGGCCGCTGTAAAGTTAAGGGTCCACCAGTGGTCGAAGCTAGGCGTACGGAACGAAATGATGACCCCTGCGTTGTTGTCGTATACCTGGGCACTAAATATCCCGTCGGCCTGTGCATAGTTATACGTCTGACCTTGCCCTATGTAGTCTCCGGGATCACTGGTCATGCTAAGCGACGTCACTTGAGCTGCAGCCGGTAGCGCATGTGCAAGTACGCCGAGCAGAAACAGCAGGAGTGCCGCACGCAGCGCCTTAATGCTCAGCAAGTTGAACACGAGATGTCTCCTTCGGGTTTTAAGATATGCCGTTGTCACGTCGTGCTGGCGCGCGCCCCGACTGGCCCGTACGTTAAGTTTGGCGTGCCAGCCTTCCCGCCTCTTTTTTCGTGGCCGCTGTCAATTTGGCAACGGCGCCCCTCCATCAGCAGCAGACACTAGGTGATAGGCGCAGCGAGCGCAACCCTCCGATCGGACGAGAGCTTGGTTCTTGGACCTTAACTGTGCATGCTCACTACGCCAGCACGCTAACGGCACACGAAGTGGCTGAGCGATAAGGTGGGCGAGTAGTGATTGGGTACGGATCATGCTTTGTGGTCTCTGCCATACAACAAGAGAGGGAGCGATCATGAAACATGCGATTTTTGCAGCAGCAACCGTTGCCGCCACGTTTGGATTGGGTGCCTGTCAAAGAACTGAAAAGACGGAGACCGTTGTGCAGCCGGTACCGGTTCCGACGCCGGCACCAGCACCTGCGCCGCCGGTAGTTACTGTTCCGACTCCCGTTCCTGGTCCTCCTGGACCCGCAGGCGCGCCCGGCGCCCCCGGACCCGAAGGAGCACCGGGAAAGTCCGGTAGCACCGTTGTAGTAGTTCCGCCGCCCGCGGAAGAACAGAAGAAGTAGCAGATTTTTCAGGAGTTGCGCCCGCCCGTGGTGGCGGGCGCCTCTGTCCGTTCGTGGCTCGACTCTTGAGCCATATCCTGTGCACCTATCAAGTTCGTCGTGTTGCTTTTGGTTTTCGTCAGAGCGAACACGCACGCTGAACACACGTACCGATTGAACGAATGTTGCGAACAACGCGACACGAATCTCAGCGATTGAGTGCAGGACGAATGTCGACTATGCATTAGCATCGGTTGACGAGGTGGAAAAATTGCCACTGGCTCTACAGTGCAAACCACATGACAGCCATCAGAGGCGCCGATCGCATGAACAAACTTAGCTTGGAGCTTTTTTGCCGGACCTAGTCGCGCCGCACGGAGGCGCTCTGAAGCCGCTGATGCTGGCGGGCGAGCCGCTAGCGGCCGCGCGTGCACGTGCCGAAACACTGCCCACGATCCGCGTCAGTTCGCGCGAGAAGGGCGACCTGATCATGCTAGGTATCGGCGGCTTTACTCCGCTCGATGGTTTCATGACGCGCGCCGACTGGGCAGGGGTTTGCGATGGGTTTCGCACGGCGGAGGGACTTTTCTGGCCGATTCCAATTACCTTGTCGGTAGACACGACGACTGCCAATTCAATCGGCATTGGTGACGACATCGCATTGGCTGGTGAAGACGGCGACGTACTCGCAGTGATGACGGTTTCGGAGAAATACTCGATCGACAAGGCGCACGAGTGCTTGTCGGTGTTTCGAACGACGGACCTCGCGCACCCTGGCGTGAAGATGGTGATGCAGCAGGGAGACGTGAATCTCGCCGGCCCAGTGCAAGTTCTTTCCGACGGAGGCTTCAAGGCGAAGTATGGCGCGTTGTTCATGACGCCCGCCGAGACTCGCAGCACATTCGAACAGCTAGGTTGGTCACGCGTCGCCGCGTTCCAGACGCGCAACCCGATGCATCGTTCGCACGAGTATCTGGCCAAGATCGCAATCGAGGTGTGCGACGGCGTACTGGTGCACTCGCTGCTCGGCAACGTGAAGGCTGGCGACATCCCTGCTGACGTACGCACCCGGGCGATTGCCGTGTTGATCGAGAAGTACTTCCGTGCCGGCACCGTTGTGCAGGCCGGTTATCCGCTGGACATGCGCTACGCGGGGCCGCGCGAAGCCCTGTTGCACGCGCTGTTTCGCCAGAATTACGGCTGCTCGCACCTTATTGTCGGCCGTGATCACGCCGGCGTCGGAAAGTACTACGGTCCATTTGATGCACACCGCATCTTCGACGAGATCCCGCCGGGTTCGCTGCAGACGCAACCGCTGAAGATCGACGTTGCCTTCTGGTGCTATGCATGTGGAGGGATGGCCTCGGGCCGCACGTGTCCGCACGGCGAAGAGGACCAGCTGCAGGTGTCGGGCACGCAGCTACGTAAATCGCTATCCGAAGGCAGCGCGGTGCCGGTGGAGTTTTCGCGCCCGGAGGTCCTACAGATTCTGCGTGAACACTACGCGTCTGCCGGCGCGTAGCCGTGCGGCGTTAGCTCCGGGGGCCGCCCAGACCTCATCGCGAGTCCGCTTAAAGCGCCGGCGCGTGGTCAGCAGTGGCGGACACGTTCTCGTCTTGCATAGCCATCAACCGTTCCTTCGCAAACCGGACGAAGCTGTTGATGAGGCTGGAATGAAACCTTTCTTTCGGATACACCACCGACAAGTGGCGTATCAAGCGGGGTGAAAGAGGTACGCGCACAAGTTCGCCCAGACGAACCTCCTTGGCAACTGTGGCACGTGACATGATCGCAAAGCCGAGGCCGGTTGCAACCAAACCCTTCAGCGCTTCAGGACTGCCTGCTTCCATCACGACCTGAAGCGAGTCGGATGCAAGGCCGGCCTTTTCCAAGTAGTTGTCGATAACTTCGCGGGTCCCGGAACCCACCTCGCGGCTGATATACGCGTGTTCCATCAGCGACTGCGGTGTTGCGCATTTCGCTTTGCCAGCGAATGCGATGGCGCGCACACAACCTGGAGCTCATCTTCGCAACACACATCGGCACCCAGTGTTGGCAGGTGAGAATCACCCTCTATGAAACCGAGATCAAGACTTCGCTCGGCGATCCGTGCCTGTACCGCTTCCGAGTTGGCAACGAAGAGTCGTGGAATGACCGCCGGATAACGTACCTTGAATGCGCCGAGTATCTGCGGCAGCAGGAAGTCGGCGATGGTCGTGCTGGCGCCAATCAACAATGGGCCAGCGAACTGCCCGCTCAACTCCTTCATGCGCGAGTCAAGCTCTTCGGAGAGTGAAACGATGCGATCGGCGTACTCGAGCGCAATGGTTCCCGCGAAGGTGAGACGTAATGCGTCCCTGCGCGCGATCGAAGAGCCTCGTGTTAAGTTGCTCCTCCAACTGCCTGATCTGAAATGTCACGGCAGGCTGCGTCATGAACAGCGCCTCTGCCGCCTTGGTGAACGACAGGTGTTTCGCCACGGCCTTGAAAACCTGGAGTCTTCGATCCGACAAGGGGCAACCGCTCATCAAGTAGCCGCACTGCATGCGGCACCGCGCTGATAATACCGGGCGTACCGTGCGCAGTTGCTA
>CAVQBE010000008.1:0-29020 GCA_963710675.1 uncultured beta proteobacterium | reverse complement strand
TCGGATCCCAACCTGCATTGCCGCCGGCTACCAGGGGCGTGACTTCATCGGAGTGGTTCGGGCCATGCTCAGCTGTGAATGGCTGGCCGGCGTTGGGCTGGCCCGCAGGACGGAAAGTGATGCCCTGAACGTTGCGATGGCCGTACGTGAAAATGCGCGGGTCAACCCCGGCGGGTGTGTTGTTGCCTGGCGCCGCGGCGCCGTTGCGATCGACGCGCAGTACTTTGCCGCCAAGGCGCGACAGATCCTGCGGCAATGTTGCGTTGTGGTTGTCGCCCGACGTCACGTAGAGAAAGCGGTCGGGACCGAATCGCAAGCGTCCCCCACTGTGCGCACCTGCGCCGCCAACTCCATTGCCCACATCTTTATATGCAATGTCGGTAATGATGTCGCACGCGATTGCTCGCACTCATCGTGTCTGCGCTGAACTGCAGACGAACGACGCGATTGGTGCGCGGATTCGTCGACAGGTTTGACGCCATGAAGACGTAGACGTACCGGTTCCGGTTGCCGAAGTCCGGATCGACGGCGACGCCGTGAACGCCGCTTTGCCCTTCACAAAACAGATCCGGCGCAACCAACGATGAGCCCGCCGTTACCAAACAGACGGACCGTCGTGCCATTTGCAAATCGCGCCGAAAGTCCGCGGCACTTCTCGGTGAACAGCATCGTGCCGTCAGGAGTAAACGCGAGGTCCCACGGGTTTTGCAGTCCGCTGACGCACTGTACGTCCGCGTCAGCGTCGGGTACTTCCGTCGAAGCCGGTCGGCGCAGGGGCGGGCGCAGGTGCGGGCGTTGGAGCGGGAGATGGTGCCGGCGCTGGAGTGCCTGCTGGCGGAGGACGTGTCCAGGGGCTGCCGCATCCTGACGATCCCCGCCGCAGGCGACGAGTCCAGAAGTTGCAGCTATCGAAAGAGAAAAGAACAGTGCAGCGCGATTCATGATGAACTCACTTTCCAGATCGGTTCAATCGGCGCAGTCACATGGCGGCTGGCTCCGATCGAGTCTAGTTATCGGTGTTGCTTCGATCACTCCGCCACCCAGACTAACTTCGCCTTGGTACAGAACGGCAGATTGGCCCGGGGTTACCGCCCACTGCGGCTCGCTAAACGTGAGTTCGAGGCGATCACCGTGAACCGAACTCACGACGCATTCGGCGTCCGCTTGCCGATATCGTGTCTTGGCGGCAAGACGTGTTCCTGCGACGGAGGTACGTCTGCAATCCAGGCTCAGTTCGCGGGCCGCCAGCCGGTCGGACTATGCAGCCACGGATGGTCGTGGCCCTGCACCACCCATAGCGTGTTCGAGTCCATGTCCTTGCGGGCGACGAACCAGGCTTCGCCGGAGGAGTCCTTTACGCCACCGATGCCCACTCCTTTGCGTTGCCCGAGCGTGTAGAACGCGAGGCCGACGTGTTCCCGACGACCGCACCCTCCGCCGTGCGAATTGGCCCCGGCGTCATCGGCAGGTAACGATTGAAAAATTCGCGAAACGGGCGCTCGCCGATAAAACAGATACCGGTTGAATCGCGCTTCGCCGCGTTGGGCAATCCTATTTCGCGCGCAATTTCTCGCACGTCTGGTTTTTTGCAGCTCACCGATCGGGAATAGTGTGTGCGCAAGCTGCGACTGATTGAGCCGATGTAGAAAATAGCTTTGGTCCTTGCCGCGATCGAGCCCGCGCAGCAACTGGATACGCCACCGTCGCGCTCTCGCTTACGTGCACGCGCGCGTAGTGTCCGGTCGCGATGTGCTCAGCACCGAGCTTGATTGCATGATCGAGAAACGCCTTGAACTTGATTTCGGCGTTGCACAGCACATCGGGGTTCGGGGTACGGCCGGCGGAGTATTCGCGCAGGAACTCGGCGAATACGCGATCCTTGTATTCGGCCGAAAAATTGACGGCTTCCAGCTCGATGCCGATGCACATCGGCCGCGGCCGCAGCGTCGATCAGATCCTGCCGCGTCGAGCAGTACTCGTCATCGTCATCGTCCTCCCAGTTCTTCATGAAGAGGCCGACGACGTCGTAGCCTTGCTGCTTCAGCAGATGCGCGGCCACCGATGAATCGACGCCGCCGGACATGCCGATGACGACGCGCTTGTGCGCTCATCGATTCGGTGCTTTCGCGTAAAGTCGCGATTCTATAAAAACAGGCGGGGTGACGAGCCGGAGACAGCGCTACATGAACATCGGAGTGCCGGCAGAGAGGGCGTGCCGGCGAGACACGAGTGGCTGCGACTCCTGAAACCGTCAAGAAGCTCGTTGCTGCCAAGCATCAGCGTCGTCGTTGAGTCCGGGCGCCGGTGCCAGCGCCAGTTATCCTGATGAGGCATATGCCGCGGCCGGCGCGACGATCGGCGGCACCGCCGACGCGCTCGGGGCGCAGATGGTGTCTGAAGGTTCGAACACCTCAGGCCGCCGAACTCGCGCAAATGAAGCGCGGCACGGTCGTCGTTGGCATGCTCGAGCCGTTCAACAACGACGGCATTGCGGCGATGAATGCGGCGGGGCTGACTGCATTCGCGCTGGAAGCCGCGCCGCGCACGACGCGGGCGCAGAGCATGGATGTGTTGTCGTCGCAGGCCAATATCGCCGGCTACAAGGCGGTGCTGATGGCGTCTTCGCTCTATGGCCGCATGATGCCGATGATGATGACAGCGGCCGGCACGGTAAAAGCAGCGCGCGTGCTGATTCTTGGCGCCGGCGTTGCGGGACTGCAGGCGATTGCGACCGCGAAGCGTCTGGGCGCTGTGGTCGAGGCCTCCGATGTGCGCCCCGCGGTCAAGGAGCAGATCGAATCGCTCGGAGCGAAGTTCGTCGACGTTCCGTACGAAACCGACGAAGAGCGCGAGATCGCGCAGGGAGTCGGCGGCTACGCGCGTCCGATGCCGGCGTCGTGGATGCAGCGGCAGGCAGCGGCGGTTGGCGAGCGCCTGAAGCAGTCCAACATTGCCATTGCGACCGCTTTGATTCCCGGCCGTAAGGCGCCGATCCTGATCACTGAAGAAATGGTCAAGACGATGCAGCCCGGTTCGGTGATCGTCGACATGGCGGTCGAGCAGGGCGGCAATTGCGCGTTGTCGGAGCTCGGCAAGACGGTGACCAAGCACGGCGTGCACATCATCGGGCAGCCGAACCTGGCGGCGACAGTTCCGACCGATTCATCGGCGCTGTACGCGCGCAACGTGCTTGATTTCCTGAAGCTCGTGGTCGACAAGGAAGGCAACTTCGTACTGCCCGCCGACGACGACATCGTCACCGCGTGTCTGCTGTGCACGAATGGCGAAATAAAGCGAAAAAACTAAGGACGCCGAGATGGAAACAGTAGGGCCGATCGTCATCAACCTGATCATCTTCGTGCTGGCGATCTACGTCGGCTATCACGTCGTATGGAACGTCACGCCGGCGCTGCACACGCCGTTGATGAGCGTGACCAATGCGATCTCCGCCATCATCATCGTCGGCGCAATGCTCGCGGCGGCGCTGACTGAAACCGGTGTTGGGCAAGACGATGGGTGTGCTGGCGGTTGCGCTGGCGGCGGTCAATGTGTTCGGTGGATTTCTGGTCACGCGGCGCATGCTCGAGATGTTCCGCAAGAAGCAACCGAAGATTGCGCAGAGTAGACGCGATGACACTGAGCATGAACGTCGTCGTCCTGCTGTACCTGGTCGCATCGGTGTGTTTTATTCAGGCGCTAAAGGGCCTGTCGCACCCGACCACGTCGCGGCGTGGCAACGCGTTTGGCATGGCCGGCATGGCGATCGCGATGGCAACGACGATCGCGCTGATCTACAAGCTTGCACCGCAGATCGCGACGACCGGCATGGTGTGGGTGCTGGCGGACTGCTGGTCGGCGGCACCGCCGGCACCTCTGATGGCGAACAAAGTCGAGATGACGAAGATGCCCGAGCTGGTCGCATTCATGCACTCGATGATCGGCCTGGCCGCCGTGTTTATCGCGATCGCGGCGGTGGCGGAGCCGTGGGCGTTCGGCATTGCTGCAGCGTGGCGGCGCGATCCCCACTGGCAACCGCATCGAGCTCGTTATCGGCGCGTTCGTTGGCGCGATCACGTTCTCCGGGTCGGTGATCGCGTTCGGCAAGCTTTCCGGCAAATACAAATTTCAGATTGTTCAAGGGTGCGCCGGTTGTGTTCACGGTCAGCACATGCTGAACCTCGCGCTTGCGATCGCCATGTTTGCGTTCGGCGCGTGGTTTGCAATGACGCAGGAGTGGTTTGCATTCTGGGCGATGCTTGCGATTGCGTTTGCGCTTGGGGTGCTGATCATCATTCCGATTGGCGGCGCCGATATGCCGGTGGTGGTGTCGATGCTGAATAGCTATTCCGGCTGGGCCGCGGCCGGCATCGGCTTTTCGCTGAACAACTTCATGCTGATCGTTGCCGGTTCGCTGGTCGGCTCGAGCGGTGCGATCCTGTCGTACATCATGTGCAAGGCGATGAACCGCTCGTTCTTCAACGTGATTCTTGGCGGCTTCGGCGGTGAAGTTGCCGCCGCGGCGGGTGCCACCGAGCAGCGGCCTGTTCGGTCGGGCTCGCCCGACGACGCGGCATTCCTGATGGACAACGCGGAGACAGTGATCATCGTGCCGGGTTACGGACTGGCGGTCGCGCGCGCGCAGCATCCGCTAAAAGAGCTCGCCGACAAGCTGATCGCCAAGGGCAGTCAAGGTGAAGTACGCGATTCATCCGGTCGCTGGCCGGATGCCGGGTCACATGAACGTACTGCTCGCCGAAGCCGAAGTGCCGTACGACCAGGTGTTCGAGATGGACGATATCAACGGCGAATTTGGCGAAGCCGATGTGGCGCTGATCCTCGGGCGCCAATGACGTCGTCAATCCCGCGGCGAAAGATCCGAAGTCAGCCATCGCCGGCATGCCGATCCTCGAGGCGTACAAGGCAAAGCAGGTGATCGTCAACAAGCGCTCGATGGCGAGCGGCTACGCTGGGCTTGATAACGAGCTGTTCTATATGCCGAAGACGATGATGGTGTTCGGCGATGCGAAAAAGGTCGTGGAAGAGATGGGAAAAGCGGTGGGCTGAGCGAAGTCAGCCCGACCGTTGCTTACACGACTTACTTCGCCGTCACCTGCCCACGAATCTCGCCGCCAGGATGCTTGGCAGTATGCAGGTTGACGTACCAGCGTCCGGCTGTCAGGTCTGCAGCCTGCGCTGCAGTCAATGTGGCCTTGCCCTTGTATCGGGCTCGAAATATCACCGGTAAACGGAATGACGACGCCGGCATTGGCGCCGGCGCTCGCGGGCCATGCAATGTGGCCGGCCGTCAACGGGTCCGCTTAATCCGGATAGGTGACGGTCCAAGTCAAGACGTTGGTCGATTTGTCGAAGGTCGTGTCGGCGGTGCCGGTGCCGCCGGTCGTCACCGGCGGAACCTCCTGCGCGCCGGTCAACTGGTTTTTCATGCTCATCGTGTCGGAGCCCGTCATCGACGACCAGCCAACCGCAGCCGGCCAAGCGTCATGGCCGCAGCGACTAGCGTGCTTTGCATCATGGTGCGATAACGAAATCATTGCGTCTCCTCAGTATCAGGCTGCCGAACGGCCGCCGGTGCGGGCAAGCATAGACCGTTCCTCGTTGCAGCGACAAGGTACGGCCAACCCTGCTAGCTCCAGTCAGAAGGTTCAAAAACTCGCGACGCGTTTTCGGCCCGTATGTGAGAAACGCCGGATCAGGGCGGTCGCGATACTCCTGACTCTGCAGCGCCACTTTGTCCTGCCGTACATGCTTCTTAACGATCTCCGGCGCGACCGGGTAAATTTTCAGAGCATTCGAGCCGAAGATCTTTGCACGCAGCGCAGGCGTGATTTCCGGATATCCGTGCTTGTCGCGCAACACTGGGCGCAATCTGGAACGTGCGGAACGCCTGAATCTGGTCTTGCGGTGAGCCGTACCAGATCGAGTCAGTGCCCCACAGCACGTTGTTCTCGCCGCAGTACTTAACGAGTTTTCCGATCGTGTGCGCGGCGGTGTCCGGGTCGCGCATCGCCAGCCGCCACGTCGAGCCGAGCTCGGGATACACGTTCGAGCCGGGCTTGATGCCATTTTCGAGCAGGCTTGTCACCAACGCGTCGATGCCGTCGGTGCGCTTCGGGTCGTACGGACCTTCAGCTTTGTCGGCGACGAAGCCCGAGTGATAGATCAGGAAGTTGATGTCGGGATAGCGCTTCGCGACACGACCGATATCGACGCAGGTCGAGTGCTCGTACGACTTCGGACCGAACGGCAGGCCCTTGTGAATCGCGATGTTGCGAATGCCGAGCTTGCGTGCTTTTTCGATCAGGCGAATGCCGGCATCGTCGTCCATGAAAAATCCGCTTGCGCCACCGGGACCCCATTGCGTGTACGTCTTCCACGCAGAAATCTTGTAGCGCGCGGCGAGCTCGTCCATGGCTTCGATATCGCCCGGCTGGTTCGGATTGACGCGGCCGTGCAGCAGCAACCGGTGCGTGCCGTTCAGCTGCTCGACGATGCGCGCAGTCGCGGCTGCTTCCTCGATCGTCAACGGCTCGCCTTCTCGAGTCGAGGGTACGAACGACAGAACCATCAGATCGGTATCCGAATCCATGAATACGTCTTTGACGAACTGATCCGGCCCGATGCAGCGCAGATAGTCGAACTCGCCGGATCCTTTGTGCGGCTCGCAGCGCGCTGCCGAAGCAAAACCTTGCATCGGTTTTGCGCCGGGCGGCAGGCGCTTCAGCCACGCGCCCGGTCGGGTTAACAAAGTGCCCCTGCACATCGAAAATGAATTCGGTGCCGTCGACGGAAGAGCGTGCCAGCTGCATATCGAGCGCGGCCTCACGCTCGATTTGATAAAACCCGCCGCGCGGTCCGCTCGATGCGTAGGCGTCGTTCATCGCAAGCAGCGATGAAGCGGCTCCGCATGCAGAGACCAGAAAGCTGCGACGGTCGAGCCCGAGCCGTTTTGCATTGACCGTCGCTGACGTCAAATGCCAACCGGCGCGCGTGGTGATGCGCGGGTGCCAGCGGGATCGGCGCGTATTCGCCATTGGTCGCGGTATCGAGCTTGATCGGAAGCCGCATTCCTTCAGGATCGTTTTCAAACCGCATGGGTCCTCCGGCGGAATAGTTCAAGTTGTCGACCGACTGCACGGCCGCTGCATAATGCATTGCATGCTAACTCGTCGACAGATGTCCCTGGTTTCGCTGCGTGAGCTGCTCATCAGCGCCGGGCCGTTCATCCTGCTTACGCTTGTGTTGCTGTGGTTGGCGTATCTGATTCTCGATCCTACGCCGCCGCGCACCGTTGTTTTGGCCACGGGGACGGAACAGGGCGCGTATGCCGAGTTCGGGAAGCGGTATGCGATCGAGCTTGCGAAATTCGGCATCAAGGTAGAGCTGCGCACCTCCGCAGGCGCTGCTGAAAATCGTCGGTTGCTACGCGACGCAAATTCGGGAGTCGATATCGCTTTCATGCAAAGCGGCGCAGGCGATGCCATCTATGCCGTTGACGAAGACAAGAGCGGGCGACCGCTGTTTTCGTTAGGCAATCTGTTTCTCGAACCTGTGTGGATCTTCTATCGAACCGAAGCGGCTCAACGTACAGCGTCGCACCCCACGCTCGATCGAATGCAGCAGATCGTGCCGTTGACCTTGAACATTGGCGAGCCCGGCAGCGGTGCGGCGAACCTGCTCGACAAGCTATTGAACGCGAACAAGATCGATCAGGCGCAGATGAAGCTGCAGAGGCTGCCGCCGACGCCGGCGGTTGTGGCACTCCTGGGAGGTGAGCTCGATGCACTGACGTTCGTATCAGCGCCCGAGTCGGCCTTTGTGCGGATGTTGCTGCAGACACCAGGCATCCAGCTGCTCGAGTTTCCACAGGCTGAAGCTTATGCGCGCCGTTTTGAATTCCTGACGAGTGTGACGATGCCGCGCGGAACGGTCGACTTGCAGGACATCCCACCGACTGACGTACGCCTGGTGGCAGCCACCGCAAGCATGGTTACCACCGACAAATTTCATCCCGCGCTGGTTCAGCTGTTTGTGCAGGCTGCGCAGCGAATTCACGGCGACAGTTCATGGTTCGGGCCGGCAGGTGAGTTTCCAAACGGTTCCGCGCGCGAATTTCCTCTCGCCAAGGAGGCCGCTCGCTATTACCGCGACGGACCGCCGTTCTTGCAGCGCTACCTTCCCTTCTGGTTAGCGAACCTGATTGATCGCATGTGGGTGGTGCTCGCATCGATCATCGTCATTCTGATTCCTCTATCGCGCATCGTGCCGCCGCTGTACGAGTTTCGCATCCGCTCTCGCGTCTTTCGATGGTATCGGCAGTTGCGCGAGATCGAGGATGCAGCTGCGTTGTCGCCGACCAAGCACTCGCAGCTCTTGCTGCAGCTTGACGACCTGGAACATCGAGTGGAAAAAGTCAGCGTGCCATTGTCGTACGCCGAGGAGCTGTACGCACTGCGCGGCCACATAGACCTGGTCCGCAAGAAACTGCAGGGCTCCACGCCGAATGCGGAGGAGTTCAGCGCCTGACTGACGCAGCGTTCAGCGCAGATCCGCCCGCCGTCGAATTGCTTCGATTCGTTTTCGGTTGGCTCCAAAGTCCTTACGGCCTAGCCTTGACGCCGAGCGCACGTGGATGACTCGCGCGGTCGGATCGAGCAGGAATTCCGCGTCATCGATAAATCGCAACCAGCGCGTCTCGAACTGAACCGACAGGTATTCGGGGTTGTTTTCAACAACGCGTGCTCCGGGCCAGCCAGCAAGCACGTCACGCAATCGATTCATCGCGAGAGCGGAATCCTGTGTGAATGCGATGGGCTCAATCTTCGCGTACTCAACCGCGTATTCGTCCTCCGGCCAAAGTGCGGCTTGACTGCTGACGCTGTTTTGCGTGCGAGAAGGTGGCTTCAGCTTGCCTTCGCGCAGTCCCGGCTCCGTCGGCGGGCGTCCCTTGAATAACCCGAACTGTCCCGCTGCAAGTACCAGCAGCGGCAGGATGACGAAAATGAAGGCGAGGACTGCAAGCGCGCGCATGACCGAGTCTTCCTCAGTTGCTTAAACGGTTCAACTTCGCAATGTAGTCGCGATCGATCCTGTTTTTCCAGCGCCATAGCCAGCGGCCCGCGCCTGCGAGACCTCCCCAGGACGCGATCGCATGCTGCGGACCGGTCGAAACCAGATACAACGCCCGCCGCTGCGGTGAGAACGTACGAAGCGGTGTGCCCTTTAACGCGGCAATCAGATTGGCGACTAGCGGCTTGGCGGCACGCACCGCATAGACGCCTGACCTAGGTCGCGGCGTTTCTATCAGCGTAGCGACATCGCCGGCGGCAAATACGAACGGGTGCGAGATGGATTGCAAATGTGAGTTGATTGCAATGAAGCCACGTTCGTCGAGAGCCAATTGTGCATGGCGCAGCCATGCCGGGGCGCTGGCGCCAGTGGCGAGTAGCGTTGCATCGGTCGCAATGCGAAGTGCATCGCGCGTGATCACGGCATTGGGCTCAATGCGGTCGGCGGTGGCGTCAACCATCTGCACGTTGCTGCTTGCAAGCGTCGCGTGCATCAACGAGCGTGCTCGATCTCCATGACCGGGCAGAATCGGATCGCCGCCTGTCAGCAGCTGAACCCGCATCGGATAACGCATCGTGTGCGTGCGATAAGCCGCAGCCAGGGCGATTTCAGCGCCCGCGGCTCCGGCGCCGATCACTGTTAGGCGGTAACCGTCGGATGCTTCCTGCGCATGCTGCATGATCTGTTGCCAGCCATTGACGAAGCGGTCAAAGGGACGCAGCGGCAGCGCACATTCGCGTGCGCCGCTGATTGCATCGACGTCGATGACGGCTCCTGTCGCGATGGACAGCACATCGAAATGAATAGCATCGCCGTTGTCGGTAAATGCGGTTTTGTTGGTCAAGTCGAGTCTTTGCAGCTGAGCGGGTATCAGCTTTGCGCCGGCGGCCTGCACCAGCGGAACAAGTTCAACCGTCAGATCGTTTAGCGCGTAATGACCCGCAACCCAGCCGGGCAGCATGCCGCTGTACAGCAATTGATGCGAGGGTGTAACCAGAACGACGTCAACACCTGTGAGATCGACTGCGCGCCAACTCGCGCAACACGAGTGCATGCGCTTGCCCGCCGCCCGCGAGCAGCAGCTGTTTCACTGCGAGAGCGAGGCGTGCGGCTTGGAGAAGCTAGCGCGCATCGCGATATCGCTGCGCCAACCGCTGCGGATCGGCGCCAAAAAAGTACGCCGCGCGGAAGCGCCACATCAGAACGATCGTGCGCCAGATACCGTGACGCTGCCAACGCCTGCCGGATGTCACGATGCGTGTACTAACCGCTGCGGGCCTTGAGAGCCGCTTGGCGCGCTTCGAAAAATCGATGTCTTCCATTAGTGCGATCGGAGCGAATCCCGACAGGCGTTCAAATGCCGGGCGGGTGACGAAGATCGCCTGATCGCCGGTACAGATGCCTGTCAATCGCGAACGCAGGTTCATCATGGCGGCGACGATTCTGAGCGTGGGAGGACCGTCGATGTGTACATCGAAGCGGCCCCACACGCGTCCTGTGGTTTGAAGCGCGGTGTCGATCAAACGATCAGCCGAGTCGGGCAGTACGCTGTCTGCGTGGACGAACAGCAACACGTCGGCATCATCATCGATTGCGGCCTTGGCGCCGGCGTTCATCTGCTGCGCGCGTCCCCGCGTGGAATGCAGCACGCGATCGGCATACGGCTGCGGCTATCACGGCGGTGGCATCCGTACTACCGCCGTCGACGACGATCACCCGGGCGCCGCGCGCGCGCATCGGCTGAAGTCGAGCCAGCGTCGATTCGATCGACGTGGCTTCGTTGAGGACTGGAATGACCACTGCCAGCACCATCAGCGCACGTCGTTCAGCGTCCAGTCGTACTCCAGGAAACGGATAGGCACCTTGCCGGTGCGAAGCTGCGCGCGGTCTTCCGGGGTATCGGCAAGTTGCTCTGCGTACTTCGCGACGACATCGCTGACCGACGAAAAGCCTTTGTGGCCCTTTTCGAAATCCTTACCGTACCAATCGAAAATCCGTGACAGCTCGGCCGTCCTGGTTTGAGGGTTGTAGCGGTTTCGCGATCGGTCCGACATGAAGCCGGTGAAAAGCTCGTCAAGCTGCGTATCGATCCTGTCGGGCGTGAAGGCGCGATTGCTGAGCATCGGACAACCGACCGAGGCGCAATTGACCGCCACGTGCACTCGCGGGTCGTCGAACGCGCCGGGCGCGCGCATCGTTTCATGCTCGATACCGTCCAGATGTTGCGGTTGTCCGAGCAACGTAAAAAAGCGATCCTTCCACGGATTGCCGATTACGGTCCCGAAATCGCGAATCGATTTCAGATTCGGATAGCGTGTCAGGATTTTCTCGATCGTGAAAGCGTTGTAAGCGTTGGCCAGAAATGCATATTGCTGCTGCTTGCTCCAGCCTGCGTACTGCGCTGGCGTGACGGCGGACAGCGACTGCAGATACGCAGCAAGCACAGCCCGCTGCTGCGCAAATGCCTTGTAGTCCACCTGGCTCGCGTTGGTGCGGCCCTTGCCGTCGTCAATTAATTTAACGTGCTTGCGCAGCAGCGTGTCCCATGCAGTGTGCGTGTGATCGAAGCTTGCCTGTGCGGACGCAGTCAGCGGCAATGCCAGCACAGCGAAAAGGAAGTCACGCCTTGACTTCATGCATACCGCCGTGCATCGATGCAGGCTCGTCAGGGTACGCCCGGCGCTTGTTGCTGTTCATCGTCAGCAATGCCCGCAACACCGCGCCAAACGCGCCGGCGCCGCGACGCCACGCCTGAAACGCAGTGAGCACCGCCCATTGACCCTGCGTAACAGTTGACCTTTTCCACGCGCCGGCCGCATATTTGTTGGCTTCGGCCAGCGTGGGGTAGATGTGAATCGTGCCGAGAATCTTGTTCAGCCCCAGGTTCTGTTTCATTGCGAGGACATACTCGGCAATCAAGTCACCCGCATGATCGCCTACGATCGTTACGCCGAGAATCTTGTCGGTGCCGGGCGCAGTCAGCACCTTGACGAAGCCGTCGGCTTCACCGTCGGCGATTGCGCGATCGAGATCATCGATGCCATATACGGTCGTGGTGTGCGCGATTTTCTTTTCTAAGGCTTCCTGTTCATTCACGCCCACGCGTGCAACTTCGGGATCGGTAAACGTCGCCCACGGAATCACGCGGTAATCGGCCTTGTACTTCTTGAACGTGCCGAAGAGCGCGTTGACTGCCGCATACCAGGCCTGATGCGATGCGGTGTGCGTAAATTGGTACGGTCCGGCGACATCGCCGCATGCGTAGATGTTTGGATAAATTGTCTGCAGAGTCTCGTCGGTCTCGACGGTTTTCTGCGCCGTTACCTTGATGCCGAGCTCTTCGAGGCCGAAGCCGCTGGTGTTCGCCACGCGGCCGACCGCAACAAGAACGTGATCGAACTCGATCGTTACCTGCTTGCCCTCGTGCTCCGCGATCAGGCGCCGTACGTTGTCGTTCATCTCGAATCGCACCGCCTTGTGACCGAGCTTGACATCGATGCCTTCGGCAACAAAGCGGTCACGTATGCGCTGCGACACTTCGGGATCTTCGCGCACCATAAGGCGCGGCAGCATCTCGATTTGCGTCACCTGACTACCAAGCCGCGCAAACGCCTGAGTCAGCTCGCATCCAATCGGGCCGCCGCCGAGCACAATCAATCGTCGCGGAAGCTCGCGCAGATTCCAGACCGTGTCCGACGTCAGGTAGCCAACCTGATCAAGGCCGGGGATTGGCGGAACAAACGGCCGTGCGCCGGCTGCGATCGCGATCGACTTCGTGGTCAATGTTCTACGGCCACTTGCCGTTTCGACGTCGACCGTCCATGGCGAGGTGATCTTGGCCGCGCCGGCAATGCACTCGACGCCCAGAGCTTCGTAGCGCTCCACCGAGTCGTGCGGTTCGACCTGCCGGATCACACGTGAAACGCGCTCCATCACATCGGAGAAGTTGAACTCCGCGCTCGCGCGATCGATACCGAACTCGCGCGAGCGTGCGATGTGCGACAGTAGCTTCGCCGATCTGATCAGCGCCTTTGATGGCACGCAACCTGTGTTAAGGCAGTCGCCGCCCATCTTGTGCTTTTCGATCAATGCAACCTTCGCCTTGGTCGCTGCTGCGATGTAGGCAGAGACAAGCCCCGCCGAGCCGGCGCCGATCACAACCAGGTTGTAGTCATATGACGTGGGGCGCTTGCTCTTCCAGTTCGCGTAAACCTTGCGCGCTTTAATGGAATCGAGCACCTTCTTCGCCGCCAACGGGAAAATGCCGAGCAGAACGAACGCAATCACCAGACCGCCCGAGATGCGAAACTCGCCGAGCTGCGTGCCGGCGTAGACATAGACAACAGTGCCGGCGAACATACCGAGCTGGCTCACCCAGTAGAAGGTCCATGTGCGTATCTTGGTCAGCCCCATCAACAGATTGACTACGAAAAACGGAAACAGTGGCACGAGCCGCAGCGCAAACAAATAGAACGCGCCTTCCTTTTCGACACCTGCATTGATGGACGCGAGGCGGTCGCCGAATTTGGTCTGCACCCAGTCACGCAGCAACAGTCGCGATGCAAGAAAAGCAAAGGTGGCGCCGATCGCCGACGCGAAGGAAACAAGGACGGTACCGATGACCAAACCGAAGATCGCACCGCCTATCAGTGTCAGAACCGTCGCCCCCGGGATCGACAGGGCTGCCATCGCGACGTATGCCACCAGAAAAATCGCGGCGGTTTGCCATGGATGTTCGGCGTAATACGCATCGATCTGCGCGCGCTTCAACTTGAAGAACTCAAGCGAAACGTACTGATCCAAATCGAGAATGAAAAATGCTGCAATGGCTGCCAGCAGCACGAGCGCGATCAACAGTCGACTCTTGTTCACGATGTTTTGCCGGCGAATACTTGCGCGTCGCAGCGCCCGCGGGCGCGCTTAGGTCGGGCAGGACCAGGCATCACGCCGCCTGGCACTGGCGCAGCGGTGCACGCCCTAACGCCTGATCGATCAGAAAATCAGGCCCATTGAAAATGCGATGGCGGTACGAAACGGAGGCCGCTGAATTCGCTGGCCAAAGCCGGTCGAACCCAGCCTCCCACGCTGCGGTGTTGAAGCGCACGGCCAGCGCATCGACATATGCTCCCGCAACATGGGCACCATAAAGCCGCGTGGCGGCAAGCGTGTCTGGAACGGGTACGGTCGCTATACGCGTGATGACTCCATAACGCGTATTGGCGAAATTGGGCATCCCGGCGGCGCCGTTGTTAATGACGAAGCGCTCCCCGAGTGGTGTATCGAACACTTTCATTGCAGGCAGGCAGGTGTGCGTCGACGCAAAGCCGTCAAGAGCGGCTTGTTCGAATACCGCACTCAGCGCAGGTTCGCGCTCGGTGTTGTGCAGCGAATCGTGTGCGAAGCGCCAACCGGCCAAGGCCCACGCATCCCCGTGGACGATGCCGACGCGAGCATCGCCAACCTCGGCCACCAGGTGCATCGGCAGCGCGGCCAGTCGTGCGCGGCCACGCGGATGCAGCTCATCGACATGACGCGCGACAGCGCGCAGCCGCTGCAGTATCGCGTTCGAGCGGTCGACGTCATCGTCGGGCACCGTCTCGGGATAGGCGCACCCACAACCGTTTGTGTCATCGTCGCCTGAGAGCTCTGTCTCGACGTTGCCTCGCAGTGCCGCATACCGCCCGACAGCGTTGTCTATATGCGCGAACGTGTCAACGTCGGCGTCGAACCAGTGGTAGTCGCCGTTAAATACGATTTGCGTATCCACCGTTTCGCACGCAGCAATTTGCTCGATCGCATCGAGCGCGAAGCGATTGCCATAAAGTCCACCAACCACGTACAGCACTTCGGCCCGCAGCTCCGGCGGACGAGCAAACGATGACGGTGAGTAGCCATAAGAAGGCGGGCAGATTCTGCCGGCACTGGCTTCAACGGTTTCCGACACTTTGGTTGCGTCGGCGAGTACGTCACTCATTGCTAGCTGCCGAGGGCCCCGCCGCACGACGAACCCTGGCCTGCGGTGCAGGCATAGCAGTGATCGGCGATCGCAATCGGATTGTCGGCAAGATCGGTCACAAGCAGGTCAGCTAGGTGCACGCGGTTGGCACGGCGGCCCTGCTCGCGCAGCGGAATCGACAGCATCTGGTTGAAATCACAATCGAACAAATAACCGCGCCAATCGACCGACACCAGATTGCGACACATCACGCCATCGAGATTGTCGTCACGGTGCGCGCTGCGTAGCAGCGCCATGTAGTCACGAAACAACCCCTTGCTGATCAGTGTGCTGCCAAAGCGTGAGATCGGTTGATTGGTCATTGTCAACAACCGGTTAAATCGAATGCCGAAGTTCTCGCCGAGCAATTGCTTGTAATCGGCCTCCAACTTGACCTGCGGCGGCGGCAACAAAGGTCCCTGCGGGTTGAATACCAGATCCAGCACTAAACCGGACTCGTCGCGCCCATAGCCGAGTGCATTGAGCTTCTGCAACCCGCGAATGCTCTTGTCGAATACGCCGGCACCTCGCTGCTTGTCCACGTTCTTCTGTGAATAGCAGGGCAACGAAGCCACGATATGCACGCCTTCGTCGGCCAAAAACTCGGCGAGAGTTTCCTGACCGGGCTCTTCCAGGATCGTCAGGTTGCAGCGGTCGATGACCTCCGCCTCCATGGCTCGTGCGTCGCTTACCAGCGAACGAAAGTGCACGTTCAACTCGGGTGCGCCTCCGGTGAGGTCAAGGCTGCGGATCGCACGAGCGCGCATCACTTCCAGCACCAGATCGATCGTCGCGCGATCCATCTGTTCGGTACGGTTAGGGCCCGCGTTGACATGACAGTGAACGCAGGTCTGGTTGCACGTGTAACCGAGGTTGATCTGCAGCGATTCGATCGCGCGGCGGCGGATCGCCGGAAAGTCCGTGACTCTCAACAGTGGCAGTGTGGCGTGCATAGGGAAGCTATCTCATGAACCCATACGACGCACCGCAGTGCGCATTAGTTCGATCTGCCGTTCGAAACGAGAGCACATGTCGCAAACGGCCAGATGCAGGCGAAGCCGCCAATTTTCAGACGCCTTGATAGGGCGGTCCAGCCGCTCGGATAACAGGCGATGAGCGTGGCTGCACGGAATACGGATCCAGCCGAAAAATCTCATGATCCGGTGGCCCCAAACCATTGCGTTTCCAGGCACTCGCGCAGGCGCATGCGCGCCCGAAATAACATGACGAAACAGTTGGTCGAAGTGATCTCTAATTCCTTACAGATTTCGTCGGTGTTGTATTCGAGCCATTCTCGCATCATGAAAATGCGGGCCAGGCCCGGCGGCAGCTTATCGACACACATCTGCAGCACGTCGAAGAACTGCGTGCGATTCAGGCTTTCCTCGGGGTCCCCCCAATCGAGCGGGGTGTTCAGACGGTGACCATCGGCAGCAAACAGCTCGTCGAACGTCTCGACCTGCGCTGCCTCGAGCTGGGCATCGCTTGAGACTTCGCGCTTGGTGCGGCGAAACTGGTCGATGATCTTGTGCTTCAGGATACCGACGACCCAGGTTTTCAGCTGGGACTGGCCGGCGAAATTGCGCGAACCTTCCAGCGCCGCGACAAACGTCTCGGATACCACGTCCTCGGCCCAGGTTTCATTGCGCAGCTGCATGCGGGCAATCGCGAGCAGCGTGGGGCGTAAAGCCGCAAGCGAGCGCTCGAGCGCGCCGCCTTCCACGTCGGCTACTTGCTTTTCCGCAGTCGCTGAATCAGCGACGAGGTGTCCCAACGTGATCCTCCGGCTGCCTGCAGGTCGGCGTAGAACTGGTCGACCAGCGCGGCGACAGGCAGTGAAGCGCCGTTGTTGCGTGCCTCCTCGAGGCACAGCCCAAGATCCTTGCGCATCCAGTCAACCGCGAACCCGAAGTCGAACTTGCCGTCGACCATGGTGTTACCTCGATTGTCCATCTGCCAACTCTGCGCAGCGCCTTTGCCGATCACTTGCAGCACGAGCTTCATGTCCAGCCCGGCTGCTTGTCCGAATGAAATTCCTTCGGACAATCCCTGCACCAGCCCCGCAATGCAGAGTTGATTGACCATCTTCGCGAGCTGGCCTGCGCCGCTTTCACCGACCAGCGTTACCGCTTTGGCGAACGCCATTGCAACCGGCTGTGCGCGATCGAAGGGCGCCTTGTCACCGCCGCACATGACCGTCAGCTGGCCATTGACGGCGCCGGCCTGACCGCCCGAGATGGGCGCATCGATAAAGTGCAGGCCGCGTTTGCGCGCCTCTGCGTACAACTGGCGGGCGATCTTTGCGGACGCTGTCGTGTTGTCCAAAGCGATCGCGTCTTTCTGCATGCCGGCCAGCGCGCCGCTATCACCCAACATCACGTTCGCCAGATCCGCGTCGTTGCCAACGCATGAGAAAACGATTTGGGCGCCGGCCGCCGCTTCGCGTGGTGTCTTGGCCGATTTGCCCCCGAACTCCTGCGCCCATTGCTGCGCTTTCTTTTCAGTGCGGTTGTAGACGGTGACACGATGCCCGGCGCCGGCCAAGTGACCAGCCATCGGATAGCCCATCACGCCGAGGCCGAGAAAGGCTACGTCATGAGGTACAACGGTTTCGTACGTTTTGGTCGCCATGAGTCGATTCTAAGTGGATGTGGGTTAGTAGCTCTTCAAAAACCCGCTGCGTGGCCATCACGCCGCGAGTCACTGGCGGCGACGTAACCGTCAACCGCCGGATCTCCCAGGCGCCAGATGAACTGGCCCGAGCCAAAGTCCATGTAGGTGTCATTGGCGCGCGTGATCCGATGGCCACGCGCGCTCAATTCGTCGGACACCGTCTGAGGAAGGGCGCTCTCGATCTCGATATCGACTCCGCTCATCCATTTCCATCGCGGCGCATCGCACGCCGCCTGTGGCTGCTGCCCCTTGATCAACATTCGCGCCAGCGTCTGCACGTGACCTTGCGGTTGGATGTTGCCGCCCATCAGACCAAAACTCATTTGCGGTGCGCCGTCTTTCATCAGAAACCCAGGGATGATCGTTTGAAAGGGTCGCTTTCCGGGCGCCACGCAGTTCGGGCTCGTTGCATCGAGCGAAAACCCGGCGCCACGGTTTTGCAATGAAATGCCGTAGCCCGGCACCACGACACCCGAACCAAATCCCATGTAGTTGGATTGGATGAACGACACCATCATGCCGCTCGCGTCGGCTGCACTCAGGTAGATCGTGCCACCCAGCGGTGGTTTGCCGGCGACAGGGCTGGCTGCGCGGCGCATATCGATCAACTTTGATCGCCGCGACAGATAGTCGTCATTCAGCATTTCAGCAGGAGTCACCGTCATGCTTCTCGGATCACCGACGTACTCGTAAGTATCGGCGAACGCGAGCTTCATCGCCTCCATCATCAGATGGTGCCAGTCGGCTGAGTCCACCTGATACTGCGCAAGCTGCGTATGGCGCAGAATCCCGAGGCAGCTCAGCGCGGCGATACCCTGGCCATTGGGCGGAATCTCGTGCACGTCATGCCCATGGAAACTCGTGCTGATCGTGCCCACCCAGCCGTGTGAGTGCACGAAGTCCCAGTAGCCGGAAAGATCGGAAGCGGTGATCGCACCACCAGTGGTCTGCGCAAAGCGCTCGATCGCGTCGGCAATCTCGCCCTTATAAAACGCCTCGCCGCGCGAGTCTGCGATCAATTTCAGTGTGCGAGCAGCACCCGGCAGCACGAAGTGTTCGCCGACTTCCGGAGGGCGCCCGTTCTGCAGGAAGTGTTCGGCAAAACCCGGCAAATCGCGAAGCAACGGAGTCGCGCGGACCCATTTGTCCTGCACCGTCGGGCTCACGGCGAAACCGCGCTCCGCGTACTCGAGTGCTGGCGCCAAAACGTCGGCGAATGTGCGTTTGCCGAACTTGCCGTGCAGCAACGACCATCCAGCCACTGCCCCAGGCACCGTCACCGCGTCCCAGCCGCGCAGTGGAATTTTCTGCTCTCGATACTTGCGCTGGAAATACTGCGGTGTCCACGCAGCCGGTGCGGTACCGCTCGAGTTCAATCCGTGCAGCCGGCGGCTCTCCGGGTCCCAAACAATCGCGAAGTTGTCCGCCCCTAGCCCGTTGCTGCACGGCTCGGTCATCGTGATCACCGCTGCCGCGGCGATCGCAGCGTCGACTGCATTGCCACCATTTTGCAGAATGCGAAGCCCTGCCTGCGCTGCCAGGGGTTGTGAGGTCGCGACAACGTTGCGCGCGAAGACCGGCGTGCGCACGGTCGGATACGGATTGTTCCAGTTGAAGTTCATCGCTTACCGCGGCTTTGGCGCCGCGCGGTCTTACTCACTGGTGATCTTGCGTTCCTTGATCAGCTTGGCCCACTTGGCTGCGTCGGCCGAGACGACCTTTGCAAAGTCAGCCGGCGTTCCGCCGGCGGCGTCATAGCCGAGCACTCGGAGTCGCTCGAGAAACTCGGGTGCCTTTAGTACCGCGTTGATTTCAGCGTTGAGCTTTTGCGTGACTTCGCTCGACATGCCCCGCGGGCCGAACACTCCGAACCACGTGATCGATTCGAAGCCCGGCACCGTGTCGGACACAGGCGGCAAGCGCAGGCAGCAGCGGCGAGCGCTGAGTCGACGTGACCGCGATCGCGCGCAGCTTTCCGTCCTTTAGATGCGGCATGGCCGATGCGATGTTGTCGAACAGCATATGAATCTGCCCGCTCATCATGTCGGGGATGACCAGGGCTGTGCCTCGATACGGAATGTGTACGACGTAAGTCCCGGTCATCGACTTGAACAACTCGCCGGTCAGATGGACGATTGTGCCGTTGCCGCTCGATCCGTAATTGAATTGTGCGGGGCTTGATTTAAGCAGCGAAGTTAACTCGCCGACGTTGTTCGCCTTGACGTTGGGGGCAATCAGCAGCACGTTGACCGAATTCGCCACGTGCGCGACCGGTGTGAAATCGGTTTGAGCGTTGTACGGAATCTTCGGGTTAAGACTGGGACCGATCGAATGCGTCGAGCTGGTGGCCATTTGAATCGTGTAACCGTCAGGCGCGCTTTTCGCCACGATGTCACTTCCCAAAGTCCCGCCGGCGCCCGGACGGTTGTCGACGATGACCTGCTGCTTGAACCGGTCCGACAGCTGCCGAGCGAGTTCACGCGACAAAATGTCGGTCGCTCCGGCCGGAGGAAACGGCACGACGAGCCGAATGGGCTTTGATGGATAACTCTGCGCGAAAACCGCGAGTGGCCAAACGAAAATGAAAGCGGCAAGAACGCGACGTAAGCTCATACGGAATCCCTGCGCGAGTTGGTTGGAGGCAAAGATCTGAATCGTACTAGGCTAGTCAGTGGAAGGTACGCATGCCCTCGATCATGTGCCGGGGCGACGCTTTTTTGTATGTGATGATTGGAAGGAATGGACGGGAGCGGCAATGCTTGTCAATAAATCCGTAGATCGGGAGTGGAACCCCACCGGAACGTCTGGCGTCGAGCGCAGCCTGTTTCGAAACAACGATGCGGGTGGCCGAAGCTCGGTCGTTCGGCTGAAAAGAGAAGCGCGGGTTCCGCGGCACGCGCACCACGGCGAAGAAGAAGTGGTCGTGCTCCGCGGAACCGTGCTAATCGGCGGCGTCGAGCTGGGCGAAGGGGACTATCTTTTCACGGAGCCAGGCGAAGAGCACGACGTAGTCGCATTGACGGACGCGATCATCTTCGTTTCTTCGCAGAAGAGCGTGACCGTCGTTGAGTAACTAATACCTCCGCGCCCAGCTGAACGGAACTCTAGGTAACTTCCTGGAATGCCGCTTCGCGCTTCTTCTTGATGTTCGGTAGCGCGACGATCACGATCAGTGCGGCAGCGGCTATCAAGAGGCCGAGCGATAGCGGCCGCGTGAAGAACACGGTTGCGTCGCCACGCGATAGCAGCATCGCTCGCCGCAGGTTCTCCTCCATCATCGGCCCGAGAATGAATCCGAGAATCAACGGCGCGGGTTCGCACCGCAGCTTGTAGAAAATGTAACCCAACAAGCCAAAGATGGCCGTCATCGTGACATCGAAGGGGTTGTTGTTGATCGAGTACACGCCGATTCCACAAAACACGAGAATCGCCGGATACAGCAGCCGGTACGGAACTTTCAGCAGTTGAACCCAGATGCCGATCAGCGGCAGGTTCAGAACCACCAGGATCAGATTGCCGATCCACATCGAGGCGATCAGACCCCAGAACAATGATGGGTTGCTCGACATCACCTGCGGACCGGGCTGGATATTGTGAATCGTCATCGCGCCGACCATCAGCGCCATCACGGCATTGGGCGGAATACCCAGTGTCAGCATCGGAATGAACGACGTTTGCGCGCCCGAGTTGTTGGCTGACTCTGGCGCTGCCACACCTCGGATGTTGCCCTGGCCGAACGGTATCTTCGGATTGCGCGTGATTTTCTTTTCCAGCGTATAGGCAGCAAACGCGGCGAGCAATGCGCCTCCACCCGGCAGGACGCCAAGGACCGATCCCAACGCGGTGCCGCGCAGCACGGCGGGATACGCGTACATGAACTCTTCCTTGCTCGGCATCAATTTGCCGACCTTGCTGGTGAAGACTTCGCGCTTCTCCTTATGTTCTAGATTGACAATGATCTCGGCAAAGCCGAATACGCCCATTGCAACCGACACGAAGCCGATGCCGTCGGCCAACTCCGGAATGTCGAAGCTGAAGCGCGCCACACCCGAATTGACGTCGGTGCCCACCAGACCGAGCAGCAGGCCGAGAACGATCATCGCGATGGCTTTGATCAGTGAGCCCGACGCAAGTACAACGGCGCCGATCAGTCCAAGCACCATTAGCGAGAAATATTCAGCAGGCCCAAACTTGAACGCCAATTCAACCATCGGAAGCGCCAGGCCTGCAACGATGATCACACCGACGGTGCCGGCGAAGAACGAACCCAATGCGGCCGTGGCCAGTGCGGCACCAGCACGCCCTCGTCGGGCCATCTGATAACCGTCGATACACGTGACCACCGAAGACGACTCTCCTGGCAGGTTCACCAAAATCGCTGTGGTCGACCCGCCGTACTGTGCACCGTAATAAATACCCGCCAGCATGATCAGCGCCGACGTCGGCGGTAGTGCATACGTCACCGGCAGCAGCATTGCCAGCGTAGCCACTGGGCCAATCCCCGGCAGCACGCCGATAAGAGTTCCGATCAGCACGCCGATGAAGCAGTAGAAAAGATTTTGCAGCGTCAGCGCAGTAGCGAAGCCGAGCGCAAGGTTGTCAATGAGCTCCACGTCGTTTCCTTAATCGCGCATGAATGCCGGCCACACCGGAATCGTCATGCTCAGCCCATATATGAACACTCCATACACCAGTAGCGACAGCCCAACCGACAGCAACAAAATATCTCGCAGCTTGAACTCATGACTACCGAGTGCGGAGATGCCGATCAGCACGAACAATGCAACGATCAGACCGGCTGGACGAAGGAGCAGCCCGAAGGCGATGACCGCACCCAGCACCAGGATCAGCGCCTTGAAGTTGAACGGCTCGATCTTGCCGTCCGCGTGCGCCACTGCAAGACCTTCTATCAGCACGATTACGCCGAGCACAAACATGATGCCGCCCAGCATCGTCGGGAAAAAGGCCGGTCCCATGCGCGCGGCGGTTCCCATGTCGTACTGTTGAGCCCAGCCGACGAAGAACGCGCCAAACGCAATGAACATCACCCCGGACCAGAAGTTTTTTTGATCACGAATTTTCAAGGCTTCTCCTGGTGAGCGATCTTTTGCCGAAGGATTCTAGCCACAACTTCAATGTTGCCTCGTCAATTTGTTGTACGAGTGCACTTGTTGCCATGCAGCACAATCAAAGCATGACAACCTGTCGGACTGCTTTGCCTTCATGCAGTAAATCAAACCCGCGATTAATATCGTCGAGCGCAAGCGTGCCGGAAAGCAACCTATCCACCGGCAGTCGACCGCCGCGGAACAGATCAATGTAGCGTGGGATATCGCGCACCGGCACACATGTGCCGACATAACTCCCCTTAATGGTGCGCTCTTCAGCAACCAGATTGACGGCCGGCATCGCCCACGTCGCATTCGGAGGGGGCAATCCCGCGGTTACTGTCGTGCCGCCGCGTCGCGTGATCCTGTAGGCGAGTTCGAACGCGCGCGTCGAGCCGGCCATTTCGATCGCCGTGTCTACTCCGCCATGGGTCATATCGCGGATTGCTTCGATTGCATCGGCTAGCCCTGCGTTGAACGTCGCTGTTGCCCCGAGTGTCCGCGCCAGCGCAAGCTTGTCGTCCGCCAGATCGACCGCGATTACCTGGCGCGCACCGGCCGCTGCGGCGCCAAGCACCGAAGCCAGCCCCACACCGCCGAGTCCGATCACGGCCACCGACGTTCCCGCGCGGACCTGCGCGGTGTTGACGACGGCGCCCACCCCCGTCAGTACCGCGCAGCCGAACAGCGCTGCGTGTTCGAACGGAAGCTCGCGATCGATTTTGATCGCCGACCGGCGCGACACAACAGCATGGGTTGCGAATGCCGAGCAGCCCAGATGATGATTAATAGTTTTGCCGTGGCGTGCGAGCCGCCGCGCGCCGTTGAGCAGTGTTCCAGCGCCGTTGGCAGCTGCGCCGGGCTCGCACAGGGCAGGCCGGCCCTCAGCGCAGGGATGACAATGTCCACAACTCGGCACGAACACCAGCACCACGTGGTCGCCGACAGCAAGGTCGTGTACACCGTCGCCGAGTTGTTCGACGACACCGGCCGCTTCGTGGCCCAGCGCCATTGGCATCGGTCGCGGGCGGTCGCCGTTGATGACGGATAGATCCGAGTGGCACAGCCCAGCCGCCTTAATGCGCACCAGAATTTCACCAACACCGGGCGGCGACAGGTCAAGCTCGTCGATCTTCAACGGGCGAGACTGCGCGTACGGATGCGTGGCCCCCATCGTTTCGAGAACTGCGGCGCGGATTTTCATTGCGGTGTCAGAGTCGACGCAGGATCGCTTGCGTAATGTCGTGCGTCGTTGCCGTGCCTCCAAGATCTCCGGTGCGCACTCCGTCGACACGCAAGGCGTCGTCGATCGCAGCTCGCAATTTTGCTCCGGCGTCCTGACGACCGACATGATCGAGCATCATTGCCGCGGCTAATAGTAGGGCCAGCGGATTGGCGATTCCTTTGCCTGCGATGTCCGGCGCAGAGCCGTGAACGGCTTCGAAGATTGCGGCATCGACTCCAATGTTGGCACCCGGGGCCATGCCGAGCCCACCGACCAGGCCGGCAATCTCATCCGACAAAATGTCGCCAAACAAATTGGTCGTCAGGATCACGTCGAATTGCCAAGGTTTCAGCACAAGTTGCATCGCGCAGGCATCGACGATGCGGTCATCGACCGTCACCTTGCCTTCGTACTTCTTGCCGACCTCGCGCGCGGTGTCGAGAAAAATTCCAGTCAGCGCCTTGAGCACATTGGCCTTGTGCACGATCGTGACGTTTTTGCGGCCATTTTTCAATGCATAGTCGAAAGCAAACTCGGCGATGCGGCGTGAGCCGGCTCGCGTATTGACACCGGACGAAATCGCCACCGCTTGCGGGTCGCCGTCGATCGGAATGTAATGCTCGAAGCCGACGTATAACCCTTCGAGGTTCTCGCGCACCAGCACGATGTCGATATCTTCGTAGCGGCCGCCGTGCGATTAGCGTGCGCGCAGGCCGAAGGTTCGCGTACAACTTGAACTCCTCGCGCAACCGGACATTCACGGATCGGAATCCGCCGCCGACCGGTGTTGCAAGCGGCCCTTTTAATACAAGCCGGGTGCGGCGGATGCTGTCAAGCAGTGCGGGTGGCAGCGGATCGCCCAATTTTTCGACGGCCGCCATTCCACCTTGCTGAACTTCCCACGCAAATGGCTTGCCAAGCGCATCCAAAACCTCGACGACGGCGGTCGTGATCTCGGGACCAATCCCGTCGCCGGGGACTAGGGTTGCAGGAATAAATTGGGGAGTCGACACGAGACGAGGTGCGGCTGTAAGTTATTCGTTCAAGCGAGTCACATCGTAGACGCGTCGTGAGCCGTAGAATTTCCATGCTACATTTTTAAAAAACAGAATAAACATGCCAATAGGCGGCTTCGGTCAGGCAGCTGTGCGAGTCACGCCGAAGGTGATTTCGAACTCAAAGGAGACAACATGAAACGTCGCGATTTCGTCACGGTGTGCGCCTTGTCAGCGCTTATGGGCGGTGCGTTGCCGGGCGTGGCGTGCGCACAGGACAAAGTGGTGTGGAAAGCGTCGGACGTCCACCCGATCGGCTATCCGACGGTCGAAGCGATCCAGCGGATGGGCAAGAAGCTCGAGAAAGAAACCAACGGTCGCATCTCGATTCAGATGTACCCGTCGATGCAACTGGGCGGCGAGAAGGAGATGATCGAGCAGGCGCAGGTCGGCGCACTGCAGATCGCGCGCATTTCGGTTGGCGCGATGGGCCCGGTGGTCGATGAATTGAACGTTTTCAATCTGCCGTTTGTCTTCCGTGACGAGGCGCATATGCGCAAGGTGATCGACGGTCCGATCGGCCAGGGGTTGCTCGAGAAGATCACCGCCAGTCCGCAATCGCGGCTGGTCGTGCTGGGTTGGATGGACGCCGGCACCCGCAACGTCTATTCGAACAAGCCGGTGACCAAGCCAGAGGATTTAAAGGGCCAGAAGATTCGCATGATGGGCAACCCGCTGTTCGTCGAAACCATGAACGCGATGGGGGGTAATGGCGTTGCGATGGGATTCAATGAGTTGTTCGGTGCGTTGCAGACCGGCGTCGTCGACGGCGCCGAAAACAATCCGCCGACGCTGCTCGCACAGAACCACTACACCGTGAGCAAGGTATACAGCCTGACGGGGCACCTGATCATTCCAGAGATTTTCGTGTTTTCGAAACGGTCATGGGACGCGCTTTCGAAGGCCGATCAGGATCTGGTGCGCAAGCTGTCGCGCGAAGCACAGCTTGAACAGCGCCAGCTCTGGGACGCCTATGTCGGCGAAGCCGAAACCAAGCTGAAGGCGGCTGGCGTCAAGTTCGTTACCGCCGACAAGGCTGCGTTCTATAAAGCTACGCAGCCCATTCGCGATAAATACGGTGCGAAGTACGCGGCGCTATCTGAAGCAGATCGAAGCGACGAAGTAGATCGATCGACCACCGGGGCACGCGGCGCCGTTTCTTCCGCGTGCCCTTTCGTTTGCCGGCTCGGGCAACATGACCGCCAAGCAGCGCTACCGCGATGCGATGGAATGGTTGTACCTCGCGTGCGTTGGCATGTCCGGCCTCGCGCTCGTTGCGATCACGCTGATGATTCCGATCGGAGTGTTCATGCGCTACGCGATGAACAATCCTCAGTCCTGGCCCGAACCGGCTGCTGTTGTGCTGATGGTGATGCTGTCGTTTCTGGGCGGCGCCGCGGTGTACCGCGCTAACGTGCATGTCGCAGTGGAGGCGCTGCTCAATGCGGTCAGCCCGGCCAAGCGGCGCGCGATGCTATGGGCAGTGGATGCCTGTGTGGGCGCCACTGCGCTGTTCATGATCTTCTACGGCATCCAGTTATGCATCACGACGCGCTTCCAGACGATGGCCGAGTTTCCGTGGCTGTCGGTGGCGTTCGTTTATGCGCCGATTCCGGTCAGCGGCCTGGTCACGCTGCTCTTTCTGATCGAACGCGTATGGCTCGGCAGCCCACCGAAGACTTCGGTGATGTACCGCGACGACGCAACCGAGCTTGAGTAGCGATGGACATCCTGGTACTGCTGGGGTCGTTTGCCGTTCTATGTGCGCTGGGCGTTCCGGTCGCGTATGCGCTCGGATTGTCCGCGCTGGTCGGCGCGATGTGGATCGACATTCCGCTCGAAGCCGTAATGCTCAAGATTTCAGACGGCACCGACGACTTCGCGTTGCTCGCGATCCCATTCTTTGTTCTGGCCGGCGGCATCATGGCCGAGGGCGGGATGGCATTGCGACTTATCAACCTCGCGAAAGTTTTTGTCGGTTTCATCCGCGGTGGGCTGGCACTCGTGAACATCCTCGCCAGCACGCTGTTCGGGTGCATCTCCGGATCTTCGGTTGCCGATACCGCGTCGATTGGCTCGGTGATGATCCCGCAGATGGTGAAGGCGGGCTATCCGCGTGTGTTCGCCACCAACGTAACGATTTGCGGGTCGGTGCAGGCGCTGATGATTCCGCCGTCGCACAACGCCGTCATCTACTCGCTTGCTGCGGGCGGCACGATTTCGGTGGCGCACCTATTCCTGGCCGGGATCTTTCCCGGCCTGTTGTTCGGCCTGTGCCTGATCGGGCTCGTGCTGTGGACGGCGCACAAGCGCGGCTATCCGAAAAGTGAACCGGTTCCACTGAGCGCGCTTCCAAGGATCATCATCGACGCACTATGGGGACTTGGCACCGTCGTGATCATCATGGGCGGCATTCTCTCCGGCGTCTTCACGCCGACCGAATCTGCAGCAGTCGCCTGTGTCTACGCATTCCTGGTGACGTTTCTCGTTTATCGCGACTACAAGTGGCGCGAGCTGCCGCGACTCGTGCATCGCGTTGTCAAGACGGTGGCAATGGTGATGCTGCTGATCGGATTCTCCGTGGCCTTCGGCTACATGATGGCGATCATGCAGATTCCCGCGAAGGTCACGGCGTTCTTCCTGGCGATCTCGGACAACAAGTACGTGTTTTTGCTGCTGGTCAATATTCTGCTGTTGTTGCTGGGTACGTTTATGGACCTCGCGCCGATGCTGCTCATTTGCACGCCGATATTTCTGCCGGTCATTGCCAAGTTTGGCATCGATCCGGTGCACTTCGGCATGATCATGATTCTCAATTTAGGAATTGGACTGATCACGCCGCCGGTAGGCCCGACGCTGTTCGTCGGCTGTGCGATTGGCAAGGTCACGATGGAGCAAGTGTCGAAGGAACTCTGGCCGTTTTACGGCGCGATGTGCGTCGCACTTCTGATCGTGACTTATGTTCCTGCCATTTCGCTCTGGCTGCCGGGCCTGATGAAGTGAAGCAAAGCTGCGTTTGCCGTGCAAGCGAGGCGCGGCGCTTGTTCTGCTGAGCACCTTAATCCTTGCGTAGCGGTAAAGTTGTTGTACAAGAATATTGACTTCGCTTGATCAGCACTATGCCGACGTTTAAGCAGCAGATTCGGTTTTGTACCGGCCACGATGGCGTTCGCATCGCGTATGCGACGTCCGGGCTTGGGCCGCCGCTGATCAAAGCGGCAAACTGGCTCAGCCATCTTGAGTTCGACGTCGGCAGCCCTGTATGGAGCCATCTTCTGATCGAGCTTTCGCGGCAGCACACGCTGATTCGTTATGACGAGCGCGGTTGCGGCCTGTCGGATCGCGAAATCTCTGACCTGTCATTCGATGCATGGCTGCGCGATCTGGAGACCGTGGTCGACGCGGCACAGATTGATCGCTTTCCATTGCTTGGGATTTCGCAGGGCGCATCGATTGCTGTCGCCTACGCGGTCCGCCACCCGGAGCGCGTCACGCACCTGATCTTGCATGGCGGCTATGCGCGCGGTCGATTGAAACGCAACCCGACGCCGCAGCAATATGAGGAAGCCGAGGTGATGAATCGGCTCGCCGAGATCGGATGGGGCCAGCAGAACCCTGCGTTCCGGCAATTTTTCACGACGCAATACATTCCGGGCGGTACGGCCGAGCAACACCACTGGTTCAACGAACTCGAGCGCGTCTCGACGTCGGCGTCCAACGCAGCGCGCTTCATGCGTGAGTTCAATGACATCGACGTTGTCGACTTATTGCCGCGTGTCTCGTGCCCCACGCTGGTGCTGCACTCGAGCCGCGACGTTCGCGTGCCATTCGATGAGGGGCGCCTGATTGCCGGCCGTATTCCGGAGGCGCGATTCCC
>CAVQBE010000007.1:0-26180 GCA_963710675.1 uncultured beta proteobacterium | reverse complement strand
GCTTCAGTGCGTACACTGACGCGGCTTTTTCTACTTGGTGCGCTTGCGTTCAACACCATCGTTCGGCCTTTAGGCCCATCCGAAATCGTCGCCATCACATCTTCGGTTCCCCGCTGAAACAACAATACTCGGCGTGACGCATCGCTTCGATTCATCCGACGTGACGAGACTGAAACCGCGCTCGCCAAGAAACTTCTTCAAGAAATCCTGCGTCGCCGAGACGGCCGCATCGGCCGTTGCAATGACGGTGTAGGCGCGGCGTCCGCCGTCTACGGTTTCGACGTTGGACAAAATCCGGGATCCGCCGGCACCGCCAGATAAGAAGGCAACTGAGCCGCGGCCACCGGGGCCTGCATTGGAGTGGTCATCACCCACACTTCCGAGGCGCTGTCGGAAGTTTTATGGACTCGCACGGTGACGAAGTGTTCGCCGATTCTGCGCGCAACGATCTGGTCGCCCTTGAGCTGATTTTGAACGAGCTTGCCACTCGATTTCTCATCGAGCGCTTTGCGATAGTGACGCACCACTCCACAGACGGGCGGGACGCGTGATGTGATCGATCACCATCGACCGCCCATTGATGACCATGGCTTCGCCTATCGGTTCAACCCACTGCCCTCGGGCGATGAATGAGTTCTCGGGCTAGCGATGGTTGCGCATGCGCCGCGGCCACTTGCAACGCGGCACCGATGCCAAGGTCCGGCACAAGTTTTCAGCATGGCGGATCCAGCCGATCGCACGGCACGATGTTGGGATCGTGCTCGCCGAAGCGCGGACGCGGCTCGCCGAGCAGCTGAGGAAGCAGCCCCAGTGTTTGGCCTTCGAGTTTCAGCGGCCAGATCGGATACGGACCGAGTGCGGCGGCATTGTCGATCAGGTTGCGCATGATGTTGGGATTGAAGCTAGGCATCAGGATCGGCGGCGAACTGGGTCCGGCGTTTTCGATCTTGTCGCGGACTACGTCGTCCGAGGCAGCGTTCCACGCATCGATCAAGATGCCAGTCTGGCGATTCATGCGCAGATCGACGCCCGGGTTGTTATCGCTCCAGAACCTGAAATCGCGCGGTCCCTCGGGAAACAGGTTGACGCGCGCCGTGTACAGGTTGTCTTCGGGGAGTTTGAAGCCGTTTTCGCCCGCGAACAAAGCCACTGTGCGAGATGGCACGTCGCGCGTCACGGCCGGTTCCTGGCGTGATGCCGTCGGCAAAGCGCGGCAAGAAATGATCGCCTCGAAAGTCGGTCCACAGTGGATTGCGCATGCCGAGAAAATCACCCGCGACATCGTTCGTCTTGACCGGCGCGTCGGACGTGCTGAAAAGCTCCGCCGCGCTTCAGCCGCGACGGTTGCCTCGTTTTTGACCGTAACGGGGCCGCGCACCGAAATCTCAAATGCTGCGTAGCGGCTGGCCTGCGATGCATGATGAGTCAGATCCAGATACTTGCCAAGCAACGGCACTGCGAACAATAACGGAGTCAGCACCAGTGCGAGCACTACGAATTCGGTGGTTGATTGGCCGCGCATGGGCCGGCGGCGACGACGGATGAATGCTGCTAGCGTGGATCATTTGATGTGTTTCCCATTTGATGTTGGTGGGTGGCGTGAACCGCCGCCGGCGCCATGGCGTCGAAGTGAACCGATGGGTTTCCCTGTAGCTTCGCCTTTCGGGGAGTGCGAATTGATCATCGAGTCTGCCAGCGGCTCATGTGCGTCGGAAACCCAGCACCGTGGGCGGAGCGTTTTTGTCCTCCAGTAGGCAGGTTTCCTGAATGAGCTCGCCCTTCGTCGCGTAGCAGACGGCACGAGTACCCGGCTTGACGCCCGGTTCCTGCGTCGTAGCCGCTGGCTAGCAGCGCTGCCACCCCTTTCACCGGATCGATCGCCACGGCGCCCGGCTTGCCTGGAATCAAACGCCGCGTTCCTTCGCCGCGATCGAGATTGACGTTGATGATCGTCGATGCGTTGCCGTCGAACGTTGTAATGCGCAAGATGCGCAGCGCTTTGAGCCGCAGCGTGCAGATATCGCCTTCGTCCTGAGCGAGCCCCCAGATTTCGCTATAGCGGGTGACGGCATTGGAACGCGCCAGCTGCGCGCACTGAATTCGCCATCCCGATCGGGATTGCCTTCAACACGGCACGTCTTGGAGTTAACCGGCGACGGACACAACGACTTGCACGTCGTGACTTTGGCCGCGCCTCCTGCTCCTGTCGAGCCGGATTGCTCAAAGTAGATCACGGGCTGCTGCGGGCCGTCTGCATTCACATGCGGCGGCAGCGGTGTAGCCGCGTGCACGGCAGTCGTCAGCAAGAGCATCGATGCGATCGCGCAGCGACCCAGCATGGTGTGCCTCTACAGTCCAAGCGCCAACCCATTTTGGCGTGTAGCCGCGTATAGCCGATCGGCCGTGGTCGGCGCAACCAGCCGAGATTGCCAGTAGGGGCTGTAGAGGCTCGCGAGCTCGCGCCGGCCATCGGGTCGCGCCTCAGGCCGCGAAAAAAACACTTCCGCACGAGACAGCGATGCAATCCGGTCACCCGGTGCAGCGGCATCGAATACCGCCAATTGTCCGGTCGGATTCACATTCGGATTGCGCCCTGCGCTGCGTGAAGTGTTCTCCGGTTTGAAGACGAAAAAGCTGATCCCGATGCGCTGGTCGCGTGACGCGTCCAGATCACTCACGTCCTGCGTGTCGGAAAGACCCGTCCAGAGCACCGCACCCATATTGCGCAGGTCTTCGTTAGCGCTCAATGCGTTCGATGTGGTGCGGGGATTATCTTCGGTCGAGCGGCCGTAGCTGCCGCTGCCGCCGTTGCCTCCGCCTAATCCGGTTTCGGAGCGCGCGGCGCCTGCGATCGAGATCTCCTCGGGATCGCACCAGCGCGGAATGCCCTTGCGGAAGCACGGCCATACCTGCCGGTGCACGGCGAGCGTGTCGACCGCTTGCCACTCATCGAAGTTCACGAGGTCGGTACCGCCGCGCTTGCGCAGTGAGACGTTGCGTTGCACGAACGGAATGTTCGGACCGAAGTGTGTGAAGCCGCGATTCGCAGTGAACTCATCGCGCGAGCGCATCACCGAGTCGGCGAGCCGGCCACGCTCGTCAGCCGCGCCGCCGAATTGTCCGTAAGTCCGGGTGAACCCTGCCAGGCCGACGATCGATGTCGGCACGATTTCAACGTCGAGTGACGGGTCGGAGCGCTGCGCCACCTCGCGCGCAAGGTCGGCTTGCGGCAGTCCGCTCGAAAACGCCAGGTCCGTGGCGAGTTGCGACGCGCGCAGTGCGAGGATGGCGCCCGCGTGAATGTTGATGATGCCGAGCGAGTTGATGTACTCGATGATCTCAACGATTTCCTGCAGCGCAGACCCGCCGGTCCACGCATTCAAATACGCGGTCCCGCTCAACACTGCCGCAATCGGAACGCCGCCGGCGATCAGGTGCTGAATGACCAACTCATCGAGCGTGGCGACGTTGTATACCCCGGCCTCGAAGTAACGCACCCACGACACCATGCTGACCGCCTGCGCGATCGCGAGCTCGTTGGCGATGATCGCGCGATTCGTGTACGCCTCATAGTTGAGTGCACGCGCGTGCGCGATGCCGGCGCTGTAAGCAGCGGCATCGGCTGCATTGGTGACTGTGAGTTTCTCGTCGACCACTTTCCCCGCGCTGAACATGAAGAGCAGTGAAGCGCAGCAGATCACGAGGAATACCAACCCAAGCGGAAGCACTTGGCCACGTCTGGTACGAAGGTATTTCGAAGCGCGCACCATGCTCATCGTCATCTGAAATCCTCCGCAATAAAGTATCGATGTCCCATCGCCCTACCCCGAAGCTGAAAGGCAGCGAGCAATGCGAACAGGCACACTACCAGCGCAGCCCGATCGCCCCACCACGCGTAGGGTGTGCGTCCCGAACGAGGCACGATCTGCACTTCGAGCGCTCCGACTTCGTTGAGCGGCAGCGAGTCGACCCATCGGCCGCGCTCATCGATCAGTCCGCTCTGACCAGTATCTGCCGCGCGCAGCAGAGGGCGTCCGATCTCCAGCGCGCGTGTCTGTGCCATCCGCGCGTGCTGACGCTGCATAGCAGGTGAACCGGCCCAGCTATCGTTGCTCAAGTTCGCAATCCAGCCTGCTGCGGCCGCGTCGGCACGCATCCTCGATCCGAACGCGTCGTCGTAGCAGATCGCAATCGCCACGCGACCCGAGCCGAGCAGGGGCAGCGGTTGACTGGACGCTCCGCGTGCGGTGTCGGCAAGTGGAATCCGCTGAACACTCCTGTACAACGCTGCGCCCCACGGCACGTAATCCCCAAATGGCACGAGATGGCGCTTGCGATAGATCTGCGTTCCACTGGTGCCGAGGCCAATTGCGCTGCTATACCGTTGCCCGGTGTCGGCGTCGACTTCGAATGCGCCGAGAACAACATCGATGCCACTACTTTCCGCATGCTTGCGCAGAGCGCTGAGATAACCGCGCAGCGCGTGTGTGGGAAGCGGCAGCGCCGATTCCGGCAACAGCATGACGTTTGCTTGCGACGAGCGGATTAACGATTCGTATCGCGCCAGCGTCCGCGACAGCGCACTCGGATCGAACTTCGCTGCGGCGCCGATATTTCCCTGCAGCACAGCGACGCGTATCGCGGTCCCGGACGCTGCTGTCCAAGGAACATGTTGCAGCCCTGCGCCGACGACGAGCAATGCGATAGCGGCGATCACCGCGCGTCTGCGCAGATCGCGTCTTAGGATCGCTAGCGCGATCAGCCCTCCGACCAGCACCGTGACAAAGCCCACCAAGAGCACACCACCAATCGGCGCGTAGCCAGCCAGCGGACTGTCTGCCACTTGGCTGTAGCCCACGCTGAACCATGGAAAAGCCACTTCACCTTGATGGCGCAGCCAGTCAAACGCGACCCACGTCGGCCGGCGCCACCAGTAATAACCGTATCGCACCCGATCGCGCCGAGCCCGCAATGCACGCGCCGACGATCGCCGTCGGCACGCTGAGCGCCCCAATCAAAAGCGTCGGCAACAACACTGCGGCGAGCGGTGCTTCGCGCGGATCGAGCAGATTGAAAAGCCACGGCAATCCGGTCGCGAAACACGACAAGCCAAAGACGAAGCCAAGCACGAAGCCGAATCCGGGACGGCTCGTTACCGACGCGGCTCCGAAGAAGGCTGCTATCGCAACGAATGCCAATGCGAACAGCCACTCGTACTCGTGCGAGAAAGCGAGCGCAGCGCCAGCGGCGCAGCAGACGTCAACAAGTCAGCGCGCCCCGCCAGGCCGTATTCACGCCTCGCCGGATCGCGTGCTGATCAAGCGCAGCGACATTGTGGTTGGTGCAATCGAATTGACAGCGTCGAACTCATGGCGCGCCACCTTTCGATGTTCGAAAGAGTTAACCGCAAATGCGACGAATGATTCGTTGCTATGCGCGCGTCGCCAACCCCCGTCGAGCGTGACGGCTGATTTGTCCATCGTTCAGCCGAGATGGCTATTGCAGTCCATCGCGTACGCGTGACTGCAATGCGCTCCTTCGCGGTTGCGAGCGATTGTCACCGACCTCTGCTTCGTCTAATGCGTTCCGGCGGCAAGTAATGCCGCGCACTAACCGATCGGAGGAACACCATGCAAGTCGTCAATCGTTTGAAGTCAGCCATGGCGCGAGGCAAGAAGCACGCCAAGCAACGTGGTCAAGGCATGACCGAGTACATCATCATCGTCGCGTTGATTGCGGTGGCGGCGATCGCCGTCTACCAATTCTTTGGCAATACGGTGCGCAATCAGACCGCGGCCATTGCCAACGAGATCGCCGGTAATGACGGCACCGCTGCGCGTACCGCCGCATCGACCTCCGCGACCAACGCATCGACCGAAGCAAACACCAAGCGCAATCTCGAGAACTACACCGGTAACGCGGCGAAGTAAGCGACTCGCCTTACGCAGCTATGCCGATTCGATCGCCGTCAGCACAACGCGCGTGCGCTCGCTGCCTCTCCTCAGCGCTGCGTCACGCGCGGCTGCGGCTCGATCGGCTTGTCTCGCAGCGCGGCCAGTCGATGACCGAGTACCTGGTGGCGCTCGCTGTATTGGCCGCGGTGCTTGCGGGCGCGGGCCTTGGCGATCCGTCGATGTTGCAGTTTTTTCTTGATTCGGTTCGAACCGGCTGGGCGCGTTTGCTCACTGCGCTCGCGCTTCCTGTGTAACAAGTCACTAAACCTGTTGGAGACGCCATGAGAAGTTTGAAACTCAACAAGACTTGGATCGTGCTCGGTGTCGCGCTGATCGTTGGTGGCGGCGCCGCTTTCCTGGCCAATAGCTACCTGCGTGCACAGGTCGAAGAGATCGAAGCGCGCGGCAAGGGCGAGAACGTCAAGCTGGTTGTCGCCAAGAAAGACATGCCGAAAGGCGCCACTCTGGGTCCGGAGTCTCTTGCGGTGCGCAGTGTGCCAAGGAATGGGCGCACTCGAATGCTGTCACACCGGAGCAGTTTGATCGTATCGACCGCGGCGCGCTGGCTTACCCGGCAAAGCGCGGCGAGCCTTTGTTGTGGTCACAGCTCGAAGGCGACAAGGTGCCGACGTTCTCTGCGCGGGTCAGCTCGGGCCGACGCGCGGTAACCGTCCCTGTCGATGAGATCAGCTCGATCTCCGGCCTGGTCGAGCCGGGTGATCGGATCGACATCATGGTCACGGTGAGGCGCGAGGCACGTCAGCTGGCGTTCATTCTGCTGCAGAGCGTGCCCGTGCTGGCGACCGGAACCAAGGTTGAACAAGGTACGGACGGACGCGAAGGCGCCCGGCGCACATTCACGACGATCACGCTCGACGTGAATGCCGAACAGGCGCGGCAAGTCATTGCCGCCAGAGAGATCGGCAAGATCACCGCGTTGCTGCGCGCGCCGGGCGATCGCGGAGCGGTATCGGGCTCGCGTGATGATGCGGCCGCATTGCTCGGTTTGGCGCCTCCGGCCCTGTGTCAGCCCGCCGTGGTGTGCAAATCATCTACGGCGGCACGGCGCGCGCACAAGCGATTGCGCCATTGCCAGGCACCGCCGATGCACGAGCCGAGGCCCCAAGTGGCCGGCGCTCCGCCGGCGTGCGCCAGCCGGAACGGCGCGCGGCGCACAGTCGCAGCGACCACTCACTGAAAAACTGACAGCAACGTCTTGCAAACGATAACGCTCGACAACAACGTTTCAAATAAACGCTAAGAGCGCGGGGGATACAAGTGTTTGCACGCAGAGTCGACGTTGTAAACGTATTGCCGGGGATTGCTGCTTTCGTCGCGGGCGCTCCAGCGCACAGACCCCGCGCGGCGCGGCTTCCCCACCGCCGGTAGTCGGACGAAGTTCCCGCAGAGCTGGAGCTGTTCGTGGGGGAGACACGAGTTCTACCCAGCCCGAAGGTGGCGCGCATCGCGGTCGGCAATGGGCGGGTGCTTTCCGCATCCGTCGTTGACGAGCGCGACATCCTGCTGATTGCCAATGACGCCGGCGCAACCATGATTCACACTGGGCGAGCGATGGCCGCGCCCGACGCTACAACGTGCAGGTACGCCCAGCTGACATGTCGCGCACGACGCGCGAGATCCTGGACTTCTTGTCGGGAAGCAGCAACGTCAAAGCGCGCGCTGTGGGTGATCGGGTGCTGGTCGAAGGCCAGAACCTGACCGATGAGCAATTGTTCCGGATCGACGAGCTCGCCAAACGCTATCCGCAGATCGTCAACTTCACGACGCGCGTCGGTTGGGAGCGAATGATCCTGATGGACGTCAAGGTCGTCGAGTTCAGGAAGGACAAGCTGCGTGAGCTCGGCGTGCGTTGGGACACCAGCGCGCCGGGTTTCAACGCGGGTGTCGCCGGCGACATCATTCGCGGCGGATTCGTCGTCAATCCGCCGGCAGGAACGGGCGGAATCCAAGGCATCGAGTCACTACCGCGTCCGATCGACCCGTTCCGCTGGTACTTCGGCATCGTGTCGGCGATTTCGTCGCGCCTGAACCTGTTGGAGCGCGAAGGCGATGCGGTCGTGCTCGCCACGCCGCAACTGACCGCACGCAGCGGCAGCTCGGCGAAATTTCAGGCGGGCGGCGAGATCCCCTACTCGGTCGTAAACCAGAACGGTTTCGTCACCGTGCAGTTCAAGAACTTCGGAATCATCCTGGAGGTAAAGCCGCGCGCAGACACCACCGGCGCGATCCGCTCCGAAATCCTGGCAGAAGTCAGCGAGCCCGACCCAAGCGTCTCCTCGCTGCAGGGAGTGCCGGGCTTGCGTACCCGCCGCACGCAGACCGAATTCAACGTGCGCTCAGGCGAGACGATGGTGCTTTCGGGGCTGCTTGATCGTCGCAAAGGCGTGACTTACGAGCGCGTGCCGGGACTGGGGCGGATTCCGATTCTTGGCTACCTGTTTCAGTCGAAGCGTTTCGCTGATGGTGAATCCGAGCTCGTCATCTTCGTTACGCCGGTGATCGTAACCGCGCAGGATTCACCGCTGAACGCACCGGCCGGTGCCGTCGACGAGGAGGCACAGAAATACATCGCGCCACCGCCGACCCCGGGTAACCGGTTTCATCGAACGTCGTCAAGGACAACCCGAACATGTCCGCCGCTGCAGCACGTGCGGGAGCAGTGCTCAGATGATGGTGGTTCAGGTCACCGATGGCGGCGGTGCCAAGCGCGCGATGCGCATCGAGTCGGCCGAAGCGGTGATCGGTCGTGACAGTTCGTGCGACGTTCGTCTCGAAAGCTGGCGCGTCGGCCGCACGCACGCCCGGCTGACGCGTACGCGGGGCGGCATCCTGATCGAAGACCTGGGCCATATCACCGGCACCTGGATTAATGGCGAGCGCATCGTCCAGCACGGCCCGCTGGCTCCGGGCGACGACATCGCCATCGGCGGCTTCAAGTTGCGGGTCGCAGAGCCCCCCGCCAAAAGCAATGGCGCCGTCCACCGGCGGGCCGAGCGCGATCGCCGACACCGCAAACAGCACCCGCCGCCGAAGCTGCCGAAACCGCAACGCCTGTGCGAGCTCGCCGGCACAGACGCCGTCCGCACGATCGCATTGTGTGGCGGCGCAAGTTGCACGATAAGCTGCTCGACACGATCGACCTGCGGCGACGCGACTTCACGCGCATGTCCGACGACGAAATCCGCACCGAAACCGAGGCCGTGATTCGCGAGTTGATGGGCCGCGAGTCGGAGTTGCCTCCGCAGATCGATCGCGCTGCGCTGCTGCATGAAGTGCTGAACGAAGCCGTCGGACTTGGTCCGCTCGAAGACCTGCTTGCCGACGACAGTGTTTCGGAGATCATGGTCAATCGCTTCGACGAGGTCTACGTCGAGCGCATCGGCCGCCTTGTGCAGCACGGGACCTCGTTTTCGAGCGATCGCGCCGTGATGGGCGTCATCGAACGCATCGTCGCTCCGCTCGGCCGCCGCATCGATGAATCGTCGCCGCTAGTCGACGCGCGGCTGAAAGACGGCTCGCGCGTCAACGCGATCATTCCGCCGCTCGCGCTCAAGGGACCGACGCTGACGATTCGCAAGTTCGCAAAGAAGCGGCTCGAAGCCGACCACCTGATCGGCTACGGCTCGCTGTCGGTGCCGATGGCGATGTTTCTGCGCGTCTGCGTCGAGCAGCGCAAGAACGTCGTCGTGTCGGGCGGCACCGGCTCAGGCAAAACGACGTTTCTGAACGTGCTGTCGAATTTCATTCCGAATGGCGAGCGCATCGTGACGATCGAAGACGCCGCGGAGCTGAAGCTCCACCATTCGCACCTGGTTGCGCTGGAAGCGCGGCCGTCCAACGTCGAAGGGCGCGGCCAGGTCAGCATTCGCGACCTCGTGCGCAATGCGCTGCGCATGCGGCCCGACCGGATCGTCGTTGGCGAATGCCGCGGCGGCGAGGCGCTCGACATGCTGCAGGCAATGAACACCGGCCACGAAGGCTCGCTGACGACGCTGCACGCCAACACGCCGCGCGATGCGCTGTCGCGGCTCGAAACGCTTGGTGCTGATGGCAGGCATGGATCTGCCGCTGCCCGCGATTCGCGACCAGATTGCGTCTGCGGTCGACATCCTGGTGCAGCAGACGCGCTTTGCATGCGGCTCGCGCAAGATCACGAGCATCACCGAAGTCACCGGCATGGAAAACGGCCGCCTGCAAATGCAGGAGATCTTTCGATTCAACCACAGCGGCTACGGCGCCGACGGCAAGGTGCGCGGCGCGTTTGTCGGCTGCGACTTGGTGCCGACTTTCTACGAAGAGCTTCGAGGACAAGGCGTGGCGCTCGATCTGGAGATCTTCCGTGCGTAAAGACAATATTGAAACGGCGCCACGATGATCGACGCTCCGGTTGTCCTGTCGGTCGTCCTTGCCCTTGCCACATGCTGCTGGTGTGGTCCGGCGCCGAGATCGGCGCTGTCGGACTTGCGAACTATCGGCAATCGTTCACCGAACGCGCCCGCTTCAACTTGCGTGAGTTGTTCCTGTTCATGGACCCTGCCCGGCTGTACGCGCTGAACGTGGGCGTGATGCTGCTGGTGGGCGCAGTCGTATGGCTGTTGACCAAGAGCTCGCTGCTCGGTGTCGGGTTTGCGCTCGCTGCCGGGTTCGTGCCGTGGTGGGCGTTTCGATGGATGCGCGCACGGCGGCTGCTGAAAATCGAGGATCAATTGCCGGATGCGCTGTTGATACTCGCTGGCGGGCTCAAGGCCGGCACCAGCCTGACCTCGGCCATCTCGCAGCTGGTGCGCGAGGCGCCGCCGCCGATATCGCAGGAGTTCGACCTGATGCTGCGCGAGCAACGGCTCGGCGTCGTCCTCGACGAAGCACTCGAGAACCTTAACCGAAGTGTTCCGACCCAATCGGTCACGCTGGTCGTCTCTGCAATGCGCATCGCCAGCCACACCGGTGGCGGCCTGGCCGAGACGCTCGAGCGCGCGTCGCATACGGTGCGCAGCAAGCTCGCGATGGAAGGCAAGATCCGCGCGCTCACTGCGCAGGGAAAGCTGCAGGCGTGGATCGTCGGCGCACTGCCGCTTGGCCTGATGTTCGTGCTCGCGAAGATGGAACCCGAGGCGATGAGCCTGCTGTGGACCACGCGCATGGGGTTCGCCGCGATCATCGTGATCGCGCTGCTCGAATTCTTCGGCGTCTTGCTGATACGCAAGATCGTCGCCATCGACGTGTAGGCGGCGTGATGCAGAGCTTCAGTGCGAGCAATGAATCCGACCGTAGTCAGCGTCGCGTTCGGCGCCGGCATCGGCGTTTCAACGATGCTCGTGTCGCTGGTCCTGGGCCGTGCCGTTGCCGACGTGCCTGACGAAGACCGCACGTATCTCGACCGGCCGCCGATCGGATTCCGCCTCGTGTGGTGGCCGATTCAATGGATCTCGTATTACCTGGGCCGCCTGTTGCCAGCGCGGTACCGGCAGGCAGTGATGATCAAACTGCGCAAGGCCGGTCTCGACTACACGATGTCGCCGGAGCAATACTTTGCCGGCCGCATTGTTGCCGCCGTGCTTGCCGCTGCGCTCGCCGCTTGGCTGGCGGACAGCTTCCTGCAGCCGCCGAAGTGGTACGCCATCTGTGCCGCGGCGTTTGCGTATCTGTATCCGGCGATCTGGCTGAAGGATCGCATCGACGCCCGCAAACGGTTGCTGCTGAAGCAGCTGCCGTTCTATCTCGACATCATCACGCTGTGCGTCGAGGCCGGGCTGAACTTGAGCGGCGCGTTCGAGCAAGCGATGCGCCGCGGCCCTGCCGGTCCGTTACGCGAAGAAATCGCACGCATCCTGCGCGACGTGCGCGCCGGCAAGTCCCGCACCGATGCACTGCGCACATTTGCCGAGCGTATGAACGAGCCTGCGGTCGGCAGCCTTGTCAGCGCGCTGATCCAGGCCGAAAGCATGGGCATGAATCTCGGGCCCGATCCTGCGCGCGCAGGCCGAGCAACGGCGCACCGAGCGCTTCACGCGCGCCGAGAAGCTCGCGATGGAAGCGCCGGTGAAGATGCTGTTCCCGCTGATCGCATTCATCTTTCCGTGCACGTTTGTGGTGATCGCATTTCCGATCGTGATGAAGTTCATGGCGTCAGGACTATGAAAGGAAGATTGATGGCGCGTGTACTGCACGTTCGGATTGCAGCCGGCTTTCTGCAGCGCGCGCGTGGGTTGTTGCTGCGCCCGCCTCTCGCGGCAAACGAAGCGCTGTTGCTTCCCGGCTGCGCATCGGTTCACACGTTTGGAATGCGCTACGCGATCGACGTCGTGTTTCTCGATCCCCTCGGCCGCGTGTTGCATGTCGCGCGCTCGCTGCGTCCGTGGCGCATTGCGTCCCAACCCGGCGCGGCTGCAGTGCTCGAGCTATCGGCGGGCGGAGCGGCGGCGCATCAGCTTTATCCCGGCGCGGTGCTCGATGCAGCGCTGAGCGGAATCGGAGGTTGAGGTGAAAGTCACGCGTCTTGTCAGCAGCACGCGGCGCCACGATCGTCGAGTTCGTCGTCGTCATCCCGACGCTGCTGATGATGATCATGGCCGTGCTGCAGGCCGCATTTGCGTTCCACGCCAAGAGCCAAGTCAATCACGCCACCGCCGCCGCGGCGCGCGCCGGCAGCTTTGAGTAACGCCTCAATGAATTCGATGACGACTGCGTTCACGCGCGGCATGGTCGGCTACTACGGCGGCGGCACTTCGCTCGCAGAGTTAACGCAGGCGCAAGGCCGCGCAGCTGCCGACCTCGCGCAGGCGAACGTGCGCATAGAAGTCCTTTCGCCGACGATCGAGAGCTTCGATGACTACAACAGCCCCGCACTGCAGGCGCAATTGAACACCGGCAACGCGCGCGTGATTCCGAACGACAACCTGGGCTTCATCCGCTGCCCTCGTGACGTGCCCGGATGCAACAGCGATCCCAACACCAATAGCTCCGGACAAACGCTGGCCGACGCCAACCTGCTGAAAATCCGCGTCACCTACGGCATCCCGCAAGAAAAGCAGATGCCGATGGTTGGCCGCTTCTACACGTGGGCGTTGGCGCAGAATGAATCCGAACGACACCGATGCGTTTCGCAGCTCGCTGGTGCAACGCGGCCGCATTCCGCTGGTGGCGCACACAACGGTGCGCATGATGAGCCCGCCGATCGAAGGCGGTAACGGATCGAACCCTGGGCCGGGCAACAACGGTAATCCGCAGTTGACCCGGGCAATCCGCCCGCCGGCGAACCACTGCCGACGTGTCCGTGGTGGGACCCGAGCTGCGCCAGTTGTCCAGATGGCGTGAGCACGCCCGGCTGCAAACCGGAGACCTGTTCTCCGTCGGCCACCTGATTTCGTTCAATGGAGGAGCGTATGTCGTCGGTGAATCGTAGTGAGTCGTGGACGGCAGTTGCGCTCGACGCTACTGTGGTGGCTGCGACCGATGGCTTGGGCCGCCTTTGCATTTCGCTCTGGTTCGCGGTGTTCGCGCCAGCGTCGCGGACCCGTTCCCCTTCCCGCCGCCAAACACCGGCTGCCCGCCCAATACATCATGCATTCCGGGCGGTCCGCCTGGAGGCGGCAATCCCGGGCAATGTTCTCCGAACCCAAACGGCAACCCGGGCTGCAATGGCGCGGGCAACCCGGTCGACATCATTACCGGCAACAAGTATCAGCACGAGATCGATCTCGCCCCACTGCCCGGCGAAATGGCCTTGCACTTCTCGCGTCACTACAACAGCAACAGTACGCACCGGGGCTTGACCGGAGTCGGTTGGCGCAGCAGCTTCGAAGTCGTGCTGGTCGATCTAGGCAGCGCAGTGCAGATCATCGACGCCGACGGCCGCCGCCTGACCTTTGATCGTCACAGCAATCAGCCGAGCCTTTGCGTAGGAGCACGGCCCGAAGACGGACGCGTGATCGTCGACGAAGGCGCCAGGGAGTCAACTGACCGCAAAGCATCCAGTGCAGCAACGAAGACGCGCGGGCCCACCTACCGCTGGCAACGGCTCGACGGCAGCGAGTATGTTTTCAGTGGCGGCAGCGGCGACGGCCATCCGCTGCAATCGATCCGCGCCGCCAGCGGCGCAACGATGACACTCACCTATCTCGGTGGTGCACTCGACAACGTGCGTGACGCTCAAGGCCGCATGCTCCGTTTCATCTACGCGCGACCGGTAGCGGCCGGCAGCACGCGCCATCGAATGCTCACGCTCTCCGCCATTGATACGCCGGTTGGCCGCGTCACCTACCGACACGATGAGTTCGGCCGACTGCAGGCCGCGATTCAGCCCAATGGTCTGGTGCATCGATATCACTACGAACCCGAGCGCCAAGGTGCATCTCACAACACCTGGGCACTGACAGGTATCAGCGTCGAGTGGGTTCAGGACGGCAAGATAAGCACGGAGCGACTGGCGACCTACGTATACGACGCGCAAGGGCGCGCCGTACGCACACAGCATGCTGGCGCCGACGATCTGACGCTCGCCTACGGCCCAAAGGCAGCGACGACGATCACCACCGCGCTCGGTGCTCGCACCGTCTATCGCCACGCACTGGTCGCAGGTCAATGGAAAACGGTAGAAGCGATCGGGCCGGGTTGTGGCACTTGCCCACCGTCCAACGTGCGTTACCGCTATCGAGTCGACGGGCCACAGGCGGGCCAGCTTGAAGCAACCCTGCGCCTGGACGAACAAGGCAAGCCGCTTCAACAAGAACGCGTGACGTTCGACGCTTGGGGTCGCCCAATGCTTGTCGAACGCATTAGCTACATGAGCGACAAGGCAGCAAAGCAACCGCAGAAGCCAGAGCTAGTCCTGCGCGCGCGAGTACGAAGCGATGCCGCAGAACCTGCAAAGCGCTGAATTGAGCGCGGCGCAATACGCGGCCCTATGGCGACCGACGCTGGTTGCGCGTCCGAGCGTGGTCGCGGGGCGAGAGCACACCGTCGCGTTCACCTACAACGCACATCTGCAGCCAATGACGAAGACTGAAACCGGTGCGAGCCCGCTTGATGGCGCCGGCAATCTTGTTCCGACCGGTCTGACGCGGACAACGTCGTATCGCTATGCGCAGATAGCGGGAGTAAGTCGGTTGACGGCTATCGATGGCCCGTTACCGGGGCGCGCGGACACCACGACGCTCCACTACGACGAGCTAGGCCGCTTGCGTCTGGTGCAACATCCGGTGCCCGATCTGCAGGAGCGCTTCGCCTACGACGAGGCCGGCCGAACCATTTGGCACACGCCGGTCGATGCCGTCGCAGTACGTACGCGCTATCCAGATACTGCACATACGTTGGCAACCCAGCCTGCACTTCCGGCAGAGGTCGGACGCGCCGGTCGTACGGCCAGTTATGAGTTCAATCCCCGCGGCTGGCTTGTTGCCTGGAAGGACGGGACCCGCGCAATAAGCCTCGCCTACAACGGTGAAGGCCGTGTCATTGAGGCCCGCGATGCGCAAGGAAATCGAGTCACCTGGAGTCGTGACGAGGCCAAGCGGCTGGAGGCCACGTTGTGGTTCGACACCAGCCAAGTCAACACCGTGACACCTAGTCCACAACGTAGCTACTACCGCTGGCTCGATCAAGCCGACCGCACGGTTAAGACCCTTACGGCAGATGATCGCATTGATGAATATGTCTACGACGCGCAGGGCCGCCTTACCCAACATCTTGATAGCGACGGAATCGCGCACCTGTATCGCGCCCACCGAGATGCTGAAGGCAACACCCTGGCGCGTATCGACTTGACACCGCATGACGGCCTGCGTGTGTTCATGTCCCGCCGAACGCGGCAAGAAACTGGCGACAGTGTCGTTCCTTCTAGCACACCAAGTACCAAACCTGCGCATCGCCGCCTCCGCGACGACTTCGGTCGCATCGTCCGGGTCGATTTTCCAGAGCACGGCACTCGCTTACTTCAATACGACGAGGCCGATCGAATACAACAAGTCGTCTTCGCCGATGGAGCAAAGGTCGAATCCAAGTACGACGCGTCCAGCCGCATGGTCGAACGCGTGGTCCGTTCGCCTGATGGCGACCTTGAATCAGTCACGACTCTCCGTTACTACGGCGCTTACTTAACCGAAGTGGTCGATCCGGTGCAGACCACCGCGTACCAATACGACGATGCTGGACGACGCGTAGAAACGCGAATTACATTAGCCGGCCCGGGGGGTGTTGCTTCGGCGCAGGTTCACACAATCGGCACGGTCTTCGATGCTCAAGGTCAGCCGATCGAGCACCGTCTGGCTGATGGTCGCACGATGACAGTAGAGCGCGATGCTGCTACTCAGCTGCCCTCTGCGCTCATGCTCAAAGCGCGCGGCCTGCAGCGGGCACAACCAATTCTCAGCGGCATCCGCGCCCATCCGTTCAATGGCATCACCAACTTCATCAATGGGAATGGTCTTGCCACCGAACGAAGATACGACAGCGCTGGGCGGCTTACGGCTCTAGTGACAAACGGTGTGCTCGACTTGCGATACGACTACACCGTTGGTCCACGCATTCGCTCAATCCGGAATGGTGCCGACGCCAAACACCCACAGACTGCTGTCGCCATGCTTGACTACGATGGCTTCGGCGCACTAGTGCACAAGACTTCGACGGGTGAGATAAGGCGCGCTTCTATGGCAGGGGCCGGACTTGTGCGCGCCAGCCTCGGTGACATTCCGGGCGCTGAGAATGTTCGGCGCGATCTCCGCGGTCGCCTGATTGCAGATGATCAACACCTTTATCACTACGACGCGCTGGATCGGCTCGTTGCCGTTCAAGACCGTGCTGAAGGCAAATTGATCGGCCGATACACCTACAACGCCTTCGGCGAGCGAGTAAGCAAGACGACGACGGATGGGCAAGGCCGTCATGTAACGCGACAGTTCTTATATCAACGCAGCAAACTCGTAGCCGAAATCGTAAGCGATGAGGACGGAACGAGTCGCGTCGAGAGACAATACATTTACCTCAATGCCCAGCCAGTGGCTGTACTCGAAGCTGATCGCGTGCTGGCAATTCACGCCGACCACCGAGGTGCGCCAGTTGCCCTGACGGATGCTGAGCAGCGTGTCGTCTGGCTGGCAACCTATCGTGACGCGTGGGGCGAAGTTCAGGCGGTAGAGGCCCCGACAGTGGCCGTTGCCCATTGGAAGGCGTTGCTGAACAAAGCCAGCGCCGGCCGTCTAGGGGAGATTTCTCATGGCGCGATGCAGATGAACCTGCGCCTACCAGGCCAGTACGCCGATCAAGAAACGGGTTTGCACTACAACATGCATCGCTACTACGACCCGCGAGGAAGTGCGGATAACGCAAAGTCGGGCGTGCAACGGACGGCATTCGGCAGCAAGGAAGTCCATGGTCAGGGGCGTTATTTAACACCTGATCCAATGGGCTATCCGGACGGGCCGGATCCATATCTGTACGCCGACGGTGATCCCATAAATAAAATCGATCCGCTCGGCCTCTACAACGCCGACGTCCACTATTACATGACCTTTTTCTTGGCAATCGCCGCCGGCATGCGCGCTGAAGACGCACGCACGATGGCACTCGCGACCCAGTTCATCGACGATAACGATGCAACTCAACCGTTGACTGCAAGTGGCGGGCTTGCAGCCCACAAGATTCGCCTTTTGAGATATCACTTTGTACTGACCGATCCGAGAACAGAGCAGCTATACGCCGGCGTGAATCACGCTGGGCTTACCGCGGCGCTCGCGGGTAATCCGCAATTACAGGCTCTCTATGGGTACGCAGCGCCTACACCGGAACCTGGCTCTTGCAACTTTCCAAACGACCAGTCACTGCAATTCATGGGCGAGTACCTGCACGCGTTCGAGGACACGTTCTCGCACCGGGACAGGTTCAACCTGCCATTTGATGTTAACAATGGTCTAGGGCACGCTCATGAGAACCACGATCCGGATTACACCTTCAACCATCGCGACAATCTAGGTCGCAATTGGTCGCTCAATGAGAATCGAACATACGTAATGGAGGAGCAGGTTTACGGCCGGATTACGCGGTATATGACTGAGATGAATTTTTTCGTTTCCGGCCGTCACTCCGGGCGTGTAGTGAGTTTCAATCAGTTGCAGACCGTGCTGCAGCGATTTAATGCGAACAGGACGAGAAGACTTAAGCGGAGATGCGTTCAACGCCAAGATAGCGATTCTAAACGATGCACTGGTGGGATTAGGCTTCACGGGAATCGATATGACTGTAGGTGGAGCGTACGGATATGATCGAGCTACGGCTGAAGCAAATCGGAGACGTAACTTCGCCGGTTTGAATTCCGGAGACTTTCTTAATGCAATTTTGGAGACCCGATGACGGCTGGGTACGTTTGTCACGCCTCCCAAAGGTCTGCGGGTCGTCGGTGCCTCGTGGAAATCCTTAGTTTCGGCATTGGCTTAATGACCAAAGTCGCACCAGCGGCCTTTTAAAATGAGGAAGTTTTGGGGAGTCTTGCTATTCATAAACTTGCCCCATTTTTGGTTCGTGTTGCTCGAGTCAATGACGAAGTGGTACGTCGTTCCGCATTTATGCTTGCTGTTCGCGGCAGTTGTTCTTCTAGCAGTGATTACATTCCGGCAGAGTTCATCGCCCGCTCTAGTTATGGTCACGGTTGCTGTATTGGTCGCGCTGCTCGCGACGGCCAGCTATGCATTCAAGCACTGGCCCGGAGGTGACGACGGGGGCGGGATCGCCTGGTTCGTCGTTGCAGGCGGGATTTCGTTGCTAAGCGCGGCCGCTGGCTTAGTGTTCCTCGCGATAGGGATGTGGCGACGACAGCCCAGCAAAGGCGCCTAAGTCGCTTAGGTGACCAGCCTGCGCTTTGCGCAAACTGCCAACCTTGGCAGATCTCAGGACTACCTCTGCCGCATCACCGTCGCCTCCGCCCGATACTGCTCCACATCAATCTCATGCTTCCGTATCAACTCAAACAACGCCCTTCTATTCTTCTGCGTGATCCGCGCCGCCTTCGCAATATTCCCCTTACACGCCTGCAGTAGCTGTTCTAGAAACGTCCGCTCGAAACTCACGATCATCTGTGTCTTGGTCTGTTGCAGGGACGACTCGATCAGATTGCTCTGTTGATTGTGCTCGGTGAAGAGATCATGCACCCCGAGAACGTCGGATGGGGTTGACTGCAATGCCTGCGTGATCACGACCGAGAGCTCGCGGGCGTTGCCGCCCCATTCGTGTGTTAGCAAGTACCGCGCGGCTGCGGGCGTCAGGGCTGGGACTCGTCGGCCGAGTTCGCTGCAGCGCTGCGCCAGGAACAGGCGCACCAGCGGCAACAAGTCGTCGCGCCGCTCGCGCAGCGGCGGCAAACGCACGCGCAGCGTAGACAATCGCTCGATCAGCTGCGCTAGTGGTGAGCCAGGGGCGTAGGCGTCAGCGGTGCAGTCGGCGGCGGTGGCCAGCACGCGAAGCCGCCCTGCTCCCGCTTGAGCGTTTGGCAATTGCACCAGCCTTCAACAGCAGCGACTGCGCACGCTCTGACAGCAACTCCAGATCGTGCACGACGAGCATCGTGCCGCACGCCGCCAGCGCCGCCGCATGCGACGCGTCGGCTGACCTTTCGAGCAAGGTCGCGAGCAGCAGCTCACCCTCGACGCCGGCGCAAGTTTCCGGATCCAACTCGATCGGCGCGGCACCGCCGGTCAGCCGCACTATCTGGCGCACATACGCTCTTCGGCCGGTTCCTCGTTCGCCACACACCAACACATCGCCCGCTTGCCCGGCCAACACCGGTAGCCGCGCCACTTGCGCGTTGAAGCGCGGGTTCACGCTGCACAGCAGCGGCTCTTCGCATCCAAGCCAGCGCGAGACCGGATGCTCCAGGCCCGATTCCAGTAAGCCAAGAGCACGCTCAACCCGCGCGCGCAGCTCCACTTTGGACAACGGTAGCCGCACGAAATCCGAGACACCGAGTTTGAGCAGCGCATTGAGCGCGCGCTCGTCGTCGAGCTCACCCACGACGATCACCCTGCGATTGAGATCGCGCCCGCGACACTGCGCGACCAGCAGCGTCAGCGAGTGCAAGTCCGTTGAAGCCCAGCAGATGACGAGAATGTCGGCGGCGGCGCTAGCGGTCTCGTGCGCCGCCACGTTCTGGCACTTGACGCCCGCAACGGCGTTCAGCACCGCGGTCACTTCCGCAACGACGGCCGGATCGCTGCCACGCTGAGCAATCACACACCGGAACGCATCCATGGCCGGTCAGGGGCGGCAAACGGCAAACGCGAACGGCGGCCGCATCGCTGCATTGAAAAGCGCGCGGCACCACGTAACCCACGTTCCGCGCCTCTGAAGATTGAACATGGTCCACCTCCTGTTGCTACGCTGACTCTGACTTCACCGGTCGCTGCCGCTGATCAGTGCAATCACACCGTTCAACTGCATAGTCCTCGCACTTATGCGTGATGCAAATCGTTCAATGGGTCAGACTGCCTCGTCCGATCGGACGAGAAGAAATCGATCGGGAACTCGTAATCGCTGCGCGCGTTCGAACCGCGCACTGGCAGAATCCCCCGGGATTCAACACCATGACACGCGTACTCATCGTCGACGACCATCCGCTAGTTGCGCGCGCGACAGCGAATGAGGTGCGCATGGTCAAGCGCGAGGCCGAAACGCGGCTTGCACATTCCATAGAGGAGGCCGAAGCCGTCATCGCTGAGTGGGAAGCGCCCGACACGATCCTGCTCGATCTGCGGCTTCCCGACACCGACGGCCTCTCCGGCCTGGTTCACCTGCACAAGCTCGCGCCCAAAGCGACGATTGCGATCATCAGCGCCGAAGATGATCCGCACGTGATGCGCGATGCTTTCGCGCAAGGCGCGCGCGGCTACCTGACGAAGGGCCGCGACATCGATCAGTTCACCGAAGGCCTGCGCAAAGTGCTCGACTACGGCTTCTACTTCCCGCCCGAAGTCACGACGCCGGCGCCCACCACGCCTGCCGCGCATCTCACTGACCGCGAAGAAGAAGTCGTCAGAGCCTTGGCGTTGGGCAAGGTCAACAAGCAGCTCGCCGACATGCTCGGCGTGAGCGAAAGCACCTTCAAGACACACCTGCGTGCGATCTACAGAAAGCTCGGCGTCAGAACGCGCATTCAGGCGGCGGGCCGAGCGCGTGAACTTGGCCTGCTCGCGATCCGCAGGCGCGCATGATCGATCCGATCTTTCGAAGGATGCCGCGCCTGACCGGCACGATGACGCCGGAGGAACGAGTGCGCGTCGTCGTCGCACTCGATCACGACGGCCGCCAGCCGCAGACAACACTGGCGATGAGCCTGCGCAACCTGCGCATTCTCGTCAACGATCTGGATGCGAACACGACGGTCAAGGCGCTTCGGAAATCAATTCCGTCGGTGAAGGCCGAGCTCGTCGCGGTGCAAGCCGCCGTCCGCCAGATCATCGATCTTCAGCAAGACCTGGTCGACGCGATTCGCCTCGAGCTCGACGACACGCGCCCTTCCCCGCGCACGATCAACGCCGACGAGATGGTCGAGCGCGCATGCAAGAGCAACATGACGCTCGCCAAAGACCTGGACATCACCGTGCGCGGCGCCCGCTCACGGCTCGCCTTCGTCGCCGATGAACGCTGGGTCGAGCGCATCCTGAACAACCTGGTCGCCAACGCCATCTGGCACTCCAACGGCAAGAAGATTCTGATCGGCGCGCGGCGCAAGAAGGATGACATCGTGTTCGAGGTCCGCGATAACGGCCGCGGCATGAAGCCCGAAACCGTCGCGGGCATCTTCGAACCGCTCAAAGCACCGTCGCTATCGCCGATCGGCCAATCCGCCGCACGCTCGGGACTCGGCCTTTACAACGTACGGCTTTACACCGAGCGCATGGGCGGAACGGTGAATTGCGAATCGACGCCGCAGCGCGGCACCATGTTTCGGATCACGCTGCCGGGGCCGATCACAACCGTCGCACCGCAACCGCGTCTGCATGACGTCGATGCAGCGAAGCTCGCCAAGAACAAGCTCGTCGCGATTCTCGATGACGACGTCAGCGTGCTGCGCACGACCGAGCGTCTGTTCGGCAGCCTGGGTGTCGAAGTATTCGCGCACAGCGAGCCGCTGGTCTGGCTCAATGGCGTTGTCGAGATGAAGCGGATGCCCGATCTCGTCATTCTCGATTACCAACTGAAAGATGGCGACTGCACGACCTATCTCGACGTGATCCGCGGCCGATGGGGAGGACAAGGGCTGAAGATGATCGTGGTCACCGGCCACGCGCGAAATCCGAATCTCATAAGAATCTCGCAGCAGGTTCCGGTGTTGCGCAAGCCGCTGACTGAAGCGACGTTTGCGCTGATTCTGGATGTGCTGGGCGGGCGGCGGAAGTTGCCTGCTGCTGGATTTCTGTAACGCGAATGAACTCGCGCCAACGCTTACTCGACGCTGAATCAGATGCGGACATGCCTTACGCAGGGGCTCCTGATCTCGAAGCGCGTCTTGAGCGTCTTAAAGGCCAGGTTGCTAGCGGACGAAGAATCTCTTTTCGCGCCCGCGGAAATTGCGTTGCGAGCATTGAAGGGAGAGCCAGCGACAGAAGCTCACGGAGCGTGTTGGTTTTTCGTCTGTCGCCGGCATTTTTATGAATCTTGAGTACGAGGCGGCCGAAAGTGTGCGCGGCGCAGGCAATCGCTATTGCACGCCATGCCAACGATCCGCTACTGCTTGCAAAAGCGCTCAAGATGCTAGGCGAGTCGCTCTGCGAAATGGGAAAACCGGCGGACGCAGTTCCTGTCTTGCTGGAGGCTCTGGAAAACGCTCGGTCTGCGAATGATCGCAATCAGACTTCAGGAATACTTACGAATTTGGGCCTTGCACAGCTTTATGGCGCTCGCTGCGGCATTGCCTACGAGTGTTTTGAGCAAGCCTTGGACGTACTGCCGGCACACGCACCGATTTTGCGCGCGCTTGCGCTTTGGTTAATCAAGGCCAACTACTACTTAGGATTAGGGAGATCCAACGTGGACTTGATGCGGCTCAAGCCGCGCACGCGTTCCTAACAAACCCGCAATCAGTGGATGCAGGCTCGTCCTGCGCATCGCATGTCGAATTGCTCTTGCTCAACTGCGTGTGGCTATCGGGGATATTCGTCAAGCGAGGGAGCACGCGAGGTGCGCGCTAGAGTTGGCGCCGGGCGCAGGCGAGGTTGGCCGACGAACTGCCCGGCTCGCATCGCTATTAGTCGATGCCCACGACACAGCAACCTCTGATGAAACTATCGATGCTCTATTTCGCTGAAGTAAAGAGAAACAAGAGTCGCTTCGCTATGTATCGCATCAGCCTTGACGTTGTCGTCGCCGCCCTTCAGGGCACGGACGGCCAGAAGAGGCTCTCCAGTTCTTGCGCGAAGCCGCGCAACTCGATATGTCGCTTCATGTTGGCGTGACGAGCCATGCATTGCCGGTAGAAATCAGTGGCAAGCGATGGGAGCTTGATGATCTAGCAGACGCCAGAGCCAAAGAGCATCGCAGCACTCTGCTGGCGCAAGCCGCGCACCTCGGAGCAGCATCGGATGAGCGCATCGAACATCTCGTCGGTTTAGCGATTCGCGCAGAACTGCGTGAAGAGGACACGTTTTCAAACGGCGAGCACGTTTATCGCGTCGCTCGACTGAGCGAGTTACTAGCGCTTGAAGCGGACTGTTCGGCTGAAGAGATCGCAAACGCTCGGTTGGCAGGTCTATTGCACGACGTCGGAAAGGTCTTTGCACCAGACCAATTACTTCTGAAGCGTGAAGCCCTCACTGAAGGCGAGAAAGCGCTTCTCAGAAAGCACTGCTGAGGATGGCGCTGGTCTGATCGAAAATCTGAAAAACAATGCGCTACTCGTCGTGGCGGACGCGGTTAGACGCTCGCATGAACGCTGGGATGGCGGCGGGTATCCCGCTGGCATGCAAGGCGAAACCATTCCAATAGCGGCTCGAATCGTCGCCATCTGTGACAGCTTCGATGCAATGACGCACTGGCGACCCTTCAGAAGCCCGCGCTCGTTTGCTTCGGCACTGTCCGAGATTGAAGCGGGCTCCGGCTCACGATACGACCCGCGGCTGTCTCGCCTCTTCGTAACCCTTTTGCGGCGACTACAGCGCGAGACTGACGATCTCGATCGGTACTTAGCGGAAGGCGCGGAGAACTCGCCCGTTGTCCAAGAGCAGCGTCGTCTCGCGAAGTTGCTGCGGCCTCAGCGAGAAACTCTGTAGTGACTTGACGATTGAGGTCGACGTGACCGACAACTCGCGGCTCATCGCCGATGCGCGTTCTGCAGTACTCGAGCAGACGAAGAATTCCGTGTTTGATCTGGCTCCATACGAGCGTGCAACGGAACTTCTTGAATCGTTGCCGTCCACACGATTTGTCGACGACCGCGTGCAGTTAGCACTGGACATTGCGGTTGCTACGAGAACGGATCATCGTCCCGACCTGTCTCGGCGAGCGTCTGTATGCGGCTTTTCCTGCAGGGCAGCGAACTCAAGGACCCATCACCTAAACGCAAATGGTTCACGTTTGCAGGTGTATCGAGGTCGGTTTTGGTACGTCCATCGGGCATTGAGTACAAACTTATCGCCCTTGAACTGTGTGAAGAATTGAAAGACTCGGCTCGGGTTCTGCGCTGAGTGGTGCAAATTCTCAACTTTCGCAAGCGGCGCTGGTCTGTATCAGCGATGCCGTACAGTACGCAACCGTCGCGTTAGTGCTAGAAGCGAAGGGCAGACGACGATGCAGATTGGGTATGCCTTCGTAGCATTGCCTTCGCTTAATCGTGCGCAAATGTATCTTATCACGATTAGGTCGCCTCTGAGGACGCAGAAATCTGATCTTGCCGTTGTCGCCTGATCGTACCATTACCTATCCTCTAAGTCGCAGCGGTGCGCCACCAGATAGTCTCTCGCCCAGTAGTCTCTTCGCGGAGATCTCAACTTAGAGCGCGGCGATCGATCTGCTGCTCAGAACGCCGCACTGCAGGCCCCATCCACATGGGTCAGACGCGTCTCGGCATTCCACTCTACAAGCTGCAGATCGACCGAATTTTGAGCGCGCCTGCTCCGCTCTTGAAAGACGGCATCGAAACAGCCGCTTGCGAGGCTAACTGAATCCTTCTTGCACAAGCATACGATCTCGAAGCGAAGCTCGGGCGCAGATCTGCGAGTGAAGACGTACGTGCTCGACATGCTTGTATTCGCTCGAATGTACTTTATCGCGAGGCACAGAGATGTAGAGGGCGCTAACAACTGGCTTGACCGCGATCGGTGAAAAACTCCGAAATAACGCGACCAGGATGCTCGACGCACTTGCAAACAGTCCATTTCTCGAGGATGAGATCAGCTAGCGTGGCAAAGCTACGGAAATCGACAAATATCTTGAATTCAAGATCCGACAGCAAGGCCACGGCAGGCTCGGAACCCACGCTCCTCATGGACATTACCTCATTCCGCTCGCCGCGAGCGCAAGCGGCAATGGAGGACCCACGAAGGAGCATGGCGTACGAGTTGCCCGGCTCGCCCGTCTTGTGGCCTCTGAACTTGGTTTGTCCAGTTCGATGCAACGAGGACTTGCAGCGGGATGTCTAGTGCACGACATCGGCAAGCTGAGCGTCCCGCCATCGATTCTTGCGAAGCGAGCGATTTTGGATGTCGGCGAACGGAAGCTTGTACGACGCGCATACGCAACTGTCGGGGCCGAGTTGCTGGAGGCGATCAAGCATCCCGAGCAAGGCGTAATACGGAATGTGGTTCACTTTCATCACCATGCGTATGGCGGCAGCGCGGGCGATCTGCTTCGCCCCGTGGGAGACGCAATCCCTCTGGAAGCACGGATCGCATCAGTCTGCGACGAGTACGACGCGCTTATAGCCGGAAAGACCTCGGCGGGCAGCGATCACCACCAGCGCCGCGCTGCGCGAGATCTTCGGGCAGCGCGGCTTGCGGTTTGACCCGACCGTCGTTGACGCTTTTGTTGACCTCGTGCGCCGGCTGCGGCGGAAGACACTGGATCTTCAAGCGTATCTGTCGCAAGACGCTGACAGTATGGGGTACTTCGCCATGCACCGTACTCTTAGACGAGCCGCGGAGTGTGCGTTAGCGAATGAATAGGTTCTAGCCGTATTTGCATGCCGTCCGTAGATCGCCGACCTGGCATGCCGCTGAGCCTCGACCGCCT
>CAVQBE010000006.1:0-83634 GCA_963710675.1 uncultured beta proteobacterium | reverse complement strand
GTCATTTGCGGCCGCAGTCTTCGCGAAAAGTGCGTTGCGGTAGTCCAGAATCGTCGGCTCCAACGCCACCGCGTTCATCGTCGCGTCCATCTGTCCTTGATGCCATAAAGAAAGGTGTTGAACATCACATACGACTTGGTGATGCCTAGTTTCCTCAACAGCCCTTGAACGCGCTGCCCCGCGGATCCAACTAAATTCCGCTGCGCAAGGACTTCGTCGGTGCTGGGGTCTTGTCCAATTATCAGTATCTTGACGCCGCCATTCAATCGCCCGCGGTAGTACACGGGCCCAAACTCCGTCCGAAATCTTCCCGAGGGATGGTCGATGTAGAACTGACGTGGCGCGTTAAAGAACGTCTGTGCCCACGATGGCGATGGGCCCTTGTCGAATTTGAACGTTGCCATACGCGCTCCTCACAGGACGAAAGCGGCCGGCGATCTTAAGCAGACCACTGCAACTTCGCAAACGCATTCTGACCTTAACAAGCATTGCGTTTGCACGTTTGGTTCTTACCCTAGCAGGCGCTGCGCGAATGCACGTCCGGCGCCGCCGTCTTCAGGCGATGCCGCACATACGCCTGTAAAGAACTGCCGACAGACTGTTGATCATATTATCCTTTCGCTGTCTTCGGTCTGCGTTTGTTAAGGCTGCCTCGTATGCTCGACGCCGTGCTCAATGCTCCTGGCGACAAGCTTTGGGCTTTCAAGGGCGCTTCGTACTGGTTGATAAACCAAGCAAGCGGAGAGTTGATAAGCGGACCACACCCACTTTCGCAGTGGGCCTCTGACAACGGGGGACTCCCAGGCCAATTTGCGGCCGGGATCGATGCTGCCAGCTGGGCTGGACCGTCGTTCCCAAAGTCCTTTTACGTGTTTCGTGACAGTCTGTACGTGCGCTTGGACCATCCAGCGTTCGACTTCGGACTCGCCTCGGACCAGGTCAACAGTGGCGAGTTCGAGCGTAGCTTGCAGATTGCCGAGTTCCGGTCCATCGACGGCGATTGGTGCTGCAACGAGACCGGCTGCTTTTTAACCCACGCGCCGTCGGCGGCCGTGCATGGATTGGGGTTTGAAGAGGTCGACAGTATCTTTTTCTTCGAGAGCATGCACTGCCTGCGCCATGGACTGCTCGGCGAGGGGTTAATCGGATCACCCGAAACCACATCGCTTGACCGCTGGCGGTTCCCGGTCCACGGCGGGCCAATCGACCTCGCTTTTCGCGACACGCGCGACGGCAATAACAATCTCTTCCTCGTCAGCGGCATGCACTGCGCGCGCTTCGACGGACTGACCGACGAGCTGCGCGAAGTTCAGCCATTCGACCAAGCCTTCCCGACGCTCTGGCAACTGGCTGGATTGTCAGGTCAGTACCTGGCGATCCGCCGCCAAGACCTCGCCGTGATAGGTGTGCGCTGGACGGGCCTCAGTCCGAGCGGCGCAAACGAGCTTGAAGCAACTAGTGACGACGCGCGCCTCGTCGTGACGCTGCCGCCGCAAGCGATCGGCGAGCAGGTGTCGGCCGCGTTTGAAGGGCAGCCCTTCGCATCGCCGCAACCGCGCAGGGGGTTGCCTGCCGCGCCCAGTCAACTGGCGCTGTCGATGCAGCGTGGCGACCGTTTGAGCCTATCGCTTACGGCGCTGTTCGAAGCGATCGAGCGTGCGAGCGTGCGCACGGGACTGCCAGCCAAGGGGCTCATGCACACCATGCTCGACATGCCTAGCGGCCTGCTGTGGTGGCCGTTAGCGACCGATGGTGGCGCAGTTCGAATACAGTCAACGCGCAAAACAAGCGGGGATGTGAACGCCGCCTGGCCGCTCTGGCGCATCGACTTGCGCGGGAACACGCTCGTACCTGCCGTCGATGCCGGCTTGCAGATGCAAGCATGGGCCGCGCGACCCGACCCAACGCCGCAGCCTTTCGCAGATCCTGCGGTCATGTCGTTATCGTCCGATGATCGCAGGGACATCGTCGTGCGCGCGCGCGCCGGCCCGGTGCCGACGGTTGAGCGGCTGAGGCTCGCGACGCCGGGCGGTGATTTGCGTGCGTTGGGCGCTTGGCCCGATTTGATTTGGCAGCACGATGTGCAGTTCGGGCGCGACCAGTCTGTGTATGTTCAGCGAAGCGGCCGTCTTTTCCCCTTTGGCCACCGCGCGACGCTTTTTACGGTGACCACACGCGAACTTGTCGCGCCTCCGCCACCGGCCCCGCCCATGCCGCCACCGGCACCGTCGCCGTCCCCATTCCCACCGGCGCCGTTCCCGTCACCACCGCCGCCGTTTCCACCAAACCCTCCACTAATGCATGGTTCAACAGTCGGGACACGGTTGACGCGTGCCGCCTCCTCGCCACAAGCGAGCGCGAGTCTCGTCCAACGCAGCGTCCTGATTGTGGAGGATCCGGTGTGCTTAACGGCGGACGCTTCCGGCGCTCCAGCGCGCGCGTTTCCCTTCGACGCCGTGGTGTTGCTCGAGACGTATTTCGATGGCGTGACTGCCGCGGGCAGTGGCGGTCCGTTGATTCACGACAAGGCTGGCAACGTGCACCTTTTCGCGCTGCGCCTCGCGCATCCGAGCGGCGACCTCTCGCTGTCGCTGCCTTTGGCCTTTGTACCCGACAACCCCGCATTCAATGCTCAAAATCTTAACGAGCATTGGGCGCGAGAGGCGGCAGTGACGCTGCCGGGCGTGTTGACCGACCTGTTGCGCATGCCGCAGCCGAAGCAGAACGACCTTATCGAACTGCATGGGCTGCAATGGACCGCCGAAGTGCGCGCGGACAACCCATGGCTGCCCCGTATCGACACCTTTGATGCAGTGCTGCCCGCGTTGCGCGCGATGGAACTGAGCTTCGACAGCCCGCGTCGCCTTCGCTTCGACCCAGCTGGAGATGTGCGCGCGCCGATGCGCCTGGTTGAAGAAATCGCGATTGACTTCACTAAGAAGGCCAGCCGCAGCGGCGGATTGGTGACGCCTCGCTATGCAGTCAATGCTGTGTCGCGCACGTTGGGTCCTGTCCCTGATCAAGCGCTCGACGGCCTTACCCAGACGGCATTGGCCGCCTTCAGAGAAAGTCGCTTGCTCGGAATTTCGCTCGCCGAGCTGATCGACCTCAGTCTGCCTGCGCAAGCGCCAACGGTCGTGCCGCTGAAGGACGGCGTACGCGTGATCGGCGGCACGATGACATGGACGCTGCCGCTTAAAGACGTTGGACCGATTCTTGTAGAGCGGAACAACACCAAGCTGAACCTGACGGCCGTTGTAAATGCTCGAGGCAGCGACGTGACCTGCACGATCAATGACCTCAGCTATCAACTGCCGCGCAAGCTATTGACCATCGGTTTTAGCAGCATTGTGTGGCATCAGCCGCCGGCGCAGCCTGCCGCGCTGGATCTGCGAGGCGTGAGCCTCGAGTTCGGTGCGGAGTTGAACTTGTTCAAGGATCTCCTCGACCGGGCGATGGAGCTAATCGGCGTGCCGGGTGGTCTGCACGTGCGCAAGCTGGCTAACTCCGTCATCGCAAGCTGGGATTTGCCGATTCCTGAAGCTTCGTGCGTGAGCTTCACTTTGCGGCATGTGGCACTGCGCTTGGCGGTCGAAGTGCCGCTCGACGACAAGCCCGTCACGGCGAGCCTTGGCTTTTCCAGCCGAGACAAACCGTTTAGCTTGACGGTGCTCGGGCTCGGGGGCGGCGGGCACGTCGCGCTCACATTCGGCGGTAAAGAGCTCGGTATCGAAGCTTCGATGGAGTTTGGCGCCCTGGTGGCGCTGAACCTGGGAGTCGTCAGCGCCGAGGTGCATGCCTTCGGAGGTATTCGCTTTGAGCGCCTAGACGGTGGCGACGTGCGCCTGACCGCCTATATTCGCATTGGCGGCAGCGTCAACCTGCTGGGGCTCATCAGCGTGGCGCTGGAATTGCTGGTGCAACTGGCCTACGAAGCCAAAGACAACAGCTTGGTCGGGAGCGCTTCGATAGTGATTGAGGTCGATCTGACGTTCTACAGCGACAGCTTCCGTCTGGACAGTGGCGAGTGGAAGCTGCTCGGCGGATCTGGCCCGCTGCGCAAATTACGGCGTCTCGATCCCTTGATAGCGCGCGATCAGTGGCTGCGTTACCAAGCGAGCTTCGCATGAGCGAACTGACGTGGATCACCTTGCCGGGCGGCATCTCGCCGCAGGGAACCAGGCAGATCTGCGTCTTAGTGCTGCCACGCTTGGACGCGGGCCGCACGCTGGCAGAGCACGGCTTATTGGAATGGCCGCCCGAGGGTTTAAGAGAGATGCCGCTCGAAGCACTGTTTGCCAACGAGACGGAGGTCACGCGCCGTGTACCGCTTGGCGCGGCGCGCTGGACGCCGGAGCCGGACGTGTGGTCGCGGGTGTTCCCTAGCGATATTCCCGTGCGCGGCGGCGCGCGGCAGCGAAGTAGGAGCGCCAACGTGAATGTGCGCGCGCTGAGCAAGGGTGCTGTTGCGGTTGAGAGCACGTTCGCCGTTGTGGCGGCCGTCGAGGTGTCGGCGCAAAGCGATGAGCATGAGGCGCTTGCCATCGCGGTCGATCACGAACTGGGCACACGCTGGTCCGGCGCCGACGACAGCCCGTTGGCCGAGCTGCCACCTAATTCACCGGATGTACCCGAGCCGGAAAGGGCGCCAGACTTCAACCGGAAGCTCGCACTGATGCGCGAGCATCCGGCGATGTTAAAAGCTCTGGGCCTGCTGCTGAAGATCGATATCGCAGCGGAGGTGCCAGCGCAAGGCCGCATCAAGGTGCGCCCAGCCGCGGCGGTACCGCCAGGCCTGCCGCCGTCGGTGTCGCCGTGGACGCGCTACGGCGCCGCGTTCAGACCCGCGTCCAGCAGCGGCCTCATCGATGCCGGCGTGCTGCGTCTGGATACACCACGATGGCAACTTGTGGGTTTCGACGTCGACAGCGCCAAGCAACGCCTGCGGGATGCGGCTCGTTCGCGCGCCGTCGCTGTCAAACAGCGCCAATCCTGACGGCTCGCTGGCAGACGCGTTGCCAGTGCTGCGGTCTAACGGACTGTCGCTGCTGATGAGCGAGCGCCAGCAGGATTTTGACGCTCGTTTCGTGGCCGCGACCACGAATGCTGCGCTTGCGTCGTTGGACGAGGCAGTCCTCGAGGCAGACGATCTGATGCTCGGCCTGCGTTTCGACGTGCGTCCGCAGGAGAGTAACGATTGGTTCTCGCTGCAAAGTCGCATCTCACGCTACGCCGTGGCCAATGGCGCAGGCGAGCACGTCATCGCGGATGGGGTGAAAGATGAGGGGCACCTCAAGGCGCACGCCGCGGTCGACCAAGGCGACGGCCAGCTTCATGCTGATGACGTCGTAATGCGCTGGGACGGATGGAGTTTAGCCGTCGAACGGCCTCATTTTCACGAGCCGGTCGACAAACCGCGCAGCGGTGTTGCATCTGTCTTGCGGTGCGATCACAAAGTGGATGGCAAACTGCCCAAGCTGCGCTTCGCGCGCTCGTACCGGTTGCGCGCGCGCGTAGCCGATTTGGCCGGCAACGGCGTTCCGGTCAACGACTCCTCCGATCTCGGTGCCACCTCGAGTGTGTTCTATCGCCGCTATCAGCCCATCGATCCGCCGCGCGTAGTTGAGTTACCTGCAGTAAAGCCGCTCCCTGTTTCTGAGAGGCCGTCAGCGCCCGGCGAATCGATCGAGCGAGTAGTCCTGCGCAGCGACTTCGACCTCGATGCCGCCGCGTTTGCTGCACGCCATCCGAAATACCGCGTGCACTTATCGCGCCAAGTGCTGCCGCCCCGCGCCCCTCTCGCGCTGGCTGAGCAGCACGGCGCATTCGATGGGATGGAAGCCGAGCGCAGCTGGCGCGCAGTGCAGGAAGTGTTTGCCCCCCGTGATGGCGATACTGCGGCCGACGACCAGTTGCGCGACTTCGCCGCGGTAGGCTTGCAAGTGCATGTACGCGCCACGCTTGGGAATTCTTCGCAAGCCGACGCGCCGCGCGCGTGGTCCGATGACTGGCCTGCCCCCACGCCCAAGGCGCTGCGAGTAACGGAGCGGCGCGGCGACGAGCCGGTGCTGAACTGGATGAACGAGCGCAATACGGACACGTTGGTCGTGTCATTGGCCAAGGCGCAAGCGGTGATGCTAGAGCTTTCGTCGCAACCGAAAGGTGGTCTGCTCGATGAGTTCGCGGTGTTCGAGCACCTGTCGGCGACTTCAGAGGGCGCGGTGCAGAAAGGGCGCCATCCGATGGTGAGTCCGCCGAACACGATCGAATTGGTGCACGCGGTGCGTCGACCGCTGCGCGCGCCTGAGGCGTCACTTGCGCTGGATCCTCGCAGCGCGGATCAGACAGCGATTGCGTTGCTGGCGGCAACGCCGCTGCTGGCCACAGACGCCGCAAGCTGCGCGCGACTGGAACTACTGGCCGATTGGAGTGAGCGAGTCGACGGCATCAACGAGCCCCGCAAGATGACCGCTTCGATACAGACATTGGCCATCGAGCGCGGCGACGAAAACCTGCGCGAACCGTTTCGTCACGACTTTGGCGACACAAAACACCGCAAGGTGCGCTGCGTCGCGCGGGCGCACAGCCGCTTTCGAGACTGTTTTGACGACGACGAAGACGAAGCCGCTTTTCACGTTGACTCAGCGCGAGCCGCGGAAATTAGCGTCCCCAGCACGGCACGGCCGCCGCCCGCGCAGGCGCTCGACGTGGTGCCCGCGTTCCGCTGGCGCGACGGTGCAGTGCAGGGCGACGTTATCGCGCACCGCATCCGCGAGGGGGGCGTGCTGCAGGTTGAATTGAAACGGCCGTGGTTCGAGACCGGAGATGGTGAGCAGCTGGCCGTGATCGTCGCCCGCGGTGCGTCGCCGCCTGAACTCGAAGCGTTTCTCACGCAATGCGGCAGCGATCCGTTGCGGGGTGGCGCCACCGCGCCACGCTTCCCGGTGGCCGAGCTGTTCGCGCCCGACACGCCCTTGCACACCGTGTGGCTTGAAGAGGCCAAGGCCGAGGCGGGTGTGGTCGGCTTCGCGCCGCGCTTTGACGGAACGCACTGCGTTGCCGACGTGGCGATTCCAAAACTAGCCGACGACCAATACATGCCATTCGTTCGCTTAGCGCTGGCGCGTTGGCAGCCGAATAGCCTGCCGCGCCTGGCACTGTCACCGGTGATTCACACCGCCTTCGTGCCGTTGTGGCCCCGGCGCGAGTTGATAGTCCGGCGCACGGCTAATGGTTTCTCGGTGCTCCTGCAGGGCATGGGTGTGGCTTTAGTCAGCGTCGCGGTTGAGCGGCTGGTCGGCGCGTCAAGCACTGCAAACATCGATCTGAGCGCGCTAACCGCGCCCGCGCCCGGCGTTGCCGCTTGGGTGGCGCTCGATGGAGTGGGCCACTTTGGCGTCGCCGCATCGACGCTCAACCTGTCGCTGCCGCCAGGCGCAGCAGGTCCTCTGCGGCTGCGCATCGTCGAAACCGATGTGCGCAACACGCATGGCATGGAACACAACGAACTGAACGGCCGCGTGGTCTTTGCTGATACCGTTGATCTGCCGACTTGACTTGACGACAGAGCCAAGATCGTGGGTGTGTCGTTTTGCGCTTTCGCATCCGACCTGATCGGTCGGCAACGATAACTTCGACTTATTCTTTTACTCGAATTCGCCAACGCTACTTCACTCACGGACGCAGTCATGCCCCATACGCTTCAGTTTGAAAGTGCCGGCGTCAACCCGGACAGCGCCATCATTCACGACAATGAGTCTTTTCGCGTTCAGTGGAACGCGCAAAACCTCGGACCAGATGCGACATTGGACTTTACGGATCGGCTGGTCGTTGCTCTCCGTCCCGAGGGCTGCGCTGGCCCTGAGGAGCAAGAGGAGACGGTCGTCTACGACAGTGATGTGGATGGCGATCCGGCAGACTTCGCGGAGCCGCCACTAGACGCTGGATCTATCGGCCCACTGATGCAACCTCTCGTGGGGCCATTTAGCGTCGGCGCCTACCGTTTGACAGTAACTCTCGATGCAACGGGTCCCAACCCCGTCAGCCTCTTCAACTGCATAGATATCGTCGCGGCGACGTGACCTCGCTCGTTAACCTACTTACTGAGTCCGACGTATATATTGGAGAATTTGTATGGCCGTATTCGCTCTCGCAACACAGGCGGCACGCTACTGTGCGGCTGGTCGCAGTTCGTAACCAACGTGAGAGCAGCTGCCGCGAGGCGTGCGGCGTGCAACTTGCCTTGTTCGGGAAGCTCGCCGGAGCGATAGACCAATGACTCCGTCAGCCACGCACACAACCCCAGTAGCGTAACGCCGGGATTGTGAGTGTTGTGCTCTGTCCAGCCAGGCGCGATACGCCGAACCAGCGGTTGCAACACGGCGATGACGCCGATGAGATCAGCGGTTGGCGTCGAAACTCCTTCTATGGGTTTCGCGCCTGACGCGATCTCGGTGACGTAAACGCCAGGGTGGAGATATTCAGGCCTGCAAACCTCCGACAGGAACTATCCTGCGTAATCTGCGAATCACCTATCGAGCTGGATCATCGGCGCGCCAACATGGAAGGGCCCATCACAATTCCCTCTTCAGAAGAACTTAACTGGCTAGGTTAGTACCGAACCACCCCGCGCCGCCTCCTACTGCTTTCCAGCTTTTCTAGGGACAATGCAATCACCGCTTGTTTCTTGGTCCATCTTTCCTCCTTGGTCGAGATAGACGAAAACTTGCCATCGCAGCTTTGTTTTACGGGATGACATGCCGTCAGCGCGCCGCGGGATGCGAGGACTTGTGGTGTGTTCGCTCCTGACGTTAACGGTCGTTGAACCAATGTCGCATTCGGCCACAAGCGGACACGAGACCCATCGGCTTCTAAGCTCGTTCCAACCCATCGCAGGTCAGCTCAAGCGTGTCGACAACCACCTCACCGGGATCTGCGCCGAGGTCGGGACCTTGCCACTTTGTTGGCCAGGCGTCCCGAAATTTCCAGCGCATCTTCTTGTGGCCATCAGCATCAACCGCAATGAGGCTTAAGCGCTTGTGTTGCATATTGCCCTGCGCTGCTTGCAAATACCAAGTGTAGAGATCAGCCGAACCAGCGCGACCGTTGCTGAGTCTGATGATCTCGTACTCCTGACGCCTTGGACCTTTCGGATCGGGCAGATTTTCGCAATGCACAGAATGCGCGAGTCCGTTTTCGATTTCGTCCAATCCTGAGACGCTGTCGAAACTCGCCAAAAGGCTGGCCGTCAATTTCTACAATGAACTTGAAGCCGCTGTAGGGGTCGTTGTTCGGCATTCGTAAAGGCTTATCAAAACTCGATGGCGCTTAATTGTGAGGCCGCAATTGGGGCGACCCAGCGTTGCATCTGATAGAAATGTTCTCGGAACGCATGAAGACGAATATACCGAGTACAGGTTAGGTTCCCAGGTTGTGCGCTGAGTGGGCAGTGCTTAACTTTTTGCTGGCACGTTCTAACCAGGCAGGATTTTACTTGGTTCATAGTGGAACATTGCACAGTTAATTTTCTTTTAGGGCCGGAGATATGAACCGTCTATTCGCTCTAGCCGCAGTTGGGTTGGGTCTCACCTGCAGTACGGTTGCTGCACGTCCTCCGAATGTGATGGGCTTCACATGCGGGATCGAAGGAGGACTCTGCTGCGGACCGTATCGCTCCCCTTCCGGCGGCGTGATTGGACCATCGCATTGCAAGGCAGGTCTTGGCTGCAACACCGAAACCATGCGGTGCGAACGTCCATGCGGCAGTAGTGGCGAAGTATGTTGCGATGGACCGGACACCGTTGCATCACAAGCTCGTTTTTGGCGTAATGCCCGCGGGCAATTCGTGCCCACCAAATCGATGTGCGAAAACTCGGCCTGTGACGCGACAACCCGACGTTGCGTGGGCGACTGCGGTCAAACGGCGGGAGCACCATGCTGTGGACCGCAGCCATCAAACGCTACCGCGACTTGCATAAATCCAAGCACGACGTGCAAATTCAGCGATACAACACTGGAGCGTGGAACATGCGTTTCCTGCGGCGGCCTCGGTGAATTGCCCTGCCGAGGGACTTGTGCCGCTGGGCTCACCGTTAGCGGCGGAACTTGCGGATGCAACCCTGCTGCCCTTAATAGAGAAGCGGTGCTGGATAACACGCCGTGCACCAAATGGCCCATGCGACGCGCATCCTGTTGGGATCTACGGGGTGGTTCGAGACAATGGCATTCGATCGTCGCGTCAGCTCCACGCGGTCTTAGCGAGGGCCCGGTTTGCGTAGAAGGTGCGTTCGGCCTGAACGGGGACATTCTGCTAACGGATCTCGACAACCCGCGGATTTTTGACACCGCCAAAATTTCCGGTGCGCGCGCTGCGAGTGGTGTGGAATTTCTAGGCACTGACCACTACCTTTCCGTCAGTGGCGGCGAAGGCTCTGCAGTCGGCGGATCCGTGGATGTCAGAAATACGTCTGGGCCTTACAAAAGTTTGAACGACTCGCTTTGGAGAGTTCCACTGCCGAATAGAACGTTCGGCTGGAACGGCCCAGAGTCGGTTACCCTCATTTCGCCAGGCCTTCGTGTGGGTCCGGCCGCTGTGACTGTCTCCCTTCTCGACGTTCGACCGCCCGCAGTTGCGCCGACAACTCGCAATATTCGTGTGGCACTGAACCCGAATGTTTTTCTTGTCCCTGTTCAAGTTTTCGCGTTGTTTGCGAATGAAGAAGACAAAGCGGTCATCGACACTGCGCTTCCAGTAGAAAATATGCTCTCAGTTTTCGATCGAGTCCCATTTCTGCGAAGAGGCCTCTCGAAGCAAGTAATCACGGGGAACGCTGGCACCATCACGCGAGCAAAGATTCCGCTCGGTGAGCCCGCGATCCTGGGCGACACGAATCCCGGACAAGTTCAACAAATTACTTTCCCCGATGACATATGGGCGCAGTGCGGCATCCAGTTTCGTCTAGTGCGCTATTCGCAGCTAAAAGTCCCTGGAGCCGTAGCGCACCCAAGGGAAGGTTCACACATCGCCCTTGACGGAGCTGTTTTTGACATGCAGGCGGCCGTGGCGCAAAGCCCGGACTATCTCTCTGACCGGCTTACCGTAGTGATTGCACCACGGTGTGCTGACGCGGGGACCGGTGCCGGAACGTCTACACCACTCGGGCAAACTGTCGGGATAACAGCGTGTGTCGCATATTCCGCTCGCGGAACAGTTTTGGCGCATGAGATTGGACACGCTCTGCTGGGCCGGGACCATCCCACTTGCCAAAATCCGGACATGAGAAACAATCTCATGTGTGATTCGCCTACTGTTTCTAGCATTGACTTGACACCCGCCCAGTGCAAGGTTGCCCGCGACAAGCTACGAGGTAGCTCACTATTGGGTTTCTGAAGTTTGTCTAGCTACGTCGGGTCCAGCAGCGCGTAGACGTCCCCGTCGTGCACTGGCCAGGCAAGTACCAAGTTCCCCGTGGGTACAGCAATGTCCTTGTCGAGCGTGCCCTGTTCCAGGCCGCTGAGCTTGAAACCGTAGGCTTCCGTTGCCGATGCTTCGGTCGCCGTCCAGTAGATGCTCCAAGAACTGAGGTTCTCGGCGTCGATCGAGTGTGGCGGCATCCTTGAGGCGACATAAAAGAAATGACCCAACTCACCCCGCCTGCAGTCCTCGCCGACATATGCCACCGACTCACCGGGATCGAGGGCGGTCGGCAGCCGCCAGCCAGCAATGCCGCAATACGCGAGATCGGCAACCCATGACATTGCATCGTCCCAAGAAAGCTGACCATCGGGCGTGCGGCCTATTGTCGCGGCGTAGTTGGCGTCCTTCAACCAGGTGATGTTCCGCTCTACGTCGTAGATCAGACCGAGGCCCCGGTCGAGCAATGGCGCTCTCCGCAATCGCACCATTGCCATGAAACCGCGCCACCCTTCTCTCAGTGGCGCGCGGAAAACACGGCGATTGTCTGTCATGCGACAGCCTCTCGATGCGGAGTTTCGCCCCTCTTAGCTTGCCTTGCGCAACGGGTCCAGTAGCCAGCCGAAGAACCTTGATCTTACGTACCGCGAAACCGTAGTGCCTCAGCCTGCAACTTGACAGACGAAATCTCCAGATGGAGCATCGGAAAATCCACGATCTGCTAGATGTTGCCATACCTGCATCGCTACTGAGATACGGATCGAACTGCAGGAGGAAATGGCCATTAGGAGGTGATATGCCGTACGAGCGCTTTCATCAAAGGCTGGCGCAGCCCATTTTGCGAGACCGGCTCGAAAATCCGGACACGCAGCGGGCAAGATTGTCGGCGGTCTATGCAATGGCAGCCGCGCGCGGGCGTGTACGGGTTCCGGACGCGGCGTTGAGTGGGAGCATTTGGTCGCTCGCCCAATATCAGACAGGTTTTCGTGAGCAGGGATCTCGCGGGACCTGCTGGGCGTTTGCTGGTTGTGCCGCGCTCGAAGCGGCGTACAAACGACAGTTCGGGCTCGATCTGGATCTGTCGGAGCAATACATCTTTCATATCGGGAAGTCCACCGAGCTGTATCCGGACTACCTGACCAACAACTTGCCATACGAGAACAATACGTCCCTTACGGGCTTTCAGGGCAGCAGCGACATCGTTGAAAAACTTGCTGCCTCGGCCGTGCCAGAAGAACGCTACGCGCCGTACCAGACGCAAACTCAATTAGAAGGCATCGCCCAAGCACTCCTTGGCCGCCCCAGTGTTGGTACCCAGGAAGAGTACGACACGGTCGAGTACTCGGAAAAGCACATTCCGCTTGCCGCGCGGCACGAGGCACGCTACCGCGTTGCCGATTGGGCGGCGCTGCCGGCGAATCCGGCCTCGACCGATGTGGAGAAGGTTCTGCGAAGCGGACGAGAGGTGGTGGTCGACATCGAAGGCCACTGCCTCCTCGTCATCGGCTATGACAGCCCGAGGAAGAAGTTCCTCGCCAAGAACTCCTGGGGCGAGGGAGATTTCATCGAGCTTGACTACACCGCCACGGCATCCGAAAAGATACTCGGTGGGTACTACATCACCGACGTGGTACCCCCGACGGAACCCGCACAGCAGTCTGCGTTCTGGCTTGGCAACTGGGACATGGATCACGATGGCTGGCGAGGAAAGCTCGTGATTCGCAGGGTATTCAATCCCAGGAGTTCCGATCACGTGGCGCCAACCAAGCTAGGAAACTACTACCGCGACGGGAAGCGATTCGACGTGAATGGTAGTCTGGGTGACGACGGGCGCAGTCTTCTCTTTCACATCGCGGATCAAGAGGGTCGCGTTCAACCGGGCACGCTGCAGGGTCAAGAGTTTCGAACCTATGTCTTCACCCGCGGCCCTAGTCTGGCGGCCGGGAAGACGCACTGGGACGGACGTTCGTTTGGCGTAAGCCTGGCGCGGGAAGGTTTGCCCGCGCGCCCTGCCAGCCCCTTCTCTCGGAATGATTGGGGAGGCAAATGGCGCATGAATCATGACGGATGGCATGGGACGCTCGCCATCGTCGATGTTGTGCCCGGCCCCGCTCCAGGAACCTCGACTGTGAATGGCTCCTATACAGCGGAGAACGGTCCGACTGTCCCCGTCTCCGGGACGATCAGTGACGATACGACCCATGCGCTAACGTTGGACATACAACTGGCTGTCGGAGCGCCACAGCGCTTTGAGCTCTTTCATCACACACGAGAGAGCGGGATGTTCTCGGGCCTGACATCTTGGTCTGGACAATTCTTTGGGGTGCAGGGAGAGAAGCAGTAGGGCGCCGGGATTGTGTTAGGAAGAACCATTCCTTCAGTACCCTGATTCCGGTCCACAGCTCACCGCTTGTGACCCTGCCCGGCAAGTTGGGCTTCGAACTCGTAGGGGAGCGGCGCCGAATGCGTGCACTTGCCTTCGCCGGGCAGCATCGGCTGGTTCACGTTGGATCAGATAAGCGCGCTCCCCTTGCCGCAAGCTGATTTATTTCTCATCCCTTTGTTGAGGCGGGCATGATGCAAAGGGTACGGCCGAGTTGTGCGGTCAATTGCGAACCATGGCTTAGAGGAGCGTTGCCCTGGACTGCGCGGGCAACGTGTATGTCGCTAACGGGTCCAACCACAAGATCCGTAAGATCACGCCGCCCAATGAATAAGGCGACCGATGACGGCCGGCACCGGATGATGGAAACATAGGAAGCCGTCGCGGCGAGGAACTTGCTCCGAACCGCCCGGATGACTCGAGGCTTCGTCGTACTCGGTTTACTTCGTCACGGTTGCCACTAAACCGGGCGACTGAACTGGCGGATAAATTGGGGGATCGAGCCGCACCAATCCCGGAGAGGCGTGCCGATCAATGACTCTTGACGACACTCTCTCCGCCAACCAATCGGCCCGTTAGGGTCGTTTGCTCTTGTGATGCTCCGGCTTTTGAAGACGCGACTTGTCATTGCCGCTGGAAATGTATTTGCGCATCAGGCGACCGGTCTTGGCGTCGCGATAAACCGCCCAGGCGGGGGTCGGGTGCATGGGTGTCCAACTGTGTTAACGGGACCCCATCATTGACAAATTCTGCAACGTGGAATTAGCGATATATGAAGCCCTCTCGATTCATTCTTTTGAGGGGTGAAAGGCCGCTATTGGAGGCGGGCATACGCATTGCCAGTGGGTAACGACTCTTTATTACCCACCACGAGGATCACCATGCCTAACCAATCATCTAAGGCGGCAACCGCCGGAACGAATATTGATGCGATCGAGCTGCTCTTGGCCGACCATCGCAACGTCGAAAAGTTGTTCAAAGAGTATGAAAAGCTCGTCGAAGACGAGGGTAGTTACAACGAGAAAGAATCGCTCGCGGCGACGATTTGTGCCGAGCTAACGGTCCACGCGCAGATTGAGGAAGAAATCTTCTATCCCGCGGCACGAGACATTCTTGACGAGGAAGAGTTGGTCGACGAAGCGGTGGTCGAGCACGCGAGCGCGAAGGATCTGATTGCGCAACTGGCAGACATGTCGCCCGACGACGAGCTATACGACGCAAAGATAAAAGTGCTCAGCGAACTGATCGAGCACCACGTCGAGGAGGAGGAAGACGAAATGTTTCCTAAGCTGAAAAAGGCGCGGCTCGATACAAAAGAACTTGGTCCTCAGATGGCAGAGCGAAAGCAGGAGCTGGTCGAGGAGCTGGGTGTCGGTATCGAAGTCACCGAAGATCGCGAGTGATCATCGTCTCTGAAATTGCTAGCTGGACGCGCTTCGCTTCCGGGCGCGACTACCTTTCAATGCACGGCACAGGGCGGTTTCTCAACCGCCCTTTTTTTGCCCCACAAGCTGAGCCATCTCGTTGCTGTCGTCACTTCTGTTTTGCAACAAGCCTTCGACGACGCCTGCCCGATCCTTTTCCGGACGATTCTGGCTAACCTTCCACTTCCCGGTGAGTCGCGCAATCGGGATTTCGACACCGACGATGGCGCTAGTCATCATGTCGACGAAGTCCGCTGGAGCGTCAGTCACTTTCCAGGGATCACTACGATGCGCTTCGTGGCGATTCGTTAGGTGCTCGACGAATCGGCGGACCCACGCTTTGTCATCAATCACGCGTAACGGTCCTGTCGCATGCACCACTGCATAGTTCCACGTAGGTACCACCTTGCCGTGTTCCTGCTTGGTGGGATACCAGGAAGGGGAGATGTAAGTGTGCGGGCCTTGAAAGACCGCGAGCGCATCCACCTGCGACGAGAAGTCTTTCCACATCGGGTTGGCACGGGCCAAATGGCCCCGCAGAGTGCCGAACGGAGCGGGCTCTGGGTCAATCTCGAACGGGATGTGATTGGCATCGAGCCCGTTTGAGGCGAGCACGACCAACGTGCCGAACGGGTGCGCACGAATCAAATCGTGCAATACGTCGACGCGCGCTTCAGCAAAGTGGCTGGGCAGGTACATACGTTTCTATATCCACTTTCACTTTAATGGAAGTGTTGCTCCAGACTCTACGGGAAACGTGATCACATGCTCGGCGTCTAGCCGGATCCCGATTTTTTCGCCGATTGCGTGATCATGGTGACTGGGAACCAGCGCCAGGACTTCACGACCGCTGGTAAGCCGGAGCGTGTAGACGAAATCGCCGCCTCTAAAGGTCTTGCGCACCACTTCTGCCTGCAGCGGACTCGCATCGTCATGCACGACGTCGTCGGGCCGAAGCAACACATCGACGCACGCGCCGCCGTTTAACGTTTCAGCCGAAGGCATGTTGTTTACTGGCCAGGTGCCGCGTAACTCGCCGAGCTCGATTTCGACGTTCATCGACGTCAACACCTTGGCCGGCAAAAAGACGCCTTCGCCTATGAAGTCTGCAACATAGCGCGTAGCAGGCCGGTGATAGAGCTCGTACGGCCGGTCCCACTGCTCGATGCGGCCGGCGTGCATCACGCCGACTTTGTCGGCCATCGCGAACGCCTCCTGCTGATCATGCGTCACCAGTATCGCAGTGGTGGCGCTCGTTTTCAGTATCTGGCGTACTTCCGCGCCAAGGCGCGCACGCAAGTCGACGTCGAGACTCGAAAACGGCTCATCCATCAACAACAGCGACGGCCGCGGCGCGAGCGCACGAGCCAGCGCCACGCGCTGTTGCTGACCGCCTGAAAGTTCATGCGGATAGCGATTGGCGTGGGCGGCAAGGCCCACCAGCTCGATCATCTCGTGCACGCGTGCTGCTCGCTCCGCCGGCCCGAGGAAGCGCAGGCCAAATCCGATGTTGTCTTTCACGCGCAGATGTGGGAACAGCGCGTAGTCCTGGAAGACCAGTCCGATGCCACGCCTCTCGGTCGCCGCAGTGAAGCGAGGTCCCGACACCACCGCCCCCGCGATTTCGATCGTGCCGTCCTCGACGCCAATGAAGCCCGCGATCGCGCGCAGCAAAGTGGTCTTGCCACATCCGGAGCTTCCGACCACACATCCGATTTCACCTCGATCTAGCGATAAAGAGGCGTCGTCGATAACCGGTGCTTGATTGCCCGGGTAGGCGACGCGTAATCGCTCGATGAGCAGCAGCGGGCGGTCGAAACTCTGCATTTGGCAAGTTTAAGGTAGATGCAATAATTCTCATTCGCATTTGGCGGAGGTTTAGCGTGAGTATTCGGGCCACGAGTCAGGCTCTCGCCCGGCCTCGACCGCGTTTCGCGCTGTTTGGCTCAGACCCAGGGCTCGGACGCGCGCTGTCGCTTGCGATAGTTTGCACAGCGGTGGTTGCACTGCCTGTACTTAGCGTCTTCGCGAGCTTCTGGCAGGCAGAACAGTCGGCAGATACGCTGCGCCACCTGCTTGCGACCGTCATTCCAGCGGCGCTGTTCGAGACCTCGGCGCTTGGTTTCGCTGTAATGGTTGGAGTTGTCGTCGTTGGCGCAGCCACGGCGTGGCTGGTGGCGGCCCATGACTTTCCAGGGCGACGAGCTTTCGAATGGGCGCTGCTGCTGCCGCTTGCGATGCCGGCCTACATCGTCGCGTATGCGTACACCGACTATCTGCAGTACGCCGGACCCTTGCAGCAATTCTTGCGAGATAGCTTCGGCTGGCAGCGGGGTGACTACTGGTTTCCTGAGATTCGATCGCTCGCCGGCGCGGCATTCGTCTTCATTTTTGTGTTGTATCCGTATGTATATCTGCTCGCACGCACCGCATTTCTCGCACGTACGGCGGCGATGATGGACGCGGCGCGCAGCCTTGGACAAACGGCGTGGCAAACATGGTGGCGCGTGAACCTTCCACTGGCGCGCCCGGCGATTGCGGCTGGCGCGCTACTCGCACTGATGGAGACGATCGCAGACTACGGAGCAGCGTCTTATTTCGGGTTGCAGACATTGACGACATCGATTTATCGCGCTTGGTTCTCGCTGGGCGACCGACTTGCGGCAAGCCAGCTCGCCGCCGTGTTGCTGGTATTGGTGTTGTTGGTGTTCTATGTCGAGCATCGTGCCCGGGGGCGCGCTCGGTTTTTTACGCCGACGGCGAGCCAGCGTCCTGCGGCACGCACTCAGTTGCACGGTCGACAGCAAGCGGCGGCATTCATGCTGTGCGCGGCACCGGTAATTCTCGGATTTGTCGTACCGGTGCTTTTGCTGCTCCGGTTGCTCTGGCCCGCGTGGCAGACCATCGACTGGGCTCGCTATGCCCGCTGGCTGTTCAACACGCTTTCGATTGGGGTTGCTGCTGCTGTGCTGGCACTGATCGTTGTGCTGTCTCTTGCATATATCGCACGATCGACCCCACGCGGTGCGCCCAAAACCCTGGTGCGGCGGCGCCGTCCGGTTGATGAGCCTCGGCTACGCAGTGCCCGGAGCCGTGATCGCGGTGGGCATTCTGATACCGCTCGCTGCCTTCGATAATCGGCTCGATCAGGTAATGCAGTCCACGCTTGGTGTGGGTACTGGACTGCTGTTGACCGGCTCGGTCTTCGCGCTGCTCTACGGGTACCTGGTCCGTTACTTCGCTGTCGCGTATCAAACCGTCGAAGCAGGGCTTGCGCGCATCACGCCTGCGATGGATGCCAGCGCGCGCAGTCTCGGCAGTACTCCGTTCGACACTTTCATTCGCGTACACCTGCCGGTGCTAAGGCCGTCTGTACTTGCCGCGTGCCTGCTGGTGTTCGTTGACGTGATGAAGGAGCTGCCTGCCACGTTGGTGTTGCGGCCGTTTAACTTCGACACACTGGCAGTGATTGCCTATCAGATGGCGAGCGATGAGCGGCTCGGTCAGGCGGCGCTGCCTGCACTGACTATCGTTGCTGCGGGTGTGATTCCCGTGACGCTGTTATCGCACGCGATCGCCCGCGCGTCCGCATCGAGCCAGTCCGCGTAGACTGCGCGCGCTCAGGCGAGACGAGGTTTGTTTTCGTTGGCTGCATGATCAAGCTTTATAACTACTTCCGCAGCTCTGCGTCATATCGGGTCCGCATAGCGTTGAACCTGAAGGGCCTTCCGTACGACTACGTGCCTGTCCACTTGCTGAAAGATGGAGGTCAGCAGCTTGCACCTTCATTCCGGGCGCTGAATCCCGATGCGCTCGTGCCGGTCCTTGATGATGACGGCACCGTTTTGACGCAATCGCTGGCGATCATCGAGTATCTGGAAGAAACGCGGCGAGAGCCGCCGTTGCTACCGCCGGACGCAGCGCAGCGCGCCTATGTTCGAAGCATTGCACTTGCAATCGCTTGCGAGATTCATCCGCTGAATAATCTGCGCGTGCTGCGGTACCTGGTCAAGACGCTGGGCGTGACTGAGGAGCAGAAAAATGCGTGGTACCGACACTGGGTGGAGCAGGGGCTGGCCTCGGTTGAAGCACGGCTGACCGCCGAAGGCCGCAGTGGCCGCTACGCACTTGGTGACGCAGTGACGCTTGCTGATGTACTTATCGTGCCGCAAATCTTCAATGCACAGCGCATGGAATGCAACTTGGATGCGCTGCCCACGGTGATGCGGATCTTCGACAATTGCATGCAGCTTCCAGCGTTTATTGACGCGCAGCCGTCGGCGCAGCCGGACGCTGATAGCTAGCGCGGCAACGACTGCGCAATCGCGCGCGACAGATCAACCACCGCGCTGGCGTAGAAGTAACTGCGGTTGTAATGCAGAAGTGCGCTGAAGTTCACGGTTCCTACTCGATACAGACGCTCGACTTCACTGCCATTGACGATTGGAAGGTCAATCACCAGCACTTGCGCATCGAGCGGCAACGGCACGTCGCCTTCGACACCCGCTGCCAGTGCATCCGACCACGTGCACCACGGCGTTGATTCCTCGGCCGAGCGCGTCGACCGTGGCTTCGTCGGCGATCGCATCGAACACGATCGGCATGTCGCGCTGCCATCCGTGCGCAGCCAGAAAACTTGCGACGGAGCCGATCGCATCGGCGGCGCTGTTGGCCAGATCGACGCGTCCATCGCCGTCGAAATCGACGGCGTGGCGGCGGATCGATCCCGGCATGAACTGCGGCAGACCCAGCGCACCTGCGAACGAGCCCTTGACGGTTAGCGGGTCAGTCTTCTGTTCGCGTGCGAGCAGGAAAAATTCAGTCAGCTGCTGCCGGTAGTACTCGGCACGCCGCATATAGTCGAACGACAGCGTAACCAGCGCATCCAGCGTGCGAAAGTTGCCGGTGATGCGGCCGTAATTTGTTTCGACACCGATGATCGCCGCGATGATTTCGGCGGGCACGCCGAACTCGCGCTGCGCCCGTTCCATCGCCATCTGATGATTGCGCACGAACGCCGCGCCCGCCTGCACGCGCGGTTCGTCCAGATAGCGTGCGCGATAGTCGAGCCAGTTGCGCTGGCCGAACGCGATCGGCGGCTGCATGTAGCGCTCCACCGCAGACGAGTAGCGCGCCTGACTCAGCCAGCGCTCAATGCGCTGGCGCTCGAAGCCGTGCTCGGTCGTCAGCTCGTCGATAAACTGCTGAACATCCGCGCGCTGCAGATACGGAGCTCGTGTTTCCGCCATCGCGGCAGGCGCGATCAACATCAGCGCCAACGCCGCCAGCATCGAGCGTCGCTCATGCTTCATGCGGCTGTCATGTCCCGACGCTGCGCGGTCGAAATTCGCGAATCGCGCGCCGCAGCGCCCGAATGTCGGCGCGCGCGACACCCTCTGACGTTCTCGAATAGCGCATCCTCTCGATTCGCGATAGCAGTTTGCGTGCACGTTTGGCGTCGACCGGGGCGAGCATACGTTTGCTGCGCGCATATAACGCTCGCGGGCCCAGATGCTCTGCCGTACTGACACCGGCTCGATCAAGCCGCTCGCGCATCAAGCGAAAAGCGTCTCCAAGCGGATCGCGTTCGATGCGGGTACGCAAAGAAAAGACAGCCATCACGGCAAGGACGATCGCTACCAGCACGGCCATGACAAGCGCGAGGCTCTCCCAATTTGGCGTCAGGCCGAGCAGCCCGATCAGGTCGCGCTGGCGCTCTTGCGAATACGACAGCACCCACTGGTTCCATGAGTTTTGTACCGCTTCCCAATTAAACCGTATCGAGCGCAGCCAGGTAAAGCTGCTACCGGCACCGGGTAGCACGATGCCTGCCTGCCGTGCGATTTCGTTCGCACCCTGATCGATGCGCATTGGCGCAACGATCGCCGTCGGATCGACGCGCACCCAGCCGCGACCCTGTAGCCATACTTCGGACCAAGCGTGCGCATCGGATTGCCGGATCGTCATAAAACCATCGACGGGGTTTAGTTCACCGCCCTGATATCCAGTAACTACGCGCGCCGGAACATCCAGTGCCCGCATCAGGAATACGAACGCGGACGCATAGTGTTCGCAATAGCCTTGCCGCGTGTCGAACAGAAAGTCATCAATCGAATTTCGTCCCAGCCGCGGCGGAGACAGCGTGTATTGGTAACCGCCGCGCCGCAGGTGCTCAAGCGTCGCGCGTACGCGGTCCGCGTCGTTACCCGAGCGCGAGCGAATTTCCTCGGCCAATTCCAGCGTGCGCGGGTTGTAGGTTGGCGGCAGGTCCAGCCAATTTCGCCGTTCAGCGGCGCTCGAGTCGGCGTTGAAGCGGTACGTCGTGTACGAGCGCATCTCGTATCGCAAGCGCTGGCGAACCAGGTCGTTGGTGACGATCCGCATATCGGGCGTCATGCGCGGCGTAAATTCGCTCGTCACCGGCAGCATTGCGGGTGCGTCAAGCGCAAACAACCAGTCGCGGTTATGCGGCTCCAGCGTCACCGTGTAAGCGACTGTCGAACGCGCGTCACCTTGAATTGACGGAAGCGTTGCTGTCGCCTGAGCGCTGCTGCAGCGGCGTCCACGCGCGACCATTGAACGTTCCGAACACAGGACCGCGCCAGTAAAGCTTGTCGTTGCTCGGGCGCGGCGCCGTCGAACTTGGCGCGAAATGCGATTTCGGGCGATTCGAGCAGCTTACTGATCGTCCCGGGTGACATTGAGTTCGACAGTCCGGTATTGCCCGCTCGCAGAGTCTCCCGGTGTTCCCCACAGCGGGCCCGAGATTCGCGGGAACAACACAAACAACACGGCCGTCAGCGGAACCGCTTTCAGCAACGTCAACCCGACCATCTTGAATTTGCGCCCGGCAGGCAAGTCGGTTTCATCGAGGTTCACGCTGATCAATACGAAGAACAAAGCGGTTACCGCGAGCAGCGCCATCACAGCGACATGGATTTCCTGGCCGTTTAGAAATTGCGTTAACAAAATGAAGAACGACAGGAAGATCACGACGAAGATGTCGCGCCGCGCGCGCATCTCCAGCAACTTCAACGCCATTAGCAGCAGCAAGAACGTCACGCCCGCCTGCTGGCCCAACAAGCGTGCTGTATTGCAGATAGACCGCGCCACTGGCCGCGATCAACAGCGGAAACATCAACAGGCGGCTTGGTATCGGTCGCTGCGTCACCGTCAGGAATGCGCGCCAGACGAGCAGCAATATGAGGACTGCTGTCGCCCACCACACCAGATGCTCGAAGTGCGGGATGACGACGAAGGCGACCGCGAGCAACAGCACCAGCATGTCGCGCCGCTCGCGCGCCGCGCTCGACACCTGAGGCGCAAACAGCAGTGCAAGTGGCGCGAAGAAGCGAGCAAGCTTGGCGCGCAGCGTCAGGGCCGGCTGAGCAACTGCGGACATCCGACGTTACCCGATGCAAACGGCAAGCGCCGTCAGGCAGTGCTCGCGATGCGCGGCACCGCTGCCGATGAAAATCATCGCGTCGGGAAGCTTCAAGCCGTAACGCATGTGCGAAGCATCGGCATCGAGCACCCAACGTGTCAAGCGCGAAAGCCGCCCTTCGATGCCGAGCACCTCTGGCAGTTCGCCATAGTCGAGCATCAACTCGCCGCCGCCGGCCGCCTCAAACTGCTTGACCGACAGTTCGTCGGAGCGCGCGGCAAGCTTCCACGCGATCATCTTTTGCGCATCGCCAGGCTGATAAGGGCGCACACCCTGCGAAGTCATCGCCACTGGATGCCATGCCCGCGGCTTCGCCAACCCCGGCGCCCGTGAACGGCAACGCTGGCGCGTCAAATTCCGGCGCCGGATAAACCATCGCGGTCAGGGCAGGCGTGAAGTATGCCCACGCGCGCCATAGCCCGAACGGATAGCGCGTCTCAAGTGTGATGCGCGGCGCAGGCAGCCGTCCTCGAATCGGCGCGGGCAAAGGCACTGCGACCGTGCGTAAACCGCGCGCCGGTAGTTCAATCGAGATGGTCGGAAGCTCGCGCTCGCGCGGTGCTCTGCTGAAAAAGCGGCGGAAAGGCAGGCCGGGCTCCGACGGCGTCGCAAAGGAAAACCGCAATGCAAAGCGATCGACGGTCGTCGGATTGGTCACGTTGATTTCAAACGCGGCCACGTCACCTGCGTAGACCGGCTCGACCTGAACGCCTCGCACGACGATCTGCGCAAGGTTCGAGTGCGTGTTGTGCATGCCAACGATTGCCATGCTCGCAACCAGAAAAGTCAGCAGATAACCAAGCTGCAACATGTAGTTGATCGAGCCGATCAGACAGAATCAGCGTAACGACGCCGAAAGCAAGTCCCGGTCCGGTAGGCAAGATGTATACGCGGCGCCGATCAAGCGGGACGTCGCCGGCCTCGGGGCCGTGTCGCCCGGCGATCCAGTCAGCAATCTTCACGACCACCGCGTTGGCGGCGATACTCATTTGGATTGCTAGGGTACCGGCACTGCGGCGATCAACTGCGACACCAGCTCCTTGCCGTGCAGCGCGCGGCCGGTCTCGCGACTGGTCGCGTGCAGTCGATGCCCGGCTACGCACGGCATGATGTTTTGCACGTCTTCGGGAATCACGTGTTCACGCCCGTCGAGCCACGCCCACGCGCGTGCTGCGGCGAGCAGTGCGAGGCCACCACGCGGGCTCAATCCTTCCGCGTATTTGCCCGAAGCGCGCGTGTGCGCAATCAACGACTGGATGTAGTCGAGCAGTGCAGCGGACACGTAAACCTTCTTGGCTTCCGCCTGCGCTGCCAGCAGATCGGCAGGACGCGCGGTGGCATCGAGCGACTTCAGCATGTCGCGCCGCGCTTCGCCGGACAAGTAACGAGCGCTCGGCCGCTCGGTCCGGGTAACCCAGGCTGATGCACATCAGAAAACGATCGAGCTGCGACTCGGGCAGAGGAAACGTGCCAACCTGGTGCAGCGGATTTTGTGTCGCAATCACGAAGAACGGATTCGGCAGCGGACGCGACAAACCGTCGACCGAAACCTGACTCTCCTCCATCGCTTCGAGCAGAGCGCTTTGTGTTTTCGGGCTGGCGCGGTTGATCTCGTCGGCCAGCAGTACTTCGGTGAAATATCGGGCCCGGGATGGAACACGAACTGCCCGCTGTTGCGCTCGTAAACAGAAACGCCGATCACGTCCGACGGCAGCAGGTCGCTGGTGAACTGTATGCGCCGAAACGGCAGCCCCATCGAAATCGCAATCGCATGCGCCATCGTGGTCTTGCCGACGCCGGGTGCGTCTTCGATCAGCAGATGCCCGCCCGCCAGCAGGCACGTCAGGCTCTGCCGGATCTGCAGCGTCTTGCCGACGATGATCTGGCCGATCTGCGTGGCGGTCGCGCGAAACTTCACTAACATAGGATGGATGCCCCCACGCTCACTCCGTTCGCTGCCCCCCGAGGGGGCGCGTCAGCGCCTTGGGGCGGCCCGACGGCACTGACATCGTTGGTTTCAGGAAAGAAGAATGCAGCAGACTGGATTGTTCACGCATCGGGATTGTTCGCAGCACGAGATGGGATCGTGGCACCCGGAATGCCCCGAGCGGCTTGCCGCAATTTCGGATCATCTGATCTCGACGGGCATCGCACCGCATCTGAAGCATTTCGATGCGCCGCTGGCGTCGACTGAAGCGTTGCAGCGCGCGCATAGCGCGGATTACGTTGCACGCTTGCAGTCTAGCGTACCGACCGAGGGTTATCGGCCGCTTGATCCCGATACGTCGATGAATTCGCATTCGCTGAATGCGGCGTTGCGCGCAGCCGGCGCGGTGGTCGACGCAGCCGAGCGCGTTGCCAAAGGCGAGATCGCCAATGCATTTTGCGCGGTTCGTCCGCCGGGACACCATGCGCGCAGATCCGCCGCGATGGGGTTTTGCATCTTTAACAGCATCGCTGTCGGCGCGCGCCATGCGTCGGACGCGCTCGGTTTCGAGCGTGTCGCGATCATCGATTTCGATGTGCATCATGGCAATGGAACCGAGGAGATTTTTGCGGACGATGAGAAGGTGCTGATGGCCAGCTTTTTCCAGCATCCGTTTTATCCCTACAGTGGCACCGGCAACCCTGCGAAAAACATGGTGAACGTGCCGCTTCCAGCCGGAACCAAGGGCGGTGTGGCAAGGCAGGTAGTCGATGAAGTGTGGTTACCGCGGCTTAACGAATTCGAGCCGCAGATGATTTTCATCTCAGCCGGCTTCGACGCGCATCGCGAGGATGGGCTTGGCCAGATGGGACTGGTCGAAGCCGATTACACGTACATCACCGAGCGGCTGATGGAAGTGGCCGATGAGCATGCGGAAGGGCGAATCGTCAGTTCGTTGGAGGGCGGCTACAACCTGAGTGCGCTGGGCCGCAGCGCTGCTGCGCACGTCAAAGCGCTGGCGCGACTATGAAGCGCCACCTATTCGACAGCGGACTCGACTCAGCAACCCGGCCAACTTTGCACCGCTGTCGCCGCTGCCGTTTCTGCAGCGCGCGGCGACTGTTTTCCCGGCGTTACCTGCCGTCGTTCACGGCCACGGAAAGAATGCACTGCGACTGACGTGGTCGGAGTTGTATCGCCGCTGCCGGCTGCTTGCGTCCGCGCTCGCGCAGCGCGGGCATCGGGCCGCGGCGATACGGTTGCGGTGATGCTGCCGAATACGCCGGCGATGGTCGAAGCGCACTTTGGCATTCCGATGACCGGAGCGGTGCTCAATGCGCTGAACACTCGACTTGATGCGGCCTCGATCGCGTTTCAGCTGAATCACGGCGAGGCTAAAGTCCTGATCACCGACCGCGAGTTCTCACCGACGATCAAGACCGCGCTAAAGGATGTCGAGTCGCGAAGTTGCTGATCATCGATGTCGATGATCCGATGTACGACGGTCCCGGTGAACGGATTGGCGTTGTCGATTACGAAGCGTTTCTGGCCGAAGGCAATGCCGATTACGCATGGGCTGCGCCGGCCGACGAATGGGACGCGATCGCCTTGAACTACACCTCGGGCACGACGGGCAATCCGAAAGGCGTCGTTTACTCGCACCGCGGCGCCTATACCAACGCTGTGTCGAACGTACTGGTCTGGGCGATGCCGCCGCATCCGGTGTATTTGTGGACGCTGCCGATGTTTCACTGCAATGGCTGGTGTTTTCCGTGGACGATCGCGGCGATGGCCGGCACCCACGTTTGTCTGCGCAAGGTCGAGGCACAAGCAATCTTTGACGCGATTCGTGAGCACAAGGTCACGCACTATTGCGGAGCACCGATCGTGCATTCGCTGCTTGTTCAGCGCGCCGGACGAAATGAAGCAGGGCATCACGCACAAGGTGCACGCGATGGTTGCGGCAGCCGCACCGCCCGCTTCGATGATCGAAGGGATGGATCGAATCGGGTTCGATCTGACGCACGTGTATGGACTGACTGAAACTTATGGTCCCGCCACCGTGTGCGCGAAGCAGCCGGAATGGGCGACGCTGGATGTCGGTGAGCGCGCGATGAAAAACAGCCGCCAGGGCGTGCGATCGACGCTCGAAGAAGCGGTGGCGGTGCTAGACCCCGATTCGATGCAGCCCGTGCCACCTGACGGCGAAACGATCGGTGAAATCATGTTTCGCGGCAACATCATGATGAAGGGCTATTTGAAGAACGACGCGGCGACGGAAGAAGCGTTTCGTGGCGGCTGGTTTCATACGGGCGATCTCGCCGTCGTTCAGCCCGATGGTTATCTGCGCATCAAGGATCGCAGCAAGGACATCATCATCTCTGGCGGCGAGAACATTTCTTCGATCGAAGTCGAAGACGCGTTGTATCGACATCCGGGAGTCGTCGCGGCAGCAGTGGTTGCGCAGCCCGATCCGCGTTGGGGCGAAGTCCCCTGCGCATTTGTAGAGCTGAAGGACGGCACGGAGCTGACTGAACAAGAGCTGCAGCAACATTGCCGCAAGCATCTGGCCGGATTCAAAATACCGAAGCGGATTGTTTTTGGCGCGCTGCCGAAAACATCGACCGGCAAGATTCAGAAGTTCTTGTTGCGCCAGCAGGCGAAATCGACTGCGGCGATCGACGTATAGGGAGTCCGAATGAACGCACCGGTAGCGGAACAGTATGTATTGACCACGCGCGATGAGCGCGGCGTTGCGACGCTGACGCTGAACCGTCCGCAACAATTCAACGCGTTGTCACAGGAAATGATGGCGGCATTGCAGACCGAGTTCGAGCCGCTGGCCGACGACGAGTCGGTGCGCGTCGTCGTAATCGGCGCGCAGGGCAAAGCGTTTTGCCCTGGGCATGACCTGAAGCAGATGAAGGCCAATCCTGCGCTCGAGTATTACCAGGCACTGTTCGCTCAATGCACGAAACTGATGATGACGATTCAACGCTTGCGCGTGCCAGTGATCGCGCGTGTGCACGGCATCGCGACCGCAGCTGGCTGCCAGTTGGTCGCGATGTGCGATCTCGCCGTCGCATCTTCCGACGCGAAATTTGCAGTGTCGGGCATCAACGTCGGCCTGTTTTGCTCGACCCCAGGCGTTGCGCTAAGCCGCAACGTCGGACGCAAGCAGGCGTTTGAAATGCTGGTGACCGGCGATTTCATAGACGCCGAGACGGCGCGCGAGCGTGGCCTCGTCAATCGCGTAGTGCCAGCCGATCAACTCGACGCCGAAATTGACAAGCTGATTACTTCGATCCTTTCCAAACCCGGCTCGGCGCTCGCAATGGGTAAGGATCTTTTCTATCGGCAACTGGAGACCGGTATCGAAGCCGCGTACCAGCTGGCGGGCCAGACCATGGCGTGCAACATGATCGATGACTCTGCGCAGGAAGGCGTGCAGGCGTTCATGGAGAAACGCAAGCCGAAGTGGTAAGCGTCAGCCGGCGCGCAAGTAGCGCGGCTCTGCAAAGATTGACGACAGCTCGACGCGCTTGATTTCCGGGTGGTCGGGTACAGCGAACAACACCGGAGCGATCAGTTCTTCGAACAGCCCGCGCAGACTGCGCGCCCCCGACTTGTACTCGACCGCCAGATCGGCAATCTCCTCGAACGCGCGCGGTGCGACGACGAGGTCGACACCCTGAACCTTCAGGATGGCCTGGAACTGACGGTAGATGCAGTTGCGCGGCTCGGTCATGATCCGGACCAGCATGTCGCGCGACAGATCGCGCAGCCGTGCCACGGTGGTGAGCCGCCCGCTGAACTCCGGAATCAGGCCGAATTCGACAAGGTCAGTCGGTTTCACGCGTTCATTCAGTCGCTCGAGCATCCGCCGGTTCTCATCTTCTGACGTAGCGACGAAACCGAACCCCTGGTTGTTGGCCATGATCGCGTTGAGACCGACGAACGCGCCGCCGCAGATGAACAGAACATGCGTCGTGTCGAGGTACTCGCCGCTCGCAAGGCGCACCGGTGCGCCTTCCATGATTTTCAGCAACGCATGCTGAACGCTTTCTCCTGACGGCCCGCGATCCGAGGAGGCGGAAGCAGATTTCAATTTGTCGATCTCGTCGATGAACACGATGCCATGCTGCGTTCTCCCAACGTCGCCTTCGGCCTTGTCGTGCAGGCGCTCGAGGATGGCCTGGATCTCATCGTTGACGTAGCGCGACTGGGCGAGCGAGGTTGCGTCTGCAGTGACGAACGGAACCTTCAGCAATCGCGCGAGCGATTCGCATAGCAATGTCTTGCCGGTGCCGGTCGGGCCGACCAGCAGCACGTTGCTCTTGGTGATCTCCAACCCCTCGTCGCGTGACAGTGCGAGCTTCTGGTAGTGCGCATAGACCGCTACCGCCAGTGTCTTCTTGGCTTCGTCCTGTCCGATGACGTACTGGTCCAGATGACGCACGATCTCGCGCGGAGTCACGCGAGGATCCAAGGCATTCATTTGTCGCTCTCCGCTCATCGTTTCACCGCTTGCCTACCCGGCAAGTCCGATTCACGGGAGGCGCGGGCCATGATCGCACCATCCCGGATTAGATCAGCAAAATGCTTCAGTCGGGGTGTGCGAGGCGGATTACGCCGTTAGCCGGCCGCCTTGCAGCTAGGCGGCGCGACGCATCTCCTCAAATGCGGTTGGCTTCTCGATCAGCGTCGTGTTGTCCAGGCGCAAAGTAAGGCAATAGGCTGCGCCTCCCGAGCGATTGAACGAGTCCAACGGCACGATATTGACGTGATAACCGCGCGCGGTCAGCGCTGCGAGCGTTGGCGCCGACGCGTGGCACATCACGACTTCGCGGCCGATGCACACTGAGTTCACGCCGAGGTGAAACGCATCATCATCGGTGGCCTCGATCAGCTTGTCGTCGCCGACAATTTCGCGCACGGCGCTGGCTGCACTCGCTGAGAACGCAGCCGGATACCACAACACATCCCCGCCCGAGAGCACGCAGAAGCAAGTGTCCAGGTGATAGAAGCGCGGATCGATCAATTCGAGCGCGATCGCTGGCACGCCGTACAGTTCTTCGATCGTGCGGAACATGTCGCGGCTCGAGCGCTGACCATAGCCAGTCCAGATCAGGCGCCGCGTCGCGTCCCAGATCGCATCGCCGGCGCCTTCGAAATACTGTCCTGCCGGTGGATCGACGATTTGATCGACGACCCCCTGCGCACGCAGCGCTTCGAAAAACTTTCGGTTATGCGACTTCTTCACCCTGCCGCTCCGCGCACAGAAAGCGTGCGAGCAAGACCTTGCGGTCCAGTACGACCGCGGCGTTGGCAGTGAACACCATGTCCGGCAATCCTGCGGCGGCCTGCTGCACTTCAATTTGCGCGCCGAGACGTTCGTAGGTCTTCTTCAGCTGATTCCAGCCGCGCCTTGCATCACCCGCGAGCTTTTTCGATGACACCGACCATTGCGACGGTTGCATCCATGGGTTGATCGTGTAGCTCACCTCGAAGTGCTCAGGCGCGCTCATCATCAGGTGCGCGGTTGACGCGACTGTCGCTGTGGGCCGGACGCGATCGCTGTGTGTCAAAGCTGCGTGTGCGTCGAACTCAGACAACACATCCGCGAATACGTCGATGCCCCAGTCGAGCGCCTCACGGCTGATAGTCAGCGGCGGCGCGAATCGAATCACCGTTTCATGCGTGTCCTTGGTCAGAACGCCGCGGACGGCCATGCGCTCGGCGACTTTGCGCGCCGATACGCCAGCGTCGAGCTCGACGCCAACCCAAAGTCCGCGTCCGCGTACCGCACAGATCAGCGGAGATGTTAGGGCGCGCAAGCGCGACAGCAGATGTTCGCCGAGTTCACGGCTGCGCTCGACAAGCTGCTCTTCCTCGATCACGGCGAGCGCCTCGCGGCCGACGCGTGCTGCCAGTGGATTGCCGCCGAAGGTCGAGCCGTGGCTGCCTGGCTCGAGCAGATCCATCACTGAGTTGACAGCAACGAACGCTGAAACGGGAAGCAACCCGCCGCCCAGAGCCTTGCCAACGATGACACCATCAGGCCGGATGCCCTCGTGCATGTACGCAAACCATTCGCCGGTGCGGCCGAGTCCCGATTGAATCTCGTCGAGGATCAGCAGAACGTTGCGCTCGTCGGCAAGTTCACGTGCCGCCCGCAGGAAGCCGGCGGGCGGCAGCACGATGCCCGCTTCGCCCTGAATCGGCTCGATCAGAATCGCGCACGTATCATCATCGATCGCAGCGCGCAGCGATTCGATGTTTCCGAATTCGAAGTGGCGAAAGCCCGGCGCGAACGGACCGAAGTCCGCGCGATACGCAGGCTCGGTGGAGAAGCCCACGATCGTGGTGGAGCGGCCATGAAAGTTGCCGCGCGCTACGACGATGTTCGCGTGATCAGTCGGAATTCCTTTGACTCGATAGCCCCAGCGGCGCGCGGCCTTGATTGCGGTTTCGACCGATTCCGCGCCGCCGCTGGCCGGCAGTGCTTTGGCTGGCTTTGACAGGTCTGCGACTTCGACCAGCTTGGCGAGAAACGGCCCGAGCTCGATCGAGTGATATGCGCGCGAAGTAACGGCGACGCGCTGCGCCTGATCGGTCAACGCGGCGACCAAACGCGGATGCGCATGGCCGTGACTGACGGCGGAATAGGCCGACATGAAGTCGAGGTAGCGCTTCCCGTCAGCGTCCCAAAGCCAGCTGCCGTCGCCGCGATCGAGCACGACGGGAATCGGTGCGTAGTTCGGCGCCGCGAAGCTCTTTTCAACGGCGATCGCCAATTCCGCCTGATTGATTTGCATGTCGACTCGCGCGTTCATAGATGCCCTCATTCGGTAATGACAAATGTAGGGACAAAGCACGAAATACGAGGCTGAAGTAACAGGGTCGAAATGCCGAACCTGAACGCCTTGACGCTGCGAACCGCAGAATCGGCGGTGCACCGCAGCGCGGCGGTGGTGCGCCTAAGGCAACGGATAACCGCGAAATGACTTGATGGTCTGCAACTCAGGCTTCGACGTTATTTTTTCAACGCCGAGGGCAGCGTCGTCGGTCCATGCATTGGTCAGCTCTCGATAGTGATCGAGATCCCGGCACGCCAGCCGCAACACGTAGTCGCATTGCCCCGAGACCAGGAAACACTCGACCACTTCGTCGGCAGCGCGAGCGCGCTGCTCGAAACGCGCGTGCGTCGCCTGTTTTTGGTCTCTTAGAGTCACCTCGACGACAACGGTCAGAACGCCACCTAGCTTGCGCGGCTCAACCAGCGCCATATAGCCCGAAATGATGCCGATGCGCTCCAGCCGGCGCACGCGCTCGAGGCAAGCGCGAGGGCTGAGCGAAATGCGCGTCGAAAGTTCCTGGTTGGTAATACGCCCGTCGAGCTGAAGCGTTTCCAGAATCTTTCGATCGATACGGTCAAGATCGCGGGTAGCCATGCGTCAAGTATACGAAGCGTGCGGCTGTTCGCGTAGCATCGGCTTCAGTGAAACGTGAAACTGAAACGGTGAAGCCGCAGCCGCTGTTCATGCTGTTTTCGCGTTTCATTTCCCGGATCTTCGATCCTGCAGCGCTAAACCCAGGCGTCCGCCGACGCGAGGTGCTCTCGTGGGCCGGCTACGACTTCGCAAATTCGGGCTATACGACTGTCGTTCTGACTGCGGTTTTCAACGGGTACTTCGTCAGCATAGTGGCCGATGGCGCCGTCTGGGGCGCGCAGGTGTGGTTGATCACGCTGGCCGTTTCCAATGCTGCGGTGATGATCGCGATGCCGATGATCGGGGCTTACGCTGACTTGCACGCGCGTAAGCAATGGTTATTGCGGCTATCGACGGTGGGCTGCGTGGTGTCTACCGCTGCGCTCGCGTTCGCGGGGCGCGGTGACGTCGCTATCGCGATCGTCGCCATTGTCATTTCGAATTTTTTCTTCCAAACGGGTGTTTCGCTGATTGGCGCGTTTCTGCCGGAAATTGCACGTCCGCATGCGTTGGGCAAGGTCTCAGGGTGGGGATGGAGCTTTGGATACCTGGGCGGGCTGGCGACGCTGGCCGTCTGCCTGGCATATGTCACCTGGTCGCGTGGGCGCGGTGGAGTTGCGGAAGATTTCGTGCCAGTGACGATGCTCATCACTGCAGGAGTCTTCGCGCTGGCAGCTCTGCCCACGTTGTTCATTCTGCGTGAACGTGCCGTGCCGCAGGGAGAAGGAAGTTTGAACGCGCTGCGTGACTCGATATCGCGGCTGGCTTCGACGCTGAAGCACCTGCGCCACTATCGTGACTTCGCGAGGCTCTTGCTATGCGGCGCGTTTTATCAGTCGGGCGTTGCAGTGGTCATCGCGCTGGCTTCCATCTACGCGTTGGAGGTCATGAAATTTACTTTTGAGCAGACGCTGATGCTTGTGCTGGTAGTGAACATCACCGCCGCGATAGGCGCGTTCGCATTCGGCTACGTGCAGGACAGACTGGGACATAAGCGGGCGCTTGCGCTGACCTTGATGATTTGGATTGCAATGACGATTACGGCGTCGATGGCGACGACTTCAGCGCTGTTCTGGCTTTCGGCCAATCTCGCCGGACTGGCGATGGGATCGAGTCAGTCTGCCGGGCGTGCGATGGCGGGCGTGTTTGCGCCAGCCTCACGATTGGCAGAGTTCTACGGACTGTGGACGTTGTCGGTGCAAGTGGCTGCGATTGTCGGGCCGCTGACCTTCAGCGCAGTACTGTTTCTGACCGACAACAACTACCGGCTCGGAATGATGATTACCGGCGGCTTTTTTGTGATCGGGTTGCTGCTGATCGCGTCGATCAACATCGAGCGCGGACGAGCTGCGCGCGAGGCCGCTGTTTAGGATCTTTGTTTACAGCGCAGCGACCCCGGCCTTTGCGATCTGCGCGTCCTCACTGGATTTGACGCCCGACACGCCGATCGCACCGACGACATGACCGTCGACGATGATTGGCACGCCGCCTTCCAGCATGCCGTCGAGCGGCGCTGACAGAAACGCAGCGCGACCCTGATTGATCATGTCCTCATACAACTTCGTTTCACGCTTGCCAAGCGCGGCGGCGCGTGCCTTCGCTGGCGCTATCGTCGAAGAGATCGGTGCGACGCCGTCGAGGCGATGCAATAGCACGAGGTGACCGCCGTCGTCGCAAATAGCAATCACGACGGCCCATTGATGGCTTCGCGCCTCAGCTTCTGCGGCGGCGGCGATGCGTTGTGCGTCTTCGAGGGTCAGCCAAGGTTTTGTTTTCATCTAGTCGACCAGTGCCAGAACGTGATGGTGGAGCTGCGAGCCCACTCGCGCAGGGCGACGTGCGACTCGCGCAGCGCGATGGGGCCGGGGATCAGCTGATATGGCGCAAACGGCCGTTGCGCGGTATAGCCGGTCGGCGCACTAATAACCGCCAGGCCTGCCAGCTCGAAAGCGCGCTGCGCGCGCGGCATGTGCACCGCGTCGGTGACAAGCGCAACGCGGCTGATCTGCTGCGGCTTTAAATCTTGCGCAGCCATTTGCGCCTGTTCGCGCGTGGTTTCGGAAGCGACCTCGACCCATTTGACCGGCGAGTTGAGCTCACGCGCGATCAGTTCGCGCATCAGCGTGCCTTCGGCGAACTGCCCGCCGGTCGGCTTGCCGCCGCTGACATAAACCGGTAGCCCCGTTTCGCGCGCAAGCCGCGCACCATAACGCGCTCGCCGCAAGGTGTAGTCGTTCACGGTTTCGCCGCCCCATTCGGGCGCACCGAGATTGCGTCCACCTCCCAGCACCACGATCGCCTGCGCGCGTTTGAGCTCTCCGATGGAAGCAGGTGGCGGCTCCAGCGACCGTACCAGCGCGTTCGCAACAACCGGCATCGACAGCGCGAGCAACAGCAACTGCGAGCCAACGATCAGCACCATCCCGAACGCGCGCCGCCGCCTCAACGCCAACGCGCCGATGATCGTCAAGGCAATCAGCGACGTTGGCGGCAGCAACAAATTCGATAGAGCGTAGTTAAAAGTCACGCGAGGATCGCAGTCTTGATTTGTTCGAGAGCAGTCGGATCCTCGATTGTTGTCAGATCACCCGCATCGCGACCTTCGGCGAGCGCCTGGATTGATCGTCGCAACAGTTTGCCGGAGCGTGTCTTTGGCAGCACACTTACAAAGTGAACGCGCGAAGGACGTGCGACGGCTCCGAGTTGTGAATCAACCACTTTCATCATTTCGCCCTCGTGGGCAAGCCTCTTCTCCACGGTGTCTGCCCGTGTTGGGTCTTTCAGAATTGCGAAGGCCAGCGCCACCTGGCCTTTCAGGGAATCGGAAACACCGACCACCGCGACTTCGGCAACGTTCGGGTGCGACGACAAGGACTCCTCGATCTCTCGCGTGCCAAGCCGGTGACCTGCGACGTTAATAACGTCGTCCGTACGGCCGAGGATAAAAAAGTAGCCGTCATCATCGCGAATACCCCAATCGAATGTCGAATAGACCTGCTGATTCGGCACGCTGGACCAGTAGGTACGCACGAACCGTTGATCGTCGTGCCACACCGTGGTCATGCAGCCCGGCGGCAGCGGCCCTTCGATTGCGACGACGCCCTTTTGATGCGGCTTCGTAACCTCTTCGCCGGTCGATTCGTTAAAAATTTTCACTGAGTAGCCGGCGGCGGGGACGCCCGGCGATCCGAACTTGGTCGGCAGCGCCTCAACATTGCGAGGTATTCCAAGGATCGGCCATCCCGTTTCAGTTTGCCAATAGTTGTCGATAACAGGTTTGCCAATGCCATCGGAGATCCAACGTGCAGTGGTCTCGTCGAGTGGCTCGCCTGCTAGAAACAGCAAGCTGAGGCTCGATAAGTCGTATTTCTTCAGCAGCGCCGGATCCTGTTTCTTTAATACGCGAATCGCCGTCGGTGATGAGAACATCACGTTGACTTTGTACTTCTCGACAATGCTCCACCAGATGCCGCCGTCGGGGCGAATCGGCAGGCCTTCATACATGACCGTGGCCATGCCATTGATTAGTGGCCCGTAGACGATGTACGAGTGACCGACCACCCATCCAATGTCGCTGGTCGAAAAGTAGGTCCCGCCAGGCTGACTGCAGAAAATGTCGCGCATCGACGCCGCAAGCGCGACCGCGTACCCGCCGGTATCGCGCTGCACGCCTTTCGGCTTCCCGGTCGTGCCCGACGTATACAGGATGTAGCTTGGTTCGGATGACTCGAGCCATTCGCACTCGACCTCGTCATTCATGTGTTCCGCGCGCAGCGTGGCGTAGTCGACGTCGCGTCCAGCAACGTGCGTCATGTCCGCGAGCTTTCGATTGATCAGCAGTACTTTCGGCGGAGGGAACTGTGCCAACGCGATCGCTTCGTCGAGCAGATGCTTGTAAGGGATCGGTTTGCCCGCACGCGACCCCGCATCGGCCGAGATAATCAGCTTCGGCTGTGCGTCGTCGATGCGCGTTGCCAGGCTGACCGACGCGAAGCCGCCGAACACGACCGAATGAATCGCGCCGATACGCACGCAGGCCAGCATCGCAAACGCGGCTTCGGGAATCATCGGCAGGTAGATCAGCACGCGATCACCTCGCGCAACGCCAAGCGACCGCAAAATTCCCGCCATTCGATTGACCTCGCGATACAGCTGGCGGTAGGTGTAGGTTTTTTCGTCGCCGGTTTCGGTCGAGACGTAGATCAGTGCGGCCTGATCGCCGCGCGCGGTCAGATGCCGATCGACCGCGTTATGGCAGAGGTTGGTGGTACCGCCGACGAACCACTTGGCAAAAGGCGGGTTCGAGTAATCGAGCACCTGCGAAAACGGTTGCTGCCAGTCAATCAGGCTTGCCTTCTCAGACCAGAAGCCTGCCGGGTCACGAAGTGACTTTGCGTGGTACTCCTTGTACGTCGTCATGCAATCCTCCGTCAGCTGGCTGCTGCAGTTCCTTTTGTTGTCGCACCAGCTTCAGGAGCGGTGCCACCTGCTCCAGCAATCTTGGCAGATGAGGCACTACCTCGGCAGCGCGTCCGGCGCGAATCAGCGCCAACGCGAGATTAATGTCCATCGACCCGTCTTCGGTCTTCGGGTCCATCGACCCCGGAGCAGCCCCGTCAGACGTCCCCAGAATAATGCGCCGCGACCGATTAGTTTGCGCCTGCGCCGCGCGTTTCTGAGCTAGCGTACGAAGCTCCTCGGCGCTTCGCCGCAGTTCCTCGGACAGGGTCGACAGTCCAATGCAGGTCCAGACCTCAACGCCCGGTCCGGCCGCCTCGATGTTCTCGAGCACCTTGCGTAGTCGCGCCGCAAAGCGCAAAACGCCTGACAAGCCACTGGACGGTGTAGCGACGCAGAACTCCATGCGATCAGTCCGCGTGCCCAGATCTTCCAATCGAATCGACGCGGCCAACGCGCGCCCGACCAGCTTAATGCGCTGATCCGTTTCGCCCTCCCACTGTTCGTTCTGCGGCATCGACAACTCGACACGAATGCAGATCAGCGCCACGTCGGATAAGTTGCGACGGGCAAACGAAATCAGTTTCTCTACCTGCTTGTCGAAGAAAGGCTGATTCAGCAGCTCGGTGTCGGAATCGACCGTCCTGCGAAGACTCGAGCGATGCCTGGCTTTCGGCCAGCATCTCGCGCGTGGTCGAAAGGCGCACCAGAACTTCCATGCGGGCCAGCAGCTCGGCGGCGCCGACGCCTTTTTGGATGAAATCGGTCGCACCCAGCGAGGCAGCGCGTTCACGCTCTCCCGCCTCGTCCTCGCCCGAGATAATCACCATCGGAAGTTCGCGGATTCGCTGAACCTTGGACGAGCGCACGCGGTTTAACAGCTCGAACCCGTCGACCTTCGGCATCGTCAGGTCGCTGATGACGACGCGGACTGTCGAGTCAAGCAGAATCGCTTGCCACGCGGCCTCGCCGTCCGTGACCTCTCGCAGCTCGAAGCGGTCGCGCAGATGCTGGCTGATCGATGCCCGCACAATGCGTGAGTCGTCGCAGATCAACACGCGAGGCTTGGGGGCGCCGACCGCAGGGGCGGGCGTGACGGCTTTTGCCGGTTCGTTCTTTACTACGGTCGCCAACGGGTTTCTCGGTTAGCTGCGCGCGCCGCAGGACGCGGCGAGCTCGGAATTTAACCGAAATGATCGCGAATTGATCGGTAAAAGCTGTTGAGTTCCTTAGCTTTTCCTACCCTTATCTCGCTCTTTCACGCTATACGGCGGGGATTCAAACGTGCCCGCCTGCACTGGCCAGCGTACGAAGCTCGTCATCGCTGAGTTGCGGCCCATCGAGCGTAACGCGCTTTTCCTGCGTTTCAGACGTGCGGTAGCGCGCGATCACCGGCTTCAGCTCGGGCTTGACGTGTGCGTCGCTGTAGCCGTTGAACAGGTGACCGAGCAGGCCGCGTTTCAGGTCACTGGTATTCAAGAACCAGTCGGCGATCGGGAACGTCAGGTTCATGTTGACGTGCATCATGATCCCCATGTTGTGATGTGCCGTGTGATGGCGCCTGATGGTGTTGATAAAAGGCGCATTGCGGACGAACCAGTTGTCGTGCACGTGGCAGCAGAAGTGGAACGTCTCATAGACCATGTAGTGACCCATCATGCCGATAAAGACGATGTAGCCGGCGTTCGGGTTGATCAGTACGCTCGCAATCCAGCCGAACAGAAGTCCGAACACCGCCAGCACGATCAGTACGCGCCACGGGAAGAACACGATGCGGAATTCGCGGACCGTGTCGATCGTGGCGTCGTTGTCGGTGAAGTACTGGTGATGTTGCCGGGTGTGGCGGTCGTAGATTGCGCGCAGGGCATACACGTCGATCAGGCGATGCATAACGAACTTGTGCATCGCCCATTCGACGAAGTTGCCACCGATCAGCACCGGGATCAGCAGCAGCCACTCCCAACGGGCGTTCTGCAACTGGCTTACGCAGTACCAGACACCGGCAATTCCGGCCGTGTACATCACTCCAATGTGTAGCCACCCGCTGTACCAGCGGCTGATCGCCGCACGATACTGCTCCCGAAATTTTCGTTGCCGTTCCGTCATCATGGAAAAACCTCGTTGCTGCCGAGTTTTATGGCTGATATATTAGTTGTCGATCACTGACGCTGTCAATTGCGGGGGAAGCGTGGCCGAAGCTGCTGCAACGACGACTAACGCGGCGAGTACATCCGCGCGCAAGAAACGCACGCTGCAGGAGATCCGCGATTCGAAGACCTCGGGCGAGAAGATGGTTTACATGTCGGTGCCCGATTACACGTCGGCTAAGTGGGCCGAGATGGCCGGCGTCGACGTTGCGGTGCTCGGTGACAGCCTAGCGATGATTGCGCATGGTCATTCGAGCACGATCCCCGCGACGATGGACATGATGGCACTGCACGCGCAAGCGGTGCGGCGCGGCGCGCCGAACACGTTCGTGCTGGGATGCATGCCTTATCAGAGTTACAACACCATCGAACGCGCGTTGACCAACGCGACGCGCTTTATGCAGGAAGGCGCCTGCGATGCAGTCAAGCCGCAGGGCGGCAAGTCGCAGGCGACCATCTTGAAGGCGATGGTCGATGCAGGAATTCCCACCGCGTCGCACATCGGCATGACGCCGCACACGGTGGCGATGTTCGGAGGCTTCAAGATTCAGGGTAAGACAGCCGTCACGGCGATGAAAATTCTCGAGGACGCGTTTGCGATCCAGGATGCCGGCTGCTTCATGCTCGAGTTCGAAGCGGTACCGGCGAAGATCGCCGCCGTCATTTCGAAGCAGCTCGAAATTCCGACGATCGGCATCGGCGCAGGTGTCGGGACTGATGGGCAGATCCTGCTTTGCTACGACCTGCTCGGTGTGTTCACCGATTTCAAGCCGAAATTCACGAAGCGCTATTCGAACCTAACCGAAGTTGCGATCAAGGGTATCTCGCAATACATCGCCGAGGTAAAGGCGGGCACATTCCCCGACGACGATCACAGCTACGGCGTCGATGAAAAAGAGTACGAGAAGTTCGTTTCAATGGTCGAGAAGCGGAAGCACCAGTGAAACGCGCGAGTCCGGTCGAGGTTGCTCCGATGGCTGCAACCGCGCAAAGCCTGACCGACCGCGCCTACGCCGAGCTCGAAGAAATGATCGTGACACTGAAGCTTGCTCCCGGAGCCGCGGTGTCCGAGGCGGAGTTATCCAGTCACCTCGGCATCGGCCGCACGCCGATCCGAGAAGCGCTGCAGCGCCTCGCTCGCGAACGATTGGTGATGATCCTGCCGCGGCGCGGCATCATGGTGTCCGAGATCAACGTCGGCCGGCAACTGCGCTTGCACGAAGCGCGTCGCGAGATCGAGCGGTTGATAGCGCGTACCGCAGCGACGACGCGCGACCGATGAACAGCGGACCCGCTTTCGCGAGCTTGCGCGCGACTTCGAAAAGTCGGCGCGCGCCAACGATGACGTGACGTTCATGCGCACTGACCGTGAGTTCAACCTGCTGTGTTCGAGTGCCTCGCATAACGAGTTTGCCGCGGGTGCGATGAGCCTGATGCACGGCTTGTCGCGCCGCTTCTGGTACATCCATTACAAGCAGGCGGCCGACATGCCGCTCACTGCCAAGCTGCATGCCGACATCGCGCGCGCGATCGCGGACAAGGATGAGGAGCGCGCGGCGAACGCCAGCGACCGCCTGCTGGATGTGATCGAGGAATTCACCCGCGCTACAGTCGCACACGTTTGAGTCTTACCTAACTACAACAACAGGAGGCATGCCATGCAAGACAACCGCAGAAGGTTACTGAAGGCGATCGGCGGCGCTGGTGCGGCGGTCGCTGCTCAGCCATTGATCAGTTTTCCAGCCATCGCGCAGAACGTGCCGGTACGGATTGGCGTGATCGCGCCGAAGTCGGGTATCGCAGGCACCATCGGCGAATGTGGTCTGCGCGGCACTCAATTCGCGGTTGAGCGCATGAATGCGTCCGGCGGTATTGCAGGTCGCAAGATCGAGTTGATCGTCGAAGAAGAGACCAACCCAAAGGATTCGATTGAGCGCCTGCGCAAGCTCGTGCTGCAGGACAAGGTCGATTGCGTGCAGGGCATTGTGTCGTCCGGCGTGAGTCTGGCAATGGGCGCAGTCGCCGAGGAAATGAAGGCGCTTTTGATCTTTTGGGATGGCACCACGCAGGATGGTGTCAAGGAAACGATGCCGACACCGCGCTACGTGTTCCGCAGCACCGACAACGAATGCGAAGCCGTGATGGGATCGCTGTTGGCGATCAAGTATTGGAAAGGGCAGTTTTCGACGATCGCAGGCATCAACCCGGACTACTCGTACGGCCGCAACAATATGGCGGCGTTCCAGGCGCTTCTGAAGAAATTCAACGTCCCGGTAAAGGTCGTCGCCGAGCAATGGCCGAAAGTCGGAACGCTCGATTTGACGACGCACGTTGCCGCCCTGAAGGCAGCGAAACCGGATCTCGTCTTCTCGTCGTTGCTGTTTGCCGATCTGCCGATCTTCATGCGTACCGCGCACAGCGCCGGGCTGATCGACGGCAAGACCAAGTTCGTGTTCCCGGCGGCCGGCTTCCAGCACACGCTACTGAAAAAAGAGTTCACGCCGGAAGGCATGATCTTTGGCCATAACACGCTGTACTTCAATCACGCCGACGCGAGCCCGCTGCAACGCTTGTTCGTCAAGGAATACGAGGAAAGGTACAAGGACTATCCGCACTGGGAGGCCGACCGCGCCTACTTCGCGATGCAGGTTTACAAGGCCGGCGTTGAGGCGGCGTACAAGGCTAAGAACGCTTGGCCAGGCAAGGAAGATGTGATCAGTGCGATTGAAGGCGTCAAGGTTGAGTCGCTCGGCGGACCAGGCCATATGCGCAAGGATCACATCGCGGAGCAGACCTTCTACCAGGGCCTGACCACGCACAAGAACCGTTACGACTTCGCAACGTTGGGGCAAGTAGATCGCATGTATTCCGACCAGCTGCAAAAGCCCCCTGGCACCGACTTCTGGAAGTGGATTGAGACTGCGCAGATAAAGTTGTAAGGCTAAGCAAGCATTTGGTAAACGAGCTTGACCGCCTTTTTCGACATCCTGCTCGGCGGCGTTTTTCACGCCGCCGTTCTTTTTTTGGTGGCCGCCGGGCTGCAGCTCGTGTTCGGCGTGCAGAAGATCGTCAACCTTGCGTGCGGTTCGTTCTACGCGCTCGGCGCGTACTTCGGCATCAGCAGCGTCAACTGGGCGCTTGCCGCCGGGCTTCCGCCGTGGATGTTCCTGCCGGTGCTGATCGTCTCGGGCATCGTGCTCGGCGCGATCGGGCCTGCGATCGAAGCGCTGCTCCGCACGATCTATGCGCGCGACGAGGCGTTTCAGTTGTTGCTGACGTTCGCGCTGGTGCTGATGTTCCAGGATGTGTTGCGTTTTTTCTGGGGCCCTAATCCGCAGCAGCTGGGCAATCTCGCCAACGACTATGGCAGGCTCGTGGTCGGCACATTCTCGGTGTCGATCTACAACCTGCTGGTGATTGCCGCAAGCATTGCGATCGCCGTCGGCATTGGCGCATTCCTGCAGCGCACGCGCTTTGGCCGCATCCTGCGTGCTACGGCAGAGAATCGGGAGATGAGCCAGGCATTGGGCGTAAACGTTCGATGGGTGTACACGAGCGTCTTCACGCTCGGCACTGTCCTTGGTACGGTGGGCGGCGCGCTCGTGGTGCCCACCGCCGCAGCATCGCTCGACATGCCGGTTGAACTCGTAGTCGAGGCGTTTGCCGTGGTTGTCATCGGTGGCTTGGGCAGCATGCGCGGTGCGCTGGTGGGTGCACTGATCGTGGGGTTAATGCGCGCGGCTGCAATCACCTTTTATGCGGAACTCGAGATTCTGGCGATCTATCTGGTAGTGATCGTCGTGCTGATTGCTCGCCCAGCGGGCCTGTTTGGAAAGCCGATCGAATGAGCGCGAGCGGCCTGAGCGCAGAAGCAGCCAGCCGCGTTGAGACCGGCGCGAATCGATTGCGACGGCACACTGCGCTCGTAATCATCGTTGTGGCGGCACTTGTTGTGCTTGCCGTCTTTCCGCACTTTGCACAGCCTTATTACGTGACGCTGGTACTGCCGGCGTTTGCGTATGCGATTGCTCTTCTCGGCTTCAATCTGTTGTTTGGCTACACAGGTCTGCTGTCGTTTGGACACGCATTGTTTGTTGCGCTGGGTGCGTATGGCGCGGCGGTGTTGTCCAGCAAGCTCGGCATCAAGAGTTTCGAAGTGATTCTTCTGCTGTCGGGGCTGACTGCCGTCGCTGTCGCGGTTCCGGTGGGCTTGCTTGCGGTGCGATACGTGCGAATTTTCTTCGGCATCCTGACGCTCGCGTTCGGAATGCTGTTTCACTCGTTCCTGTTCAAGTTCTACGACATCACCGGCGGCGACACTGGCATTCGCGTGCTGCGCCCTGCGCTGTTCGGAAACGAATTCAGCGAGCTCGACAAGACGACCTTTCTGATCGGACCTTTTTACTATTACTGCCTGGCGCTGCTGGTAGTGCTTGGGTTCGTGATGTGGCGCATCGTGCATTCGCCGTTCGGGTTGCATCTGGCGGCGATTCGCGAGAACTCGCGAAAGGCGGAGTACCTCGGTGTCCGAGTCCGCATGTTCAGGCTGGCCGCTTTTTTGATCTCGGCTTTCTATTGCGCGGTGGGTGGAGTGATCCTCGCAATCAATACGGGCCAGGCCGACCCGGAGACCGCCTACTGGACGCACTCCGGCGAGCTGGTGTTCATGACGGTGCTCGGCGGGTTCGCGAACTTCTTTGGCCCGCTGGTGGGGGCATTCGTGTTCATCTTCCTGAAGTCCGAGTTGATGTCGCTCACGCAGTACTGGAGGTTCTTTCTGGGCGTGACGCTGGCACTGATTGTGATTCTGTTTCCGCGGGGCGTGATGGGCGTGGCGCAAGACGTGTGGTCGAAGATAAAGCAAAAGCGATGACGTTGATCGAAACCGCCGGCGTCAGTAAAGCCTATGGCAGTTTTGTGGCTCTCGACGGCGTTTCGCTGACGGTAGCGCGAGGCGAGTTGCTTTCGATAGTCGGTCCAAATGGGGCGGGCAAGACCACACTAGTCAACGTGTTGACGGGGCTGTTGAAACCTACATCGGGCACCGTTCGGTTCAAAGGCGACGATATTGCCGGCATTGGTCCGGTGGCGTTGGCCAAGCGCGGGATGGCGCGCGCCTTTCAACTGGTTCATATCTTTCCGGCGATGACGGTCGCGCAGACAATTGGCGTAGCAGTCGTGTCGCAAGCTTCGAAGAGTTTTCGCATGTTTGCGTCGGTGGCAAGCGACCAGGCATTGCGGTCACGCATCCGTGAGGTCGCGGCAATTTTTGGACTCGACACCAAGCTCGAGACCGAGTCGCGATTGCTGTCGCAAGGCGAAAAGAAGCTGCTGGATATTGCAAGTGCGTTTGCGTTGACTCCCGAAGTGATACTGCTCGACGAGCCGACCAGTGGTGTGTCGAGCGGCGACAAGCACGGCATCATGCGCACCCTGATCGATGCCGCGAAGCACGCGGGGGTGCAGGCGATCATTTTGGTCGAACACGATATGAATCTGGTCGCCGAATATTCGACTCGAATCGTTGCGCTAAAAGAGGGGAGAGTATTGGCAGACCTTCCTCCTGACAGGTTTTTCAATGATCCCGAGATCGTCGCGGCTGTCGTCGGCAAACTGGTTGGCAAGATGTCGAAGCGAGTCGCGTAATGCTGGTGCTGGACCAGTTGACCGTCGATATTCAGAACAGCCAAATTCTGCGGGGCATCTCTCTGAAGGTTGCCGCCGGCCAGCTCGTTTGCCTGATCGGACGCAACGGTGCCGGCAAGACGACAACTTTTCGTACCATCATGGGCTACCTGACCCCGGTGTCGGGAACGGTGGCGCTCAACGACACTTCGATCATCGGCTTGCCGACGCACAAGATTGCACAACTTGGCATCGGCTACGCGCCGGAGGAGAGCCAGGTATTCGGTGATCTGAATGTCGCCGAAAATATTGAGCTGCCGACATGGACGCGTCCGCAGGGACGCGACGCGTCAACGCGAATCGCGATGGCTTACGAGATCTTTCCGAAGCTGCGTGAGTACGCCACGCGAGGCGGCAGTCAACTTTCAGGCGGCGAACGCAAGATGGTGTCGATTGCGCGTGCGCTGACGCTCGATGCCGAGCTGTTGCTGCTCGACGAGCCTTTCGAAGGACTGTCGCCTGCAATCATTCCCAGCATCAGCGAAGGTATAGCGTCTATCCGCCAGCGCGGGCACGGCATTCTTATGGCGGAGTCGAACATTCACCATATTCCCGAATACGCCGACAGCTTGTATGTTCTCGAGCGCGGCGAGATTATCTTTGCAGGCAGGCCCGCTGACGCGCATGCATCGTCGGAGGTAATGAGCGTCATCAGTGGGTCAGCCTGATATCTGCATGAGGATGCGATGCCAAAAATCCTGACCGAGGCGCAAGTCGAACAGTTCCGGCGCGACGGCTGTGTCTTTCCGGTGCGCGTGATGTCGGAAGACCAGGCGCTCGAAATTCGCCGCAGGCTCGAAGAGTATGAGAACAAATCCGGCGGTCCGCTGGCCGGGGACTTGCGCCACAAGACGCACCTGCTGTTTCCATGGCTGGCGGACCTGGTCCGCAATCCGCGCATCGTGGATGCGATCGAAGACTTGTACGGGCCCAATCTACTGTGCTGGACGACTAACTTTTTCATCAAGGAAGCAAACAACCCGGCGTTTGTTTCATGGCACCAGGACTCGACGTACTGGGGGTTAAGCAAGCCGGACGTGGTGACCGCATGGGTTGCATTGACGCCAAGCAATCGTGCCAATGGCGCAATGACATTTATTCCCGGCACGCACACATCGGATCAGCTGGAGCATCGCGATACGTTCGCCAAGAACAACCTGTTAACGCGTGGGCAGGAGGTCGCCGTCGATGTCGACGAGTCGAAAGCGGTGACGATCGAGCTGCGGCCCGGCGAAATTTCTCTGCATCACGTGCGGCTGGTGCATGGCTCGCCCGCCAATCCATCCAGCGACCGTCGTATCGGCTTCGCAATTCGCTACATTCCGACCAGTGTTTCGCAGATAGCGGGCGAGGACAGTGCCACGCTCGTGCGCGGTGTCGATACATTCCATCACTTCGCGTCGGAGCCGCGGCCCAGCATCGACATGCAGCCGGACTTCGTCGCGTTGCATCGACAGATAACGGAGCGGAATGCGCAGATTCTTTACCGGGGAACGCAAGTGAAAAGCTATAACGATCCGCGAGCGTTGCCCGATCGGGCTGCCTAAGCGAGCCGCCTGAGTGAATCACGCAGTTGCTGCCCTAAGCGTCGCGGCGGCGGTGTTCGCGCACGGCGCCAGCGCCGCCGAGTTCGAGCGCGATGACGCGAGTGTCAGAACCGACGTCGTCGTACGCGCTCTGACGCTGATCAATACACCGTATCGATACGGCGGCTCCTCTCCGGACATGGGCTTCGACTGCAGCGGGCTGGTTCGATACGTCTTTCAATCAGTCGGCGCCCCGCAATTGCCGCGCCGATCAGAAGACATTGGAAAACTGGGTGAGCCGATCACGCGCGCGCAGCTCGAGCCCGGTGACCTGGTGTTTTTCAATACCCTGTCTCGCGCTTACTCGCACGTTGCCATTTATATAGGTGACGGCCGGTTTCTTCACGCGCCAGCCCGCGGCGGGCGGGTGCGGATCGAAGCACTGGACGACCGTTACTGGCGCGTTCGTTTCGATGGGGCGCGTCGCTTCATTGACGCCGATGCGCGAACGCTACGCGCCGACACACAGGGCATTACAACCGCCCGTTCCTCGCCCAGGTTCCCTTCCGATGAGGTCTTCGAAATCATAAAGCCTTGATTTAGCTAGTCCAAATTTAGGTAATGAGAATCATTTGCATTTAAGAGTTCATTGCGTTAACGTCCGCCCATCCCAACAAACAACCGAGAATGGGTGTGGCGATGAACCGTATCAAGACGCGTCGACGGCTGGCTGAAATCTGTCTGCATCGAACGATGCAGCTTGCTGTTCTTGCAGGCATAACGGGCGCGTTTGTGTTCCCACTGTCTGCCGAAGCACAGCAAAAGGTGCTGAATCTGTATTCCGCTCGGCACTATCAGACCGATGAGGCGCTGTACTCGGAGTTCACCAAGCAAACCGGTATCAAGGTCAATCGCATCGAGGCGGGCGACGAGCAGATATTGCAACGGCTAAAGGCTGAAGGCAGCAACAGTCCGGCCGATGTGGTGCTACTGGTTGACGCGGCAAGGTTGTGGCGCGCGCAGATCGATGGACTGTTCCAGCCGATCGAATCGAAGCTGCTCAATGAGCGCATTCCGGCAAATTTGCGTTCGAACGATGGCACCTGGTATGGCTTTTCGACTCGGGCGCGAGTGATCGTCTACAACAAGGCGAACGTAAAAGTCGAAGATGTCGACACCTACGAAGAGCTCGCCGACCCAAAGAACAAAGACAAGGTGTGTACACGCTCAGGCTCGCATCCGTACATGCTGTCGCTGATTGGGTCGCGCGTGGAAGCGATGGGTGAGAAAGGGGCCGAACAGTGGGCTAAGGGCATCGTCAGCAATATGGCGCGTCCTCCGAGTGGCGGCGATACCGACCAGATCAAGGCGGTGGCGGCCGGCGAGTGCGGCGTGGCGGTCACCAACAGTTACTACTGGGTACGACTGCTGCGCTCGACCGATCCCAAAGATAAGGAAGTCGTCAGCAAGGTTGGTTTTGTCTGGCCGAATCAGTCAGGGACCGGCACGCACGTCAACGTCTCCGGCGGCGGGGTCGCCAAGAACGCGCCCAACAAAGCCAATGCAATCGCATTTCTGGAGTATCTGTCCAGTCCTTCGGCGCAAACCTATTTTGCGAACGGCAACAATGAGTGGCCGGTTGCGAAAGGCACGCAATTAAACAATCCCCAACTCTCGTCGCTTGGCAGCTTCAAGCAGGAGACGGTTTCAATCTCCTCGGTCGGTAAGAATCAGGTGGCTGCCCAGCGCATTCTCGATCGTGTTGGGTACAAGTAGTGCATTGGCAGCGGTCGATGCGAATGGTGTGATTCACGCCGTCGACAAAGTATTGCTGCCTGAATAAGTTGGCAGCTGTAAAGCGGCGCGCGCACGCGCGGCGTTGCTTTTTTCACTTGCTTGCGCGCCCGCTACCATCGGGCGATGGACAAGCCGCTCGACGTTCTGATCATTGGTGCCGGCCATAACGGCCTGACGTGTGCCTGCTATCTGGCCGCGGCGGGACTGAGCGTTCGCGTCGTCGAGCGAAGGAGTGTCGTCGGTGGCGCTGCGGTCACGGAGGAGTTTTTTCCGGGCTTTCGCAATTCGACCGCGAGTTATACCGTGAGCCTGCTGAACCCGCAGGTGATTCAGGACCTGCGCCTCAAACAGCACGGGCTGCGCATCATCGAGCGACCGATCTCGAACTTTGTGCCACTGGCCGATGGCCGCTATCTGAAGTTCGGCGATGCTGCAGAAAGTTCGACAGCGACGAACGCCGAAGTTGCCAAGTTTTCGCCTGGCGACGCGCAAAGACTTCCATCCTTCTACGCTCGGCTCGATCGCATTGCAGATCAGCTTCGCCAGTGGGTTCTGCAATCGCCGCCTAACCTCGGCGGACCATTCGTCGTCGAGGGCTGGCGCGATCTGATCGCCGCCGGCAAACTGCTGTTGCAAATTGGACGGCTGCCGAAAGAAGGTCAGCGCGATCTTGTCGATGTCTTCACAAAGAGCGCTGGCGATTGGCTCGATTCCTGGTTTGAGTCAGAGCCGCTGAAGGCGGTACTCGGATGGGATTCGATCGTCGGCAACTACGCGAGCCCGTATGCGCCAGGCTCGGCGTACGTGCTGCTGCATCACGTGTTTGGTGAAGTCAACGGCAAGCGGGGCAAGTGGGGGCACGCGCTCGGCGGTATGGGTGCGATCACGCAGGCGATGGCGGCCGAAGCGCGTGCACGCGGTGTACGAGTCGACGTCGATCAACCGGTGCAGCGAGTCATCGTTGAGAACGGCCGCACCACCGGTGTGGAATTGAAATCCGGTGAATTCGTGCATGCGCGGGCGGTGGCGGCTAACGTGACGCCCAAGCTGCTGTATCAACGATTGGTCGATCCGGCGACCCTGCCCGCGGAGTTCGTTGAAGCGATCGGCCGCACAAAGTATGGCTCGGGAACGTTTCGCATTAACGTGGCACTTTCTGAGCTGCCTAATTTTTCTGCGCTGCCCGGTGTCGACATGCAGCCGCATCACGCGAGCGGTATCACCTTCGCGCCGTCGCTCGCCTACATGGATCGCGCATGGCACGACGCTGTTGCGCACGGCTATTCGCGCGAGCCGGTGGTGGAGATGTTGATTCCCAGCGTTGTCGACGACTCGCTTGCACCTCCAAGCCAACACGTCGCGAGTTTGTTTTGCCAGCAGTTTGCGCCGACGGCGGACTGGTCATTGCTGAAAGAACGTGCAGTGCAAGCGATCTTCGATGTGGTGCAGACTCATTGCCCAAACTTTCGGGCGTCGTTGCTTGGTTATCGTGCGCTGTCGCCCGCCGATCTGGAAAGTGAATTTGGGTTGACCGGAGGCGACATCTTCCATGGCCAACTGTCGCTCGATCAGCTGTTCTCTATGCGCCCGGTGCTGGGTTACGCGCGTTATCGCGGGCCGATCTCCGGCCTGTATCACTGTGGTTCAGGTGCCCACCCGGGGGGCGGCGTGACCGGTGCGCCGGGGCATAACGCCGCGCGCGAAATCATCCGCGATATCGCGTGACCTAACTGTGCGTGCCGGTGGTCAGTTCGACGTTTCCGCCGGCCGCCGCGGTGTTGATCGTCACTGCGCGCTCGGCACAAAAGCGCTGCAGATAGCGTGGGCCGCCGGCCTTTGGGCCGGTGCCTGACAATCCTTCGCCTCCAAACGGCTGGCTTCCGACAACCGCGCCGATGATGTTCCGGTTGACGTACAGGTTGCCGACGCGGGCCCGCTGCATCACCTGCTCGACACGTGCGTCGAGTCGCGTGTGAAGGCCCATTGTGAGTCCGTAACCCGTGGTGTTGATGGCGTCGATCACCTTGTCGAGATCGTGCCTGTCGTAGCGGATCACGTGCAGTATTGGACCGAAGTTTTCGCTTTCCAGGTCACCAATGGCGCCGATCTCGTAAGCGACAGGCGCGAAATAGTGCCCATTCAAGCGCGCCGGCAGCTCGCATTCGTAGATGCACTTGCCGTGCGCCCGTAACCAGTCACGGTGTTGCTGCAGCAGTACGAGCTGTTCCGCGTCAATGACCGGGCCGACATCCGTTCGGGGATCCGAAGGATCGCCGACGATCAACTCGCGCATCGCACCTGCGATCATTGTTGTCATCGAGTCGGCGACGTCACGCTGAACGAACAGAACGCGAAGCGCCGAGCAACGCTGCCCGCACGAGCGGAATGCACTGCTGATCACCGCGTCGGTGACTTGTTCGGGAAGTGCACTCGAATCAACAATCATCGCGTTCTGCCCGCCCGTTTCGGCGATCAATACGCCGATCGGCGAATCGCGTCCGGCCAACGCGCGGTTGATTGCACGAGCAGTGGCGGTCGACCCGGTAAACGCTACGCCCGCGATTCGCGGATCCGATGTCAAAGCGCGGCCGACGGTCTCGCCGCGTCCCAGCACCAGCTGCAACACATCGCGCGGCACGCCAGCTTCAAACATCAACTGCACAGCGCGAAAGGCGATCAGGGGAGTTTGCTCGGCCGGTTTCGCCACGACGCTATTACCCGCAACCAGTGCGGCCGCGATTTGCCCGCCGAATATTGCGAGCGGAAAATTCCATGGACTGATGCAGACAAAGACGCCGCGTCCCGCAAGGCGCAGCTCGTTCGATTCGCCGGCAGGGCCCGGCAGTGGCTCAAGCCTCATCTGCGTACGGCCAAGCGCTGCGTAGTATCGGCAGAAGTCGATCGCCTCGCGCACTTCCAGATGGGCATCGAGCATGGTGCGGCCTGCCTCGCGCACGATCAGAGCTGCGAGTTCGTCGTGTGCCGCCTCCCAGGCGTTCGCGACCTGATCGACGATTGCGGCGCGTGCATCAACACCGAGCGCGTCCCAGTCTCGCATCGATGCGCTCGCTGCTTCGACTGCACGGCTTGCGTCGTCCAAGCGTCGATTCAATAACCGATCCCACGCCGTCATCGAGGCGCGCGGGATTGCGCACGTCCACGCGACCAGAGCCGGCGATGTATCCGCTAATCAGCGAAGTCGCCGCCACCGGCGTCGACCGCATCACCCCATCAGTCATCTTCAGCAACGACGGCGCGTATTGCAGATCGATGCCGTGCGAATTGCGGCGCTCGGCGAAAAGCTGTTGGCCGGTTCTCAGCGCGGACGATGGTGCGCTGGAGGACAGGTAGTTGCGCGCCTGTTCATAGACATCGCTGACAAGCAGCGCCGATGGAACTGTGCTGTCGGTGATCTGATGGACGAACGAAGTATTTGCGCCGTTCTCAAGCAGACGCCGAACAAGGTAAGCCAGCAGGTCGCGAAACTCGCCAACCGGTGCATAGACCCGCACACGGACGTCCGGTTGATCCGCCAGCAGTGTGTCGTACAGCGGATCGCCCATACCGTGCAAACGCTGAAACTCGTAACGTCGTCCGCCTGCGCCGGCGGAAAATTCCCGCGCGAATTCAAGAATCGATGCCACGGTCAACGCATTGTGAGTTGCGAATTGCGGATACACGGGCGCCGGGTGGCTGAGCAGCCGACGCGCCACCGTCAGGAATGACACATCGGTTGCCCACTTGCGCGTGAACACTGGAAAGCCCGCCATGCCGAGCTCCTGCGCCCGCTTGATCTCGGCATCCCAGTAAGCACCTTTGACAAGCCGGACGGCGATCGGCCTGCGCAGTTCTGCGCTCCGGCGCAACAGTTGATCGACCGCTCGTAAACAGCGAGGTTGATAACTCTGTACTGCAAGCCCAAGGCCGGGCCAGTCTCGAAGCGACGGTTCGTGCATTAACTTTTCGAACATCGATATGTGCAGAACCAGTCGCTCCGACTCTTCGGCGTCGACCGTCATGTTGACGTTTGCCGAGCGTGCGAGCTGCGCGAGCTCGACCAGTCTTGGAAACAGCTCACGCTCGCATCGTTCGATCTGCGCGGTCTCAAAGCGCGGGTGAATTGCGGACAGCTTGACCGATATCCCATCGCGTGTCGTCCAGTCTCCGCCGGCTTCGGGTATTGGGGCGTTCTTTATCGACTCGAGCGCTTCGATATAGGAAGTGAAAGAACGATCGGCGTCTGCTCGCGTTCGCGCCCCTTCGCCGAGCATGTCGAACGAATACGTGACGCGAGAATCGGGCCTGCGCCTGACGCGCGCTATGGCGTCCGGCAAGTTTGTCGCGAACACGAACTGGTCGCCAAAGCGGCGGATGCCGTCGATAACCAGCGGTCGCAACGCACTTTTAGCGAGCCACGCACGTAGCGATCCTCGGTCGGCTCCGGCATCCTGCAGCTCGGCTTCTGCGGCAGTGTGGCCCGCAAATTTCAGCGCGGTTGCGAGTACACGAGTGACGAAGTTGCCGTCGAGCCCGATACGGGTGTCACGAAAATGCGCAAGCTTCTCGGCAATCAGCCATGTCTGAGTCTCCGCATCGGGGGCGCGCAACAGCGCTTCTGCCAGCCGCAGCAGCGCAATACCCTCGGGTGTTGCAAGAGGAAACGAATTCAGCAGGTTCTGCGCTGAAAGCAGGGCGGTGTCCACGGCGCGAACCGCATCGATATAACGTAGAGCACGCGCTCGCGCAGCGTCGCGTATCGAAGCTGCAGGAACCTCCGTTGCCATCGCTGAGAGCGCACGACGCTCGTCCTCGTAGGGGTCGCCGAGATCAGGCAACCGGCGCAACGCTTCCAGGACTTCCTGCAATCCGGCTCCCATATCGTGAACTCGCTGAAATTTAGCACTGCGCTTCGCTTTGGCGAGCCACACAGAGTTGTCCGCCTCGTCGGTTCGTATAATTGTTTGCTGCACAGTCTGGATCCCCGATGAAAATCCTTGTTCCCGTCAAGCGAGTCGTCGACTACAACGTCAAAGTACGTGTGAAGTCGGACAAAACCGGCGTCGATCTTGCTAACGTCAAAATGTCGATGAACCCGTTCGACGAGATTGCGATCGAGGAAGCCGTGCGCCTGAAGGAGGCGGGGGTAGCCACCGAGGTGATTGCGGTTTCCTGCGGTGTCTTGCAGTGTCAGGAAACGTTGCGGACCGCGATGGCAATCGGCGCCGATCGAGCGATTTTGGTCGAGACCAACGTCGAACTGCAGCCGCTCGCAGTTGCGAAGCTGTTAAAAGCAATTGTCGACAAGGAAAAGCCGCAGCTTGTGATCGCCGGCAAGCAGGCGATCGACGACGATGCAAATCAGACGGGTCAGATGCTTGCTGCGCTCGCCGACATGCCGCAAGCGACATTTGCTTCGAAGATCACCATTGCAGACGGCCGCGCGCAGGTAACGCGCGAAGTGGACGGCGGGCTCGAAACAATTTCGGTGGCGCTACCCGCAGTCATCACCACCGATCTGCGACTGAATGAGCCGCGCTACGTCACACTGCCGAACATCATGAAGGCGAAGAAAAAGCCGTTGGAGAATCTAAAGCCAGAAGATCTCGGTGTCGATGTGACGCCGAGATTAAAGACGCTGCAGGTGGTTGAGCCATCAGGTCGAAAGGCGGGTATCAAGGTTCCCGACGCTGCGACCCTCGTTGCAAAGCTAAAGACTGAAGCGAAGGTGATTTGATGACCGCTTTGCTTTTAGCCGAACACGACGGTAAGACCGTCCGTCCTGCAACGTTGAACACCGTCACTGCCGCAGCAAAAGCCGCTGGCGACGTGCACATTCTTGTAGCCGGACACAATGCCGCCGACGCCGCGAACGAAGCCGCAAAGATCAGCGGTGTTTCAAAAGTCTTTCTGGCTGATGGCGCGCAATTCGCCAATGGTCTTGCCGAGCCTATAGCGGCACAGATGGTTTCGATGGCAAGCGGTTACACGCACTTGTTCGCTGCGGCCACTGCGTACGGAAAAAATATTCTGCCGCGAGTGGCGGCCAAGCTTGACGCAGCGCAGATCTCCGACATTAGCAGCGTCGAATCCGCCGACACCTTCACGCGCCCAATCTATGCAGGCAATGCGATCGCGACCGTGCAATCTGGCGATCCGATAAAGGTCGTGACGGCGCGGCCTACCAACTTCGAGCCTGCCGCCAGAGAGGGCGGCAGCGCGACCGTCGAAACGGTCGCGGCCGTTGCAGCAGGTGACAGTTCGCGCTTTGTATCGCGCGACGTCGTCAAGCTGGATCGTCCCGAATTGCAAGGCGCGAAGATTGTGATCTCAGGTGGCCGCGGAATCGGCTCTGCGGAAAACTTCAAGCTGCTTGAGCCGTTGGCAGACAAGTTGAATGCCGCGATCGGTGCGTCGCGCGCCGCGGTCGACGCCGGCTATGCCCCAAACGACTGGCAGGTTGGGCAAACAGGCAAGGTTGTAGCGCCGCAACTGTATATCGCTGTCGGTATCTCCGGTGCGATTCAACACCTGGCTGGCATGAAGGACTCGAAGGTCATCGTGGCGATCAACAAGGACGCCGAAGCGCCGATCTTCCAGATCGCTGATTACGGCGTGGTCGGTGATCTGTTCGAAGTGATCCCGCAGATGGTCAAGGAGCTTGGGTAGCTCGATGGGTTACGTCGCGCCCGTCAAAGACATGCTGTTTGTGTTGCACGAGCTCGCGGGCTTGAAAGAGATTCAGCAGCTTCCGGGCTGCGAGGATGCAACCGACGAAACGGTGCAAGCGGTCGTCGAAGAAAACGCGCGCTTTATGAGTGAGGTCGTGGCTCCGCTGAACTGGAGCGGCGATGTTCAGCCGGCAAAGTGGGACAACGGCGTGGTCACGACGACGCCGGGCTTCAAGGCCGCGTTTCGGTCGTTCGTCGAGGCCGGCTGGCAGGGTGTTCAGCATCCAGCGCAGTACGGCGGTCAGGACCTGCCGAAGGTAGTGGCCGCGCCGTGCATGGAGATGATGCAGGCGGCGAATCTTTCTTTCGCCTTGTGTCCGTTGCTGACCGACGGTGCGATCGAGGCGTTGTTGGTTGCGGGTTCGCAGGAACAGAAAGATGCGTACCTGGAGAAGCTGATTGACGGTAGCTGGACGGGCACGATGAATTTGACCGAGCCGCAGGCGGGCTCGGACCTGGCGCAGGTACGGACCAGGGCGGTACCGCAAGGCGACGGCACGTATCGGTTGTTCGGACAGAAGATCTACATCACTTATGGCGAACACGATCTGGCCGACAACATCGTGCACCTGGTGCTGGCCCGGACGCCGGATGCGCCCGCAGGCGTCAAAGGGATTTCGCTTTTCATCGTTCCGAAGTTTCTTTTTGATGCCGGCGGCAAGCTCGGCAAGCGTAACGATGTCTACTGCGCGTCGATCGAGCACAAGCTCGGCATCAAGGCCAGCCCGACGTGTGTGCTGATCTTCGGCGACGACAAAGGAGAGGTTGGCCCAGGTGCGATTGGCACGGTGATCGGCGAGGAAAACCGCGGCCTCGAATATATGTTCATCATGATGAACGCGGCCCGGTTTCAGGTCGGCATGCAAGGCATTGCCATATCAGATCGCTCGTACCAGAAGGCGGTGGAACACGCGAAAGAGCGCGTCCAAAGCCGCGCGGTCGAGGGATCGAGCGGCCCGGTATCGATCATTCACCATCCTGATGTCAGGCGCATGCTGATGTTCATGCGGTCGAACACCGAAGCGGCGCGTGCTGTCGCCTATGTGGCCGCGGGCTACAACGACGTCGCACATCACCACCCGAACGCCGAACGCCGCGCTGCCGCGATGGCGGCTTACGAATATCTGGTGCCGATCGTCAAGGGTTGGTCAACCGAGATGTCGATCGACGTCACGTCGACGGGCGTCCAGGTACACGGCGGCATGGGCTTCATTGAGGAAACCGGCGCAGCGCAGTATTACCGCGACGCCCGGATCCTGACGATCTACGAAGGGACGACCGCGATACAGGCGAACGACCTGGTCGGTCGCAAGACCGCGCGCGATGGCGGCAGGACCGCGCGGATGTTTATCGAGCAGATGCGGGCGACGGCTGGCGAGGCGCTCGCGCTAGGAACCGAGCTGCAGGCCATCGGTGCACGTCTTGCGTCCGCGATCGATTCTTACGAATCAGTTGTCGACTATATAGTCAACGAATACAAGAACGATATTCGTGGTGTATTCGCGGGGTCCGTACCGTACGTAAAGCTTGCCGGAATCGTCCATGGCGGTTGGCAGATGACGCGTGCGGCGCTAGCGGCGGCTCGGCGCATTGATCGGGACACCGATGTAGAGTTTTCGCGGGCGAAAATTGCAACCGCCCGCTTCTTTGCTGATCACATGCTGGTTACCGTGCCTTCAACCGCTCAGAGCATCGTCGGCGGTAGCGTCGGCACACTTGCCCTCGCTGAAGAGCAGTTCTAGTCAGGCGCTGCCATAGTGAATAGCTATGAGCTACGTAGTAATAATTCATTTGTTCAATAATATTGTGCGCGCGTAGATTGCTATCGGCGCTGCGCCATCTTGCGTAGCAGCGTGTCGTTGTCGTAAAAGTGAATTCAGGAGATTCGTATGCAACTCAAAGGCTCAAAGACCGAACAAAATTTGCGTGATGCGTTTGCAGGTGAATCGCAGGCGAATCGCCGCTACTTGTACTTCGCAGCAAAGGCCGATGTCGAGGGTTATAACGATGTTGCTGCCGTGTTTCGCTCGACCGCAGAGGGCGAGACTGGCCATGCACATGGCCACCTCGAATACCTCGAGGCTGTTGGCGACCCCGCGACGGGTCTTCCCATCGGCCCTACCAAGTCGAATTTGAAGGCAGCCATCGCTGGCGAAACGCATGAGTACACCGACATGTACCCGGGCATGAGCAAGTCGGCGCGCGACGAGGGATTCGAAGAGATCGCTGACTGGTTCGAGACGCTTGCCAAGGCCGAACGCTCGCACGCGAACAAATTTCAGAAGACGCTCGACACGATCGTTGATTGACGGTTGTCAAATGACGTTTGTGTTGCCGGACCCGCAGGGACCGGCGGTCTAACCTTGTGACCAAAGAAGGCAGCCTTCTTGCGCCCACGCGGCATCCGCTTGCGTGGAAAACTCCGGAGTTCAACGACGAGCGTGCGCTCGACGCTGAGCTCACGCGCATCTTCGATATCTGCCACGGCTGCCGGCGTTGCGTCAGCCTGTGCGGCGCGTTTCCGACGCTGTTCGATCTGATCGACAACGGTCCAACCGGTGAGCTCGACGGTGTCCCGAAGGAAAAATACAAAGACGTCGTTGATCAGTGTTACCTGTGCGACATGTGCTACATGAGCAAGTGTCCGTACGTTCCGCCGCATCCATGGAACGTCGACTTTCCGCACACGATGTTGCGCGCGAAGGCTGTGCATTTCGGCAAGCATGGGGCCTCGAGCAGCGACAAGTTTTTGACGTCGACCGATAAGGTTGGCCGCTTTGCAGGAATTCCTATCGTTACGCAAACCGTAAACGCGATAAATCAAAGCGCGCCGGCGCGCGCCGCGATGGAAAAATTAATGGGGGTGGACCGCAACGCGTGGCGCCCGGACTTTGCGGCAAAGAAGTTTCGCTCTTCCGCTCGCTCGAACCTCTCGGCAGCCGTGCGCGACGGTGCGAAGACACCCGGAAAGGTCGCGATTTATTCGACCTGCTATGTCAATTACAACGAGCCGGGCATTGGACACGATTTGATTGCGATTCTCGATCACAACGAGATTCCCTACGTTGTGGTTGAGAAGGAAATGTGTTGCGGAATGCCGAAGCTGGAAATCGGCGACCTCGAGTCGGTTGAGCGCCTGAAGAACTTCAACATTCCGCCTCTCGCCCGGCTGGCACGCGACGGGTACGCAATCGTGAGCGCGGTGCCGTCGTGCACGCTGATGTACAAGCAGGAGCTGCCGCTGATGTTTCCGGACGATGCCGACGTTCAGCTTGTCAAGGAAGCCATGTGGGACCCTTTCGAATATTGGGTGGCGCGCAAGCGCGACGGGCTGTTGAAAGCGGATTTCAAGCAAGCCGCTCGGCACAGTTTCGTATCACGTGCCGTGTCACGCCCGCGTTCAGAACGTCGGGCGCAAAACCGAAGAACTGTTGAAGTCGCTACCGGATACGACGGTCAACACCGTCGAGCGCTGCTCCGGTCATTCGGGCGTGTGGGGAACACGCAAGCAGTTTCACGCAATGGCAATGAAGATTGGCAAGCCTGTGTTCAGGAACATGGCGAGCGTCAAGCCCGACTATGTCAGCTCCGACTGCCAGCTTGCCGGTCACCATATCGCCCAGGGCATTGATCAATTTTCGAAAGACGCGCTCGATGGCAAGGCGCCGGTGGTTGCTCATCCGATCACGCTGATTCGAATTGCCTACGGGCTTTAGGCAAGACATGCCGGGCCGCATCGCACGCGATAGTTTGTTGACCCTCGAGGCTTACGCGCGCGAGCGACAGGCGTTTCGCGCCAAGGTGATTGCGCACAAGAAGAATCGTACCGTGCGCCTCGGCTCGCACGTCACGTTGATCTTTGAGGACGAGCTCACGATTCGCTATCAGATTCAGGAAATGCTGCGCATCGAAAAGACGTTCGACGAGCGCGGCATACAGGACGAACTCGACGCCTACGTTCCGTTGATACCCGACGGAACAAACTTGAAGGCGACGATGATGATCGAGTACGAAGACCCTGAGATTCGCAAGATCGAGCTAGCGCGGCTAAAGGGCGTCGAGAGTCGCGTCTATATCGAAGTGGACGGTTCTGCGAAGGTCTACGCCATCGCGGATGAGGATCTGCCGCGCGAGAACGACGAAAAGACTTCGTCAGTTCATTTTCTTCGCTTCGAGTTCGACCGGGCGATGATTCGCGACTTCCAGCAAGGCTCTGCAGTGGCGCTCGGCGTCGATCATCCAAACTATTCGGTACGGGTGGACGAAGTCGCGCCTGAAGTCCAGGCTTCGCTCGCGAAGGATTTCACTCCCAACAAATCCTAGGCGCGGGATAGCTATCGGCTTACTGATACTGTATAAATATACAGTATTGGGAGAAGTCCGGTGATGCCGCAGAGAAATTCCGAGGGACCCGTTGAGGTACCCGTAGCGTGGGTTCGCAAAGGACGCGGTGCGGTCTCGAACATTGCACACCGCTTCGAATCGGTCGCGCGAGAGACTGATGCAGACGCAACCGAGGCCGAGCGACTCAACGGTGGGGGATTTTCATGTGACGACGAAGCATTGCCTGCGCTTGCTACAGCTACGACGCTCGAAACCGCCAAGAGCCTGATCACCTACAACGAGTCGCCCGATATCGGCTTCGATCGCTCGATCAATCCCTACCGCGGGTGCGAGCACGGATGCATCTATTGTTTTGCGCGGCCTACCCACAGCTACCTGAATCTTTCTCCAGGTCTGGATTTTGAGACCAAGCTGGTGGCCAAACGCAATGCCGTCGAGCTTCTGCGGCGGGAGCTGGCGGCGGCCGGCTACGAAGCCGAAGTGATTGCTCTTGGCGTTATCACCGACGCGTATCAACCGATCGAGCGCGATCTGAAGCTGACCCGCGGCGTTGTTGAAATACTGACTCGCACGCGACACCCGTTCGGTCTGATCACCAAGTCTTCACTGATAGAACGCGACATCGATTTGCTCGCTCCTGCCGCGGCCGACGGTGTCGTCGCGGCAACCATCAGCATTACGACACTCGAGCATTCGCTATCGCGCATCCTGGAACCGCGCGCTGCAAGTCCTACGCGCAGATTACGCACCGTGCGAGCGCTGGCAGATGCAGGTATTCCGGTCAGCGTTAATGTCGCGCCGATCATCCCATTCATCAACGAGCCGGAAATCGAGCACGTGCTGCAGGCCGCGGCCGAAGCGGGCGCGTGGCAGGCGCACTACACAGTGCTTAGGCTCCCTTGGGAAGTCGCCCCGTTGTTCATGCAGTGGCTCGAGGCGCACTTCCCGGACAGGAAGGAGCGCGTGATGAACCGGATGCGCGAGATGCGGGGTGGCAAGAATTACGACTCGCAGTTCGGAAAGCGAATGACGGGCGAGGGCACATGGGCCGCGTTGATCCGGCAGCGCTTCGCCAAAGCCGCAGCAAAGTTCGGTCTCGACCGTGAAATTCAGCCGCTGCGAAACGACTTGTTCAAAGCGCCGCGCGGCGAAACGCCGCAGCTTGATCTGTTTTGATCAAGGGCGCACTTTCAGCGCGTATTCAAAGTACGTTTGAGTCAGCAGCGCGATCGTCGTCATCAGTACGATGGCCCCTACAAACAGGGTCGCCACTGCGACCAGTACTGCATCCCAACCGCTGCGGTTGCGCTTGGCGTGGTTTGCGTTAAATCGCGCATCGAAGCTTTCGTCCGGCATCAGCGCGATAAAAAGCGCCTGGATGAACCCCGCGATTACCGGCACCATCAAGACAAAGAATGCTGGCGTCTGGTACCAATTCTGCACGCCGATAATCAGCGGCAGCGTGATCAGCGTGACAGCCAGCGGCAACCACCAGAACGACTGGCCAAGATACAGCCGATTAAGCCCGAGTGCCCCTGCAAGCGACGCGATCAGGGCAGCAAGCGCTTTGTGTCGAAAGTGATTCATTGGGCGCGGATCATAGGGCGAAGCTGGCAGCCGGCTTGCCTGAAATTGCCCGGGCCGGATACAATCGCGGGCTTTGTGCGGCACCGCCTTGCTTTAGCGCGTCGCCACCGGCAAACCAAGGAATTCCTATGGTCGTTATTCGACTTGCACGCGGCGGCGCCAAGAAGCGTCCGTTTTTTAACATTGTTGCCACCGATTCGCGAAACCCGCGCGATGGTCGCTTCATTGAGCGCGTCGGTTTTTACAACCCCGTTGCGGCCGGAGCCGAGCCCAAGTTTCGAATCGCCGCCGATCGATTGTCCTACTGGACAGGGGTTGGCGCCAGAATGTCTCCAACTGTGGCGCGGCTGGTCAAGGCCAATCCGTCGGCTGCGACTGCTCCCGCAGCGCCCGCCGAGGGGCAAGCCGCGTCGTAGTTAAAGTGCCTGGGGTGGCGTGGCTCCAGGAGACCTGATCGAGCTGGGTTCCATCCGAGGCGCCTATGGATTGAAGGGCTGGGTTCGGATTACACCCTTTGCCGCAGACGGTGGCGTTCTCGAAGCGGTGCGGCAGTGGTGGTTGTTGGGTAAGAGTCCTGCAGCCGCTGACACTGCAGGCAGTAAAGCGGCACGCCGAGTCGATACTGGCTAAATGGGCCGGGTGTGAAAACAAGGAAGACGCCGATGCGCTGAAAGGCGGCGTGATCGCAGTGGCCCGAAGTGATTTTCCGGTTCTGCAGGAGGGCGAGCATTACCTTGGCGACATGGTTGGATACCGTGTGCTGAATCGACAAGGCGTCGACCTTGGCAAGGTCACCGGCATTCGCAGTGGAACGGCGACGCAGTGGCTGGAAGTAGAGCAGGGTGCGCCGGCGGGCGGCCATGGCTCTCACTGCTGATTCCACTTGTCGATCAGTATGTAGAGGCAATAGAACCGAATGCCAGGACCGTCAAGGTCGATTGGCAAAATGACTGGTGAGTTTGATGATGCGGTTTGACGCGATTACGTTGTTTCCGTCGATGTTCTCGGCAATTGTCGAGCACGGAATTACGCAGCGCGCGCATGTTGAAGGGCTGTGGTCGCTTCGCACTTGGAATCCGCGGGAATTTGTCGCTGATGCGCATCGAACCATCGATGACCGCCCGTTCGGTGGGGGCCCCGGCATGGTGATGATGGCGCAGCCGCTGGCCGATGCGCTCGCGGCAGTAAAGAAGGACGGAGGCGGTGCCAAGGTAATCGCGCTTGCGCCAAATGGCGACCGACTAACCGACGCGCGCGCGCGGCAATACGCGCAGGCGGGTGAATCGCTGGCGCTGGTTTGTGGCCGCTATGAAGGAATCGATCAGAGATTCATAGACGTTTGCGTCGACGAAGTCATCTCGATCGGCGATTTTGTCTTGTCGGGCGGCGAGATTGCAGCGATGGCGTTGATCGATGCGGTAGTCCGGCAGCTTCCTGGTGCGCTGAAAGAGGCTTCGGCAGCGGACGAGTCGTTCGCAGCGGGCTTGCTTGACGCGCAGCATTACACGCGGCCTGAAAGTTGGCGTGGCATTGCAGTTCCACCGGTGCTGCTGTCCGGACACCATGCGCAGATCGCGCAATGGCGCCGGCACCAGGCGCTGGCGTTAACAGCGCAGCAGCGGCCCGATATGATCGAGCGTGCTCGCAGTGCAGGCCAACTGACCGCGCTTGATGAGAAGCAGTTGGATGAGAAGCAGTTGAATCAAAGGCAATTGGAGCATCGTTGAATCAGCCATCCTCTGATGCGAGAAAAAAATAACAGACTCGCAGCATGATGGATTTAGGAGAATAAAGTGAACGTCATTCAGCAGTTGGAACAGGAAGAGTTGGCGCGCGTAAGCGCCAATCGTGAAATACCCGCCTTTGCGCCCGGTGACACTGTCGTGGTCAACGTGAACGTCGTCGAAGGCACACGCAAGCGGGTGCAGGCATACGAGGGCGTCGTGATAGGCCGCCGGAATCGCGGACTCAACTCGTCTTTCGTCGTGCGCAAAGTGTCGAGTGGCGAAGGAGTAGAGCGTACTTTCCAGCTCTATTCGCCGACGATCGCCTCGATTGAGGTCAAGCGGCGCGGCGACGTACGCCGCGCAAAGCTGTATTACCTACGCGACCGCTCGGGCAAATCTGCGCGCATTCGCGAAAAACTGCAGCATAAGAGCGCGGCAGACAAGACGGCCGCTGATGCAGCTGCCGACAAAGCGACTCGCGCCAAGGCGGACTGACCTTCGCTCGGTCGTCAAACAGGCCGCCCCGTGCCCGGCAAGGCGGCTTTTTCGCTGTAATGACCCCCGCTAACGACGTCGATCCGTTAACGACAACGCCGGTCTTCGAGCCCGAGTCGGTTCCGCATGACCCGGCGTTCGCCGCGGTTGAAGCGCGTGGTCCGGCCATTGGTCCAACCGAGCTACGAGCGGCGGCGATCCGGCAGCGCTTCGCCGCGCCTCCTGCGTGGCAACCAGAATTGCGCACCGATGTGCGCATGCTGTATCCGGACCGGGCGCCACGACCCGCGTCAGTGCTGATCCCAATCGTCGTGCACGCCGATGTCGCCTGTGTGTTGCTAACCGAACGTACGGCGCACTTGCACGATCACGCAGGGCAGATCAGTTTTCCAGGTGGACGTGTGGAGAAGGGCGACGCCGACGCGATTGCGACAGCGTTACGCGAAGCACACGAGGAAATTGGCCTGCCACCCGCGGACGTCGATGTCATCGGTACGTTGCCCGAATATTTGACTGCTACTGCCTACAAGGTCACGCCCGTGATTGGCCTGGTCGAGCGGCCGTTCACACCCGTGCTCGATGCGTTCGAGGTGTCCGAAGTGTTCGAGGTCCCGCTGGCGTTTCTGATGGACCCGATTAACCACGAGCGCAGAATCTTCCAAATGGGCGATACGGCCCGAACGTTTTATGCAATGCCTTACGCGACACCGCGGCGTGCCGCTGAAGGTCGCCGTTACTTCATCTGGGGCGCAACGGCCGCGATTCTGCGCAATCTGTATCAGTTCTTCCGTACTTGATTAGCTCAGGGGAGCCGGCGCGCGCGCCGGCAACAGCCTCTCTTTAAAATACAACGCTCATGTCCTTTCTATCCCTTGTCATCACGCTGCTGATTGAACAAGTGCGTCCGTTGCCGGCGGCGAACCCGGTTTATGGCGGTGTGAGGCAAATCTCGGCTTGGGCGGAGCGGAACCTGAATGCGGGTCGCTGGCAGCATGGCGTCTACGCATGGCTGCTGGTGGTTGTCGGGCTCTCACTCGTCGTCGGCGCAATCTACTCGATCGCCGTATCGATCCATTGGCTGCTTGGCCTTGCCGTCAATGTCTGCGTGCTCTTTTTTGCGTTAGGGTTTCGGCAGTTCAGTCATCGCGGCACAGAAATTCAAGTCGCGCTGGCCAACGGCGATCTGATCGCGGCCCGCAACGAACTAACGGCATGGAAACGGCAAAGCGATCCGACGTATTCGGCGGCGGATCTCGACCAGGCGGAAGTAGTGCGGCAGGCAATCGAACACGGTCTGCTGTTGTCGCAACGACATGTATTTGGCGTCTTCTTCTGGTTTGTCGTACTGCCCGGTCCGATCGGTGCCGTTTTTTATCGGCTCGCCGAGCACGTTTCGCGTGCGTGGAACAGGGCGCCGCCGACCGCAACGCCGCCGGACCGCTTTGGCGATTTCGCAAGACGTGCTTTTGCATGGATCGATTGGGCGCCTGCGCGGCTGACGTCGCTCGGATTCGCGGTTGTCGGTGACTTCGAAGGGGCAATCTATTGCTGGCGTCAGGTGTCGCGTCAGCAGCCGTCGGATGGAATGCCGGCGCCCGATTCGCGCACGTTGATGCTGGCAGCAGCCAGCGGCGCACTCAATTTGCGACTAATGCCTGCGGTTGAAAGTGCGCGCTACTTTGACGAGGTTGGCAACGAAGGTGCGGGTCTGGCCGAGCCCAGGCCGCCTGCGCTGCGCGCGGTGGTAGGCCTGGTGTGGCGCACGCTGTTGTTGTGGTTGGTGCTGTTGTTGCTCTTGTCCTTGGCGAGTCTGTTCGCCTAAGGTGCGGGTCGCACCGCGCCGCACTGCCAGCAGCCCCCGAATTGCGGCTCTGAGTACTCGCCACATTCGCTACATCGCCAATGTGGTCCGTGCATTGGCCGGCTAAGCTGCTGCAGTATTTCTCGCGCGCGGGATTCGTCGTGGTCGCGCTCGATCCATACCTGCGGCGCGCACTCGAGGAACGGGATTTCTCCAAGCGCACCCGACAACGCCGTATTGCGCAACTCACAGCGAATGCCCGCTGCCCGCAACGTATCGGCCCAAATCGAGGCTTGTAACGTGTTGTCCGCGCGTGCCAGCAGCTTCATGCCAGCGACTCGGATGCAAGCGAGCGATAGAAGTCGTAACGTTCGGGCAACACCCGGTGATCCTCCAGAGCCGCGAGAACCGCGCAACCGGGCTCTCGCAAATGGCGGCAATCCTGAAATCGGCACTGCCCGAGTAGTGCGCTGAACTCCGGAAACGTTGCCGCGATTTGATCGAAGCGCAGGTGCGTAAGGCCGAATTCCTCGAAGCCGGCGGAGTCCACCAATGCGCTGTCGTCTGCCAAAGTGAACCAGCGCGATGCCGTCGTGGTTTGCTTGCCAGCATTCAGGCGCTCCGAAAATTCCTGTGTACGCGCGCGCGCATCGGGAATCAGCAAATTTAGCAATGTCGACTTGCCCATGCCCGACTGACCCACCATTAGGCTCTTGCGCCCCGTCACTTCGCGCATTAACAGCCCACGCGCGCGGTCACTGTCTGACTTGGCGGAGACTGCCAGAGTGCGCCATCCAAGTTGCGCAACTTGCTGCAGAAATGAGCCGGCATCGTCGGACTCCGCGAGATCCGCCTTGTTTCGCAGTACCAGCGCTTCGATGCCTGCCGCTGAAGCAGCAACCAGTGCTTTCCAGATGAACCAGCGGTTAAATGCCGGGCGAGAGGCAAACACGACAATCACCTGATCTACGTTCGCCGCGAGCTCTTTGGTTCGATACCGATCGGTGCGAAACAGAAGCGTCGTGCGTGGCTCGATTGACTCGATCCGCGCCTGCTCCTCCGACGTGATGCTTGCCAGAACGCAGTCGCCGACCACGACGTCTTCGCGCCGACCGCGACGCGTGGCCTGCCAGATGCGTGCCTCATCGGCGATCAACGACTGCCTGCCGAATGTTGCGATCACCCGCGCACGCACCTGCTGCGAATTTGTCACTCGAGCCCAGCGCTAATCATGCGCTTGCGAATAAAGGGCGTCGACCTTTGCCGCAGAAATGAAATCGTTTTCCGAAATGCCGCTGACGGAGTGCGTGTTGTAACGGACCACGCAACGGTTGTACCCAACGTGCAGGTCAGGATGATGATCTTCGCGATGCACGATGTACGCCAGCGCATTAACAAACGCAAGCGTCTCGTAATAGTCCTTGAAGCGATAAGTTTTTTTCAGGGCGTCACCGTCGACGACCCATTGGTCGAGAACGGAAAGCTGTGCCCGGACATCGGCTTCGCTCATCGCAGCCCCTCTGATCTCACGGCAGTGCGATGTCAGTAGTTGCTCGAAGCTCTTCATTGCCGCTTATGTCCCCAGCGTCAGGCTGGCGCCCGCAATAGACGCTCAATGCGGATCGACGCCGGAGGGTGGCTGTCGTAAAACGCGGAGTGCACCGGGTCCGGCGTCAACGTTGATGCGTTATCTTGGTACAGCTTCACCAATGCATTGACCAGATCATCTGCCGACGCGTTTCGCGCCGCAAACCGGTCAGCTTCGAACTCGTGCTTGCGCGACATGATGCTCGCCAGCGGGGCAAAAATGAATGTGAACACCGGCAGTACCAGCATGAACAGCACAAGCGCGACTCCCTGATGCGCTCCGCTGGTCGAAAGCTCAACGCCGAGCCCGGCATAAAACCATGGTTGAGTGATTAACCATCCGAGTAAAGCCAACACCCCGAGACTGGCGACGAAGGAAAACGCGAGGCGCTTTGCAATATGCTTCAACTTGAAGTGCCCAAGCTCGTGCGCCAGCACGGCCTCAATTTCAGGGGGTAGCAGCCGCTCAATCAGCGTGTCAAAAAACACGATGCGCTTTGCGCGGCCAAGTCCTGTGAAATACGCATTGCCATGTGCAGAGCGTCGCGAGCCGTCCATCACGAATACCCCCTTGCTTGCGAACCCGGTACGGCTAAGCAGAGCACCGATGCGATCGGCGAGCGCAGAGTCCTTCAATGGCTCGAACTTATTGAAGATCGGAGCGATCAGCGTCGGGTACAGCAACAGTATCAGTGCATTAAATGCCACCCAAAGCAACCAGACGTAGATCCACCACGCATCTCCCGTCCTCTGCATCAGCCAGAGCGTGGCGGCAAGCAGCGGCAGCCCAAGCGCAGCGGCAACAGCGAACGACTTGACGAGATCAAGGACCCACAGTCGCGGCGTCATCCGGTTAAAGCCAAAGCGCTGCTCGATCCGGAACTGCCGGATCCACGAGAACGGCAGATCAATCACAGCCAAGATCAACACCGCTGCCGCAACCACTGAAATCTGATACAGAAGGTCACTCTCGATCAAAGCGCGCAACGCGTCGCTGATCCACTGCAATCCCCCAAGCAACGTCAAACAAACGAGAGCTGCCGCGCCAACAGCGGTCTCAACGATTCCAAGTCGAGTTTTTGCGACGGTGTAGTGCGCCGCCTTGCGATGTGCCTCAAGCGACACACGATCCGCAAATTGCGAAGGAACATGTTCGGCGTGTGCCGTCACGTATCGAATCTGGCGCAATGCCAGCCAGTAACGGACGCCGATCATCAGCGACAGAAAGAACACGAACAAGATGGTCAGCAACAAGGCCATATAGGAACAGTGATTTGCAGCGTCGAGCTCGAAAAGGCAGGGCGCCCATCTCGCTATGCCAGAATCGCGCGCCAGCAGTCGAACGCGTGGATCAACAACGATTAGAAAATTATGTCACAGCACCCACGCTTCTCCGATCTAAACCTCGTCTGGGTAGACATGGAAATGTCGGGTCTGAACCCGGACGCGGATCGCGTGCTGGAGATCGCAGTGGTCGTGACCGGACCAGAGCTTGACGTGATAGAGGAAGGCCCGGTGCTGGTGCTTCGACAAGCGGGCAGCGTACTGGACGGGATGGATCGCTGGAATGCGTCGACCCATGCGCGGTCAGGACTGATTGACAAAGTGCGATCGTCTGACATTGATGAAGAGCAGGCGAGTGACGTGCTGATTGAGTTTCTCAAGCCGCTGGCTCCAGCGGGCAAGTCGCCGATGTGCGGCAACTCGATTTGTCAGGATCGTCGCTTCATGGCGCGCTGGATGCCGCGCCTTGAGGCATTCTTTCACTACCGCAATGTCGATGTCAGCACGCTAAAAGAGCTTGCGCGCCGCTGGCAACCAGCTGTTGTTCGCTCATTCGAAAAGAAGAGCCGTCATGAGGCGCTCGCGGACATTCATGAGTCCATCGAGGAGCTGAAGCACTATCGCAAGGAAATGTTTCGGATTTAAGTACGTTCTGCAGCATTTTCTTGTATCCGCCTCGTTTTCCGACTGCACGGCGGCAGCGACGACTGCGGTTGCTGCCGCCGCCGTTGCTTCGGCTACGTCACTGTTGCGCGTGGTAATCCAGGCACGGCCGAGCGAAACGCCAAGGGCCAGCAATACGGGTCCGAGTATTACGCCGATGAAGCCGAACGCGAGTACGCCACCCAGAACGCCGAGAAAGATCAGTCCCAGCGATAAGGTCGACCCGCGCGCGATCAACAGCGGCTTCAAAAAATTGTCGATGCTGCTGATAACAGCGGCTCCCCAGATGACCATGAAAATGGCCCAACCAGGTTCGCCCTGCATGTACAGCCAGATCGCCGCGCCTCCCCACATCACCACGGGGCCCATCGGAACCACCGATAGTACGAACGTGCCCACGCCCAGCAGAAATGCGCCAGGCACGCCCGCGATCAGGAATCCGATATACGCGACGATTGCCTGAGCTGCCGCCGTACCGACGATGCTGATGAACACGCTGCGCGTTGTGCCGACAACGATCGACAACACTTCGTCGCTCATCTCGCCGGACAACCGGCGGGATATCCGGTGCGTCAGCTGCGAGATTCGCTCGCCGTCGCGGTAATAAAAGAAAACGATGAACGCGACCAACAGCAATTGCAGCAATCCATCGCCCAGTATCCGCACAAAAACGAGCGATACCTTGCCCGCAGGCTCCAGAGCGCGCTGTAACAGCGCGGCGGACTGATTCCGATCCGACATTAGCGACGTTAACCATTGGAACACGCTCTCACCGACGATCGGAATGCTCTTGATCTGATCTGGCACATGCAGATCTTCAGCGCGCCAGTCGCGCAGCGTCGAGAACAGCGCGGGCAAGTGATCGGCGGCGGCTTCCGCCAATAGTGCGATCGGCACGATGACGGTCACCAGCATCAACAGCAGCATTACCGAGGCGCTCAGTGTCGAGTTGCCGCGCAGGTTGCTGCGCAGTTTTTCGTACGCGGGCCAGGTCGCGATAGCAAGCACGCCAGCCACCAGCAGCGCGCTGAGAAACGGTTGCACCACCAGGTAGATCCCGATGACGACAAGTGCGGCGCCGGCTATGCGAAAAATCAGATCGAATCTGATTTGCATCGAAGATCGTTCGACGCGCGTCGGAAGGGGTTGAGGTTGAGGGGATGAATTCATCGTTGCACTGGTCTCGCCGTCAGGAATCGAACCTGAATCCCACGCTTAGGAGGCATGTGCACTATCCATTGTGCTACGGCGAGTGGTATGCGGCGCGCGCGGCAGTATATCCAGCAGTCTGACGTAGACTGCGCGCGCTTTCGAGAACAAGCACGACCTTAGGCAAAAGGGAGCCGCGAACGATGCAAGGCAGTCAGCGCCCGGCGCGGCGCGGTGGCGACTACAGCGAAGAATCCATTCGCGTCCTCAAAGGACTCGAGCCGGTCAGGCAGCGACCGGGGATGTACACGCGTACCGAGAGTCCATTGCATGTCGTGCAAGAGGTCATTGACAACGCATCGGACGAGATTCTTGCGGGCTTTGGCAGTCGGATCGACGTCGCGCTGAGCAAGGATGGCGCGGTAACCGTCGAAGACGACGGCCGCGGAATTCCGGTGGGCCTGCATCCGGAAGAAAAGGAACCGGTAATTCAAATCGTCTTCACACGACTGCACGCGGGTGGAAAGTTTGACAAGCGCGCGGGTGGCGCATACGCCTTCTCGGGCGGGCTGCATGGAGTCGGTGTGTCCGTTACCAACGCCCTCGCGTCGCGCCTCGAAGTCACGGTGTGGCGCGACGGCAAGATGCACACCATTGCATTTGCCGAAGGCAATGTCGTTCAGCCGTTGAAATCCGTTGCCGCGAAGGGATCCGGCAAAACCAGCGGCACGCGCGTGAAGGTGTGGCCGAGCGAAAAGTATTTCGACTCACCGCAGATACCGGTCGAGGAACTGGAGCGCTTGCTGCGCAGCAAAGCCGTGCTGTTGCCCGGAACCGAGATCACTCTGACAACCGAAAAATCGGGTGCGTCCAGCGGTGGCACACAGCGCTGGAAATATGAAGGCGGATTGCGCGAATATTTGCTTAGCTCGCTTGCTGATGATCCCATGCTGCCGCCGTTCGAGGCGAGCGGGTTTGCCGGAGCCGACGATCCCACGTTCGCCGAAGGCGAAGGCGCAAATTGGGTCATCGTGTGGACCGAAGACGGCGCAGTCACACGCGAGTCCTACGTCAATCTGATTCCTACCTCGGCGGGTGGCACGCACGAGGCGGGCCTGCGTGAAGGACTGTTCGGAGCGGTGCGTGCATTCATCGATGCGCATCAACTGCTGCCGAAGGGCGTCAAGCTGTTACCGGAAGATGTGTTTGCTCGCGCCAGTTTTGTTCTGTCGGCGAAAGTGCTGGATCCACAGTTTCAGGGTCAGGTGAAAGAGAGATTGCTGAGCCGGGACGCTGTGCGTCTGGTTTCGTTCTTCGTCCGCCCTCAGCTCGAGTTCTGGCTCAATCACAATCCTAACGATGGCCGGCGGCTGGCCGAGCTCGTCGTGTCTCAGGCGCAGGCGCGCGCGCGGGCCGGACAAAAAATCGAGAAGAAAAAGAGCTCGGCAGTAGCGGTGTTGCCCGGCAAGTTGACCGATTGCGAATCGACCGAGCTCGCCCGCAACGAGCTGTTTCTGGTCGAAGGCGATTCCGCGGGTGGCTCCGCAAAAATGGGTCGAGACAAGGAGTTTCAGGCGATTCTGCCGCTGCGCGGCAAAGTGCTCAATACGTGGGAAGTCGAACGCGACCGGCTGTTCGGCAACGCGGAGGTTCACGACATGGCGGTGGCGATAGGCGTCGATCCGCACGGCCCGAACGATGACGTCAGCTTCGACGGGCTGCGGTACGGCAAGATCTGCGTGCTGGCCGATGCCGACGTCGACGGTTCGCACATCCAAGTATTGCTGCTGACGCTTTTCTACCGCCATTTTCCACAGCTGGTGCATCGGGGAAACATCTATGTCGCGCGACCTCCGTTGTATCGGGTCGACGTCCCTGCGCTTGGCAAACGGCCGACGCGCCGTTTGTACTGTCTCGATGAAGCAGAGCTCGACACGACGCTGGAGAAGCTGGTCGATGAGAAGGTCAAGGAAGGCAGCTGGTCGATTGCACGATTTAAAGGCCTGGGCGAGATGAGTCCGGAGCAGCTCTGGGAGACGACGATGAATCCGGATACACGGCGTCTGATGCGCGTGGGGCTGGGCGACGTTGCCAACGCCGAGACTGTGGCTACGATGACGATGCTAATGGGGCGAGCCGAGAGCCAGGCCCGGCGCGCATGGCTCGAGGAGCACGGCAACGAGATCGAAGCCGACGTCTAGCTGTCGCTCTTAGGAATGGGTCTCACAGGGGGGCTTGTATGAGGCGGCTTTATAGGCATACTTCGGCGCGCCATCGTTGCTAAAAGGCCCCGATTGGGCCCGTCCGCCACTATCTCAACTAACACCCTTTCGTCTGTTGCGAAAACCCTTGCTGCTGCGGTGCAGTCGCGCTGGTTTTTGGTATTCATTGGCGCACTAGCCGTTGCATTCATCGCAACGCTGATCGCGGCTACTTTGGTCGCAAGTTCGACGTTAACGCCGAGCACTGCAACGCAGTTGCGGACCGCTCTAGGCGCCGCTCTGCTTATTGCGCTGACCTTCTACCTGATCGGCAGCCGGATCAAAATCGGTGAAATGCAGTCGCACGCGATCGCCTGGGAGCGGTCGCTGGAGTCAATGAATGTCGGCATTGCGCTGTATGACCGTGATGACCGACTGATCAATTGCAATCGAGCGTTTCGCGAACTCTATTCAGAGATCGCGCACTTGTTCGTACCAGGAGCGCGGCTCGACGACCTGGTGACTGCCTACTACAAAGTGGCGCCGCCCGAAGTAATTGACGGGCGGACACTTGCGGAATTCCTTGAGGAAGCCCATCGTCGCCGGGGCGGATCCGAAGTCACCGAGGTTGTTCGCCATCTCGGCAAGCGCTGGCTTCTGATGACCGATTGTTTGACCGCTGACGGCGGCGTCATCAGCTTTCGTCGCGACGTAACCGAGCAGAAACTGATAGAGCACGAGTTGTCGAAGCGCCGCAAGCTGATCGACGACTTGAGTGAGCTTACTTACGACTGGTTCTGGCGCGAGGACGCAGAGGGGCGTTTCATTGAATTCTCGACGGCGGTCGAGCACCACCTGCGACTTTCAGGCACGCAACTGATTGGCAAAACGCGGGCGGGAATGGCGGGCTTTGAGGCCGATCCGCAGCAGTACGCCGAGTATCTCGGGCGCATCGAGCGTCGCGAGCCGTTCCCGTGGTTTACCTACAAGTGCAAGCGGGGCGACGGCACCCCGATGTGGATCGCCGTTAGCGGCAAGCCCATTTTTGATGAACACGGCGGCTTTCAGGGATATTACGGCGCGGGACGCGACGTCACCGGCCGCGAGCAGACGCTGAGCGCGCTGCGTGAAAGCGAGGAACGTTTTCGCGCGCTGACCACGCTGGTCACCGAGTGGTACTGGGAGACCGACGCCGAGCATCGGGTTACGCGACTGACCGGTGCCGCGGACTACGAAGAGTCGGCGCAAAAATTGATATGCGGCCGCCGATTGTCGGAAATCGACGCGCTCGATCCATCGATGACGGCGAACTGGGAGCAGTTGAACCGCGATATCGCGGAGCGGCGCGCATTCAAGCAACTGAAATTGAAGTTGCAGCCGCAGCATCTTGGCCGCGACATGTATTTCGAAGTTTCCGGCCATCCCGTATTCGAACTCGGGGAATTTGTTGGATACCGCGGTCTCGCATGGGATGTTACGGAGCGTGAGTCGCTGATCGCGAAGATCACTGATAACGAAGCACGCTTTCGTGCTCTGACCGAGCTGTCGTCCGACTGGTACTGGGAGATGGACGAGGACCTGCGCTTCACGCGACTGCAGCGCGGCGCGCGTGACACGATCAACCTGCAAGACGATGACATTATTGGCAAGCACCGCTGGGAACTGCCGGGCGAACTGATTCGGCCGTCGTCCTGGGACGAGCACCGAGCGACACTGATGGCTCGTAAGCCGTTTCGCGATGTGATGTTTAGGCGCTGGATGCCCGACGGTTCGTCTGTCTACAACATCACCAGTGGTGATCCTGTCTTTGCTGCCGACGGCAAATTCATCGGCTATCGAGGTATCGGCAAGAACATTACCGAGCAGGTCAAGTCGCAGGAACGCATCGAGCGGCTGGCAACGGTCGATGAGCTGACGCAACTTGCGAATCGGCAGACGTTCGATGAGCGCGCCGGACGCATCCTGGCCAATGCTTACGCCAGTGAAAAGCGCTGCGCCTTGCTGTTTATTGACCTCGATAACTTCCGGCTGCTGAATAATGGGTACGGCCACCGAGTCGGCGATCAAATGCTGTCAATCGTTGCGAGCAGGATCCGCAACGCGATCACCGAGCCGCATCTGGTCGGCCGCCGAGGTGGTGACGAACTGGTGGCGCTGCTGGTCGACATACCGCGTGGTGACTATGCCGTGGATATTGCGAAGGAACTGATCCGCTCGATCTCGGAGCCGGCCAGGGTGCTGGGAATGGAGGTTTCGGTCACACCGTCGGTCGGCATCAGCTTCTTCCCGCAAGACGGTATCGAGCTCGACTCGTTGTTAAACGCTGCTGACGCAGCGATGTATCAAGCGAAGGAAAGCGGCAGGCAGACATACGCCTTCTACACGCCTACGGTTGCGCGCCGCGCCGATCTGCGGCTGCGGCTCGAGCAACGGCTACGCAAAGCGGTGGAGGCGCGCGATTTCAAGCTCGTCTATCAGCCATTGATTTCGCTGAATGACGGCAAGCTCGTGGGAGCGGAAGCGTTGATTCGCTGGCGCGACGCCGAGCTGGGCGATATATCCCCTGCCGAATTCATTCCGATTGCGGAGGAATCAGGATTGATTGTCGCGCTTGGTGAATGGGTTATCCATGAAGCGTGCCGTGCGCGGCGCGACTGGCGGATGCAGGGACTGGATATTCCGCCGCTGTCGATCAACATGGCCGGCGTTCAGCTGCGTCAATTAGGCTGCGTTGAGGGACTACTGAACATACTCAATGAGCACGATGTGCCACCCAACGACATCGAAGTCGAGGTGACCGAGACCGGCTTGCTCGACACGTCGGCGGTGTCGCGCGAAAATCTTGTACGCATGCGCAACGCAGGCGTGCGAATCGCTCTTGACGATTTTGGCGTTGGCTTTTCGAGTCTTGCGCACCTACGCGATTTGCCGATTCACCGGCTGAAGATCGATCGCAGCTTTACCGTCGAGTGCATGCGAGATGCGCGCACGTTGACAATCGTCAAGGCGGTCATCGACATGGCTCGTTCGCTCGGCATCAGCATCACCGCAGAGGGCATCGAAACACAGGCACAACAAACGTGGATGCAGCACCTCGGCTGCGATTCGGCGCAAGGCTACCTGTTTGCACGACCGATGAATGTCGATGACTTCGTGCAGATGTTCATTGATCGACGTGGGGTGGGGCGAGAGCGGTCGCTGATGCACTAGACGCCGGCTCGGGTTGCAGCAGCGGCTGACGCAGCTGCGCCGCCTACGTCGTCGGCCACTGAAGTGGCAACCACTGCGGTACTCGCGCCAGCGGCGGGCCTGCAACTCGCTGCGCTCAGACAGGCAGGCCCTTAACAACCCCGCTGGCGCTCCGTTCCTCGGGCGACGACTCAAAGGCGGCGCATCTGCGCCAGCCGCTGCTGTTGCGACGTGGTCTCGCACGAGATGTTTTTTCCTCCACCCAACGAGACTGCTGCGCTGCGAAGAAGTAACGTCAACCAGCCTGTAAGTAGAATCCGCAGCGCGCAGCAGTTACGCGCTCTCAATGGCTGAACAACAAATTCTCTTTCCTGCCTCAGGTGACAGTGGCGACGGCGATGATTCGCTGACGTTGGCGCGCTTTGCGCAGCAGGCCTATCTTGATTACGCGATCTCGGTCGTCAAGGGCCGCGCGTTACCGGATGGGTCGGACGGGCAGAAGCCGGTGCAGCGCCGGATTCTGTATGCGATGAATGCGATGGGGCTGGCTTCGGGCGCGCGTCCGGTGAAGTCGGCACGCGTCGTCGGTGACGTGCTTGGCCGCTATCACCCGCACGGCGATCAGGCAGCGTACGACGCGATGGTTCGCATGGCGCAGGATTTCTCGTTGCGATATCCGCTGATCGACGGCCAGGGCAATTTCGGCAGCCGTGACGGCGACGGCGCGGCTGCGATGCGTTACACCGAAGCACGACTGACGCCGATCGCGCGCCTGCTGCTCGACGAGATCGATGAGGGCACGGTCGATTTCATGCCGAATTACGACGGCTCTACTCAGGAGCCGCGGCTGCTGCCAGCACGACTTCCGTTCGTGTTGCTCAATGGTGCTTCGGGAATCGCAGTCGGCATGGCCACTGAAATACCGTCGCATCAGCTGCGCGAAGTCGCTGCGGCGACGCTTTTGCTGCTGAAAAATCCGAAAGCGAAGCTCGAAGATGTTCTGCGCGAGATGCCTGGACCGGATTTCCCGGGAGGTGGTCAGATCATCTCGTCGAGCGACGACATTCGGGACGTGTACGCCAGCGGCCGTGGCAGCGTCAAGGTGCGCGCGCGGTTCGAGTTCGAAGAGTTGGCGCGCGGTCAATGGCAGTTGGTTGCGACCGAATTGCCGCCGGGTGCGTCGGCGCAGCGCGTGCTGGAAGAGATCGAGGAACTGACCAATCCAAAGGTTCGCGCCGGGAAAAAGGCGCTGACCAATGAGCAGCAGCAGATGAAGCAACTGGTGCTGTCAGTACTCGATACGGTGCGCGACGAGTCGGGCAAGGATGCCGCTGTACGGCTCGTTTTCGAGCCGCGTACGTCGAAGATCGATCGCGACGAATTCACGCGGACCCTGCTGGCTCACACCAGCATGGAGGGCAATGCGCCGATCAATCTGGTAATGATTGGAGGCGATGGCCGTCCGCGCTGCAAACCGTTGACGGAAGTGCTGCTTGAATGGATTGAGTTTCGTATCACGACGGTGCGCCGTCGCTCGGCGCATCGGCTGCAGAAGGTCGACGACCGCATTCACATCCTTGAAGGCCGGCAGCTGGTACTGCTGTCGATCGACAAGGTGATCAAGCTGATTCGCAACTCTGACGAACCAAAGCCAGACTTGATCAAGGCATTCAAGCTGTCGGAGCGCCAGGCCGAAGATATTCTCGAGTTACGTCTGCGGCAATTGGCCCGCCTCGAAGGATTCCGCATCGAAGAGGAGCTTGCCGAGCTGCGCAAGGAGCAATCCGCGCTTGGGAAACTGCTTGGATCGGATGCGGCGTTGCGCAAGCTGGTTGGCAAGGAAATCGAGGACGACGCAAAAAAATACGGCGACAAGGATCAGCGGCGTACGTTGATTGAGACGGCGGAGCGTGCCACCGTCGAACTGAAAGTGACGGACGAGCCGATCACGGTCATCGTGTCTCAAAACGGGTTCGTGCGTGCGCGCACCGGCCACGGCCATGACCCGGCGCAATTCAACTTTAAAACTGGAGACGCGCTGTATGGCGCGTTCGAATGCCGCACGGTTGATTCGCTGATCGCAATCGGCAGCAATGGTCGTGTCTACACGATTCCTGTTTCGCAACTACCATCGGCGCGCGGTGACGGTGCACCTGCCACTTCGCTGATCGATCTTGCGCCGGAGACGCGGCTGGTTGCCTACGTCGCGGGCCCCGCCTCACTGCCGCTGCTACTCGCAACGAGCAACGGTTTCGGGTTTGCAGCAACGATCGCAGACATGCTGTCGCGACAGCGCGCCGGAAAGCAATTTATCAATGTAGACGCAGGCGCCGAGCCGCTGCGACCGCATCCGGCTGATGCCGCAAATGATCGCCTGATCGCGTGTCTGTCCGAACGCGGTCGCGTTCTAGTGTTCGATGCTGCCGAGCTGAAGTCGCTATCAGGTGGCGGGCGCGGCGTGACTTTGATCGATCTGGATGAGAATGAACAACTGCTTGCTGCGCTGCCGATCTCTAACAGCGGCGCGATCCTCACTGCGGTCAAAGGTAAGGCGGATAAGCCTGTTGAAATACGCCTGACGGATGCAGCGCTGGAAGCGCAGCATGGACACCGTGCGCGCAAGGGCAAGCTGGTGGACTCGAAATTGAAGCCGCCATTTAGCCTGCGGAAAGCGCCGCAAGATTAACGAATCCAGCTAGCACCGCAACCAAGACTTGGATAACACACATGAGAATCATCTACACCACACTGCTGTTCGCGCATGTTCTCGGCGTTGTTGTCTGGGTCGGCGGAATGTTCGTTCTTCACTTCGCAGTGCGGCCATCCGCGGCACGGCTGCAGGAACCCTCAGTTCGACTGACCTTTCTTTCGTCAGTACTCGGGCGCTTCATGTCGTGGGCCGCGCTGTCGATCGCCGTGCTGCTTGCGACCGGCTTCGCGATGATTTTCATCGGCGGCGGGTTCAAGAATGCCCACTTGTCGGTGCATCTGATGCTCGCAGTAGGGCTGGTGATGATGTTGCTCTATTTGCACATACGGTTTGCGCCATTCAAGCGGATGCGCGCGGCTGTGATGGCCAGTGATTGGGCGGCCGCGGCGGCCCATCTCGACAGTCGTCCGAAAAATGGTCGCGATCAATCTTGTGCTCGGCTTTCTCACGATCGCCATCGCGACGATCGGACGCGCGGTGTTATAGGGCGGCTACAGTTTCAGCACGCCGTCGCTGACCATTACCGAAGCGCCGCCGACACGGACGGCTTGTACTACGCCATCGAGAACGTCGGCTTCGACTTCGATGCGGCTTGGGCGCCCCACGGATTCACCCTGCAGCACGGTCCAGCACCGCGTTGCCGATGGCTCCGGCGTGCGCCGTACCAGCCACCCCGCGAGCGCCGCCGCCGCGGAACCTGTTGCAGCGTCTTCGTTGACGCCGGCCGCAGGCGCGAACATTCGCACGCGCACTGTTGAATCGTCGATCTGAGTCACCGGATACACCTCGAGCGCCACGAAATTCGACAGCAGCCGGCGCCAGCATGCGAGATCGAGCTGCGCGCGCATCAGCGAGCGGGGCGAATCAACGGGGACGATCAGGAATGGAAGCCCGCACGACCACACCTCTGCCACGCCTATCTCGTCGGCAGCAAGGCCGACCAGTTCCGCCAAATCCGCACGCGAAGGCACATCGGCTTCAATGCGTTCCGGGGCTCGCGGTGCTGTAAACGTACAGCGCGAGACTCGGCCGCCCTCACGATCGATTCGCACCGGTACAGGGCCGACGTTCTCCTCCAGCACCAGCTCGCTCGCTGGCTCGCCAGTGGCTATCGAGGCCAGAACAAAAGCCGTTCCTACCGTCGGATGTCCTGCGAATGGCATCTCCCTGCCCGGTGTGAAGATGCGCACGCGCGCCGTATGGCGCGCATCTGCCGGTGGAGTCACGAAGGTCGTCTCGGCGAAATTGAATTCGCGCGCAATAGACTGCATCGTCGCGTCATCGAGCCCGCTCGCATCGGTCAGCACGGCGAGCTGATTGCCGCCGAATATGCGATCAGTAAAGACGTCGCATGTATAGAAGCGAAAGTCTTTCATTGCGCGACTCTAGCGGAACGTGGTTGGCTATGCCCGCCTACAATCACCGTCCGCAGAAATTCATCAACTTGTGTCTCAATCCCTGTATCACTTGATCGGCGCGTTTGTCGTGCGTCATTGGCGCGCGTATATCGCGTCGGCGCTGATGCTGATCGGCATCGCGGTGCTGACCGTATGGGTCCCGCGCGTCGTCGGGCAGGCGGTGGATGGACTGGTGGCCGGCACACTGCAAGGAACTGCACTGGTCAGAGAGCTGGTTACGCTGGTGATCATGGGGCTGGTGATTTACCTGTTGCGCGTGGGTTGGCGCCTCCAGCTCTTTTCAGCCGCGTATCAGCTTGGTGTCGAGCTTCGCACCCGCCTGTATGACCGGCTCACACTTCAAGGTCCGCCCTTCTTCAATCGCAGCCGGACTGGCGATTTGATGGCCCGAGCGACCAACGATGTCGACTCGATCGAGATGGCTGCTGGCGAGGCATTCCTGGCGGGCTTCGACGGCACGCTGACGTTGATCCTGGTGATCGCGATGATGGCGTTAGGCATCGATTGGCGGCTGGCGCTGATTGCGCTGCTCCCATTTCCGCTGATGGCCATTGCGTTCTGGTTTATTTCGCGCCGCGTGCACAGCGCGTGGCGCGAGTCGCTCGATCGTTTTTCAAACCTGAACGACCATGTGCAGGAAACCATCGCCGGCGTGCGTACGTTGCGCGCGCTGGGCCTCGAGGGTCATGCTGCTCGCGATTTTTCGCAGCGCACCGCCGCGGCAGCTGCCGCGAACCTGAGAGCTCTCAAATGGGAGGCAGCGTACGAGCCGGCGGTCGGTTTTACGCTGACGGCGGCGACTGCACTAACGCTGGGTGTCGGCGGTTGGCTCGTGTGGCAGCAGCAACTGACGGTAGGTGAGCTGACCAGCTTTGCGATGTATCTGTCGCAGTTGATCTGGCCGATGTTTGCTGCAGGCTGGGTGCTATCGCTGCTCGAGCGCGGCAAGGCCGGGTGGAGTCGGCTGCAGCCGACATTGTCTGAGCCGTTGTCCGTTGCTGACCATGGCACGCTGTCTAACTTGGCGCCTGGCGCGCTGCGCTTTGAGGGTGTCACGTTTCGCTATCGATCAGATGCCCTGCCTGCAATCGAAGATGTGACGTTCGAGTTGGGCGCAGGCCAAACGCTCGGAATCGTCGGGCCGACCGGATCCGGCAAGTCAACGCTGCTCGTGTTGTTGCTGCGTCACTACGCGCCGGATCAGGGCCGCATTGTCTGGAGTGGCCACGGGATCGACGATTACACATTGAATGCGCTTCGCGGTGCGATCAGCTGGGTGCCGCAGGAGGCCTTCTTGTTTTCGGCAACGCTTGCCGAAAACATTGCGCTTGCACGCAGTGACGCGTCACGTACTGAGATCGAACGTGCAGCGCAGCTCGCGGCGCTCCACGATGACATCGCACGCTTTCCACACGGCTACGAGACGATGGTGGGGGAGCGTGGAATCACGCTGTCCGGCGGGCAGCGGCAAAGAGTCGCCATTGCGCGCGCACTGTTAACGGAAAAGCCACTGCTGCTGCTCGACGATGCGTTATCCGCGGTCGACACCGGCACCGAAACGCAGATTCTTGCGCACCTGCGCGGCGAACTAAGTGGAGCAGCCCGACGTACGGCAATCATCGTTAGCCATCGGCTGTCTGCGGTCGCCAATGCCGACGTGATTCTCGTGCTGAAAGCCGGACGAATCGTCGAGCGCGGTTCGCATGAACAACTGCTGAATATCAACGGCTGGTACGCGGCGCAGTGGCGCTACCAGCAGCTGGAAGCCAGCCTGGAGAGCGCGTAATGGCGACGCCTGCTGAGCTATCGATCGACCAGTCGGAGCTAAGGCCGGCACGTCGCGATGACCGCCGCCAGGCATTTGCCCTTCTCTGGCGGGCCGCGCGGCCCGATCGCAAACAGCTTGCGCTTGCGAGTTTGCTGCTGCTGGCTGCAGGCGGACTCGAAGCGCTCGGGCCCATTTTCGGCAAGCTGTTCATCGATGAATATCTGCTACCACGCCGGTTTGAATGGTGGCCAGTTGCGCTGCTAGTTGGCGGCATCGTGGTCTGCGGGTCCGCGGCGAGTGGGCTGCGTTACTTTCAGCTGGTTCGACTCGCAGGGGTTGCGATGCGCTCCGTGCGCCGTCTGCGAGAGAACGTTTACAACCACGTCCTACGCCTGCCGATGGCGTTCTTCGACAGGGCAATCACCGGCCAGCTGGTCAGCCGAATTACCAACGATACCGAGCAGATCCGACAGTTGTACGTGCAGGTGCTGTTCGAAATGCTGCAGGGCGTGACCGTGTTGGTTGGCGCCGTCGTCGCAATGGCGTGGCTTGACTGGCGCCTGATGCTGATCGTGATGACGCTGGTTCCAGCGACGGTGCTGATCGTGCTTGGCTATCAGCGGTTATCGGCGCATGCGGTAATGCGCTCCCGCGAGCTACGCAGCGACATCAACGCTCAGATGGGCGAGAGCATCGCTGGCATGAGCGTGCTGCAGGCGACCGGCGCTGCATGGCGCTTTGCAGCGCGTTTCGCGAATACGAATCGCGAGCATTACCGCGCCAGGCTGGGTGAGGTACGAGCTAACGCGTGGTTGCTGCGCCCCGCGCTCGACATGATGAGCATCTTGTTGATTGTCGCGATCATCGCAGCATTTGGTACGCAGTCGTTCGGCGCTCTCGAGATCGGACTGCTGTACGCATTCATCACGTATGTTGCGCGCGTCGTCGAGCCGCTGATCTCGATCACGATGCAGTTCTCGTTGCTGCAACAGGCGCTGGTCGCCGCGTCTCGTGTCAACTCGCTGCTTGACGAAGGCGAGACGCAACGGGTGATGCACGAGCGGCGCGTCAGTCGCGGACATGTGCAGCTGATCGACGTCAGCTTCGGTTACGACCCGCAACAGCCGGTCCTGCACGACGTGAGTATCGATGTGCCGGCCGGAAGCTTCGTGGGAATCGTTGGCCACACCGGCAGCGGAAAGTCCACGCTGCTGTCGCTGCTGCTGCGTTTCTACGCCCCGCAGGCGGGTCGCATGGAGATTGACGCGATCCCGCTTGCCACGATCGGCGATGAACACTTTCGCGCCGACGTCGGGCTCGTTCCTCAGGAGCCATTTCTGCTGGCCGCCAGCGCTCGCGAGAACATCGACATGGGACGCAATCTTCCGCAGGCGCAGATCGAAGCAGCTGCGCGCGCAGCCAACGCGCATGCTTTCATTAGCGCGCTAGAGCAGGGTTACGACACGCCGCTCGGCGAGGGCGGCGCGCGGTTGTCATCCGGGCAGAAGCAATTGATCGCAGTTGCGCGCGCGCTGGCCGGTAGCCCGCGGGTGCTGTTCCTTGACGAGGCAACGTCGCGCATCGATAGCGACACCGAGCGGCAAGTCGCGCAGGCGCTGTCGCTGCTGCATGGAAAGACAACCGTCATTGCCATCGCACACCGATTGTCGACCATCCGCGTCGCCGATCGAATCTTCGTGCTGAATCACGGCCGCCTTGCCGAGCAGGGCACGCACGATCAGTTGATGGCGATCAACGGCGGCATTTATCAGCGGCTATATCTGCTGCAGCAAATTACCGATTGATCCTGCGGGCACGAGTCTGGCTGGTGACAATTCGTTTCAGCAATGACGTACCGTATGACACCTGCCGATCTGGACCGGTCGCTGCGCACCGCGATTGAATAGCGCCGACTTGTCGCGTTCATTCTCTATGGGGAAGCGCGGCTAATGGAACCGCATGACTACGGGTTGATCGCGGGCGAACCACGACTATTCTGCTATCAGGTCGGCGGCGGCAGCCGGTCCGGTCGACCCCACGGCTGGCGATGGGCCCCGCTGTCCGAAATTTCACAATTTCACGTGCTGGACGAGCACTTTCGCGGGGCGCGCCCGGTGCCGTCCGGCAAACACATTAAATGGAACACATTGTTCGCCAGCGTCTCATCAAAGCACGACGAAACCAATGAAGCGTAAGCAACTGCGGTTTGGCAAGGGGTTTCGCGTGGCGATCAATAGCCGCGGGGCGCAGGCAGCGGAAATGGTGATCGTGCCGGCAGACGCCGAGGGTGATTCGCAGAACAAGCACCGCGGCGCCGATCAATGGCTCTATGTGGTTTCGGGTACCGGCTCGGCGCTCGTAAATGGAAAGCGATATGCGCTGAAGCAAGGCACTCTGATGCTGATCCAGCGCGGCGACAAGCATCAGATCAAGAACACCGGGCGCGCACTGCTGCGCACACTCAACTTCTACGTGCCGCCCGCGTATGACAAGAACGGAGACGAATTGCCGGTGGCCAAGCGCTAGCTCGCGCAAGCTCAGTCGCCGGGCGATAATTGCGGCCCCGATTTTCAAACCTGCAATCGCTATGGAAGCACAAGACACCGCGCGCAAAGAAACACTCGGCTTTCAGGCCGAAGTTAAACAGCTGCTGCAGCTGATGATTCACTCGCTGTACAGCAACAAGGAAATCTTTTTACGTGAACTGATCAGCAATGCGTCCGACGCCTGCGACAAGCTGCGTTTCGAAGCAATGTCACAGCCCCCGATTGCTCGAAGGCCCATTCTGAGCTTGGGATCACCGTGGCTTTCGATTAAAGCCGCGCGCACGATCACCGTGTCTGACAACGGCATTGGCATGTCCCGCACCGATGTTTCGATAGAGCATCTGGGAACGATCGCGAAAGTCCGGCACGCGCGAGTTTTTCGCCCAGCTGTCCGGCGATCGAGCAGAAAGATGCGCAGTTGATCGGCCAGTTCGGCGTTGGCTTTTATTCAAGCTTTATCGTGGCCGACCGCGTGACAGTTATCTCGCGGCGCGCTGACCAGGAGGCCTCAGCCGCGATTCGCTGGGAAAGCGACGGGGGTGGCGAATTTACGATCGAGCCTGCGGAACGCGCCGAGTCTGGCACTGACGTCACACTGCATCTGCGCGAAGGTGAAGACGAGTTTCTGGCGGCGGGAAAGTTGAGGTCGGTGATAACGCATTATTCGGACCACATTTCGCTGCCGATTCGCATGCGCAAGGAAGTGTGGGACAAGGACAAAAGCGAGTATCGCCAGACCA
>CAVQBE010000005.1:0-80746 GCA_963710675.1 uncultured beta proteobacterium | reverse complement strand
TCGTACTCGAGACAAAGTCCTCGACCTTCATCCGCGTAATAGGCCCATTGGGTAAGGAGGCACCAATCCTTGGACATACAAAAGACGCCGGTCTGGTTATCCAAAAAAGGCTTGAATTGCGCTGCGGCGCCCTCCTGCGTGCTCAGCTCAAGCATCACGTGCGTTATATGGCGTTCGCGTTCGCCTTTTGATGGTTTTGGCATACCCGCGCGTTTACGGCCCTCATCCCATGCTCGTCCGATGCGAGCTCGATCCTTCGCCGCATTAGTACCTCGCTTGAAAACTGGCCGGCAGTCGTATGGGTCATTGAAGGCGTTCGGAGAGGAGAACATCATTCTTCGATTCACCAACAAGTCAGCGAGGTGCTGCCGCTCCATCGATCCAGGTGCTCCGAATCGCCGAAATTTGAAACAGCTACCGTAAAAGTAGTGAGCCATAGATGATGCCTACAGTGATGCAGGCGCTGGCGGGTTGGCCAGCGACCGGACCGGCGGACGCGTTATATAACGAGTCGTTGTCGCGATTTCACCGAAGCCGCTCCTACTTCACATTGAAAACAGGATACGAAAAGTTATCGTCCGGCGTTAACTCCAGGATCTCGACATTCATATCGTCCGGTCCGCAACCGTTCCGGCCACAACGATTCGACGTGTTGTAGACGATAACCATCTCGGGTTGACCATCACCATCGAGATCGGCAACATCGGTCACTTCGTTGAAGTGCCTAGGCCGCTGCGGAAGCCACACGACACGCACGCCACGACTGTCTGCCAGTAGCAGAGCAGAGGCGCGTTGCTTGAACCACGCCGCAGCCTCTGCGTCATCGGCATTGCGTGGCGAAGCGTCCAGGTTGTGTGGCAACGGCCGCTGTGGGAAGTACAGCCCAGGCGCGCCAGACGGAAGGAATCAGTTGGCCCGCCCCACATCTCAGTGGTCCCCCAGGCTGGTTCGCAGATGAAGTAGGGCAGCTCTCGCTTCAGCGCAGCGCGCACCGAGGATTCGTCCGCTCCAAGCTCCTTCGCCAGCGCTGCAAGATTCGAGAGCGTGTCCTTGGAACCGAACGCAACTTTGCGCGCTGCTGGCCGCGAGCGCCACGCCTTTGCGAACGCAGGATCGGCAAACGTGAGCGTTGTCGTGCCACCGGCGGTTTTACCGATCTTGACCTTCGGACCATGCACCGCCGCTCGCACCACGCGTGTCACGTCCGGATGGGCCAGCCACAGACATACCGTCGGCTCATTCTTATTTCGCTCGCACCAACGCAATTCCTCCGTCGAAGGCGCTTGCTCATGCAACCCACGCGCCAGAACGCGCGACAAGTCTTCGATCAGTACTTCGCGGCGCCAGCCGTCACCTGGCCTTGTAAAGCCACTGACTAGCTGAAGCGTGGTCTGCGGCTCGGCAATCAAGAGCTCTTTACCCGGTATGACGTAACCTGACCGGTACCAATTGCAGAGCGCATCCTTTCCTTCTGCGACGCGCCCCGTCCACACTGCGTCTATAGGAGCAGGGGGCAAGCCGGCATGGCCAAAGTTGATGCACTGCTCTGCCTCTGCATGCTTCAAACGGCGCTGTCTAATCAGCGCGACGACCGGCGCCTCGCGTTTGGACCACTGCTCGAACACGGTCGATGCGGTGCCTGTGGCTGCAGCGGCCAGCATCATGTCCGTGCCGGCCTCGACCATTGCGACACGTGTCGCTTCATCTTTTGCTTCAATCGCCGACAGCAGCAACGTCTTCGCAATCTCTCCGGACGGCGTAGGCGTCGCTCGCTGCGCATCGGCAATCAATGCGATGTCTCCCGGGTTCAGCTCTGCCAGCATTGCAAAGTCGGCGCGCGGATGAGCGAACACCGGTTGCGCGCGCAGATGAGTGGTGATCACTGCGGCGGCTTCAGGGTAGTCGTTCCGAATGCCACGAATGCGCTCCGGGACGGGCCGTCTCGACGCAGCAGTTGCTCCATGCTCGAGGTAGGGCAGCGTAGGCACCACATGAAGCGCCGCGACAAGAAGCCACGCCTGCGAGTCTGGATGCAGAGTGGGCATTAAGGCGCGGTAAGCAATCAGCGGGTTATCCGCGGTCGGAGCACGCAAAGCCGTTGGTCGCTCCTGCAGCCACGTTTCAATGTCCGCGGTTGAGCGAAACGTCAAGGAACCGGCCCGGAGCGCCGCGTTCAGCGTCTTCGTAGCTTCAGCAGGCGTAAGACGGTTAAAGCGCTCTGCTTCAAGCTGGCGAACCAGGCTCCAATGCGGGTATCGATGCAAGGCAACAACTGACACCACGCCCGCGCAGAGAGCGACTGCAAGGAGAATATTGTGAAGGCGCGAGTTAGTCGCTGGAACAACCACGTGCAGTTAGCTGAGGCTCTGTGATTTCGATCAAGATCGCCGCTGACTAAGTCAGATGTCCGTAGAGAATAACGGTGGCGTGCCTTTTTGAAAGGCCAATGAAGTTCGTAAGAAGTGCCACAAACTAGATCAATCCGGGCAGTTACCCTCATGCATCGCTGTTGTGTATAGGCGGGAAACTCACCTTCCGTGGATGCCACACCACGACCGTGCGCGCGGTGCATCGCCTGCCGAGCGGCGCGTACGAGATCGCGAGCCTGAGCGGCGCGTCGGATTAAGAATCGCCCGATTGCTTCCAGCAATAGTGTGAATATTCCATAGCATTCCTCAGGTCCATGGGATTACTTTCTGTTCGACGAGGTGACATGAACGCAATAGTGCGAACTTCGGTAGTAATGATCTTGGGCACGCTGACCCTCTCACTATCGTGCGCTAACGACCGTGATAGCGGGCGTGCGCTAGCTGAGTATGACCAACTGATCACGGCATCCAAGCGCTGCAACCCTGACGACCGATGCGTCGTCGCGGGCGGGATCAAGGGATGCCGTTGTTCGACCGCCGTCCGATCCGAGGCTCAGGCCCGTGTTGAAGGTGCTGCGCAGGGCGCTGTTTGCCCAGCGATTGAGCGCCTTTACTGCCCGCCGTTGAAGGATCCACGGTGTGACGCTGGTATTTGTGTTGCGACTCCAGTTCCTGAGTAGCGACATGCGCATACGCACCTATCGTTTCGCGCCGTTGGCGCTCTAACTTGAGGACCTTGGCCATGTTTGAAGCAAGCCTCCATCAGTTTTCAATCTTTCCTGCGCTTGGCCGGCGGTGGCTGCGCGCGGCGTCCGTCTCCCTGCTATGTCTTGTTTCGACGGCGGCTTGGAGCCAGCGCACCTATTACATCGACGAGTCGACGGACTTCTCCGGTAACGGCTGCGAGAACGCTGATCTGAACGATGTCACTTCGAGTCTGCGCAGTGCGTTGGATTCGAACGGCTGGTCTGGTCAGCGCTGGACCAACAGTAATGCTTGGCCGCAGGACTTCATGGAGCAGACGATCGCCGGCCTTTCTGGTGTCGACAATTCGTTTGGCGACAACTTCTTACTCAGCGTATATGCCGGCCATGGCAACCGCGGGTCATTGCAGTTTGGATTCCGTCGCCTGAACCGCTGCACAGTGACGCTCCAAAACGAGGCAAGGCTAGGAACTCAGGCCGGCAATCGGGCGGGCTTCGCTATGTACGTGACCAGTTGCACCGTGAACCTCGATTCGTTGAATCGCCACTTCAACAACCAGATCCGACAGACCTTCGGCTATCACAACTCGCCCTCTGTCAAGGACGATCAGCCCCGCGACTTCTTCGAGGAAACCGACAGCAAGACCAACGCCAACGCCTGGATTGATGAGATGGAAGATCGCCCCGGCTGGTTCACCGGTGATAACTCGCCAATCGCGCTTACCTTTGGCCTTGATTCTTCGCACTGTGACTGGGTTCGCGACACCGCAAAGCTCCGAAACGGCAATCTGCGATCCACGGCACCAGAGCCGCACACGTGGTTCTGCTGGATCATGTACGACCATGGACAAAGCGGCTGCTGAGATGACTGAACTGCCGAAGGAAAAGACAATGAAGCGACTTTGCACGATTGCGCTCGCCACGAGCGTTGCGTTGACCTGGGGTAGCTCCGCGTTGGCTCAAGCTGTCACGCAGGCATCCACAGATCGCCTCGGTAGCTTCGAAATGACCTGGACCAAGCGAGAGTCTGGCGCCATCACTTCGCGTGCGAGAGCCGCCACGGAGGTCTTTACTGGCGAAAAGCTATCGGTTCCGAGAATCACTGCGAGGAAGGCAGGTGGCAGCCGGCTACAGCTGAGCATTCCCGAGGTGCCGTCGCTCGACGTGACGTATTTGGTCGATTACGACGAGCTGCGCATCGTCAATGTGGAACTGATGCACAGCACGTCTCCGAAGGACGAAGTTTCTCAGGACGAGGCCGTAAAGCGGGCGCGGCGCGCGTTCGATGAACTCGCGCGCCGAAAGCTTGTGGATGCGCGGCAATTCCGATGGGACAATCCGGACGTCGCTTCGACCTGGGTCGGAAGGGGACCTGTGGACGGTTCGACCACTGAGGAAAGAAAGCGGATCGAATACCGCATTACGGTGCGCCGTGTCTTGAACGGTATCGAAGTCGCCAACTCGGGGGTACGGATTGGAGTGCATGTATCCGGTCGCGTGTCCTCACTACGCCTGGGTGGCGTATCCATTGCGTCGCGCGTCGAAGGTGATCTCGATGAACCTAGTGGCAAGGGCCGGTGGGCAAAGCGGCAAGTTGGAACCGAAGACCTAAGGGCCCGCTTCGAGCGCGAGGTCGCCGCGCGCGCGAACACAAGGATCGCCTGGGCACGCGAGATGTATGTCATGCCGGAAAACAAGCGCACGGCGGTTGTCGCACCAATGTACGTCGTGTCGTACTCCCTGGCAGTCCCAACCGACGACGATCAAATCGCAGTAAGCCGGCGCAAGACCATCGGCCTCTCGCTGACTGAACCGTCAGCGGCACCTGTCGATCTGACACCTCCTGTACGCAAGTTGGTCACTGAACGATCGGCAAAGCCGTCGGTGAAGAACTGACCAATTTCGCGAGCGTGACTCGCTGTGGCGCGACCGTGGCGAACCTCTAGCCTTCGCGCTGCATCCGTTCCTGGCGGGCGACCTCGCGATCGCTCGGGAAATCGAGGGCGGTGTCGCCGATGTTGATCTCACCGCGCTCGTAGTGGTCGATATCGATGCAATCGTTCATCTGCTTCACAACTGCGCCCGATAAGTGCCAGTATCACGTATAGGTATGCTTCCGCCACTCCGTGCCGCGGACAATAACGTTGCGACAACAGGAGTTCCTAATGAAATGTGTTCTGGCGGGATCCCGCTACTTCGGCGCGAGCGTGCTCGAGGCGCTGCGTCGCGAGGCGGGCATCGAGTTCGTCTGCGTGATCGTTCCGGCGGCAGACGACCGCCTCGCCCTCGCCGCAAACGCCGCGGGACTGCCGGTGCATGTGCTGGAGAACGCGAAGCTGGTGCCCGGCAATGCCATTCCCGACGGCACCGACCTGATCGTCGCCGCGCACACGCACGCGCGCGTCAGCCCCGAGGCGCTGGCGCGGTCACGTCTCGGCGGAGTCGGTTATCACCCGTCGCTGCTGCCGCGACATCGCGGCATCGCCGCGATCGAGTGGACGATTCTCGAAGGCGACCCGATCGCCGGCGGCTCGGTGTATCACCTGGCTGACGGCTGGGACGCCGGCGCGATCGCGGCGCAGGACTGGTGCTTCGTCGTCCGCGGCGAATCGGCGCGCGAGTTGTGGGAGCGCGCGCTCGCGCCGATGGGGCTCGAGCTGCTCGGCCGGGTCGTGCGCCACGCGCGCGACCACGGCACGCTGCCGGCAAAGCAGCAAGACGCCCGCTTCGCGACGCGCGCACCGATGATCCGTCGCGCCGTCGTGCTGAAGGACGATGCGCCGGCAACGACGACATCACTGGTCGTCACGGTGATGGGGCCCGACCGACCCGGCATCGTGCGCCTGCTGTCGGATCGGGCGCAGCGCTTCGGCGTGAACTGGGCGGCGAGTCGCCTGTCGCGGCTTGCCGGCGAGTTCGCCGGCATGGTGCACTTCGAGGCGCCGCGCGAGAACGCCGATGCGTTCGCCGAGTCGCTGCGCGGCCTCGAGGCGTCGGGATTAAAGCTCGTGATCGCCAAGAGCGACTCGGCACAGGTTCCGGCCGGGCTGCATGGCGTCGAGCTCGAGCTGGTCGGCGACGATCGCGTGGGCATCGTCAGCAACCTGACACGCATCCTCGCTGAGGCAGGCGTCAGCATCGAGCACATCCACACCGAGATCGTCGGCACCACCCCGAGCGCACCGAGGACCTTCAAGGTCGCCGCGCACCTGCTCGTGCCCAACACACTCGCTTCCGACGAGCTGCGTCGCCGGCTCGAGCCGGTCGCGAGCGAGATGATGGTCGATATCGCACTCGGCAACCGCACCGGAAACTCGCCAGCATGACTAGAAGTCATGCACACCGGTGCGCTGCAATTGACCGGCTTACATAAGACGGCTCAGGAGCATCGCTTCCTGCACCGTAGACAGTGGCAGTGGAGAAACCGCTGCGACTCGAACGTGACTTCTTATTTCATTGCACCGCAAAGACAGCGCTAGTAGCTGACCGCGGGCTTCACCGAGCGATCCACCGTGAATGGTGCCGGTGCGGGTGGCGGCGGGGCAGGCGGCGCGGAATAGACCGGCGCTGCTGCCACAGGCGCGAAAAGGCGGCCTTTTTGCGCTCTGATGGAACTGAGATCCATGACATTCGAGCTGGCCCGCGTGTCGACGACAGCCATCTTTTCGGTGCGCTGACAAGGTACATCGGAATAAGTCACGTTTTTTTCAGCGTCGATGCACTTCAGAATTTGTGCTCCCGCGAGGGCGCCAGGAAAAGAACACATAAACCAAGGGACGGGGTGAAGTCGCGTCTCATCAGGCTCTCCTCCGCTGCCATCGTCGAACGTAGCAACTCTACTCCAGTGTCACGACCGCGCCTGAGCGTACTTGACGCTGCCGTGTACGCGGCGCGGCGGGCTCTATGCGGAGACGCGACCACCGAGTCCGAGATAACTCTCGACAACGCGCGGATCGTTCGCGAGGTCGCGCGCAGGCCCTTCCAGGGTGACCTCGCCGGTTTCGAGCACATACGCATAGTCAGCGGTCTGCAGCGCTGCGCGCGCATTTTGTTCAACCAACAGGATCGATACTCCGCGCCGCTTCAGCTCGACAATGATGTGAAAGATCTCGCGCACGATCAGCGGCGCCAGGCCAAGTGATGGCTCATCGAGCATCAGCAACTTGGGCTTCGCCATCAGCGCGCGGCCGACCGCGAGCATCTGACGCTCGCCACCGGACAAGGTGCCGGCCAGCTGCTTGCGTCGATCGCGCAGGCGCGGGAAGAGTGCGAACACTTCATTCATCGTATGCGTGTGGTCACGCTGGCCCGAGCGGTAGCGCTGGAATGCACCTAAAAGCAGGTTGTCTGCCACGCTCATTTCACCGAACAGTTCGCGGCGCTCGGGCACTAGCGTCATACCGCGCGCCACCATGCGCTCGATCGACGCGTCGGCAGCGCTGAATGCCTCTGACGCAAACTCGATCGATCCGCGAGCGCGTACCTGTGACAGGCAGCGCACCCATAATGGCTGCAAGCAAAGTCGTCTTGCCAGCGCCATTGGGTCCAATCACCGTCACGATCTGACCTTGGCCAACGACCAAGTTTGCGTTGGCAATTACAGCAACCTTGCCGTACGCAACTGATAAATCCTTCACTTCCAAGATGCGCTCTGTTGTCATGCGGCGTCCCGCTCATCGACGCCGCCGAGATACGCCTCGATAACGCGCGGATCGCGCTGCACTTCGATCGGCGTGCCTTCGGCGATCTTCTGGCCAAAGTCCATCACGTAAACGCGATCCGCGAGGCCCATCACAAAGTCCATGTCGTGCTCAACAAGCAGGATGCCGAGCCCTTCGTCGCGCAATTTCCGCAGCAGCTCCGCCAACGATCGCTTCTCGAGATAGCGCAGACCGGCAGCCGGTTCGTCAAGCAACAACAGGGCGGGGTCCGACGCGAGCGCACGCGCAATTTCAAGCGTGCGCTGCTTGCCCAACGGCAGCGACCCGGCCGCATCGAACATGTGCTCCGAAAGTCCGACACGTTCGATTTGCCGCGCGGCCTCTGCCAGCAGCTTCGATTCGTGGTTTCGATCGAGCCGCCATGCACCCGCGATGACACCTGCGACCAGACCCGGATATTCGCGCCGATGCGCCCCGATCGCGACGTTGTCGATGACACTCATCTGGGCCAACAGCCGTACGTGCTGGAATGTACGGCTCAAGCCCATTTTTGCGATGTCGCGCGAAGCAACGCCAGCAATGTTGCGACCACGAAACGAGATCGCGCCGGATGTTGCGATCGAGCACGCCGGAGATGACGTTAAAAACGGTGCTCTTGCCTGCGCCGTTAGGGCCGATTAACGCCACGATTTCGCCGGCGCGTGCGTTCAGCGTCATCTGATCGACCGCGACGAGACCCCCGAACCGTTTCGTCACGCCCTGCACGTCAAGCAGCATCACGTCCTTGCGCTCGGGGGTGTTGCGCACCAACGAAGGCTGACGCTCGACAGTCCTGCCCGCTTCGCGCGAACCAATGCCTCCAGTGACCGCACGCACCAACGCCGGCCACAGTCCGTCCGGTGCGCGCTGCAGGATTACGATCATCAGCACACCGAACACGATCGTCTCGTAGTTTCCTGCCTGGCCGACGATCTGCGGAAGCCAGTCACGCAGCCACTGATTCGAAATCGTGATCACCGAAGATCCGAGGACAGCGCCCCACACGAAGCTCGCACCGCCGACCACCGCCATGAATAGATACTCGATGCCCGCATGCAGAGAAAACGGCGTCGGATTCACAAAGCGCTGCATGTGCGCATATAGCCATCCCGATGCGCACGCCATCATCGCCGCGAGCACGAACACAACCATGCGCGAAGCCCACGTATTCACACCCATCGACTCGGCCATCACGCGCCCACCCTTCAGCGCGCGGATCGCACGTCCTTCACGTGAGTCCAGCAAGTTGCGCGTCGTCAGCAACGCTGCGAGCAGGAATGCCCAGATCAAATAGAAAATTTCGCGGCCGGACTCGAGCGACTCTCCCAAGGATGGAGATCGCGGGCAATCCCGCCGCGCCCGGTGTGTCCGCCAAGGGTCTCCGATGTGCCGAACAGAAAATACAGACTGATTCCCCAGGCGATGGTCCCGAGTGGCAGATAGTGTCCTGATAACCGCAGCGTGATCAAACCCAGCGCCGCCGCGACTGCAATCGTCAGCAATAGCCCAGCAACCAGCGCGAGCCAAGGCGACGCGCCAAGCCACGCGAGCGCGCTCGGCAACGAGGTCGACGTTGTGAGCACCGCCGTCGTGTATGCGCCCAGACCCACGAACGCCGCCTGCCCGAAAGAAGTCAGTCCACTGACTCCCGTCAGCAGCACCAGCCCAAGTACAACCAGTGAAGCGAGCCCAATGTAATTGAGCAGCGTGATTGAAAACTCGGAGAGCACCAGCGGCGCAGCCAGCAGCCCGAGCACCAGCGCGGCGACAAACAAGCTCGATTTGATGCGAGCCTCATTCGTCGTCTTCAACGTGATGCGTGCGCAGCGAGCGCCATAGCAGCACCGGAATGATCAGCGTGAAGACGATCACTTCCTTGTACGCACTGGCCCAGAACGATGAAAACGATTCGATCAGACCCACCAGCAGAGCGCCGATTGCTGCGATCGGGTAACTCGCAAGCCCGCCGATGATCGCTGCGACGAATCCCTTGAGTCCGATCAAAAAGCCGGTGTCGTAGTAGATCGTCGTGATCGGCGCGATCAGGATGCCGGACACAGCGCCGATCAGCGCGCACAGAAAGAACGACAGCTTGCCCGCGAACTCGGTCGGAATGCCCATCAACCGCGCGCCGAGGCGATTAATTGCGGTCGCCCGCAGTGCTTTGCCATACACGGTACGATCGAACAGCACGCTGAACGTGACGATCAACAGCAACGAGCAACCGATCACCCATAACGACTGCGCGCTTGCAGTCAACGTGCCAAGCGTCACGGTGCCGTCCGAAAATGCGGGGGTACGCGAGCCCTCGGCGCCGAAAACCAGCAACCCCAGCCCGACCATCACTACATGCACCGCGACCGAAACGATCAGCAGCATCAACACCGATGCTTCCGCCAATGGTTGATAGGCGAGGCGATACACCATCGGCCCCATCGGCACGATGATCGCCAGCGCCAGCGCGATCTGCGCTGTCATCGGCAAGCCTTGCATCGGAACCAGCCTCAGCAGGACGAATAACGCCAACGGATATCCCACGTTCCAGCGCGAGCACGGAAGGCACGTCCCCGCCAGCGTCTCGCGCGAGCCGCGGTCACCAATTCCGCGCACGCCACCAGACCACCGGCGATCATCAGCAAGATCACGGTTCCTGGCAGCCTGCCCGCCTGCAACGCCACCAGCGTCAACGCGCCATACGCAACGAACTCGCCTTGCGGAATGAAGATGACACGCGTCACCGAAAACGCGAGGACCAGCGCAAGCGCCAGCAACGCATAGATCGCACCGTTGGTAATGCCGTCTTGTGCAAGCAGCAGCGCGATGTCGAGATTCATGAAAAAAAGCCGCGACGGTGTCGCGGCCTCATCAATGTCCGGCCAAGTCGACTTCTACTTCTGCATCACCCATTTGCCATCGACAATCTGAATCATCACCGCGGCGCGCTGGTCCAGACCCAGATGATCGCTGGCGCTCATGTTGAAGATGCCGTGTGCGCCCGCGGCGTTCTTGACGCCTTCAAGCGCATCGCGCAGCGCGACACGAAACTCCTTGGTGCCCGGTTGTCCCTTCTTTAAAGCAACCGGAATCGCCTGCTGCAACAGAACGCCAACGTCCCATGCATGCGCGCCGAACGTCGACACGCTGCCCTTGCCCTGCGCGCCTTCGTACGCGGTCACGTATGCCATCGCGCTCTTCTTCACCGGATGATCGTTCGGCAATTGTTCGGTGACCAGCACCGGGCCGGCGGGCAGATATGTGCCTTCGCAATCCTTGCCGCAGACACGAAGGAAGTCATTGTTCGCCACACCGTGTGTCTGATAAATCTTGCCGGCGTAGCCGCGCTCCTTCAGGGTCTTTTGCGGCAATGCCGCCGGTGTTCCAGAGCCTGCAATCAGAATCGCGTCCGGCTTGGCGCTGACCAGCTTGAGCACCTGTCCTGTCACCGACGTATCGGCTCGCTGATAGCGCTCGTTGCCGACGACCTTCAAGCCGCGCGTCTCGGCGATCTTCGAAAACTCGTTCCACCAGCCTTCACCGTAGGCGTCCGCAAATCCGATGAACCCTACCGTCTTGATTCCCTGGCTCAGCATGTGAGCGACGATGACCAGCGCCATCTGCTGATCGTTCTGCGGCGTCTTGAAAACCCAGCGTCGCTTGGCGTCGACCGGATCAACGATGCGGCTCGACGCCGCCATCGAGATCATCGGCGTTTCGCTTTCGGCGGCAACGTCAATCATTGCGAGCGAGTTCGGCGTCACCGTAGAGCCCACCAGCACATCGACCTTGTCTTCGCTGATCAACTTGCGCGCGTTGCGCACCGCGGTCGTCGTGTCCGATGCGTCGTCGAGCACGATGTAGCTGACCTTCTTTCCGCCGATCGTTTGCGGCAACAGCGGAAACGTGTTGCGCTCCGGAATACCGAGCGATGCTGCCGGCCCGGTGGCGGACAGCGTTACGCCGACCTTGATGTCCTGCGCAACCGCGATGCTCGTACCGAGCACGCGCAGCATAGCGCAGCGATCAATCTAATGGTGAATTTCATTTGTCTCCTCTGTTATCGAATCAATGCCACATATCTAAGCAACGCATCTAAGCAAACTCAGACCTTTTCAACAAGCAGGGCGATACCCTGCCCCACTCCGATACACATCGTTGCCATCGCGTAGCGGCCGCCCGTTTGCTTGAGTTGGCGCGCCGCGGTCAGCACGAGCCGCGCGCCCGAAGCACCGAGCGGATGCCCGAGCGCGATCGCACCGCCGTTCGGGTTCACGTGCGCGGCATCGTCCGGCAACCCAGTTGCCGCGTGACTGCGAGCGCCTGCGCGGCAAACGCCTCGTTCAACTCGATCACATCGATGTCCGACAATCTTCAGCTTGTGACGATCGAGCAGCTTTTGCGTCGCTGGCGCCGGGCCGATGCCCATGATGCGCGGCGGCACACCCGCAGTTGCGACTCCACGCAGCCGTGCTATCGGATTCAATCCGTACTTGCTGACCGCCGCTTGCTCGCAATCAACAGCGCAACCGCGCCGTCGTTGATTCCAGACGCGTTGCCTGCCGTCACCGTACCCTTCGGGCGTGACTACGCCTTTCAGCTTCGCGAGAGCGTCGAGCGTTGTCTCGCGCGGATGCTCATCCTGATCTGACGACTGTTTCGCCTTTCTTGCCGGGAACCGTCACAGCGAATCATTTCGTCGCGGAAATAGCCACGCGCACGCGCCGCTGAATAGCGCTGCTGCGATCGCAACGCGAATGCATCCTGATCCTCACGCGCGACGCCGAAATCAGCCGCGACGTTCTCCGCCGTTTCCGGCATTGAGTCGATCCCGTACTGCGTCTTCATCTGCTTGTTGACGAAACGCCAGCCGAGCGTGGTGTCGAACACCGCATTGCTGCGCGAGAACGCCGAGTCGGCTTTCGGCATCACAAACGGCGCGCGCGACATTCCTTCGACGCCGCCGGCAATCATCAGCTCGGCTTCCCCTGCACGAATCGCGCGGGCACAAATTCCAACTGCGTCCATGCTCGAACCGCACAGCCGGTTGATAGTCGCCGCTGGAACGTCAGCCGGCAGACCGGCCAGCAACACCGCCATTCGCGCGACGTTTCGATTGTCCTCGCCGGCCTGGTTGGCGCAGCCGTAGTACACGTCATCGAGCGCCGCCCAATCGACGTTTGCATTGCGTTCGACCAATGCCTTCAACGGCAACGATGCCAGATCGTCGACTCTGACGCTCGACAGCGCACCGCCGTAACGGCCGAACGGCGTGCGCACGCCGTCGCACAGATAGACCTCGTTCATGCCGTTGCCCTCATCGGTGAGTTCGACGCGTACCGCGCGCGATGCTCGCACGATCGGCTTAGTCGGAGCACGCACGCGCGCGATGCCGCCGAGAAACAGATCGGTCACGATCGGCGCCATGTCTGCGTAGGTCAGCGGACCTCGATCCTTCAGCCAGGTAAACGTCCAATTGATCATTCCGAACAGGATCATCGTCAGCGGTTTGATCAGCTCGCTGCGAGCAGTCTGCGGCGCAAGCTGCAAGACGACATCGGCAAAGCCGAGCACGACCTTCCGCTCCTTCGCAAGCACGCGCGAGCGATGTAAGCGCTGCAGATACTTGACGTCCTGCACCAGCACCCGATGGCGCGCCGCAGAGTGTTCGTACTCGGCCATGAACAGCTCGATCAGACGCCGCAAGATGCGCCGGCGGGCGGCAACGACTCGGCACGCACCTGATCGATGATCGCCTGCAGCCGCTCGATGTAGCTTTCGGCGATATCAGCCAGCAGGTGCTCCTTGTCGCGGTAGTAGTGATACATCAGCGCCTTCGACACGCCGCACGCTCGAGCGATATCGGCGATCGTCGCGGCAGCGTAACCCTTGTCGGCAAACTCACGCGCCGCCGCGTCGCGTATCGCTGCGCGCTGCTTGTCGAACCCGGCGGCTTTCGTTCTCGCCATCGGGACTATCTCGCGTCGTACGAAATCACGACACGCTCGGTCAGCGGATACGACTGGCACGTCAGCACAAACCCTTCTGCAACTTCGTGCGGCTCGAGCGCGTAGTTCTTCGCCATCCTTACCTGCCCATCGAGCACCTTGGCGCGGCACGTGCTGCACATTCCGCCCTTGCATGAAAACGGCAGATCGATTCCCGCCTCGCGTCCTGCATCAAGAATCGAGTGCTGTCCTGGTATGAAGTCCACTTCGCGACGCACGCCATCGACGATCAGCTCAATGTGTGACTGCGCTGCTTCAGCGTCATCGATCGTCTGCGCGTGTTCGGTCGGAATTCCAAACCGCTCGACGTGCACATGCTGCGAGGCACTCCGGCAGCGATCAGTGCATCCTCGACCTCGTCGATCATCGTCAGCGGGCCGCAGACGAACGCCTCGTCGATCGTGTCTGGCGGTACCAATGAATCGAGGAACTGCTTGACCTTGGCGGCATCGATCCGGCCGTTGAACAGCTCGACTTCCTGCGCTTCGCGCGAGAAAACGTTGTAACAGACGAAAGCGCGTCAGATAGCGATCCTTCAGGTCTTCCAGTGCCTCGTGAAACATCACTGATGACTGCCGCCGATTGCCGTAGACCAGCGTGAAACGCGACTTCGGTTCGCGCGCGAGCGTCGTACGAATCAGCGATAACACCGGCGTGATCCCGCTGCCGGCGACAAACGCCGCGTAATGCTTGGCTTTGGCAGCATCGAGCGGGGTGAAGAAGCGGCCTTCGGGCGTCATCACGTCGATCTGATCGCCCGCTCTCAACGCCTCATTGGCCCAGCGCGAGAACTTCCCGCCACCCACTTTCTTGATCGCGACCCGAATCTCGCCATCGTCGATGCCCGGAACAGATCGAATACGAGCGGCGCAACTCCTCACCGTCGAGCGTCGCGCGCAAACCGATGTGCTGCCCTTGCACAAACCGATACTCGGGCGCGAGTTCAGGCGGCAGGTCGAACTTCACGCTGATGCACTCCGGCGTCTCCGGGCGAACCTCAGCAATCCGCAGTGTGTGATATCTCGGTGTCATCACCAGTCGCAGTTCGGATAGGCGCGCTGCAGGTATTGCATCTCGGCGAGCAACGGCTTCAGGTGCTCGCTATGCACTCCTTCTTTGCCGTGCGATAGAAACGCAGTGGCGCTCAGGAACGTGCAACGTCGCAACGTCCAGCACCGGACGGACGACGGACGACCACCGCCGCTCGAGCGTCGACCAGGCCGGGCCGACATCGGCACCATCGATGGCGAGGCGCTGAAAAACTCCGCCGTATAGGGCCACAGCGTGTCGAGTGCGCGTTGCATTCGCTGCATGCGATTCATCGGTACCGTCACCCAGTCTGATCACCCAATCCGATGCGTGTTGAACGTGATAGCGGGTTTCTTTCAGGCTCTTGCGCTGCAATCTCGGAGAGCTCGGGTCAGCGACGCTTGCAGCGCCGCCCATAGCTCGCGCTGAAACGCGAGTGAAAAGAAAATTGCGCATGATCGTGAAACCGTAGTCGCCATTCGGCAGCTCGGCCATCGTCACGTTGCGGAATTCGTTTTCGTTCCGCTGAAATGCGAACTCATCTTCGCTGCGGCCCTTACCCTCAAGCACGCCGGCGCGTGCATACAGCGAACGCGCCTGTCCGATCAGATCGAGCGCGATATTGGTCAGCGCGATGTCTTCCTCGATCACCGGACCGTGACCGCACCACTCGGAGAGCCGGTGACCGAGAATCAACCAGGAATCGGCAATGCGCAGCACGTACTCAAGTCGTGCTTCGACTTGTGCGACAGAAGTTCATGTTCGCCCATCACATGTGATTGACTTCATCCGGCAACGTATAGAACGTCGGATGGCGGTAGATCTTGTCTTCGGCCGGATCGAACATTTCCGGCTTGGCATCCGGATCGCTCGCGACGATGTCGTCGGCGCGCACGACCCACACGCTGACGCCTTCCATGCGCCGCGTGAACACGTCGCGCGCATTCTTCAGCGCCATCGCAGGATCAGCTGCATGCACGCTGCCGCAGTGCTTGTGATCCAGCCCGTTGCGGCTGCGAATGAAGACTTCCCACAAAGGCCACTCTTTGCGATCCATTTTTATTTCTATGCGGCCACGCAATCGCGACGGCGCTTTTTCTGCGCGTGTGCCAGTGCCGCTTCGCGCACCCATGCGCCGTCTTCCCATGCCTTGACGCGGTCGGCCAGGCGTTCCTCGTTGCACTCGCCTTTGCCGTTGACGACGTTCCAGAATTCATTCCAGTCGATCGGGCCGAAGGTCCAGTGACCCGTCGCCCGCGTCGAACTTCAGATCAGGATCGGGCAGCGTGACGCCGAGCAGCTGCGCCTGCGGCACGGTCGCATCGACGAACTTCTGCCGCAGCTCGTCGTTGCTGATGCGCTTGATGCCCCATTTCATCGAATCGCCGCTGTTGGTCGATTCGCTGTCGTGCGGGCCGAACATCATCAGCGACGGCCACCACCAGCGGTTGACGGCATCCTGCACCATCGCGCGCTGATCCTCGGAGCCCTTCATCAGCGTCAACAGCAGGTCGTAGCCCTGTCGCTGATGAAACGACTCTTCCTTGCAGACACGAATCATTGCGCGCGCGTACGGCCCGTACGAGCAGCGCGTCAACGGAATCTGATTCATGATCGCCGCGCCGTCGACCAGCCAGCCGACGACGCCGATATCAGCCCACGTCTTCGTCGGGTAATTGAAGATCGACGAGTACTTCGCCTTGCCGGTGTGCAACGCTTCAATCAACTCGTCGCGCGACACGCCGAGCGTTTCTGCCGCCGAGTACAGATACATGCCGTGGCCCGCTTCGTCCTGCACCTTGGCCAGCAGAATGCACTTGCGCTCGAGCGTCGGGCGCGCGGGTGATCCAGCCGCCTTCGGGCAGCATGCCGACGATCTCGGAATGCGCATGCTGGCTGATCTGACGGATCAATGTCTTCCGATATCGCTCAGGCATCCAATCCTTCGGCTCGATGAAGTCTCCGCGCGCGAGTTTGGCTTCGAACTCGGCCTCATATTGCTCATCATTTGCTCATCACCGGCGCCTCGATCGCGGTCCCCTGACGGAACATCCATCGCTTGCGTGTACATAGTTACTCCCTTACTTATCCGAGCGTCGATCGACGATGCGCTTGGCCTTGCCCATCGAGCGCTCGATCGCCATCGGCATAGCGAGCTGCGCGCTCGCCGACAACCCGACATAGGCCTTGATCGCATGCTCGAGCTTTTGCGCAGCGACACGGCGCGCATCCCGGCTGCCGCTCGCCAGTTGCGATCCCATTTCGACATGCACCGTCAACTCGTCGAGATGTCGCGGGCCGCGTAACTTCGAGCGTGTAGTGCGGCTCGAGCTCCGGCTGCTTCAGGATCAGCTCTTCGATCTGCGTCGGGAACAGATTGACGCCGCGAATGATCAGCATGTCGTCCGAGCGGCCGGTGATCTTCTCGATGCGCCGCATGCTGCGCGATGTGGCGGCTGATGGCGGAAGCAGCCGCGTCAGATCGCGCGTTCGATAGCGAATCATCGGCAGCGCTTCCTTCGTCAAGCGACGTGAAGACCAGCTCGCCTTTTTCTCCCTCCGGCAATACCTCGCCACTGTCGGGATCGATGATCTCCGGATAAAAATGATCCTCCCAGACCGTCAGACCATCTTTTGTCTCAATGCATTCCTGCGCAACGCCGGGCCCGATGATTTCCGACAGCCCGTAAATGTCGATCGCATCGAGCGACGTCTTGCGTCTCGATTGCCGAGCGCATCGCCGCAGTCCACGGCTCGGCGCCGAAGATCCCGATCTTCAGCGAGCATGCCTTCGGATCGACGCCCTGGTTCTGCATCTCCTCGACGATCGCCAGCATGTACGACGGCGTCACCATGATGATCTTCGGCTTGAAGTCGGTGATCAGCTGCACCTGGCGCTCGGTCATGCCGCCGGACACCGGAATCACGGTGCAGCCGAGCTTCTCTGCGCCGTAATGCGCGCCGAGCCCGCCGGTGAAGAGTCCGTAGCCGTACGCGACATGAATGATGTCGCCGCGTCTGCCACCGGCGGCGCGGATCGAGCGCGCCATCACGGTCGCCCACGTGTCGATGTCCTTCGCGGTGTACCCCACGACGGTCGGCTTGCCGGTCGTTCCGCTCGACGCGTGAATGCGAACGATCTTCTGCTGCGGCACGGCGAACATGCCGAACGGATAGTTGTCGCGCAGATCATGCTTTGTCGTGAACGGAAACCGGGCAAGATCGGCGAGTGATTTGACGTCAGACGGACGGGCACGCGCGCCGCATCAAATTTCGCCCGATAGTGCGGCACGTTGTTGTACGCGTGGGCAAGCGACCAACGCAACCGATCGAGTTGCAGCGCCCGCAGCTCGGCCTGGCCTGCGTGTTCGATGGGTTCTCGAGATCGTCGGCCATCACAGGTCGACCACCACCTTGCCCTTCATCGTGTGCGAGCGCCCTCGCATCACAACCACCGTCTTGCCGTTCTGATTCGTGACCGTGATGTCGTAGACCCCGGTGCGCCCAGTCAGCGCAACCTCGTCGACACTCAGCGTGCAGCACATCGCCTTCGTGCACGGGCGCCAGAAAATCCACCACGATGCCGGATGCGACGGTCACTTCGTTGTGACTGTTGCAGGCGAACGCAAACGCCGAATCCGCCAGCGTCGTGATGAAACCGCCGTGACACGTCTTGAAGCCGTTCAGCATGTCGGGCCGGATCGTCATCGACAGCCTTGAGTAGCCCGGGCCGACCGCATCGACCCGCATCCCGAGGCCGCGCGACGCAGCGTCGTCGGCGAACATGCGATCCCGCACGGCTTCGGCAATCGCCTGGCCGTCTCGCCGGGCGCATCGTCCTTTCGTCCGATCATTCGCCCGGTCGTTCATCACCTGCCCGTGAACACGCTGCTGCTTTTCAATAAATGCGGCGACACCTTCGCGATAGTCGACCGACCGACCGAGCTCGCGCTGATAGTCGCGTTCGATATCCATCGCGCGGCTTCCAATGGCAGCAGGCATGCCGCGTCGATCGCCTGGCGTGTGCGCACGTAGCCGCGCGTCGGACCGGCAGCCAGTTGCTGCGCAACTGTCGTCACTGTTGGCAGCAACTGATCGTCATCGACGCAGCGCCAGATCAGCCCCCACTCAGCCGCCTGCGCAGCGGATAGCTTTTCTCCCAGCAGCGTCAACCCCATCGCGCGCACCGGGCCCATCAACCGCGGCAGCCACCATGTGCCGCCGCAGTCGGGCACCAGACCGAGCTTGGCGAACGACTGAATGAAGCTAGCCGATTGCGCCGCATATACGAGGTCGCACGCAAACGGAATGTTCGCGCCGGCTCCCGCCGCAACGCCATTGACCGCGGCGATCGTGGGCATTGGCAACGCGCGCAGCGCTGCAGCAACGGCTTGTAGATAATTCTCGATCGATGCGCCAAGATCGACGCCCTCGGCATCGGGCGCCGCATTGGGCGAAACCGCGCGATCGGACAAATCCTGCCCGGCACAAAACCCGCGGCCGGCACCGGTCAGACATCAAGCACCGAATCGATCGAGTCCGCCGCAATCTGCGTCCAGCGCCGCGCGCACTTCGCCGTGCATCGCCACCGTGAAGCTGTTCAGGCGCTCGGGACGATTCAACGTCAGCGTTGCAACACCTCTCGCCGAATTCAACCTCGGATCGTTTCGAATTCCGTTTCATGCAATTCGCTATTAATTGACCGACCGTTCAATCAATAGTAGCTTTGACCTTCCAAAAAACCAAGCCCAGCGAGATCGAGCATGATCTGCATCCGCTACTTGAAAAACATCGCAGCATACTGGATGGCGCGCTGGACGCCATCCGCACGCGCGGTTTCTGGAGCGCCTACCCGGAGAAGCCGAGTCCAAAGATCTACGGCGAGACCGCAAATGACGAAGGCAAAGCCGCAGCGCTTGGCCATGCCGGGCACCAGTTCGAACTCGAATCAGCCGGGACGCATTGGATGGCTTGCCAGCGAACACTCGCCGTACGGCATTCCGCTGGAAGTCGAGTATCCCGTATGCGAACCGCAGGCACTTATCGACGCCGCACTCGCTGCGATGCCCGCATGGCAAAAGCTCGGCGTCGACGGCCGTACCGGCATTTGTCTCGAAGCGCTGGCACGCATTAACAAGGCGAGCTTCGAAATTGCGCATGCGGTGATGGTGACGACCGGGCAAGGTTGGATGATGGCGTTCCAAGCCGGCGGCCCGCATGCGCAGGACCGCGGACTCGAAGCGGTCGCCTACGCGTATCGCGAAATGAGCTCTGTGCCGAGTGCAGCACGATGGGAGAAACCGCAAGGCAAGAACCCGCCGTTGGTGATGGAAAAGCGCTTCGAGATTGTCGGACGCGGTGTTGCACTCGTGATTGGCTGCGGCACGTTTCCAACGTGGAACACCTATCCGGGATTGTTCGCCGCATTGGTAACCGGCAATCCAGTCATCGTCAAGCCGCACCCAAACGCGATTCTGCCCGCCGCGATCAGCGTTCGCATTGTGCGCGACGTGCTGGCTGAGAACGATATCGATCCGAACCTGGTTTCACTTGCGGTGACCAACGATCCGAAAGCCACGCAGGCGCTGGCCACGAATCCAGCCGTGCGCTCGATCGACTTCACCGGCAGCAATACGTTTGGCCGCTGGCTGATCGACAACGCACGGCAGGCACAGGTCTATGCAGAGCTGGCCGGCGTCAATAACGTCGTCATCGAGTCGACCGACAACTACAAAGCGATGCTGAAGAATCTCGCATTCACATTGAGCCTGTATTCGGGCCAGATGTGTACGACGACACAGGACATTTTTGTACCCGCAGGCGGTATCGATACCGACGAGGGACACAAGAGTTTCGATGACGTGGCCTCAGACCTCGGAAGAGCTATCGACAAACTGTTGTCTGATGCTGCGGTGGCCAACGCGGTGCTTGGGTCGATTCAATCGCCCGATACGCTGAAGCGCATCGAAGAGGCGCCAGCGCTGGCTGAAGTTGTGCTGGCGTCGCGGAAATTGGACAACGCCGAGTTTCCGGCAGCCAACGTACATACGCCGCTGTTGTTGAAGACCGATGCGGCCAATGAGTCGGTGTACACGCAGGAGCGCTTCGGACCGATCAGCTTGATCGTCAAGGTGCCCGATGCGATGGCCGCGATCGCGCTCTCCGAGAAGATCGTCAAGGAGCGCGGCGCATTGACCGTCGGGCTGTACTCGACCAAGCAGGAAGTGATCGATGCAATGACCGAAGCCACGCTGCGCGCCGGTGTTGCGCTGTCGATCAACCTGCTGAGCAACGTCTACGTCAACCAGTCGGCGGCGTTTTCCGACTACCACGGTACCGGCGCCAACCCTGCCGCAAACGCGAGCTACACCGACAGCGCTTTTGTAGCGAATCGCTTCAGAGTGGTCCAGCGTCGCTGGCACGTGTGAGACTGCCGAGTGCCTTTTTACGAGATTAACGGCCTCGTGCCGGTTGTTGATCCCAGCGCGTTCGTGCATCCGACCGCGATCTTGACCGGCGACGTGATCGTCGGTCCGCGTTGTTATGTCGGGCCGGCAGCCAGCCTGCGTGGCGATTTCGGCCGCATCGTGCTCGAAGCGGGCAGCAACGTGCAGGATTGTTGCGTGATGCACGGCTTTCCAAGCACCGACACGGTCGTCGAGGAGGACGGGCATATCGGCCACGGCGCGGTGTTGCACGGATGTGTAGTCAAGCGCAACGCGATGGTCGGCATGAACGCCGTCGTGATGGACGAAGCGGTGATTGGCGAGTCGGCGATTGTCGCAGCGTGTGCGTTCGTCAAGGCCGGCGACAAAATTCCGCCGCGCTCATTGGCGATCGGGACACCCGCGAAAGTGCTCCGCCTGCTGAGCGACGAAGAGATTGCCTGGAAAGTGAGCGGCACGAAGACCTATCAGGATTTGACGGTGCGCAGTCTGCAAACATTGAAGGAAGTCGTTCCGCTGACGGCCATTGAGCCCAACCGACGGCGCATTGAGGTCGACGCCGAAGGCGTCATTCCGCTGGTTACTCTTAAGAAGGGCTAATCGAAGCGCGGGCAGCCGCGATAGCCTGCCGCAGCGTATTTAGATCGCCGATCTGGTTCGCCAGCAGCAAAACCAGCCGCGCATTCAATGCCGCACTCTGTTCTTCGGTCAGGCCGGCGTGCGCATCTATCAGGGCCTGATAGAAATCGTCAGGCTGCTGAATGTTCGCCTCAATTTCAAACGTCATCCGATGCCCTGTGCGCACAGCAACGCAGAGCGTACGTCGGCGACGGAAGGCTTACGCCAGCGCGCCGCAATGTGCTGATCGGGGCGCAGCAGATAGACGGTGCCCGCTTGCGCGTCATAGCGGCGCGCCGCCAGCTTCTCCGAATCTGCAAATACGCCCGCCGTTGAACCTTGCGCCGAAGCAATCCGCGCGACGCGGATGCTGCCGAATTCCGATTCGAGTGCATCTGTCATTCGTTCAGTGCCGTCAAAGACCAGAAGATCAAAGCGCCCGCCTAACTGGTCGAGCAGCGACACCATTCGGCCCGACACCTGCACAGGCCCGTCGACCGCGGGTGCGCCGGGTTTGATCGCGCAAGAAAAAGAATCACGGTCGGGCGTTGACAACACATTGACGCAGTGTGCGGTCGGCGTCGACAGGCGACCGCTGTTGACCAGGCGGCGAGCAAACGGGTGCTGCTGTGAAAGTGCAAGTACGGCGTCGCGCATCCTTCGGCTGGCATCGCTCTTCGGTGTAATGAAGTCTGTTGAGCGCGACGAGTTCAGAATGTTTTCGTCTGCGGCTTCCGTTCTCTCGTCGTTATAAGACTGCAAAAGGGACGTTGGCGACTCACCGCGCACAACCCGCGCTAGCTTCCAGCAAAGGTTGTCTGCATCCTGAACTCCACTGTTGCCACCACGCGCACCGAACGGCGACACCTGGTGTGCCGCATCGCCAACAAAGATCACGCGGTCATGCACAAAGCGTTCGAGCCGTGCGCACTGAAATGTGTACACGCTGACCCACTCGAGGTCGAACGCACGATCCGCGCCCAGCATTGCGCGAATCCGAGGAATAACGCGCTCGGACTTTTTCTCTTCTTCAGGATCGCAGTTCCAGCCGAGTTGCAGATCGATACGCCATATGTCATCGGCCTGCCTGTGCAGCAACGCCGAGCCGCCAGAGTGAAACGGCGGATCGAACCAGAACCAGCGCTCGGTTGGAAAGTCGCCTCGCATCGAGACGTCAGCAATCAGAAAGCGATCGCGAAACACCTGGCCTTTCCACGCAAGACCCAGCATGTCGCGTACCGCGCTCCGCGCACCGTCTGCCGCGATTACGTAGTCTGCCTCGATTGCGTATCGGCCATCCGGCGTTTCGACTTCGATCTGCGCTCCGTCGGCCCGCTGCAAAAGCCCGATCGCCTTGTTCTTCCAACGCACAGTGCTGCCGAGCACCTTCAATCGCTCGACCATGATCTCTTCCAGCAGATATTGCTGCAGGTTGACGAATGCGGGACGCTTGTGACCCGGCTCAGGCAACAGATCGAACTGGTACGCAAGCGCCTCGCGGAAAAACACCTTTCCGACCTTCCAGCTAACGCCGCGATCACATACCGCGTCGCCAAATCCCAGACGATCGAAAATCTCAAGCGTGCGCTTGGCCCAGCAGATCGCGCGCGAGCCCGAGCTGACCGTGTTGTTGTCGTCGATGACAATGAAATCGATCCCATGTTGTGCCAGATCGATCGCACACGCCAGACCAACGGGTCCGGCACCGACGATTGCGACTTGTGTACGCGCGACGCCGCCGGAGCTCAGCTCACGGGGAGGGACATACGGATAAACCGGCGGTACGTACACGACGGCGTTAGTGGCCTGTAACAGCCGAATCCAGCCCGAAGGACGCGCCACTCGGCGTGCAGGGCAAGGCCTCATTTGGCAACTGAGGCACAGCAATACCCGAAGGTATTGCGAGCATTTGCAACGCCGCTATGCGCGTCGATGGCGTGGCAGGCGAGCTAGGCATTTGGCTGTTACAGGCCACTAACCTTCGAGCGACTCCCACATTTCCTTGTCGCGTTGTGCAGTCCAGATGCGCGGATGCTGATGACCGGTCGCCTCGTCAAAAGCGCGACTTACATCAAAGGGAAGACAGTGATCGAAAATCACCCAATGCCCGAACTTCGGTTTCAGCGCGTCGTACGTCTCCTTGTAGACGCTGCGCAAATCGCGCCCTGCCCCAGCTCCGCGTTTGACTGACTCATACATCGCGGTGACGAAGGCACGCGTACCGTCCAGGCCCGCCTTGACTTGCTCCGGCGTCTGCAGCGCGGCACCGCGCCCCGGGACCAATTTTTGCGGACCAAGCGCGACGATGGCATCAAGCGTTGCCGGCCAATCGGTCAGATAGGCGTCGCCGGTATACGGCGTCGCATCGAACTCCACGAGGTCCCCGGAAAACAGAATCTTCTCCTGCGGCAGCCATACCACCGTGTCCCCCTTGGTGTGACCACGACCGAGCTGCATGATCTCGACCTGCAGCTTGCCCAACATCAGTGTCAGACGCTTTTCGAACACGATTGTCGGCCACGTAAGCCCAGGCACCGACTCGACCGCACGAAAAAGCCGCGGAAAGCGCTCGATCTCGCTTTTCATATCGGCTTCACCCCGCTCGACGATCAGGTCATACGTGTCGCGACTGGCGATGACGTGGTCGGACTTGTATCCGGACGCGCCCAGCACGCGTACGGCGTGATAGTGCGACAGCACGACGTACTTGATTGGCTTGTCCGTCACCTGTCGGATATGGCGAATCACATCCTGCGCCATCACCGGCGTGGCCTGCGCGTCGATCACCATCACGGCGTCGTCACCGATGACGATGCCCGTATTCGGGTCGCCTTCCGTCGTGTAGGCATACGCGTTGTCCGACAGCTTGTCGAAGCTCGCCAGCTTCTCTTCGAGGTCAGCCTGCGATGCAAATTTCTTTTCCACAGCTCGCTCCTATGCAGTGACTTGGTCCAATCGCCACGCCTGATATTTAAGTGCCAATACCGCCCCAGCGACAATCGCAGCAACCGCGATGAACGAACCGACGGCCAGCGTCGACACCCCCGACAACCCCTGGCCAATCGTGCACCCGAGCGCAGTAACGCCACCGAAACCCATCAAAGCCGCGCCGACCAGGTGGTTGGCAGTGTCTTCGGTATCACGAAATCCTTCCCAGCGAAACTTGCCAGCCACCAGCGCATACGTCGCGGAACCCGCAATCATTCCAAGCACCGCCGCAATGCCGATCGTGATGACCTTGCTCGTGTCGCTGAAGAACATCAGGTAATCGATCGTGTAGGCCACCGGCGCGACGAACGAGAGAGACTCCATGCGGCCCGAGTTGGTTCGCAAGAAGGCTTCCTGCAGAGTGTTCGGGTGCTCCTCGACGTGTCCGATCGTGCCCGAGATCGCCCATGCGGCGACGATGATCGCTCCGATACCGAGACCCGCAAGGAGGTTGTCGAACGTGCGAAAGCTGCGATCACGAAAGACCAACACGAACAGAAAGCCGGACGTTAATAGCGCGAGACCAACTTGCAATGCAGATTTCGATACACCGATGCCGGCAAGCAACGACGGCAGGTCCTGCGGCGTCGTCAGGCGTCCGCCAACCGGCTCAATCACGCCGACACGAAACACCGCCAGCAGTCCGCGCAGCGATATGTAAGCCACAATGCCGAGCACCACGAGTACCACCAGCGACTTCAGGCTGCCGCCGCCAGCGCGCACCAGCGACTTCGAACCGCACCCTCCTGTTAACACCATGCCAAATCCGAAGAGCAGTCCGCCAATTAGATACGCCAGCGGCATGAACCTAGGCGACGTGTAGAAGCTGTCGGCCGTGTCGATGACGCCAGTGGCGGCGAGAAGATTGGTTCCGAGTATCGCGACGGCGATTGCCAGCAACCATTGGCGCATGCGCGTCCAGTCGCCGAAAGTGACAATATCTGCAACGCTTCCCATCGTGCAAAAGTTGGTGCGCTGTGTGATTGCACCAAACGCGAAGGCAAGCGCAAATACGCTGGCGACGACGATGGACGCAAGTGCGGCCAGGTCACCCTGCGGCGTCATGTACCTCCCGCTTTATTTCGTCGCAGGCAACCGCTCGCGCGCCACCTTTGCGGCATCGCTGTCTGGATAATCCTTGATCAGGCGGCCGAGCGTGCGATTCGCCGATTTCTTGTCACCGAGCTGCAACTGGCTCTCTGCGATTGACAGCAACGCATCGGGTGCGCGCGTCGAATCGCTGTAGCGATCAACCAAAATCTGCTGCGCAGCGATCGCCGACTTGTATTCCTTCAGCGCGTAGTGTGCGCTACCGATCCAGTAGTGTGCTACCGGCACGTATGCCGATTGCGGATAGCGCGCAACAAACTGCTGAAAGCTTGAGAGCGCACCCTTGAAGTCTGATGCTCGGAACTGCGACAGCGCCGCCTCGTACGCAGTCAGCTCGCTGCGATCGACGGCGACGGACTTCCCGTCGACTGCCACTGTCGACGGCTCCATCTTCTTCAACCGGGCGTCGAGATCCGCATACAAGTCACGGTTGCGCTTTTGCAGCGTCGCGACCTCATTGGTCAACGCCTCAACCTGCCCGCGCAGACGCGAAATTTCCTGCCTCAGCGTTTCAGTCTGGTTCGCAAGCTCGAGTTGATTGCGCTGCGCAGTCTCCAGCCGATCTATCCGTGCAGAAAGATCACTGTCCTTCTGCTGAAGTGCGCGCTCCTGATCCGCCAGTTTTGCGCGCAGTTCCAAAATCGCTTTGCGCGCATCACTATCCGAAAAGAGTTGTGCGTGCGCCGGAGACGCAAGCCAAAGCGCAATCAGTACAGTGATCCACTTCAAGTGTGACGCTCCCCAACTAAGAGCGACCACCTTGGCGGCCGCTCTGCTCTTGTACTACGAGAAGGCGCTCCGCGCGAGCGCCTTATGCATTTATCGATAGTTCAAGTCAGCCCGGCGGTTTTGAGCCCACGCCTCTTCACTCGAACCGGTCCCGCGCGGCTTTTCCTCACCAAAGCTGACGGTTTCCACTTGCGAGTCAACCACACCCAGCAACATCAACCGCTGCTTGACTGCCTCTGCGCGCTTCTGTCCGAGCGCAAGGTTGTATTCACGACCCCCGCGCTCGTCGGTATGGCCTTCGATGGTTACCCGGCGCTGTTTATTGGTGCCCAGATAGCTGCCGTGAGTCTGCACGATCGGCTGGTACTCGCTCTTGACAACAAAGCTATCAAAGTCGAAGAACACGCTGCGCTTGGACAACGGATTGTTGGGATCGTTAAGAGGGTCAAGCGCACGGCCGGCCTGCGCGTCGACGGAGGCGACGGCGCGCGGATCCGGCCCCGCTTTGGTATCGGTTGCCGCCGTTGCATCGACTATCGGCGCTGGAGGCTGTTCGTCGAGATTGACCGAAGAACAGCCTACCAATGCAAAGACCATGGCGACGGTCACCAACCCGCCACGAGAAAGATAATTGAATCTCATGATTTACTCCTATCCACTTTATGCAATTCACTTAATAAAAGGGCCCCAGGTCGGCTCACGAATATCGCCGCTCGGACCCGACAGTCGCGTCCGCACACGACCGTCCGTAGACGCCGATGCGAGGATTCCGCGGCCGTTGACTTCGGTGGCATACAACAACAATTTCCCATTGGGAGCAAAGCTTGGCGACTCATCGCTTGTCGTGTCTGTCACGAGCACTTCCTGACCGCTGGCGACGTCGAGCACATAGACCTGCAAGCGTCCACCGCGCCTTCCGATGTAGGCCAGCTGCTTACCGTCCGGGCTGACACGCGCGCTGATGTTGTAATCCCCATTGAACGTGACGCGTTGCGCAGCGCCGCCAGAAACCGGCATTCGATAAATCTGCGGTCCGCCGCCGCGATCGGACGTGAAGTAGATCGAACCGCCGTCTGCGCTGAATGCAGGTTCTGTATCAATGCCGGACGAGGTCGTGAGCCGCCGCACATTCGAACCATCTGCGTTCATCAAGAAAACCTGTGAATTGCCCTCGCGAGTAAGCGTAACCGCAAGCGACCGTCCATCAGGAGACCACGCGGGCGCACTATTTGATCCGCGAAAGTTGGCAACCGCGCGCCTCTCCCCCGTTGCGACCGAATGCACGTAAACGACAGGCTTACCCGATTCGAAAGATACGTAAGCAAGGCGTGTGCCGTCAGGAGACCACGCAGGTGAGATGATCGGTTCGCGCGAGCGCAATGCCGCCTGCGAATTGAATCCATCTGAATCGGCGATATGCAGCTCCCACGACTTGGGAGACGTCTGCACCACATACGCAATACGCGTCGCGAATACCCCGCGCTCGCCAGTAATTTTCTCGTAGATCCGATCCGCGATTCGATGGGCAGTCAGGCGCACATCGGCAGCTGTGCTGGCGTAGGACAGGCCGTCGAGTTGTGTCTGCTTGACGGTGTCGTGCAAGCGATATCGAATGTCGAAGCGTCCGTCGGCGAGACGCGCAATGCTGCCAACGACCAACGCATCAGCGCCGCGCCCCTTCCACTCCGCGAAATTGACGCTCGCGCTTTCTGCAATTGCCTGCCCGCCGGCATCGACGATTCGAAACAAGCCGCTACGCGCAAGATCAGCCCGGATGATCGCATCGATTTCCGCAGGCGCCGCCGCACCGGTGCGCGCAAAGTTGGCGACCGAAATCGGAAACTGTTGACTGCCAACACCCGTGATCTGCACTTGCAACTGCGCCAGCGCTGATAACGGTGTTACCGCAAGCGCCGTGCAAACGGCACGCCGCGAGTGTGAAACGTAGGTAGGAGAAGGCTTCGACATAAATTGAGTATAGATATAGCGCTACTGCGCTTTTTTCATCGCGTTTCCACAGGGTCGAACGACAGACGCACCGAACGCGGCATCGTTCCCTCCTTCGGCGGCGGAAATGGGTCACAGCGACGGATTGCACGTTCGACGGCTTGATCGTAAGGCGCCAGACCGCTTGCCTTGATCAACCGGGGCGCGCCGGCTTGCTCGCCGGTCGGCAACAGCGTCACTTCGAACACTGCTACGTACTGCTGGGGGGCGACGGATTCCGGCACATTGAAAATAATGTGAGGCCGGATGCAACTGACGATCTGCGCCGTGTACTTATCGGAACGTCCCGTGCCAGCGGTACCTGTGGCACTTGCAGTGCCTGCCTGAGCGAGAAGCTGCTTCAGCCGCGCGTCTGCGGCCGCTTTCAACTGCGCTTGCTCCTGCGCCGCGACTCTCGCTTCATCCTTTTTCGGCGGTTCAAGCTTCTTCGGAGGTTCGATCTTTTTCGGCTCTTCCTTTTTTGGCGGTTCAATCTTCTTCGGCTCGATTTTCGGTGGAGGCTTTTTCTCCTCGACGATGTCGGCCTTGCGCGGCGGCTCGGGCGGCGGGGGCTCGACCTTAACGGGCACCGGCGGCGGAGGTGGCGACGGGCTGCGGCACCGCCGCAGGTGGCGGAAGACTCCATAACTCGGCTGATACCGTGCCGACCGGTTCGCTCTTCCAACGCACGGCGAACGCAATCGCTATGAACAACAGTGCATGCGCCAGCAGCGAGAGCGCCAGCGCCGGGCCGCTCCCTTTTTCCGGCGCGTGCCAGCGATGCCGGTGTCGCGCGGGATGAGTTACTGCCGCCATTGCAGCTACTGCGCCACCCTCAACGAGAGGCCGTACTTTTCGATGCCTGCTTTCTGCAAATCGCTCATCACACCGACCACCGTTTTGTACTCGACCTTTGAGTCTGCTTCGATCACGACCGGAGTGTTCGGATTGCCCTTCTGCTCCTGTCGCACCGCTGCGGCCAGCCCCGACCGCTGAACCGTCGTCTCCTTCGCGCCGTCATACAGCGAGATACGCCCGTCGCTCCTCACCACGACTCGCACCGGCACCTCTTTCTGTTGACCGGCCCTGGCAATCGTCGGCAGGTCCACGATGCCCGGATTCACGAACGGCGCCGCGACCATCAAAATAACGACCAAGACCAGCATGACGTCGACGTACGGCACCACATTGATGTCCGCCATCAAGCGGCGGCGTTTGCCCGAGCGGCGCGCGACCAGTGCCATCAGGTTGAGTGTTTATGCCGCTGCAAGATGTTCAGAAACTCTTCCATGAAACTCTCGAAGCGATTCGCCAGTCGATCGATGTCATTTGCAAAACGGTTATAGGCAACCACCGCCGGTATCGCCGCGAACAGTCCGATCGCGGTGGCCACCAGCGCCTCGGCAATGCCAGGGGCAACGCTCGCCAGATTGGCCTGCTGCAGGTTCGACAGACCGGTAAACGCGTGCATGATTCCCCAGACAGTGCCGAATAGCCCTATATACGGGCTGACCGAACCCACCGACGCCAGAAAATTGAGCCGCGCTTCGAGCGCGTCCATTTCGCGCTGATACGCGGCACGCATGGCACGCCGCGCGCCATCGAGCATCGCTGGCCGATCTTCTGAAGTCTGCCCAGCGCGACCGCAGCTTCAAGTACTCGCTCATTCCCGCTTCGAAAATTCGCTCCTCGGCCCCGGCCTTGCGGCGCGGATTCGACGCGATCTCGAACAGACGCGACAGGTCCGCGCCGCCCCAGAACTGCTTCTCGAAATCGTTGGTCTCGCGCTTGGCGCGCTTGATCGAAAACTGCTTCTGAAAGATTGCAGTCCACGATGCGATCGAGAGAAACGCGAGCAACAGCATCACGATCTGCACCACCAATGTGGCTTGTGTGATCAGCGAAAGAATCGAAAGGTCGGCGGTGGGTGTCATGCGTGATGTTGTGGCAGTTGCTCAACCGCGGTGCGCAACAGCGCAGGCAACGGTGCAGGGATAAATGTCTTCGCTTCGATACACCCGACGCGCACACGCGCGGCAGCGAGCATCGCAACACCGCGTTTTGCCGCCTGATCAAATACCATCGATGCGCTTCCGAGCCTTGCCACCCGCACGTCGATGTCGATTACATCGTCGAGCCTGGCGGGAAGTTTGAAATCGCATTCGACGCTCGCGATTACAAACCTCAGGCCCAGTTCGTCCGCCATTTTCTGCTGCTCGAAACCCACCGAGCGCAACCATTCGGTGCGAGCCCGCTCGAAGAACTTGAGGTAATTGGCGTAGTAGACGATTCCGCAGGTATCGGTGTCTTCGTAGTAAACGCGGATCGTCCAGGTAAAGGGTTTATCAAGCACCGAAAATCGCGACGCGGCTTCGCGAGGGTTAGCGTGCACGACAGTATAGAGGCGCACGCTCAGATCGCTGCCTGCGGGACAAAAAGTTCGAGCAATTAGAATCGCGGCGGTAACGGCGAGGGGATCAAGATGCGAATGGCGGGCTGGCTGCTACCACTGAGTTTCTCGGCTGCCCTTTTGACGGGCTGCGAGCGCCTCACCAATAGTCCCCACGCCGCCGGAGCTGAACGCACCAATACCTTTTTCACAGCGTTCGAGGAGCGCTCGCCGCGCTATCTAGATCCGACAGCCTCGTACGCAATCGACGAGACACCGTACACGTACTCCGTGTATGAGCCGCTTTATCGATTCCACTATCTGAAGCGGCCCTACGAAGTCGTGCCGCGCGTTGCTGAAGCTGTCGCGGTGCCGCGGTATCTAGACAAGGCTGGCAACGAGCTACCCGCCAATGCCCGTGGCGAGGACATCGCCGAAGCGGTGTACGACATCAAACTTAAACGCGGCGTCCGCTATGCGCCGCATCCGGCATTTACACGCGATGCGAACGGAAAGTATCGATATCACTCACTTAGCCCGGCCGAATCTGCCGACAAACGCTACGCCGTTTGATTTCGCCGATCCGGGTACGCGCGAATTGACCGCGCACGACTACGTATACGCCATCCGCCGCCTGGCGACGACCCGCATCAAGTCGGCCTCGTTTTCATTGATGGCGGAGCACATCGTCGGGCTGAAGGAGTACGGCGATCAGATCGCCGCCGCCGATAAGGAACTGCGAAAGAACATCGACCCCGCGAGCCGCGATCTGCCGTTTCTTGATTTTCGTCAGCATGAACTGGCCGGCGCGAAGGCGTTGGACGATTACACGCTGCGGATTCGGCTCAAGGGCAAATATCCGCAGTTCAAATACTGGCTGGCGATGCCGTTTTTCGCGCCTATCCCCTGGGAAGCCGACGCTTTCTATGCGCAAGCCGGGTTCGCGGGGAAAAATTTGTCGCTGAACTTTTGGCCGGTGGGCACCGGCCCTTACATGCTGGTGGAGTATCAAGAAAACCGTCGCCACGTTCTCGAGCGCAACCCGAATTTTGCGGGCGAGCTCTATCCGTGTGAAGGCGAAGAGTCGGACAAGGCGGCGGGGCTGTTGGCCGATTGCGGAAAGCCGATCCCGTTCATCGATCGGATTGTCAACGCGATCGAGAAAGAGAAGATTCCGCAGAAGGCCAAGTTTCTGCAGGGCTATTACGACGTTCCGGTCACGTACCGGTTCGACACGCTGCTTGATTTCGACTTCGACGTTAAAAATTCGGAGCAGGTCGCGCAGATGTTTCGCGAGCGCGGCGTACAGATGCCGCGCACCCTCGAAATCTCGAACTGGTACGTCGGCTTCAACTGGCTGGACCCCGTTGTCGGCAAGGGGGACACCGCCGATCAGCAGGTTCGCAATCGCAAGCTGCGGCAGGCGCTGTCGATTGCGATCGACTGGGAAGAATTCGTTCGCATCTTTGAAAGCAAGGCAGCGGGTGAACCTGCGATGGGCCCCGTGCCGCCGGGCGTTTTCGGCTTTCGCAAAGATGCGATCAACCGTGTGGTCTACGACGTGATCGACGGCAAGCCACGCCGCAAGTCGATCGATGTCGCAAAGAAGCTGCTCGCCGAAGCCGGCTACCCCGACGGCCGCGACGCAAAGACCGGCGCGCCTCTGGTCCTGAACTATGACTATCAGCGCGCCCTGACGCCTGAGCTGAAGGCCGAAGTCGAGTGGATGGTGCGGCAGTTTGCCAAAATTGGCGTGCAGCTCGAAATCCGGGCAACCGACTTCAATCGCTTTCAGGAGAAAGCGGAAAAGGGCTCGCTGCAGATTTTCTGGTGGGGATGGTTCGCCGACTATCCGGATGCCGAGAATTTTCTATTCTTGCTCTACGGTCCGAACTCGAAAGCACTCACCGGAGGCAACGGTGAAAATTCCTCAAACTACAAGAACGAGGAGTTCGACAAACTGTTTGAAGAGCTGAAGTTTCTCGATGACGTGCCTCGCAAGCAGCAGGTGATCGACCGTATGGTTGCGATCACGCAGGAAGACGCAGCATGGGCATTTGGCTACAACCCGTACGCGGGTACGGTGCATCAACAATGGGTTGGCAACGTCAAGCCCGGACCTCTGGTCAACGACCGACTTATGTATATGAAACTTGACGCGAAGCTGCGTGCCACGAAGATTGCCGAGTGGAACCGCCCCGTGTGGTGGCCGATCGTCGTCATCGTGCTGGTACTTATTGCGGCTGTCATTCCGGCGGTCCGGACCTGGAAGCGGCGAGAGCGCGAGAACGCCGCGCGAGAACTCGTGGCAGGTGGGGCGGAGTAGTTGGGCGCCTACATCCTTCGCCGCAGTGTCTATGCGGTTCTGATTCTGATAGGCGTCAACCTGCTGACGTTCACGTTGTTTTTTGCGGTCAATTCTCCAGACAACATTGCACGACTGAACATCGGCGGCAAGCGCGTCTCGGCCGAGGCGATCGAGCAGTGGAAGGCTTCACACGGCTACAACAAGCCGCTGTGGTTCAACCGCGACGCTGAGGGTGTCGGCAAGATCACGAACACAATCTTTTACGACCGATCGCTGCGGCTTTTTACCTTTAACTTCGGCTCTACTGACAGCGGGCGTGATCTCCGGCACGAGATCGGCACGCGAATCCTGGTCAGCCTCACGCTGGCTGGACCGATGCTATTGCTGACGGTCATCGTGGGCATATCGTTCTCTCTGTTGTTGGTGTTTTTTCGGGCGAGCTACCTCGATTTCTGGGGAACGGTTCTGTGCGTCGTAATGATGTCGATCTCCAGTTTGTTCTACATCATCATGGCGCAGTGGTTCTTCGGGAAAATGCTGAAGCTCGTGCCGTTATCCGGCTTCGTGCCCGGACTCAGTTTGCTCAAGTTTCTCGCGTTGCCAATCATCGTTGGCATCATCTTTCAGCTGGGCTCCGAAGCGCGACTGTTCCGCGCAATGCTGCTTGAGGAAGCGAACAAGGACTACGTTCGCACTGCACGCTCGAAAGGGCTGTCTGAGGCAGTCGTCTTGTTTCGCCACGTCTTGCGTAATACGTGGCTCCCGGTGCTGACGCACGTCAGTGCGCTGTTGCCGTACGCCTTTCTCGGATCGATTGTCTTTGAGTCATTCTTCGGTATCCCAGGCTTGGGTACGTATGTCATCGAAGCGATCGCCGGGCAGGATTTCGCAATTGTTCACGTGATGGTTTTTCTGGGCTCGCTGCTTTACATCCTGGCTTATCTCGCCACCGATATCGCTTACACGTTCGTCGATCCGAGAGTGCGGCTTGCCTAAGTTCGTCTTTCTGTGGACCGACTTCGTCCTGTGGCTGGTTGTCACAGCGGTCATCTTCTATATCTGGCGAGTGCGCCGCAACGTGCGCGCGCGCGCCAACTGGGCGCATGTGCTGCGCAATGCACCCGCGATGTGCGCCGCAGTGATGCTCGGCGTGTTCATCACCATCGCACTGCTTGACTCGGTACATTTTCGTCCGCGACTTTCGGCAGCCGAAGGTGCTGCCGCCGACGCGCAGGCCGCGTACGCCACCCGCACGACTTCGATCTTCGATGCCTTGATGTCGCACGCAACCGAATCGCGCGAGAAGACCTACTCGACGCCGCTCGCGTATTGGTCGTTTCAAAAGGAAACGCAGGTCATCGACGGCAAGGAAGTGCGCAGCAATCCGCGACTTGCATTTGGCGGTTCGCACCTAAGAGATCCGGAACAGGAGTGGACCGCGGACCTGGTCAAACGCTCACTTCACGGCGGGCTGATCGGTCTGCTGCTTGGCCTTGCAATCGCAACGGGCACGGCGGCGCTGCTCGGTCGACGACATGGCGGCTTTGGCAGCACGGTCGCGCAGATTGCTCGCGGGCGCACTGAGATCCCATGGCGAGCAATGCTTGTAACCGTGATCGTGATGGCGGTGATCATCGGCTGGCTGGCAGCAGTGTGGCCGTATTACCACCCGTTCGGCACCGACCGCATCGGCAACGATGTTTTGTACCAGGCGCTGAAAAGTATTCGTACCGCCGTCGTGATCGGCTCGCTGGCAACGATTGCCACGCTGCCGCTGGCGATCGTGCTCGGGATTCTTGCCGGTTACTTCAAGGGCTGGGTAGACGACGGCATACAGTACTTCTACACCGTGTTGTCGTCGATTCCGCCGATTCTGCTCGTAGCGGCATTCGTGCTGCTGATCAATGTGTACATCGACCAGAACGCCGACAGTTTCGCAACCGGCGTAGAGCGCGCCGAGTTCCGCTTGTTCCTGCTATGCCTGATTCTCGGCGTGACCGGCTGGGCGACTCTTTGCCGGTTGTTGCGCGCCGAAACGATGAAGATCGCAGAGCTCGACTATGTGCAGGCGGCGCACGCATTTGGAGTCAGCAAATGGCGGATCATGGCGCGGCACGTCCTGCCGAACGTGATGCATCTGGTGTTGATTGTCGCGGTACTCGATTTCTCCGCACTTGTTTTGTATGAAGCAGTCTTGTCGTACGTCGGTGTGGGTGTCGATCCCAACTCTTCATCGTTTGGCTCGATGATCAATCTCGCGCGCAGCGAGATGTCGCGTGATCCGGTCGTGTGGTGGAACCTGGCAACGGCGTTCACGTTCATGCTTGCACTCGTGCTGTCGGCAAACTTGTTCGCTGACGCCGTTCGCGAAGCTTTCGATCCGCGCTCAAGAGTGTTTCGACCTCGACGCTTGCTGAAGGAAGCAGCTTGAGCACGTTTATCCATGGCTCGGCGGAGGGTGGCGTGTTATCGGACGGAGCATCGCGCACAGCAAAAAACGCGAGAGAAACCGTGCTCGCCGTCGAAGGGCTCGGCACCGTGCTCGATACCGATTCAGGATTGGTGCGAGCGGTGGATGCACTTTCGCTGTCGATACGAGCGCGGTGAAACTTTCGCGCTGGTTGGCGAGTCTGGCTGTGGCAAGTCGATGACTGCGCTGTCGATCCTGCGGCTGTTGCCTGACAACGGCAGAGTCGACGCGGGGCGGATCAATCTTGCCGGCACGGAGGTCACCACGCTGCCAGAGGCACGCATGCGCGACGTGCGAGGCCGCCGCATCAGCATCATCTTTCAAGAGCCGGCAACCAGCTTGAATCCAGTGCTGCGCGTGGGTGACCAGATTGTCGAAGTTATCGAGCGCCACACTGCTCTGAGGGGCGCTGCCTCGCGCGCAAAGGCGCTGCAGTGGCTGCAGCGTGTCGGTTTGCCGGAAGCCCACCGGCGCATCGATAGCTACCCGTTCGAACTCTCTGGAGGTCAGAAGCAGCGCGTGATGATTGCGATTGCGCTGGCGGCCGAGCCCGACGTGCTGATCGCTGACGAACCAACCACCGCACTCGACGTCACGATCCAGAAGCAGATCCTCGAGCTGCTCGTCGAATTGCAGAAGGCGCAAGGCATGGCGATGCTGCTGATCACTCACGATCTCGGAATCGTCAGCGAAGTCGCGCACCGGATCGCGCTGATGTACGCCGGTCAAATCGTCGAGGTTGCAGAGACGCAGGAATTTTTCGCGCGGCCGCTGCACCCGTACGCCCAATTGTTGCTGGCCGCACTACCGAACACTGAAAAGCGCGGAGCGAAGCTGGCCGCCATCCCAGGAAAGGTACCTCCGCTGAACCAGCTGTTCACTGGGTGCCGCTTCGCCGATCGCTGTCCGTGGGCGCATGCCGAGTGCGTAGCCGCGCCGCCCCCGCTCTTCGAGCCGCTCGAGGATCATCAGGTCCGCTGTGTTCTATATAAGAGTGGAGTAACGCCCGACGACGCACTTTTGCGGTCGCCAACGACATTGCCGAAGTCGTCTGATACGCAAACCGTGCGTAGTGCTCCGTCTGCATCGACAACACCACTGCTGCAGGTGCGCGACTACCGCGTGTACTTTCCCATTCGCCAAGGGGTGTTGAAGCGAACGATTGGATACGTCAAGGCAGTTGATGGGGTTTCATTCAACCTTGCGGCAGGTCGGACACTTGCGCTGGTAGGCGAGTCGGGCTGCGGAAAGACGACGACCGGTAAGGCCCTGTTGCAGCTACTACGTCAGACCGCTCGCATCGAAGGCACCGCCACGCTCGATGGCCAGCCGCTGAACGATCTCGAAGGTGACGAACTGCACCGGGCACGGCGGAAGATGCAGATCATTTTTCAGGATCCGTTTTCGTCCCTGAATCCGCGTATGCGCGTTTCAGAAATCCTCGAGGAAGGAATCATTGCCCTGCGCCCTACGGTCGATGCCGATCAGCGCCGCTCGGAGGTCGCTAATCTGCTGGAAAAGGTCGGCTTGCGCGCCGATTCCACGGAGCGCTACCCGCATGAGTTTTCGGGCGGGCAGAGGCAACGGCTAGCTATCGCTCGCGCCCTCGCAGTCGAGCCAAGGCTGATCGTCTGCGATGAGCCGACTTCGGCGCTCGACGTCTCGGTGCAGGCTCAAATTCTGAATTTGCTGCGGCAGCTACAAGATGAATTGGGCGTTGCGTACCTCTTTATCACCCACAACTTTGGGGTCGTTGAATATGTGGCTCACGACATTGCGGTCATGAAAGACGGCAAGATCGTCGAGGCCGGATCGGCCGATGAAATACTGAAGCGCCCACAGAACGCTTACACACAAGCGTTGCTCTCAGCAGTGCCCCGTGTGGGCTCCTTGCGCCGCGCCGCCTAGATCCCTACGCCGCCCTTAATGAGGTGACGGCAATAACAAGGGCCTGTCCTGAATTTTGTTTGTAAGGCATAACATATTGAATCAGAGGAGCATGGATGCCGAGCAACACCAAGAAATCGATCGCGGCCGCAGCGACGGTGCCGGCGATACATGGCGCAACACGAGCTTCGACGAGCGAGCTGCACTCACGCGCAGCGAGTAATCGAACGGAATGGACTCGACCAACGAGCAGGTAGCTTGGGCGAGCGATCCACGATTGGCGCGCGCCGAAGAGCATGCAATGCGCGGCGAGGTGCTGCATGCAGAGGTGCTGCTGCGCAGCCTGCTCGCCGAGCACCGCGACTGCACGCCGGCGCGGCTCGCGGTGGCCAATTACATGGTCGAGCGCGGGGACCTCGATGGTGCTTTGCAATGGCTTCGCACCCCTCAGGCCAATGATTCAGACGGCAAACTGGGCTTCGCAATTGCACGGCTCGAGTTCGCACGGGGCGACCCCGCGGCAGCGCGCGCGGCGCTCGAAGCCGTGCTCCGTCGCCAGCCGCGCTACCTGGAAGCATGGTTGATCCTCGGCGAGGTTTGTGACGTGCTGGGCGACACGCACTCGGCATTACGCGCTCGCCACCGCGTCATCATCGAATCGAACGCTCAGGGCCGCTGGCTCAGCCCGGAGACGATCGAGCCCGAGTGGCAGCACGCTGTGCACGCGCGCCAGCGAAGCCTACCGGCGCGACATGCGCGAGCGGCTGTTCGCGGCCTTCGTCCAAGTTCGCGAACGCCACGGTACGGACTCACTCCGCCGCTTCGAGCGCGCGCTGACCGGCTATCTCGGCGAATGGGACGCGCGCCCGCCCGATCCGCGTCAGCGCCCAAAGTTTTTCTGGTTCCCCGATCTGCCGCCGGGGCCCTACCACGACCCGATGCTGCAACCATGGGCAGCGACGCTGCGCGATGCATGGCAGGAAATCCGCGACGAAGCCGCAGAACTGCTGCGCGAGGATCGCGACTTTGTCAGCTTCCTCGGCCTCAAGCCGGGGCAGAAGGCACCGAAGTCCATTGGCGGCGCAGCAGCGAACCCGGCCTGGGACGCGTACTTCTTCTACCGGCACGGGGTCCGCTACGACGCCAACCACGAGCGCTGCCCTCGCACCAGCGCGTTGCTCGAGTCGATCGAGCTGTGCCGGGTTGCGCGACAGGCGCCCGAGATCTGCTTCTCGGTGATCCGCCCGCAGTCATCGATCCTGCCTCACTACGGCGTGACGAACACGCGGCTCGTGTTCCACCTGCCACTCGTCGTTCCGCCCGACTGCGCGCTCAACGCGGGCGGGGTCGAGCACCGCTGGCGCGAGGGCGAACCGATCCTCTTCGACGACACCTATGAACACGAGGCGTGGAACCGCTCCGACCGGCCGCGCTTGATCCTGTTGATGGACTGCTGGAACCCGCACCTGACGGAGGCGGAGAAGGAGGCGGTGCGCGATGTCGTCGAGGCCATCGATGCGATCGAGAACTGAGCCTACGATTACTCTGCGCTGCCTTCGACTCATACCGCGGGGCACAAGTGTCCCCGGATGCCGCTTCGTCAATCGCTGCCCATGGGCTCATGCCGAATGCGTTGAAGCGCCCGCCTTTCTTCGAGCCAAGGCTGATCGTATGCGACGAGCCGACGTCGGCGCTCGACGTCTCAGTGCAGGCGCAGATTCTGAATTTGCTGCGGCAGCTTCAGGATGAACTGGGCGTTGCGTACCGATACACGGCGGCGTCGGCACTAACTAGGAAAACCCTTACGTCAGCGCATTGCGCAATGCAATAGATTTCTCGGCTGAGCCCACGGCACACTGCGTGTGTGTTCGATACAACATGCCGATCACCGCCGCGTTGCACTTTGTTGCATTCGCATGACTCGACGTTGAGAATCGCCCCGTTCGCACGCTCACGTTTCTGCGATTCGCGCGAATCGGATCGGGCAACTTTTTTTTGGGGGAATAACATGTGGAAACGTACGCGACTTAGCCTCGCCATCGGCGCCGCCTTCGGCGCCGGGTTGGCGGGCTTTACGCCAACCGTTATCGCGCAGACGCAAGCGCTTGACCGAGTCGAGATCACCGGCTCAGCGCTGCGCCGGACCGATGCGGAAACTGCACTTCCGGTCACCATCATCCGATCGGAAGAACTGCAACGGCAGGGCATTACGACCGCCGAACAGGCGATCAAAACCATTTCTGCCAACCAGTCTGAAATTGGCGTGAGTCGGAGCGATCGGAGCGTCGACAGGTGGCGCGTCGCAAGCCGATCTGCGCGGTCTGGGCATACAGTCGGCCGCCAACAAGACGCTGGTGCTGCTGAATGGCCGCCGCATTGTCCAACAGTCCGATCTCGGGCATCGAAGGCGCGGTGGACCTGAGTGCGATTCCGCTGGCCTCGATCGACCGCATCGAGGTATTGCGGGACGGCGCGTCCGCCCTCTACGGCACGGACGCCATTGGTGGCGTCATCAACTTCATCCTGCGACGTGACTACACCGGGATCGAGTTGGCCGCCGAAGGTCAGTGGCCGCAGGAATCGGGCGGCGGCGACGAACACCGCTTCACGGCTTTGGCGGGGTGGGGAAACCTCGACAAGGATCGCTTCAACATCATGGGTTCGATTGACTATCGCAAGCAAAAGGTGCTTCTGGCCAGTGAGCGGGAATTCGCGGATGAGCGGCGTTTTAGGAACCACCCGGGCCGCCATCCTCGCCGGCACCAGCGGCACCTCGTTCCCGGGCGACATTAACGGCTTCGAGCCATCGGGACCGGGGTGCGCTCCGCCGAGCTCGGTGCCACGTTTCAAACGCCGCCGGCACGGCGTTTGGATCGTGCCGCTACGACTTCTCCCGCGAAATCGGACATCATTCCGGAAAACGAGCAGACAACCGGCTTGCTGCGCGGCACGCTGAAGCTGGGACAGGATCGATCAGGTCTCGGCCGAGTATCTGTATGCGAAGAACATTGTTCCCTCTGCCTTCGCGGCGGCGCCATCGAGTCATTTGATACTGGCGACGCAGTCCGCACTTCCCGGCAGGCGCGCCGACGACAGACGTGCCGAACGCCGCCGGTATCGACGAGCCAGGTGGCGTCGCCAACTGGCGCCAAGTGCCCGCCGGCAAGCGCTCTGGCGAGACAGAAGGTGTGAACAAGCGTTGGGTGATTGACTTTCAGGGCGGCGTGGCAGGCTGGGATTACCGCGCCGGGTTTGGCAACTCGAAGAATGAGACGACTGTTCGGTCACTGGTGGCTATACCCGCGACGACTTAATTCAGGCGGCGCTGTATAACAACCTGATCAATCCCTTTGGCCCGCAGACCGCAGCCGATCAGGCCGCAATTGTGCGGCAGTCGTGAAGGCGAAGACGATTACGGCCAAGGGCGACGTCGATTTCATCGACGGGCGGGTAACGAAGGACATTTTTCAGTTACCTGCAGGTCCGCTCTCGTTGGCCCTTGGCGCTATGAGCACCGCAAAGAGAAATACACCTATGTCGCCGATACGGCGATCACTCGAGAGGTACCCAGCATCGGTGTCGATCCCGATAGCGACGTCAGTGGCGACCGCAACGTGACGGCTGTATACGCCGAACTCGCCATCCCGATCATCAAGAATCTGGACGCGACGATCGCTGTGCGCTATGACGATTACAGCGACTTCGGCAGCACGACTAACCCTAAATTTTCACTGCGCTTTCAACCAGTACCGGAGTTGCTGCTGCGCGCCTCTTACGGCACCGGCTTCCGTGCGCCGACGTTGTATGAGATTTTCCAGCCAACGTCTTTGACGTTCACGTCTGACAATTACGACGATCCACTACTCTGCCCTGGCGGCGTGGCAATACCCCCTGCCACCGACGGCGCCGTCTGCGGCCAGCAGGTGCAACAGCGGCTATGGCGGCCCCATTTCGATCGGGCTTCCAGCGGCCTCACTGCAGCCGGAGGAATCCAAATCGTGGCAGTTCGGCTTCGTGGTCGAACCCGCTCAATGGTTCACGTTTGGGATGGACTTTTGGTGGATCAGGCTGGAAAACCAGATCCTTCCTCTGCCCGAGCAAGCCATTTTCGGAGACCCGGTCAGATACGCGAATCAAGTTCACTCGCTGCAGTCAAGCTTCACGCAGGCGCAGCGGGACGCCATCGACGTCTGCCTGAACTTCCCGAATTTCGATCCGATCGCCTTTATCGATGGGACAACCGAGAATCTTGGGAAATCTGAACACCAACGGCGTTGACGTGATCTGCAGTTGCCGGCTTGCGCCAACGCCCTACGGCAGATTCGGCGTGACGATGGACGGCACGTATGTCACCAAGTACGAGTACCAGCGTGCGAAAGGTGATGTGTACATTCAAAATGCCGGCATTTACAGAGACAATGGGCCGGTGTTCCGTTGGCAGCATACGGTCGCCCTCAATTACACGCACGGCCCATGGGGCGCCAGCTTTGTGAACAGATTCAAGTCCGGGTACGTTGACCAGGATCCCGCCAACAAAGTCGACGACTACTCAATTTTTGATTTGTTCGGAACGTGGACAGGTTATAAAGGCCTGACGCTCACCGCCGGTATCAAAAATCTGTTCGATCATGATCCGCCGTTCTCAATCAACAGAACACGTTCCAACGCGGCTATGACCCCCGCTTCACCGATCCGCGCGGCCGTACGTTCATGGCGCGCGCTTCATACAAGTTCTTCTAGGGTCTCAGCTGGAAATGAAAACCCGCCAATTGGCGGGTTTTTTTTCGTCGACAAGCTTGCGCTTACCCAACTCGCATCCACAGCCGCGCAAGATCGGCGGTCCCGTCGGTGCCGCCGACCAGCTTGAATGTTTCTCGCGCCTTCGCCTTCTGACCGGCGCGGAGGTAAGCGATTCCGAGGTGCAAGTTGGCCTCGTCGACACGCTTTAGCTTGCCCTGCTTGATTCCCTGCTGCATCAGCGCAATGCCTTTGTCGAACTGCCCCAGCCCCGTATAAGCAAAGCCGACGTTCACCAAGTCCGAACCGTCGTTCGACGCGAGCGCGTCGGCCTCAGCCTGTTTGAGCTGCGTGGGCGCTTCGGCCACGCGCTCGCTGGCGAGAGCAAGCAGCCTCTTTTGCCGTTCGGCCTCTGTACCTTTGCCAAGCAGCCCCGACGCGAATGCCTCATCCAGCAGCTTTTTTGCTTCGCCCGCCTGCTTTTGCTGCAACGCGAGTTGCGCCATCTCAACGACTTCGTTCGGTGAATCCAGCGTCTTGGTTGCGGCGCGCAGCCGGTACAGATCGAGCGTCAGACGATTCGAAAAACCGGGCTTTGCCTCCAGCCGACGCAGCAGATCGACCCAGTATTCCTTCTTTGGGTAGTACGCCACCAGGCGCTCGATACCCGCGACGTAAGCGGCGCGATCGCCGGTCTTCGACGCGATGTTGGCAAGCAACTGAAGTCGGTCTTCGGGCGGAGTGCGGCCAGCTCTCTCCGCCGCTTGCACGTCCTCCAGCGCTTCCCTCGAAGCACCGGCGAGATCTCCTGCAAGGTAGTAGGACTGGATTTGCAAGCTGCGCATCGCCCCGTCCGAGGGGTTCGATTTCAGTGCCCGGCTCGCCCACTGAGCGGCGTCCTTGTAGTCCTTTTCCCGGTAGTACAGAGAAGCAAGGCTGCCGGCGTACTGCGCCTGTTGCGACTCCGGCAAACGGCCAGAATTCAACAGAAACTGAATTGCCTTGATGGCCTGGCCGTTATCGCCAGCCGACAGTGCTGCCGAAGCGCGCATCTGCTCAAGGAGAAAGTTTTCGTTGGCGTTGCGATTAGGCACCGCGTCCGCCTCCCGCAACTTCGCAAGCGCCTCCGAATACTTCTTCGCCTTGATCAGATCGCGCGCAGCCTGCAAGGGGCGGCCGATCTCGCCGCGAACAGCTTCCTGCGCCTGCGCCACAGACCATCCAAGAGCGCCGTGGGCATCCAATTGCCCGCCAAAAGCAGCGGCCACAGCAATGGCTGCAAGTGACAGCCGCAGGGCGCGGTGGGGTCGTTCAAATCGCATCAGCAACGTCTCCATCGCGCTAACGCACGAATTGTTCGTTGCCCACGAGGCCAAGCTTGGTCACGCCGAGTCTCTGCGCTGCGGCCATCACCATCGCCACGTCCCTGTACTCGGCGAGCTTGTTGGGCCGCAAGTGAACTTCGGGCTGCACTGGCATCGCAGCAGCCGCCGTCAAGCGCTCGTCAAGTGCCGGCTTACCCGCGAGAATTTCGCCGTTCCAATAAATCGTGCCGTCAAAGTCAACGTCGACCGTGATCACGACCGGTTCCTCGAGAGGAGGCGGCGGCGTGCCGACCGGCATGTTCAGGTTGACCGAGTGCAGTTGAATCGGAATCGTGATGATCAACATCACCAGTAACACCAGCATCACGTCGATCAATGGCGTTGTGTTGATGTCGATAATCACATCGGGTTCCTTATCACTCCCCACCGCCTACACTCATTGCCATTTTCTTGTTCTCCGATCTGTCAGCCGCGCGGTGGGGGTTCGGTTACAAAGCCTATTTTCTGGATTCCCGCACGCTGCGCCGCGAAGACCACCCTGCCGACAAACTCGTAGCGACCGGCAAGATCGCCACGAATGTGCAGCTCCGGTTGCGGCGTTAAAACGGCCACGGCTTTGAGCCGGTTTACCAACTCATCGTTATCCTTTATCAGCTGCATGCCCCAGTAAACGTCACCGTCCTTGGTCACGGCGAGCTCGATGTTCTCGGGCTTGGTTTGACGTGGGACATTGGACTCTTCAGGTAACTTCAGCGGAACCGACTGCGTAACGACCGGAATCGTGATTAAAAAAATAATCAACAGCACCAGCATCACGTCGACCAGCGGCGTGGTGTTGATAGTCGAGATCGCTTCCTCTTCCGCCCCTTCACCGGGACCGATAGTCATCGCCATGACGAGCCTCCGACGGCGCTAGCGAGCGCGCGCCAGCGCGCCTGCCGGAGCGCCCTTCATTTCCGGGCGACCTCCGAGCAATACGGCGTGCAAGTCGGCGCCGAAGGTCCGCACTGCATCCATCGCAACCTTGTTGCGACGGATCAGCCAGTTGTAGCCCATGACCGCCGGCACAGCGACCGCAAGACCAATCGCCGTCATGATCAGCGCTTCGCCGACCGGTCCGGCCACCTTGTCGATCGAAGCCTGACCTGCGATGCCGATCGCGGTCAGCGCGTGATAAATCCCCCATACGGTTCCGAACAGCCCCACGAACGGCGCGGTCGAGCCAACCGTCGCCAGAAATGCCAGGCCATCCTGCGTCCGTGCCTGCACCGCATCCACCGCTCGCTGCACCGACATCGTCACCCAGGTATTCAAATCGATGTTTTCGGTCAGCGCACCTTCGTGGTGTTCGTTCGCTTCCAGACCGGTTTCCGCGATGTATCGATAGGCGCTTCTCTTATCCAGCCGCGTCGCACCCTCGCGCAACGAGGGTGCCTTCCAGAACGCATTGCGTACGTGCGCGTCCTTCACGCATCAGTTTGTACTGCTCCCACAGTTTCACGATCAGGATGTACCAGCTGCCCATCGACATGATTCCAAGGATGGCGAGCGTGCCAAGCGACACCCAATCTCCCTGACGCAATATCGCTTCAAGTCCATACGGGTTATCTACAGTCTCCTTAGTGACTGAGGGCTGCACTGACTTGGCAGGTGGCGCCATCGTTGGCGGCGGGACTGGCGTAGACGGCGCCGCTTGCGTATCTGCGGGTGGCACCAATACGGGCGGCGACTTGGTTGCATCCTGTTGCGCCACCGAGATGCTCGGCGCCAATCCGGAGGCCAACGCGACTGCGATCAAAACAGCCGCATGGCGGCGAAAAAACCCGATCATCGAAATTCTCCTTGTAGGACGATTATGTTGGCCAGGTGCCTCGTGAGCAGTTCTGGCCACTTTATTAATTCAGTTTAAAGCTGATCGGCAACGTCAACTTCACATCCTGCCCCTGGCCTTTGCAAGTCAACCGCGACTGGATCATCTGTATCGCGGGCTTGTTGAACACGCGATTCGTGCTGCTTTTGATGACGATGTCGCGTATCTGTCCGTTAGCCCCAAGCGTGAATTCGGCCAACACCTCGCCCTGAATATTTTCGAGCGCAGCCTCGCGCGGATAGGCTACCGAACTCAGCGCTTCGCGATAGTTAGGGCACACGACTGCAGCGCTTTGTACAGCGGGCGTCGGAGGTGCAGGCGCTGGTGGCGGAGGGGCAATGACCGGTGCCTGCGGCGCTGGCGGCGCTTCAGGTGTCACTGCGGTAATCGTCGGCGCCGGCGTCGGCGGTGGCTGGATGTTGATTTCCGGTGGTGGAATGAATGGTGGTGGAGGCGCCTGCAGCTTCGGAGGCGGCGGCAGCAGTTCGGGAGGCGGTGGTGGCTTCTTGATCACCTCCTCGATCACCTTGACCTCGATCGGCCCCTTGACGACCTCGACAACTTTGCGAGCGAGGCCGGTGATCAGCGCATACACAATGATGATGTGAAAGACCACGACCGCGCCGAGGCCGACAAACTTTCGAGTCGGGTCGCGCTGTGTTTGAGAGAAGTCCACTTCAGCCCTCCTCTTGCAGCATCGGTTCAGTTGCCCTTGCCAATCGAATCTCCCCGGAGGCCTGGTTTTGCAAAAGGCGGCGATTCTAGCCACTCTGGCTCGGCAAAGCCATGCAATGTTAGTGCCAGTGCTGCGGCAGCGCAGCAGCGTCAGAACAGCTCGTCGGCTCCGCGCGCACCGCGCGGCTGCACAATTCCGAAGTGACGATACGCCGATACTGCCGCGACGCGTCCGCGAGGTGTTCGCTGCAGCAATCCTTGCTGGATCAAATAGGGCTCGACCACGTCTTCCAGCGTATCGCGTTCTTCACCTACTGCGGCGGCGAGATTGTCAATTCCTACGGGTCCGCCGGCAAACTTCTCTATCACGGCAAGCAGCAGCTTTCGGTCCATGATGTCCAGGCCCAAGCGGTCAACCTCGAGCATCGCCAGTGCAGCATCGGCAACCGACTGCGAAATCTCGCCGGTGCCCTTGACTTCAGCGTAATCGCGTACCCGCCGCAGCAGCCGGTTCGCCACGCGCGGTGTGCCGCGCGATCGGTGCGCGATCTCACGCGCGCCTTCATCAGTAGCTGCGCTTTAAGCAATCGGGCGGAGCGCCGCACGATCGCTGCCAACTCGTCGGCAGAATAAAACTCGAGGCGCGCGACGATGCCGAATCGGTCGCGCAAAGGATTCGTCAGCATGCCAGCGCGGGTTGTTGCGCCCACCAAGGTGAAGGGCGGCAGATCGATCTTTATCGAGCGCGCCGCCGGACCTTCGCCGATCATGATGTCGATCTGAAAATCCTCCAGCGCTGGATAAAGAATCTCTTCGACGATCGCGCTCAGTCGATGAATCTCGTCGATGAACAGCACATCGTTCTTTTCGAGATTCGTGAGTATCGCGGCCAAATCTCCAGGCCGTTCCAGCACTGGCCCCGAGGTCTGCCGCAGATTGACGCCCATCTCGCGCGCGATGATGTGTGCGAGTGTGGTCTTGCCCAGACCCGGCGGGCCGAACAACAGCACGTGATCGAGCGACTCCGCACGATTGCGTGCAGCTTCGATGAAGATACCGAGCTGCTCGCGGACCTTTGGTTGCCCGACATACTCGGCGAGTGAAGTCGGTCGCAGCGCGCGCTCGATCGCCTCTTCGTTGGGCGAAGTCGCAACTGAAGCGACGATGCGCTCGGCTTCGGTCATTCAGCCCGCGCTCATCTGGCGAGGGACTTCAACGCATAGCGAATGCCGTCAGACACGTTGGTCTCGGGCGGAAGTCCGCGCACCGCGGCATTTGCTTCGCGCTCGTTGTAACCGAGCGCAAGTAGCGCGCGGATGACGTCGGCAGCGGCGTCGCTCGCGGCGTTTGTCTTGGTCGAGCCCAGATCAGCCCCCAACTTGCCCTTCAGTTCGAGCAGCAGTCGCTCTGCTGTTTTCTTGCCGATGCCAGGCACGCGCGTCAGTCTTGCGCTTTCCTGCAGCGTGATCGTCTGCGCGAGTTCGGTAACTGAAAGACCAGAGAGAACCGACAGCGCAGTGCGGGCCCCGACACCGGAAATCTTGATCAGCTCGCGAAACGCGGCGCGTTCACTATGCGTTGCAAAACCATACAGTTGATGCGCGTCCTCACGCACCGTCAGATGCGTCAGCAGCGTGACGCGCTCCGAGATCGCCGGCAGCTGATAGAACGTGCTCATCGGCACATCGATTTCATAGCCGACGCCGTTGGCATCGACGAGAATCGCCGGCGGATTTTTCTCCAGCAACCGACCTTCGATTCGGCCAATCATCGCGACTATTCGAATCCCTGCAAGCGCGCCGTCCATGCACGCCGGCCGTTGGCCTGGGAGCGTGAACGTTGCACCACGTGAGACTTCAGCCGCAACGCCATCAGTAAAGTTGCCGAGTGAGCATGGCAAATTGCGCATGCCAGTGCATCGGCCGCATCGCTGGTAGGCGCGCGGTCGAGCGCCAACAATCTTTGCACCATCGATTGCACTTGGCGCTTGTCAGCACGCCCAAAACCCACGACTGCCTGCTTGATACGGAGCGCGGCGTATTCATGAACGACGAGCCCCTCCGCCACGGCCGCGCAGATCGCTGCGCCCCGCGCCTGCCCAAGCAACAGCGTTGACTGCGGATTGACGTTGACGAAAACCTTTTCGATGGTTGCCACATGCGGTTGCGTCTCGCGGATGACTTCGGCCAGTGAACGCAAGATCGTGCCAAGCCTCTGATGAAGATCCCCCGCCGGCACCTTGATAACACCTGCGGCCACAAACGAAAGTCTCGGTCCCACAACCTCGACGACGCCATAACCTGTCCGATTAAGACCCGGGTCAATGCCGAGAATGCGAATCAAGGGAGATGGCACGCGAGGATTGTGCCATTGCTTGTGACGCATGCGTTTGACGTTGCGGGCACAGCTGCGTCGCCTACGTGGTCGGGCACTTTGTGTCCCGCTTGCACGCGTGTTGTAGCAGACATGGCCTAGCATGCCGTGGCAGCAGCGGCTGGCGCAAAGGCTCCGCCTAAGTCGTCGGGCACTTCGTGCCAACCGCTGCGGTACTCGCGCCAGCGGCGGGCCTGCAACTCGCTACGCTCAGACAGGCAGGCCCTCGAATACCCCGCTGGCGCTCCGTTCCTCGGGCGACGACTCAAAGGCGGAGCCTTTGCGCCAGCCGCTGCTGAGTGACATCGCCTCGTGCGAGGTGTCTTCTTCTTTTCTCACACTTAGTGAGACTATCTCTCGCGCAAGCGTTGGGCGGCGCTGGCCTGCCTTCGGGGCGTCGCCCGAGGAACGGAGCAACGCCGGGGCCGTTAAGCAAAAAATGCTTTAGCTTTTTTTGCGCCGGCGTTGCGAGTACCGCAGTGGTCGGCACGAAGTGCCCGACGCCCAGGCAGGGCAGCTTCGCCCAACGCTTGCGCGCCGTGATGAAACGAGGCGCAACGGCTGCTGCTACTGGTCAATGTCGAAAATGACGAACGCCCGTAAACACCATTGCTACTCCGCGTTCGTTGGCGGCAGCGATGACCTCTTCGTCCCGCACGCTTCCGCCCGGCTGGATGACGCATACAGCACCTGCATCGATCAAAACATCAAGCCCGTCGCGAAACGGAAAAAACGCATCGGAAGCCGCAACGCAGCCAGCGAGACTTAGGTTCGCGGCCTCGGCCTTGATCGAGGCGATACGCGCCGAATCGACGCGCGACATCTGCCCTGCTCCGACGCCCAGCGTCGCGCCGTCGCGGGCGAACACGATGGCGTTCGACTTGACGAACTTTGCAACCTTCCACGCGAACATCAAGTCGTCGACCTGCCGAGTCGTGGGCCTCTTCTCTGTAACGACTCTCAAGTCGGACGTCTGCAGCGCATGGTCATCGGATGTCTGTACAAGCAGACCGCCACCAACACGCTTGAAGTCAAAGTCGTTGTGAGCGTCGCCAAGGTTGACAGAGAGCAGACGCACGTTCGGTTTGGCGTCGAAGGCGGCACGCGCCTCAGCGGTGAACTCAGGTGCGATGACCACTTCGACAAACTGGCGGGAAACGGCGTGCGCCGCCGAGGCATCCACGGCGCAGTTGAAAGCGATCACCCCACCAAATGCCGACGTGGGATCCGTCTTCAGCGCTTTCTGGTAGGCGTTTTCGGCATCTGTTCCAATCGCCACCCCACACGGGTTCGCGTGTTTGACGATCGCGCAGGCGCTTTGATCGAACGAGCGCGAGCATTCCCACGCAGCGTCGGCATCGGCGATGTTGTTGTAAGAGAGCTCCTTGCCTTGCAGTTGTGTAAATCCTGCGAGCAGCCCTGCTCCAACATTTTTTTCGCGATAGAACGCCGCCTGTTGATGCGGATTTTCACCATAACGCATCTGCTGCGCCTTCAACCACTGCCTTGAAAAAACCTCCGGAAACATCTGTCGCGTGCCATCGCTGCCCAGCGAAGTCAGGTAGTTGGCGATCGCGCCGTCGTAATGCGCGGTGTGAGCGAAAACCTTTTTCGCGAGCGCAAGACGCGTCTGCGAATCCACGCTGCCTGCATTGCGCAACTGATCGATCACGAGCTCATAGTCGGCCGGGTCGACAATCACAGCAACGCTTTGATGGTTCTTCGCAGCTGCACGCAACATTGCAGGGCCGCCGATATCGATATTTTCTATCGCATCGTCAAACGAGCAGTCGGCACGTGCGATGGTTTGCTCGAACGGATACAAGTTAACAACAAGAACTTCGATCGGGTCGATCGAGTGATCGGCAAGCGCGCGCATGTGCGCAGGATCGGGCCGATGCGCGAGTAGCCCTGCGTGAATTCGCGGATTAAGTGTCTTTACGCGTCCATCGAGTATCTCGGGGAAACCAGTGTGTTGCGCCACTTCGGTCGCTTTTACACCGTGCTCGCCCAGCAACTTCGCGGTGCCACCGGTCGACAGAATGTCAAAGCCGAGAGCGCGCAGTTGCTGTGCAAGTTCGACGACGCCAGTCTTGTCGGAAACGCTCAGCAGCGCCCATCGGCGGCCTGCAGAGCTCATAGCAATCGATATTGCTGCAGCTTTTTGCGCAAAGTGTTGCGATTGATTCCGAGCAGCTCCGCGGCGGCGCACTGGTTGCCCTCACACCGGTTCATCGCGAACTGCAACAAGGGTCGCTCGACGGCGGTCGTCACCATATCCATCAGCGCATGCGGACGAGAACCGTCGAGATCGGCAAAGTATTGATCGAGACTTCGCAGAACGCATTGCTCAAGCGTCTCGCCGCTGCGTGCGCGGCTGACGCGCTCGCTGGTCGGATACGCGAACCGAGCTGACGCGAGTGCAGCTGTTGCCTTCGCGCCTCGCGCCGTTGAGCCCCCCGACGTCGCTGTGCCGGCCGGCGCAGCTCCATTGGTACGCCGCGCCGCGGTTCTCGTCACCGACCTTCCCAACCCTTTGGCCATCGTCTTACCTCAATGCAAAGTCGGGCTGTAAACAAGCCGTTCTGAACGCTCGCCCAGCACGGCAAAGAAATGATCGACCGCCGCTGCCTGTTCTGCACAACCGTCGATTGCGTTCATTCGCTCGCAAAACTGTCGGCCGCCCTCGAGCTGCCGCGTGTACCAAATGATGTGCTTGCGAGCGGTGCGTACACCTAGGTCTCCGTAGAACTGATAGTGATCCCCAAGGTGCTCGAGAAGGAGGTCGCGAACTTCACCAACTCTGGGCGAAGGCAAATGATCGCCAGTGGACAAGTAATGAACGGTCTCTCGAAAAATCCATGGACGCCCTTGTGCTGCTCGGCCAATCATCACCGCGTCTGCCCCGGTTTCGGCAAGTACGTACCGCGCCTTTTCCGGCGAATCGATATCGCCATTGGCGATCACCGGAATCGTGACGGCACGCTTGACGTCGCGAATCGTCTGATACTCGGCGCGACCGGTGAAACCACACTGGCGAGTACGCCCATGCAACGTGAGCGCCGCGATTCCGCTCGCCTGAGCGAGACGCGCAATCTGAACCGCGTTTCGATTCGGCACATCCCAGCCAGTCCTAAACTTTAAGGTGACCGGCACATTTACCGCGGCAACGACTGCTTCGAGAATGCGCGCTACCTGCGACACATCTTTCAGCAACGCAGACCCACACGCCACATTGCATACCTTCTTAGCCGGACAGCCCATGTTGATATCGATAATCTGCGCGCCGCGATCGACGTTGTAACGCGCGGCTTCCACCAGCATTTGCGGGTCAGCGCCTGCGAGCTGAACTGCTACCGGTGAGCGCTCTCCATCATGATTCAGGCGGCGCGCGGTTTTCTCGCTGGCCCACAGGCGTGGATTCGACGCCGCCATCTCAGACACGGCATGACCCGCTCCCAACGCCTTGCAGAGCCGTCGAAATGGGCGATCCGTGACTCCGGCCATCGGCGCGACGAAGACATTATTGGGCAGCACGTGTTGGCCGATAACCATTGCGATCGAAGGTGCAAAAAAATAGCTGCGGGCGGGTGAGCGTGGATATTAACGAAGAACGCTGAGCAAAATCATGCTTAAAAACGACCGGCGCTAAAAGCGTACGCCGAACATCAGCAATCGTGCGAACTCGCGTCGCAAACTTGGAACAACCGCCAAAGCGGTGAGCCCGATCGATCTGGCCAGCGCAATCGGTGCGAACCGCGTTGAAAAAAAAGCGGGCGCTGTGCGAGTAAGAGCCACGATCGCAGCGCGATCAGCGCGGCGCAACTGTTCGTACGCGTGCAGCGCAGAGATCGGATCGGCTTGCGATGTATCGGCCGCGAGGTACGCTGCACCGATCAGCTCCGCAAGAACCGCGCCGTCACGCAGCCCGAGATTTAGACCTTGACCCGCCACCGGATGCAGCGTCTGCGCCGCATTTCCCAGGTACGCAATTCGATGCTCGACCAGATTGCTTCGCGCCCGCTGATGTAACGGGTAGCACCTGCGAGACTGCGCAGCGACGACGCGCAGATTGCGTTCGCCGAGCTGCGTGCTGACCTCGACAAGAAAATCGCCGTCGCCGAGCGCAATTCGCCGATCTGCCTCGGCACTGGCCATACACCAGACAAGCGCCATTTTCTGTGCGCCAGACGTGGCATTGGCAGGTAGTGGCAGCAACGCCAACGGTCCGTCGCGCGTAAAGCGCTCCCACGCTGTACCGCGCTCGATTCCGATCACGTCGAGGTCGGCAATGATTGCAGAGTATTTCGCAGACGGAGACGGGCCAGCGTCGAAACCTTCGGCGCTTAGCGCCAATGGCGCGGTGAATGAAGGTTCCCCCTGCAATTCGATTTCGACGTTCGACGGCGATTGCCGCACCGACAGGACCTTCAATGGACGCCGCATCGAAATGATCTTTTCCGCTTCGGCAGCAGCGGACAGCGCAGTAATCAAATCGCCGTAACGGATGGTCGCACCAAGCATCTCCGCGCCAACGTCGCGCTCTCCAATCACGGCGCGCCCGAACTGGCCGACCGACGACACGATGACGGTGTTAATCGGGGCCAAGACCGGCGCCTGCGCGGACGTGAGATCAGTGATCGTGGCGAGCGTTTGCAGTGAGCCCAGAGAAAGCGCGAGCAGGCGCCGATCAGCGCGAGCCTGCTCGACACTGCGCGCATCGAAAACGACGCTAGGCACCGCGCGTTTAGCGAGCAACAACGCGAGCGCGAGCCCCACAGGCCCGCCACCCAAGATGGCAATCGGCTTGCGCTCGACATTCGCCGATGAGACTGTCAACGTCGAATCTCGTCAGGCGAAGTTTGATTCGACAAGCGCGTCATGTTCGCGTCGAGCTGCGCGAGATCGTCAGGCGTTCCAGCGTTCCACCAACGTCCGGAGTAAGCCTCGCCACTTACTCGGCCAGCACGCGCCGCTTCGTACAGCCACGGAAACAATGCGTGCGCGGCCGCCGTGCAACGCAACTGCACCTGCGAATAGGCGCGGCGAGAAGACCCCGATATTGGCGTACGTCATTCGCGGTGTCACATCGGGATGGATCAGTCGATTCGACAGTCCCATGTCGCCACGCGGATGAAACGGCGGGTTGTCGACCAGTACCAGATGTGCATCGACCTCGCCTCGCTGTTGCGCTTCGCTGGCCGTGTGCAGATGGCGGTAGGAAAAGTCAGTCACGATATCGCCGCTGGTGACGATAAACGGTGCCTCGCCAAGCCACGGTAGTGCCTTGACGATTCCGCCGAGCGACTCGAGCGCGTCATCGGCGCTTTCGCCCTCCCGCGAATAGCGCAGTGAAACGCCGTAGCGCCGGCCATCACCTAGCGCGGATCCAAACTGATCAGGCAGGTGGGCGACATTAACGATGATCTCCCGTACACCGGCGCGCGCAAGCGCCTCGATCTGCCATTCGATCAGCCGCTTGCCACCTGCTCGCAGCAGCGGCTTAGGCGTTGTATCGGTCAACGGCCGCATACGCTCGCCACGGCCTGCGGCCAAAATCAAGGCATGGGTTAGCGACATTATCGTCACGCCAATCCCAATTCGTCGAACAACCTGGCAAGCGGTGCCAGCTCGTTATAGCGTTCGACAACCGAACGGACGTACCCGATGAAACGAGGGGCATCTGTTAGGTAGTGCGGCTTGCCGTCGCGATAACGAATGCGCGCAAAAATGCCCAGGACCTTCAGATGTCGCTGCAAACCCATCCATTCGAAGTCACGCCAGAACGTGTCGAAGTCTGTGCCTACCGGAAGTCCGACCGCTTGCGCGCGGTCAAAGTACAGGCGCACCCATTCAAGAACGCGCGCGTTGTCCCAACTGATGAACGCATCACGAAAAAGCGAAACGACGTCGTAACTAATCGGACCGGTGACCGCGTCCTGAAAATCAAGGACGCCCGGATTCGGCTTCGACACCATCAGATTGCGCGGCATGTAGTCGCGATGAACGAATACTCTGGGTTGCGCCAGATTCACTGTAACAATACGGCTAAACATCTGAGCGAGTGCGGCGTTTTGCGCAGCAGTCAGCGGCTGCTGTAGATGTCGTGCAATAAACCAGTCCGGAAATAAATTCAGCTCCCGCCGAAGCAGTGCCTCATCGTATGGAGGCAAAACTCCGTCCGCAGTGGACAGTTGCCACCGGATCAGCGCATCAACTGCATCGCCAAAAAGCTGGTCGGCGTTGGAATCTGAGAGCGATGCCAGGTACGTCTCAGCACCGAGATCGGATAACAGCAAGAAGCCTTGCCCAAGATCGGTAACAAGAATATCGGGAACGTGTACTCCGGCGACTCGCATCAATTCCGCAACCTGAACGAATGGACGTGAGTCCTCGGTCGCGGGTGGTGCGTCCATAGCGATCAAACTACCTTCCCCTGCGTCGACGCGAAAGTATCGACGGGAGCTTGCATCCACCGACGCTGGTCGCAGCGAGGACTCGATCAATCCATAGCTTGGAGCGAGCGTTCGAAGCCATGCTCGAAGCGAAACAAGGCGTGCATCGTCGGACGGCCCGGTCGAGATCGGAGCGGAAGGAATCATGCAATGTTGGACGGTCGGCAGAGCCTGACAAGTAAAACCGATGCCTATAATCGGCGCGCTCTGCTCGGGCACTTGCTGGCCAAAAACAGCGTTCACAGATTCTAATGCCGCGCTTGCCGAGGACCGGTCGGTCGAAATGCTCCTTGTTATTGATCGCGACCCTGCACGCCGGATATCTGGCCGCGAGCGCGGACGCGCTCGCCCAAGCCCTTACAAACGAGGACGCACAGTCCACCGGCCGTCCACAACTAAGGCTTGAACGTCAGCTCGACGAAAATCGAGCTCCGGTTCGCGATCGTGCACCGACATTTGCACGCGCTCTTAACGTCGAGGGCACGGTCGACGAAAAGCTGATCCTGCGCGGCGACGCGGAGATACGGCGCGGTGGCACTGTCCTTCGTGGTGACACGATTACGTACACGCAGGCAACAGACATCGTTAACGTCGAAGGCCAGGCGCGCGTTTTTCGTGACGGCGCTTCGTTCACCGGGCCTCGACTTGATTTTCGCGTAGATGCACAGACGGGCACGATGCCCGACGCGACTTTCACCTATGCGGCGCGCCAAGGGCGTGGCAACGCGGGGCTGGTTGAGTTTCTAGGAAGTGATCGGGCACGAATGGAAAGAGCTCGGTTCACGACATGCGGCCCGGGAGACAACGCATGGTGGGTGCAAGCCGAAGCGATCGAGTTTGATGGACTCGATGAAACCGCGACCGCAACATTTGCAACGCTTTATTTCAAAGGATTGCCGGTTCTTGCATCACCGATTCTGAGTTTTCCGACCAGCGATCGCCGCAAGTCGGGCTTCTTGACGCCCAGCTTTGGCTTGAGCTCGACGCTTGGAACCGATATCAGTACACCCTACTACTTCAACCTTGCACCCAACTACGACTACACGCTGACACCCCGCGTCATGACCAAGCGCGGCGTGCTTTTCGAAAACGAGCTGCGCTATCTAAGTCCGACGCAGCGCGCCACGCTTGTTTACGACGTCATCGCGAGGGACCGAGAGTTCGGCGCGTCCAGGGACTTCGCAGCCGTGCGGTACGAATACGCTTCGCCATCCGGCTTCGCGGCAGGCGTCAATTACAACCGCGCGTCTGACGATCGATACTTCGTCGACTTCGCCACCAACATTGTCGACACCTCGCAGAAGGTTCTGCCGCAGGACGGTTACTTGGCATACAACCATGTGTATTGGAATACCGCTGTCCGTATCACGAAGAACCAAGTGCTGCAGGATCCCGATCTATCGCAACCGGTCGCTAAGCCGTATGAGCGTGTGCCGCAGGCGACCTTGAATGGCTACATAGCTGATTGGCGCGGCTTCGAAGCCGGTGTAGCCCTTGACGGAACACGCTTTGAGCACCCAACGCTGGAAAAAGGCAATCGCTACATTGCTGACATTCGCACGGCGTACCCAATTCTGGCACCCGGATGGTTCGTGATCCCGCGCGCGCGGATGTCGTCGACTGTGTATGACCTTGATCCTGCGTTTCACCCCACCGACTCGACACCGACGCGGACACTTCCGATCTTGAGCCTCGACACGGGTTTGATTTTTGAGCGTGATGTTGGATGGTTTGGCCGCGCCGCTCAGCAAACGCTTGAGCCGCGTTTGTTCTATGCGTACATCCCATTCCGGGATCAAAACGATCTGCCGAACTTTGATAGCGCGCTTTCAGACCTGAACTATTCGCAACTGTTCACCGAGAATATTTATGCAGGCTCCGATCGAATTTCCGAAGCCAATCAGCTAACCGCCGCGCTCACCACACGCATTCTGGACGCTGAAACCGGAGCCGAGCGGCTCCGCGCATCGATCGGGCAACGCTATTACTTCACCGACCAACGCGTCACTCTGCCGGGTGAATCCCCGCGGACCAGCAGCGCGACCGACGTGCTGGGGGCGGTCACCGCCCAGCTCGGGCGATCATGGGCAATTGACCTCGCAGCTCAATACGCCGCCGAACCCGGCGAATTCGTTCGTGCCACAGCGGGGGTTCGCTGGCAGCCGCGTCGTGCTTCAGTGCTGACTGCTTATTACCGCTATCAGCCTGACGGTATCAGCCAAGTCGACATCTCGAGTCAATGGCCGCTATCCAATCGCTGGTACGCCGTCGGACGCGTCAACTATTCGCTGGAAGACAAGCGATTGATCGATCTCGTAGCTGCACTCGAGTACCAGCAAGATTGCTGGCTGCTGCGCTTCGCAGTGCAAAGATTTGCAACCACGGCGCAGACGACGACGACCAACTTTTATCTGCAACTGGAACTCAATGGATTGACGAGTGTCGGATCAAGCGCCGCCAATCTTTTACAGCGTAATATTCCCGGCTACCAGTTGTTGAACCCAGTACCCCGAGAGCCTGGGCGTTTTGAGTACTACGAGTAATGCGCTCGCAAATACACGATGGATTCGTGCATAGCTGAGCAAAGATACCTTCCATAAACCCGATGACCAGAACCGTTCGCTTAGTTAGATTTTCTAAGTTCGCACTCGGCTTTGCCACGCTGATCGCGGGGAGTGCGAGCTTCGCGCAGGGCCAGGCAGTGCAGCCTGCGGGCCCCATCTTCTGCGGCGGCGCAAGCGGCGACGCCTCGCCCGGCTCCGCGAGCGGTCGACCGCATCGTCGCGATCGTTAACGATGAAGTCGTCACCGCCAATGAGTTGCGCGCACGCGCGCGCGTCGCGGAAGTTCAGCTGCGGCGCCAAAAGATTCAACCGCCGTCGACCGACGTTCTCGAGCGCCAGGTACTCGAGCGGATGATTGTCGATCGTGCGCAATTGCAGCTGGCTCGCGAAACAGGCGTGCGGGTCGATGATGCAACGGTGAACGCCGCGCTGGGGCGCATCGCAGAATCAAACGGCCTGACGCTGCAAGCGCTGCGGCAACGGCTTGACGCCGACGGTGTTTCGTTTACGCAGTTTCGCGACGACATTCGGCAAGACATCATCTTGAATCGGCTGCGCGAGCGCGAAGTCGACTCACGCATCCAGATTTCGGACAGCGAGCTTGAAAATTTCATCGCCGCGCAGTCCGGCGTGAGCGCCGATTCCGAAGAGATCAACGTCGCGCAGATCCTGCTGCGAGTCCCCGAGAACTCGGCCAGCGATCGCGTCGACTCGACACGCGCGCGTGCCGAGGAGTTAATGGTGCAGCTGAAGGGCGGCGCCGATTTTGCGCGCGTCGCGGCTAGTTTTTCGAACGCCCCGGAAGCCCTGCAAGGTGGCGAACTGGGTTGGCGCAATACGGACCGCCTGCCGACGCTGTTCATCGATGCGATAAAGGGACTTAAGCCTGGCGACGTCACTCCGGTTATTCGCAGCCCAAACGGTTTTCATATCCTCAAGGTTCTTGGGCGACGCAGCGGCGTCGACAGCAAACTGGCCACCGGGCCGGTGCAGCAAACCCACGCGCGCCACATTTTGTTGCGCGTGTCAGAACTGATGCCTGAGCCTGAGGTCAAGCGCAGGCTTGAGGAGATGAAGCAGCGGGTCGAGGCGGGGCAAATCGAATTCGGCACACTCGCTCGCCTGCATTCGGTCGATCCGAGCGGCAGCCGCGGTGGCGATTTGGGATGGCTCTATCCGGGCGACACGGTGCCTGAATTCGAGAAGTCGATGAATGCGCTGAAGCTTAACGAAATCAGTCCGCCGGTTCAGTCCCCGTTCGGCTGGCACTTGATTCAGGTACTCGAACGCCGCACCGAGCAGGCTTCATCCGATCGCGCACGGCTGCAGGCACGGCAGGCGCTACGCGATCGCAAGGCTGACGAGGCATATCAGGACTGGATGCGACAACTGCGCGACAAGACGTATGTCGAGTATCGGCTCGACGACCGGTCGTAAGGCCGGCGACCCGCTTCGCATCGCAATCACGACCGGCGAGCCCGCCGGTATCGGCCCCGAAATATCGCTGGGCGCACTCAGCGTGTTGGAGGCATGCGGGCAGCAATGCCCGCATTACGTTGATCGGAGACACCGGGTTGCTCGAACAGCGCGCGCAATGCGCCGGGGTAACGTGGCCTGTCACCGCAAACGTCGAACACGTGCCGCTTCGAACCGCTGCCATCGCAGGGCGCCGCGATTCGCGCAATGCCCATTACGTACTGGCGACGCTTGACCGAGCAATCGCCGGGGCAATGGCTTGCGACTATGACGCGATCGTGACGGCTCCGGTGCAGAAGAGCGTCATTAACGACGCTCGAGTCCCATTCACGGGCCATACCGAATATCTGGCTGAGCGCACAGGTACGCCGCGTGTGGTGATGATGCTGGCTGGCGACACTGCGCACGGTCCGTTGCGTGTAGCGCTGGCGACGACGCATCTGCCGCTTGCCTCGGTCGCGAGCGCGTTGAGCATCGACGGTGTTGCCGCGGTGCTGAAGATTTTGCTCGTTGAGCTGCAATCGCGGTTCGGCATCGACAAACCGCGCGTCGTCGTCACAGGCTTGAATCCGCACGCCGGTGAAGGCGGTCACATGGGGCGGGAAGAAATCGAAATCATTGCACCTGCAGTGTCGCGACTACGTAGCCACGGACATCAAGTCGACGGCCCGCTGCCGGCTGATACCGTCTTCGTTCCATCGCTGGTGCAGCGATACGACGCCGTGCTCGCAATGTTTCACGACCAGGGGTTGCCAGTGCTTAAATATGCGACCTTCGGTCACGGCGTGAATGTCACGCTCGGTTTGCCGTTTGTTCGCACGTCAGTGGACCACGGTACCGCCCTCGACCTTGCGGGAACCGGCCGCGCGGATGCAGGCAGCATGAGGGCAGCACTGAAACTCGCAATCGAACTCGCGCGCCGCGCGGTGCATCAGCAGCAGGCGGCATGAGCGATGAGCGTAGGGCCGCCCCAAGCTCAGCGCGTGCCCCCGCGGGGGGGGGCGCGAGGACGGGGCGCTGTGCGACAAGCACGCAGGGGCTGAACAGGCATTCCTGCGGCGCAGCCGCATGGAAGGCATCGCCCACGCAAGCGATTCGGCCAGAACTTCCTGCATGATGCCGACATCGTCCGGCGAATCGTCGAAGCGATCGATCCGCGCCCTGGGCAATCCATCGTCGAGATCGGCCCGGGTCAGGCAGCGCTGACTGGCGCATTGGTCGAGAGGGCTGGCCATCTGCACGCTATCGAAATCGATCGCGACCTGGCTGCCGGATTGCGGACCCGGTTTCCCGCACAACAGATGACACTGATTGAGGCCGACGCGCTGGCGTTTGACTGGAGCGCGCTGGCATCAGGGCCGTTGCGCATCGTCGGCAATCTTCCTTACAACATCTCAACGCCGCTGCTGTTTACGCTGCTGCCGTTCGCAGAACGTGTAATCGACCAACACTTCATGCTGCAAAAGGAGGTTGTCGAGCGCATGGTCGCAGCCCCCGGAGGAAAAACGTACGGCCGACTCTCGGTGATGTTGCAATTTCGTTATCGACTGACCAAGCTTTTCGACGTGCCGCGTGAGGCGTTCAAGCCGGTGCCGCAGGTCACATCAAGCCTGGTGCGAATGCAGCCGATCGCTGCGAGTGAGCTTCCCAACGTGGACGCGCAAGCATTCGCAAAGGTCGTTGCCGCTGCGTTTGGTCAGCGCCGCAAGACGTTGCGCAACGCATTGTCCGAACTGCTCACCTCCGCACAGATCATTGACAGCGGCGTCGATCCGCAAGCGCGCGCTGAAACGCTGGGTGTACAAAGCTTCGTCGAGCTGGCTCATCGGCTGGATGGCATTTAAAAGGATACGGCCGCAATCTCGACGCGCCTGATCCGATCGCGTGCAGCTTCGTAGCCGGGCAGAAGGCGCGCAACCTCCTTCCAGAAGCGGAGGCTGTGGTTGAGCTCGCGCAGATGAGCAAGCTCGTGTGCGATCACATAGTCAATCACTGGTGGCTCAAAGTGCACCAGGCGCCAGTTAAGACGAACGCGGCCCTCGCGCGAGCAAGAGCCCCACTGTGTGCGCGCCGACGATACCCTCCATCCGGCAAAGCGCGCAGGGATGCGATCGGCAAAGCGCGCAAGACGCTCGCCGATGATGCTGTGCGCCTGGGTCTGCAGCAAGACCTTCAGCGCCTGACGAACGTCGGCCTCGGGCGCCGCTACCGGCAACGCCAGACGTAGCTCTCTGAAGGCAGGATCGACGTGCGTTGAAGTGGACCCCAATCGCAGCGTCATGGGTTCACCGAGGTAACGAACGACACCGCCTTCGACAAAGCGAATCGCGGAATTGCGCAGCTGCTCACACCACGCATGCCATTCGAGCTGCTTTGCAAAAATCCACCGTTGATTTTGAACGATCGCCGCTTCGATCTCTTTCAGTGCCACTGAGCGCGGCGCGCGAATCGACAGCCCACGTTCGCTGACCTGAAATCCGATGCTGCGTCTTCGCACGCGATGCAACTGATACACGAGGATCTGATTTCCGACTACGACGCGGCGTTCGGTTGCTAGCGCAACGTGCGGCGTCGCTGTCGAGCGCGGCGAATCGAACGCTAACAGCAACTGCTGATTCAAGCCGTCCCCGCCGCAGCACCTTCGACACCGCGGCCATTTGATGGCATGTAGGGTGCGCTGTATCGATGCGGCGCCAGTCTCCGCATCTCTGACTCGATCCAAGTCTCAACCAATAGCGCGACTTCTTCGGCGCTTTTGCCGTTCGGGTTGATCGCAGGACCTATCGACACTTTTACGGTACCGGGTGTCTTAATGAATCGTCCTTTGGGCCAGTATTCGCCTGAGTTGACCGCGATCGGCACCGCCCATGCGCCGGTGCGTACCGCGAGCCGTGCGCCGCCTGTCTTGTAACGCTTGATAGTGCCCGGTTTGGTGCGGGTCCCCTCAGGAAAGATGACAATCCACCAGCCACGCGCAAGACGATCCTTTCCTTGTTCGACCACCTGCTCGAACGCATCCTGGCCCTTGCTGCGATCAATACTGATCATCTGCGCGGACGCGATTCCCCAGCCAAAGAACGGCACCCAGTTGAGCTCGCGCTTGTAGACGAACGTGAGGTCGCGTGGCATCGCGGTCGGTAGCCAGAACGTCTCCCACGTCGATTGATGCTTCGGCAACACAATCGCCGGCCCATCCGGCAGGTTGTGCCAGCCTTCGACTTGATATTTGATGCCGCAGATAACCCGCGCACCCCAGATCGCCATTGCGGTCCAGCGCGCGCACAGCCAGTAGCGTGTGTGCACTGGAAATAGCCAGCCCGAGAGGACGACAAACGCCCACGGAACGACGGTGACGAACAAATAGACGAAGTACGCGAGTGAGCGCAGCCAGAGCATTATTAGCTGCTCAATTTTGAGATATCGGCGACTCGATTCATCGTAGCCTGCAGCGCCGCCAGCAAACCGAGGCGGTTCGCGCGCAGCTTCGCATCGTCGACGTTGACCATCACTTCGTCGAAAAAGCGATCGACCGGCAGCTTCAACGGTGCCAGCGACTTAAGCATCGCCGAATAATCGCCAGACGCGTACAGCTGCTCTGCCCATGGCCGAACCGCGCTGAACGCCTCTCCAAGCGAGCGTTCGGCCGGCTCCAGCAGCAGCGCACCGTCGAACGCGTTCGGAACATCGTCTGCTTTTTTCAGAATGTTGCCGATTCTCTTGTTGGCCGCCGCCAGGCTTTCGGCTTCCGGCAGCGACATGAACGCTCGGACCGCCGCTAACTGCTGCGGCACCTGATCGATTCGCTCGGGTTGCAACGCGATGACGGCTTCGACCTGTTGCGCCGAGTAGCCATCGTCACGCAGCAAGCCGCGCAGGCGTTCGTATACGAAATCCAGCAAATCACCGTCAGCATTCTTGAAAGCGTTCACACCGCCGAACGCGGTGTTCGCAATGTCCAGCATCCGATTAAACGGGATCGCAAGCCGCTTTTCCATCAGCATTCGCAAAATCCCCAGCGCGTGCCTGCGCAGCGCGAACGGATCCTTTTCGCCGGTGGGCTTTTCGCCGACGCCGAACAATCCCACCAGAGTCTCGAGCTTGTCGGCAAGCGCCACACACAGCGAGGTCGCGCCTTCCGGCAGAGCGTCGCCGGCAAAGCGTGGGTGATAGTGTTCGCGAATCGCCACCGACACAGCTGCTGACTCACCGTCGTTCTGAGCGTAATACTCGCCCATCACGCCTTGCAGCTCCGGGAACTCACCGACCATTAACGTACGCAGATCAGCCTTGGCAAGGTGGGCGGCACGCTCGGTCAAGGTGGCCTCAACTCCGAGCTCCTTCGCAATACCCATTGCGATGGCGGTGATCCTTTCAACACGTTGCAGTTGCGAGCCGAGCTTGCCGTGATAAACAACGTGCGCCAGTCCAGGCACTCGGCTCTCGAGGGTTTGCTTGCAATCCTGATCGTAAAAAAACTTGGCATCGGCCAACCGGGCACGAACCACACGCGCATTGCCGGCGCGAATCGCAGCGCCGCCATCGGTCGCCTCGATATTCGACACAAGGAGGAAGCGATGGGTGAGTCTTCCCGCGCGATCGGTTAGAGCAAAGTACTTCTGGTTCTGCTGCATCGTCAGCAACAGGCATTCGGGCGGTATCGACAAGTAATCCACGTCGAATGCCGAGTCGTATACGACGGGCCATTCGACCAGCGCCGTGACCTCGTCGAGCAGCTCAGCGGGAACGACAGGGCGCGCATCATGCTTGGCGGCTTCTGCGAGAAGCAGCGATTCGATCTTCGCGCGCCGTTCTGCAAATGACGCGATGACATAGCCATCTTCACGCAGCTGCTCGGCGTACATGTCAGCCGCGAGCACCGCCAACGTGCCAGGTGCCAGAAAGCGATGACCATGCGTCTTGGTTCCGGATTGCAGACCGAGCGCGTGCACCGGCACCACTGCGTGCCCGTGCATCGCAATCAACCGGTGCGCAGGGCGCACAAATCGAGTGGTTGTCTCGCCATCGGCGAGCTGATAGCTCATCATCTTGGGTATCGGCAGCGCAGTGATGGTCGCTTCAATCACAGATTGCAGCGCCGAAATCAACAGCTCACCCGGCCTCTGGCCCTCGTAGATCAGTACTTCCTGCTTGCCATCGGTTTCACGCTGCAGCCTCCTGACATCAATGTCCACGCCGAGCGCCGCAAGCTTTTTTTTCAGCGCGGCGGTTGGTCTTGCCCTTGTCGTCCAGTCCAATGGCAACAGGCAACAACTTCTGGCGAAACGGTGTGTCGGCCGACTTCCTCGCAACGTTAGTCAAGTTCACCGCCAGACGACGCGGCGATCCGTAGGCAGTCGTTACGCTTTGCGCCGACACAAAGCCGCGAGCGCGCAGCCCCGATTCGATAGCCGACGCGAACGCCTCGCTGAGGCTTTTCAGTGCTTTGGGCGGCAGCTCCTCGGTTTGAATTTCAACGAGCAGCGACTCCCTCACGATGAAACCCCGGCAGTCGCCTGATCCAGCATTGGAAAAGCGAGACGCTCGCGCGACTCGTAATAGCTCTGAGCGACTCGGCGCGACAACGCTCTGATCCGCCCGATGTAGGCAGCGCGCTCGGTCACGCTGATTGCGCCGCGCGCATCCAGCAAATTGAACGCGTGGCCGCACTTCAACACGCTTTCGTACGCCGGCAGCGCCAGCTCGGCTTCCATCAGGCGCTTTGCTTCGGCCTCGAACAAATTGAATTCGGCAAGTAATACGTCGGGATCGCTCGCTTCAAAGTTGTAGCGGCTTTGCTCGACCTCGTTCTGGTGGAACACGTCTCCGTACCGCAGCACTCGAACCGTGTCGCGGTCGCGCCATGTGCAGTATTCGAGATCGAAAACGTTGTCGACGTCCTGCAGGTACATCGCAAGACGTTCGACCCCGTAGGTGATCTCACCGGTAATCGGCTTGCACTCGAGTCCGCCCACCTGCTGAAAGTAGGTGAACTGCGTGATCTCCATGCCGTTCATCCAGACTTCCCATCCGAGCCCCCACGCTCCGAGCGTTGGGTTTTCCCAGTTGTCCTCGACGAAGCGAATGTCGTTGACCAGCGGATCGATGCCGAGCGCTTCGAGCGACCCGAGATAGACGTCAAGGATGTCTGTGCGGTGACGGCTTTAGCACGACCTGAAGTTGGTGATGCTGATGCAAACGATTCGGATTCTCACCATAGCGCGCATCTTTCGGACGTCGAGACGGCTGAACGTAGGTGGCGCGCCACGGCTCAGGGCCGATCGCGCGCAGAAACGTTGCCGGATGCGAAGTACCGGCCCCCACCTCTAGATCCAGAGGCTGCAGCAACGCACAGCCTTGATCGGTCCAATACTCTTGCAGCCGCAGAATCGTTTGCTGAAACGTCATCATCGCGAGACGATTGTACGGACCGAACGGTCGTCAGCGATCGTTTCGTTTCAGCAGCGCCGCCACTATCAAAAGGCACGCCAAAAGCAACGCGGGCCAATTTCCGTAACGGATATACGGCGTGGTGCCTTCGTAGCCCTGCACCGTGCCGTCCAGCGCACCCGCCGTCAGGTACGGCAGCTGTGCCGCGACTTCACCGCGAGCATCGATGATTGCAGTGGCGCCGGTATTAGTGGCACGCAGCATCGGGTGCTGGGTTTCGAGCGCACGCATGCGCGAGATCTGAAGATGTTGCGGAAGCGCAAGCGAATCATTGAACCAGGCGAGGTTGGAAATGTTCAGCATCAGCGTAGGCGCAGGGCCACCTGCGTGCCATGCGTCGATAATCTCCGCACCGAACAGATCCTCGTAGCAAATGTTGACGGCCACCTGCTGGCCGCGTAGGGCGAGCGGCTGCGCCGTCGCTCCCCGCTGTTGATCGCCAATCGGCATCTTCATCAGATCGACGAACCATCTGAAGCCAGGCGGAATGAACTCGCCGAACGGCACCAGGTGACGCTTGCTGTAGCGACGCAAGTTCGGGTCGTCCGGGGAATAGCCGACCGCACTGTTGAAATAGTTGCCGCGAGGTTCCTCGAGAAACACGCCATAGATCACCGCAGTCTTGCGCTGCTGTGCAAAGTCCCGAAATGTCTGCAGATAGGACGGGGGCACGTGCTGCATCGGCACCGGAAAAATAGACTCGGGCAGTGCCACGAGATCGACCGATTTTGTTTGACCCTCCTGCCCCTGCATCAGCTCCAGGTGCGCCGTGAACGCGCGTGCAATGCCGTCGGGTTCGAATTTCAGATTTTGCGGGACGTTGGCTTGCACAAGGCGAACGCTGAGCGGTGAGCCGGTGGGCGCCGTCCATGACTGCATGCGGCCCCACCACCCGCCTGCTACAACAATCACGGCAACCATCGCCGCCCATCGATAGCGACGCCTTGGCAACGTCAACAGGCTCACAGCGCCTGCGAGAAGCGCCGCCATCAGGGTTATGCCATACATGCCGAGCGTAGGCGCCCAGCCGGCCAACGGGCCGTCGGTATGTGCATAACCGCTGGCGAGCCACGGAAATCCGGTGAACACCGAACCGCGCAGCCACTCGGCAATCATCCATAGGGCCGGCAGCCCCAGCGCCAGCCGCCACACAACGTTCGAGAACAAGCGGTGAGCAACGCCCAGTGCAAGCGCCGGATAAGCCGCCAGGTACGCGCAAAACGCTGCGGTCGCGGCGCCGGCTAAAACGGCAGGCATCAACCCGTAGACGTGCATGCTGATGTACACCCACGAGATACCGACGCCGAACCATCCCATGCCGAACGCAAAGCCAAGAAGAGCCGCGCGCTTTGCCGATTCCGCGCGAGCCCCGACTGCGAAAAGCGCGGATAACGCCAGAACCTGTAGCCAAGGCAGATTCCATGGCGCAAAAGAGCACGCGTGAATTGCGCCGAGAAGCAACGCAACGAGCGGCGACACACGGCGAAGGGTGTTCATTCCGGATCAGGAACCACTGGAGCGCAGCATTGTGCCCGCGCGTGCCGTGCGCGCGTCATGCGGCGAGCGAGCCACTAGGCCGGGTGTTTATGCTCTTCCGTAGAGGAGAACTCTTCGGCGACTGTCTTTTTTGGGAGCCGGGTCACCTGGAAGAGAAGCGGTCGGCGCGCATCGGCGCGTAGGACCTCGAAGCGCAGCTCGTCGAACTCGACGACATCTGCACGCTTGGGAACGCGGCCCATCCGCTCTGTCAACAAGCCGCCAATGGTGTCGAAAGCAGAGTCCGAAAACGCGGTGTCAAACTTCGCGTTGAACATCGAGATCTCGGTCAGCGCATTGACGCGAAAACGCCCTTCGCCTTCGGCAACGATCGCTCCATCGCTTTCATTCTCGTCAAATTCATCTTCGATGTCGCCGACGATTTGTTCAAGCACGTCTTCGATTGTGATGAGTCCGGCGACACCACCGTATTCATCGACGACGATGGCCATATGGTTGCGATGGGTACGGAAATCCCTGAGCAACACATTAAGCGGCTTGCTCTCCGGGATAAAAACGGCCGGACGCAGGCTGGCGCGCAAATCAAAATCGGCTTCGGCGTAGTAGCGCAGCAGGTCCTTGGCCAGCAGAATGCCAATTACCTGATCACGGCTGTCCTCGATCACCGGAAAGCGCGAATGGGCCGTGCTGATAATGAAAGGAATCCACGATTCAGGCGGCGCGGAGATATCGACGACATCCATCTGCGAGCGCGGAATCATCAAATCGCGCGCGCGCCGCTCCGAAACCTGCAGCACGCCTTCAATCATCGACAGCGCATCGGCGTCGAGCAAGTCGCGATCATGGGCGTCATGCAACGCCTGCAGCAGATCCTCGCGATTTTCGGGCTCGCGGAAGATAAAGGAGCTCAGGCGCTCCAGCAAAGACCTGTGTTTGTGAGACGGTAAGGGACGACTAGGCGGAGGTTCTGACATGCAGGACGGAGAGCCATCGGCGTGCCGGCGACTTCCTCGCGGTTAAGACGAAATCAGAATACACGACCCGGATTTGACAATAATGAAGCCTAGTACGGGCTACGCCTACCGAGCGACTTCAAGATTTTTCGCTCTCGCACCTCGACTCGTTGTGCTGCGGCAGCGTCGCCGTGATGGTGCCCATGGGCATGCAGCGTTGCATGCACGACCAGATGCGCCAGGTGGTCGTAAATGGGCTTGCGCAGGGTGTTCGCCGCACGCTTAAGGACCGGGACGCAAACGACGATGTCAGCAAGCACAGTCGGCCTGATCGAGTACCCGAATGTCAGCACATCCGTTGGGTAATCCTTTCCCCGGTAATCACGATTCAGCCGCCTCCCCTCAGCGGTGCCGACAAAACGCAGCGTCAGTTGTGAGTCGCGCTCGATAGCGGCTTTGATCCAGCGCAGCAACGTCGACCGTGCAGGCAAACCCGCGAAGTCCATCCGGCCTTGAATCGAAAGTCTCAGTGCGGGCAAGATCGCGCAAACCGCTAGCTAGGGCGATTGCGCGTCGTGCCCGCAACCAGCGCCGCCACCGGTCGCGCGGCCTCGGCAGCCTGCGCACGTTCCTCGGCTGCTTCGTAGGCCTCGACGATTCGACCGACGAGTGGATGCCGTACAACGTCTGCCGCGGTGAAGTAGGTGAATGCGATGCCGCGCACCTCCGTGAGGACGTGCTGCGCTTCGATCAAACCGCTGGCCGTTCCGCGCGGCAGATCCATCTGCGTCACGTCGCCCGTAACCACGGCCTTCGAGCCAAACCCGATACGCGTCAAAAACATTTTCATCTGCTCGCGCGTCGTGTTCTGTGCCTCGTCAAGAATGACAAACGACTGATTCAGCGTACGTCCCCGCATATAAGCAAGCGGCGCAATTTCTATCGTTTGCCGCTCCAGCAGGCGCTGGGTCTTGTCGAAGCCGAGCAGATCGAACAACGCGTCATATAACGGACGCAGGTACGGATCAACTTTCTGCGCGAGGTCGCCCGGCAAAAAGCCCAGTCGCTCGCCCGCTTCGACCGCGGGTCGCGTCAGCACGATGCGCTTGACGACGTCGCGCTCCAGCGCGTCGACGGCGGCGGCAACCGCCAGATAAGTCTTGCCGGTGCCTGCCGGACCGATGCCAATCGTAATATCGTGCGCCAAAATGGCCTCGATATAGTCGCGTTGGCGTGGCGTCCGTCCGCGCAGATCGGGACGGCGCGTGTGTAAGTGCGGCAACGCTGAATCGTCGCCCGCATTGAGCGCACCGCGTGCATCGTGGGCAGCATCGCGCCGGCCCCGCAACTCCACAAAGTAGAGTTGAATATCGTCCACCGATATTGCGCGTTGCGTCTTGCGCGCGCGCTCCAGGAAATACTCGAGCACCGCAATCGCAGCCTGAGCATTGTCCGGTGCACCCTCGACACGAAACTGATGCCCACGCCGCGAAACCGCGACGTCGAGCTCGGTTTCGATTTGGCGCAGGTTAGCGTCGAGCGCGCCGGTAACGTTTGCCAGCTCGACGTTGCTCGCGTCGGCCGCAAACCTCAATACTTTCTTCGCCGCCGACGCGCGTTTCGCCAATGGTTATTCCACTTAGACACCGGTTCGCAACATCGGCGCTTTCAGCGTCTCCGTCAATGTCTCCGACGCCTCGGCGTAATGCGCACGCGTCTCTGCGCTCAGCCCCGGCTTGTTCGCTGCATTTGCGACCCAGTCGCGCAGCTGCCGCGCATCACGTCTCATCAGAGCACGGGCATCAGCGGGGTAGCTTCCCGATGATCCGAGCAGCCCTGACGTCAGTCGTCGCAAATGCTCACGCTGAAGATTGCGGCGCATGACGTCGCTTTCGGCGCCGACCCGCGCTTCCTCCCAAATCGAGCGCTGCACGGTTCCGTACAACTCCGAAAGCGTGAAAGGCTCGGCTTGCTTACCCCGCTGGCCGGCCGAGCGCCCGCCGTTTTCAACAACGCGCCGTGCCACGACCGGGCTCATCAGTCGGTTGAGCACATCACGCTGCACGGTAAGCACACGCTCGGGCAAGTTCAGCTCGTACGGCGATCCGGCGGCGACATAATTGCCGATGTATTGAGAATCGCGTTCAAGCCGTTCGGTCACCAGCTTGCGCAGAAACTCTGGCGACACCTTGAAGCTGTCGCTGCGAAGCAGACCATCGGCAATCAGCGTCATCGCTTCGCGCTGCTTGGCCGCATCGATCGGCGTCACCGGCAGGCGTGAAGTACCCGCATAGTCATTGACGAGTTGAGAGCCGCCGACGTACTTGGCCGCCGTTCCCATCGCGTAGCCCATCTGCGTAAAGCCGGTCAGGAATCGGCGGCGCAGCATGGAATAGCTTTCACCGCTCGCAAGCGGACGCTGCTCGAGCCGCTGCCACAGTTCCTGTGACAGCTTCAAGCGCCGTTTGAAAAACGCCAGCGGATCGTTACTGAGATCACTCTGATTGACCATCGGGTCAATCGCCACGCCGATATCCTCGTCTGTCGCAAAGGCCAGCTGAGGGTCGCTCGCGCGTGCGGCGATTTTGGCGAGCTCCGCGCCCTCCTCATCGGCGGAAAATGGCTTGTAGGCATACTCGATCGCCCAGTAGTCATAGGCACCCAGAGTGGGCGTGAAATACGCGCCCTGCTTTTCGCCCCTCAGCGCGATATTCACCGGCGTGTACTCCATCACCGAGCCGGTCAATCCATTTTTCTCGGCATAATCTTATCGGAGATCTGTTCCTGGTTCACCGCGGTCGATGCACGGAAGTTATGGCGAAGCCCGAGTGTGTGCCCCACCTCGTGCATTGTCACATCTTTCAGGAAGTCGAATACCAACTTGTCGGCTTCGGGACTGTCAGGATCGAGTTCGCCGCGCGCCTCGAGCAGCGACAACGCGAATCCCATTTCGCGCGAAGCGTGTTCGATATGGTTGCAAAAGCGGCTGTGCGTGTGCCCCTCGGTACCGCTCGCGTGGCTGAGCTCACCTGACACCGCGTCATACATTGGCGTGTACGCCACCACGCCTTCGGTTTTCAACGCGCGAATATTGCGTACCTGACTGGCATCCCAGCCGATGTCGGCGTCCAGAATTTCTCCGGTGCGCGGATCGACCTGTGACGGACCGATCGCGCCAAACGAAGGCGTGGCGGTCGCCATCCAGCGTATCGATGAGTACTGGGCCTCTCCGAGGTCGTAGTCGGCGTCGTCCGGCTGCTGCTTGACGACGATCGCATCCTTGAAACCAATGCGCTCGAAACCTTTGTTCCACTCCAGAATCCCTTGCCGGATCGGCTCGCGATACTTCTCCGGAATCTCGTTGCCCAGATAGAACGTGATCGGCTTGACCGGCTCCGACAGCTCCGCGCTGGGATCCTTCTTCTCCATCCGCCAGCGCTGCACGTACCAACGCACCGGAAAGAATTTCGAGTCATCGCTGAAGTTCACCTTGGCGGTGCCAAAGTGCCCGATACGCGAGTCGGCCAATCGCGGCCGCATCGGACTTTCCGGCAGCTTGGTGAACGTATAAAGGAAGCCGAGGAACAGGCTGCGCGGGTCTTCAAGCACGATCGGCGGCGGATAGAACGGCGGCGGCGTCGCCCCGGGGGTTGGCGGCGGTGGTGCGGGTACGGGTATGCGCGGCTGCGCGTAGTGCGCGGTGACATCAAACACCGTGCGCTCGGCATTCGCCTTGGCTGACTGGATAAACGAATTGCGCGCGTCGAATGAAAACGAGTTCCGATAGGCGCGCTCGATCACATACGACGCACGCGGCATATCGGTCATCAGCAACGCGTTGGCATCGACCAGGATCGACTTGCGCTCCGGGTGCGGCGCGCTCGCGATCGGCGCTGAGGCAAGCAGGCTGTCGGAAAAACTGTTCTTGACCGAACGCTCTTCAGGCGATCCCGCACGCGCGATGAACGTCGTGTTTTTTGCCAGCAGATGAATGTTGCCGGCGGCCTTGCGAAACTGTCCGACGTATTCGCCGCCGGTTGCGTACCACGATCCCATCAAACCGGCGAACAGTCCGCGTTCACCAATGCCGCGGTCATGTTGATAGACAGGAAAAAGGGCTTGTCGAGCATGTCGGGCGTAATCTCGACCCAGGTGCGGTCGTCCTTCTGCCAGATCGGTAAGAAGCCCGGCAACTGCTTCGCATCCTTGATGACCTCGGCAAACGGACGGGGCGCCCCAGCTACGGCGGCGTCGCGCCGGGCGGGGGGCTGGCCGAAACGGGTCGCGCTTCCGGTGCGCCAGGTACACCTGGCAGCGGTGGCGTCGCCGCCGGCGCGACGCCAGCAGAAGGCGACGGCATTGCCGAGGCCGCAGGCGGCGGTGTAGCGCTTCGCGCATCCGGCGATGTGGACTGCATCGTTGCGCATGCCGACAGCATTGCCGTCAGTGCGGACGCACTCAAAACGATGCCCAAGCGCGAAATGCTCTTCATCCCTTTAACGCCAATCATCGTCATCTCCTTGCGCGCTGGCGACGTCAGCGCCGTTGCCCTGGCTGCAGCTGACTAAAGGGCGCCGATCGTAGCGCGCGAGCGCGCCTCATTGACAGCGTTTCGTCGCCTCTAACGACGGTTCGTCGCACGCCATCAGAGCCGGCTCGGGCAAGCAAAGTTCCGCGCGCAACGAATGCGCCAACGCATGCGTGATTCGTACGTCAAGCATTGAGCCAATCAGTCGCTTCGCGTTGAATCCGCCCGAGAAATTCACGATGCGATTGTTTTCCGTGCGTCCCATCAGTTCGTCTGGATGGGTCGTTGATGCCTTTCTTGACGGCCCTTGAACCAGGATCCGCTCAATCGAACCCACCATCGCCGTGCTGATCCGCTGCGCATGTTGATCGATTGCCGCCTGCAATCGTGCCAGCCGCGCCAGCTTGACAGCATGCGGTGTTTCATCCTCCAGATCCGCGGCCGGTGTACCGGGCCGCTTGCTGTAGACGAAGCTGAAGCTCGCGTCGAATCCTATCTGGTCGATCAACCGCATCGTCTGCTCAAAGTCGTGCTCGCTCTCGCCCGGAAATCCAACGATGAAGTCGGACGAGATCGAAATGTCAGGCCTCAGCTGCCGCAGCCGGCGCACGGTCGACTTGTATTCGAGCACCGTGTAGCCGCGCTTCATCGCGGCCAGCACGCGATCGCTGCCGGACTGCACCGGCAGATGCACATGATTGACCAGTTTCGGCAAGCGCCCGTAGCAGTCAATCAGCCGCTGCGTGAACTCCTTTGGATGCGAAGTGGTGTATCGAATCCGTTCGATCCCGGGGACTTCGCAGACGTATTCAAGTAAAGCCGCGAAGTCGGTATCGTCGATTCGATACGCGTTGACGTTCTGACCCAGCAGCGTGACTTCCTTGACACCCTGCCCGGCCAGGTCTGCGACTTCGATCAGGATGTCATCGAGCGGACGCGAAACCTCTTCGCCGCGCGTATACGGCACGACGCAAAAGCTGCAGTATTTGCTGCAGCCTTCCATGATCGATACGAACGCGCTGGCCCCCTCGACTTGCGGCGGTGGCAGGTGATCAAACTTTTCGATTTCCGGAAATGAAATATCGACCTGCGCCCGCCCGGTCGCGCGCCGCTTTCGAATCAGGTCGGGCAACCGATGCAGCGTTTGCGGACCGAACACCAAGTCAACATACGGCGCTCGGGAGACGATCGACGCCCCTTCCTGGCTGGCAACGCAGCCGCCGACACCGATCAGCAGATTCGGATTGCTCTGCTTCAGATGCTTGACACGGCCGAGATCGGAAAAGACTTTTTCCTGCGCCTTTTCACGCACCGAGCACGTGTTGAACAGAATGACGTCGGCTTCGGCTACATCGCTGGTTGGAACAAAGTCATCGGACGCGCGCAGGATGTCGGCCATCTTGCCCGAGTCATACTCGTTCATCTGACAACCGAAAGTCCGGATGTAGAGCTTCTTGTTCGCGGTCACGTTGATTCAGCCAATGAGCGCAGAAATGAGCCGCAGGCGGACGAGGGACTACCTATCCGCCGGCGGCAGCAGCCACACGTGAGTCACCAGGCCCGAAGCATCCGTTCGATAGCGAATCTTGCTATTGGCAGGCACCTGGTTCGGCGTGATCGACGCATTATTGGCGCCGACAATGCGCGCTCCGGGCGCAAGACGTCGCTCTTTGCCATCAATCTGCACCAATGGCAGCTGCTGCGTAGTCATCATGCCGACCATCGAGCCGTCGGGCAGCCGATTGTTCGACTGGCACCCCAACAAAGAAAAACCGATCAACAGAAAAATAAGTTTTGCCAGCGTGCGCATAGGAAGTATCTTGGTGGCGGATCAGGGACTCGAACCCCGGACACACGGATTATGATTCCGCTGCTCTAACCGGCTGAGCTAATCCGCCGAGGGCGCGCATTATGTCATGCCGATGTTGCCGTGACTGCGCCACAAAGAGTGAAAGTGGTGCACTGGCCCGTGGCCGGTACCGACCGAAAGCAGGTCCGCACTGCGCAGCGCTTCGGTCAGATAAGCCTTGGCCCGGCCCGCCGCTTCCGGCACATCGCGGGTTTGCGGCAGCAATGCCGCCAGCGCCGCTGAAAGCGTGCATCCCGTTCCGTGTGTGTTCTTTGTAGCAACGCGCGGTTCGTTCAGTTCGATCATCCGGTCGCCGTCGGTCAACAGGTCGAAGGCATCGTCACCCGGCAGGTGTCCGCCCTTCAGATAGACCCATCGTGCGCCACTATGAGGCATCAGCTCGCGCAGCCGCTCTGCAACGCGATACATCTCCTTGATCGTCTCAACCGGACGGGCCTGTAGCAGCACTCCGGCCTCAGGCAGGTTCGGAGTGATGATCGTCGCCAGTGGCAGCAGGGTTTCGCGTAATGCGCCGATAGCGGATTTTTCGAGCAACGCATCGCCGCTTTTAGCGACCATTACCGGATCCAGTACCCGGTGCGGCGTCGGCTGCGCAGCCAGCCGATCGGCCACCGCCTCGATCACGGTTCGCTCTCCGAGCATTCCAATCTTCAGCGCATCGATACGCACATCGGCAAACAAAGTATCGAGCTGTTGGCGAACGAACGCAGGCTCGATGGCCAGGACGCCCGTGACTGCACATGTGTTTTGCGCGGTAAGCGCCGCGACAACAGCGCACGCATACGCCCTGTTGAGCGCTGATCGCCTTGACGTCGGCAACAATGCCGGCGCCGCCGGACGGGTCGACGCCGGCGATCGTGAGCACATTCGGTATGACCGATTTCATCGTTGACTCGATTTGGTCATAGCTTGCCACACGGCAATTGATGCGATGAAGTGCGAATAGTGTGGCGTGAACTGCACAGCGCACCAGCTTGCCGCTGATAAACTTTCGCGCTGCGCTTCACAAGAAGCTAGACAAGCCATCATGCACGCCAGGTTGGATATCGAAAAAGCGCGCTACAACATGGTCGAGCAGCAGGTCCGAACCTGGGACGTGCTCGACCAATCGGTGCTCGACCTGTTGTTCATCGTCAAGCGCGAAGAGTTCGTGCCGCCGGCCTACCGTGCACTCGCGTTTGCGGACATGGAGATTCCACTTCGCATCGAAGAGTGGGATAGCGGAGAATTTATGTGGGCGCCGAAAATGGAGGCGCGCATTCTGCAGGAGCTAGCGATCAGGTCGAACGAGCGCGTACTCGAAATCGGGACCGGCTCGGGTCATATGGCGGCACTGCTTGCGCATAAAGCAGATGACGTCACGTCGCTGGAGATCGAGCCGCGGCTAAAGGCGTTCGGGGAGTCGAACTTGCGACGCGCCGGCGTGCACAACGTGCACGTCCAGCTCGCTGACGGAAGCCGCGAGCGCGTCGGCGATGCGCCCTATGACGTGATCGTCGTTACCGGCTCGTTGCCTCTGATTCCGCCCGCGCTGCAGAATCAGTTGAAAGTGGGAGGACGATTAGCGGCCATTGTCGGGGAAGAGCCCGCGATGGTGGCAAAAATCATCACGCGCGTCACCGAAGACGGGTACGACACCGTGAATCTGTTCGAGACCCACGTAAAGCCTTTGCGTAATGCACCGCGCCCGTCGAGCTTCAAGTTTTAATGAGGCCAGTGTCGCCGCCGGAGTTGGCAGCATGGCTAGCCGATCCTGACCGTGCCAAGCCGCTATTGCTCGACGTGCGCGAACCGTGGGAAAACAACGTGTGTCGGATTGACGGGTCGCTGCTGGCTCCGATGCAAACAATTCCGCAGCGTATGAGCGAATTGGACACCCAGCGTGACACGGTCTGTATCTGTCACCATGGCGGCCGCAGCATGCATGTGGCAATGTTCTTGGAGCGCCAAGGATTTGCGAGCGTTTTCAATCTGACCGGCGGCGTCGATGCATGGGCGCGGCAGGTTGATCCCGCCATGCCGACCTACTAATGGAACCGTGGATGAGAAAAACAACAACAGCCAGAACGATCCGCGTGCTGCGTCAGGTCGTCGCGGCGTTCACCATCACCTCATTGCAGTTTGCACCGCTCAGCACTGGGTTTGCACAACAGAGACCGCAACCGACTGATTCCCGCACCGCCGCCGAGATTGGCAACGCAGGCGTGCGCAATGATTTACTGGCGCTTTATCGTGAGGCATTGGGAAAAGACGCCGTGCTGGCGTCAGCACGCGCACTGCAACTAGCAACACAGGAACAGGTGCCGCAGGCGCGCTCAGCCTTGCTACCCAATTTAGGCGCAAACGCTCGGTACGACTACAACCTTTACCGATCATCAACTTCCGGATTTCCAACCATCAGCAGCAATTACAGCGTGTTTGGCGGCGGCTTGGACCTCACAGTTCCGGTGTATCGGCCGCAAAACTGGACCGCGCTGGATCAGGCCAAACTTACCGTCATACAAAGCGAGGCGCAGCTGGCGCAATCGCAACAAGACCTCGCACTGCGAGTAGCGACCGCGTACTTCAACGTGCTGGCAGCGCGCGATCAGCTGATTGCACTGGTGGCCGCAAAACAGGCAACGGGTGAGCAGTTGCAGCAGGCGCGCCGCGAATTCGAAGTCGGGACCAAGACAATCATCGACACGAACGAAGCGCAGGCGCGCTTTGACCAGATCGCCGCGCAAGAGCAGGTGGCGTTGGGTGCGTTGCTGGTTCGTCGCAGCGAGCTGCAGGTGATCATCGCGCGCGAGCCCGACACGCTGGCGCCACTGCGCGAGCGGCCGAATCTAAACGCACCGCTGCCGCGGGAGATCGACGCCTGGGTGCGCGCCGCGGAAATCGGCAACTATTCGGTGCAGATCGCTGCCAGCGGTTACGAAATTGCATCGCGCGAAATTCAGCGGCAGCGCGACGCCTACAAGCCCACTGTGGATTTTGTCAGTGGCTATACGATCAACAAGTTCAACGGCACGCAAGCCACGGACACCAATCCGCGCATCAACAGCGGATCACTTGGCGTCGTTCTAAACGTGCCGATCTACACCGGCGGACTGATTCAAAGCCGCGTACGAGAAGCGCTTGCTCTGCAGGAGCGATCGAACTTCGATCTCGAATCGGCGCGCCGTAATGCAGCCAATGCGGCACGTGATGCATTCACCGGCGTCAACTTCGGCCTGGCGCAGGTCAGTGCACTCGAGTCGGCCGAGGTCTCTGCGCGCACGCAGCTCGAATCTACCCAATTGGGCTACGAGGTCGGCGTTCGTATTCAGCTTGACGTGCTGAACGCAACGACGCAGCTGGTGCAGACGCAGCGCGATCTAAAGCGCGCTCGTTACGACGTTCTATTGGCAGGCTTGAGATTGAAGTCCGCGGCCGGCACGTTGGGTGATGACGACATACAGGCGGTCAACGCACTCCTTGACATTGCGGAGCCGATCACTGTGCCGGAACTTCCGGCGGTTAATGTGCGCTCGCCACAGCGAACCAGTCCACCGACGTTAACACCGCCGCCTGCAACCGCCCCTGCGCCAACCACGCGTCCACGCGGAACAACGTCGACTCCCCGTGTTAACGACCCGGCGACGCCGTTGCCACCGATTGCTCCGGGCGGACCGACCCCGCCGACCCCGCCACGATAAACGGCGCGAGCCGCGCGAGCGTCCGCGCGGTAGCGCCGCGGTGTGCGCCAGCAAATCGTTCAGCAGCCTCGCTCATGCGCTGGTGTTCCAAGCGGTTGTTCGCGATGGACACCATCGTCGCGACGGCGTCCCGCGCGTTCGCCACACGTTTCGCGGCTCCCAGCGCGATGGCGTCATCAGTCGCCTGCTCGAAGTTAAACGTATGCGGCCCAACGACTACCGGCGTGCCGACCGCGCACGCCTCGATCAAATTCTGGCCGCCCAGCGAGAGCAGGCTACCCCCGATAAACGCGACGTCTGCCGCCGCGTAGTACAGCGTCATCTCACCCATTGAATCACCGAGTACGAACTTGCAACCGGGGGCCGTTTCGACATCCGATTGGGACCGCCGCACGAACGGCAAACCACGCCCTTCAAGTAACCGAGCCACCTCGTCAAAACGTTGCGGATGCCTGGGAACGATCACGATCGTGGACGCGACGGCTTGGGCGAAAGCGTCAAGAATCAGGGCCTCCTCGCCGTCGCGCGTGCTGGCAAACAGCAAAACGGGTTGCTCGCCCAGCAAACGTCGCCACGCCCTACCCCGTGCGAGCTGACCCTCATCCGGCGCGAAGTCGAATTTCAGGTTGCCGGTCACTTCCACATTTTTTGCTCCGACACGCCGAATCCGATCTGCATCCGGCTGCGTTTGCGCCAGCGCCAGCGAAAATCGCGCCGCCGTTTCACGCATCAGTGACGCATAGCGGAGCGAGCGTCGATAGGAGCGCTCCGATAACCGCCCGTTGACCAGCGCCATCGGCACGCCCTGCTTGAGCAGCAATGGCGACGAGGTTCGGCCATGCCTCGGTCTCAACACTGATGCCCAGGACGGGTTGAAATGCGCGCAGAAAACGCCGCACTGCATAGGGCAAGTCGTACGGAAGATAGGTTTGCAGCACACGACCGGTGATCCGTGCAGCGATTTGAGCGCCGGCAGCGCGGCCTGTTGGGGTCATGTGCGTCAACAGGAAGTTATGCCGCGGATACGCCACGGCGAGCGCATCGATCAGAGGCTCGGCAGCGCGCGTTTCGCCAAGTGACACTGCATGAATCCATATCAACGGACGCTCCGGCTTCTTTGGATATCGTGCAATTCCAAAGCGCTCAGCCCAATGCAGTCGATATTCGGGTTGTCGCCGCGAGCGCCAAAGCAGATATAGCGCCGCGAACGGCATCGCTAAAAATGCAACAGCGCTGTACGCGCCGCGTGCGAGGGTCATAGCGGGCGAGTCATCACACGTGCCGCCGCGTCGATTACTTCACTGGCTGCAGGAGCCTCCGTCGCACTGCCGACACTGATCACGGAGTTGCCTGCATCGGCATCGCCCGTTAATCCGACCAACGCTGGGTCATAGTCGCAAAAGATGCCCACCGTCGGCCGTCCGAGCGCCGCCGCCAGATGCGTCAATCCCGTGTCCAGCCCGATCACGATCGGTGCGCTGGCAAGCGAGGAAGCAATCGCTTTGAGTGTCGCTGGCGGACTAACCGTGGCGCGCTGCATCCGGGCAGCGAGCGACTCGGACCGCAATCGCTCGGTGACCGACCCGCAGAACAAAATACTTGCGATGCCCTGGTCCGCCAGCCACCGTTCAACCGCAAGCCAGCGGTCCTCGGGCCACAGCTTGGTTTCGCGGCTTGCGTTAACCAGTAACACGGCCATCGGCGTCGTATGGTTCAACTCCTGTCCAACGCTCGACGCAATACCGAAGCGCGGCGCACTGGTGATCGCATAACCAAGTGCGGCCGCGCCGAGCAGTCGGCAGCGCTCTATAGCGTGCAGATTTCGGGGCACTTCGAACTGGTGTTGATAGAACCGCGCCGCGATCCCTTCGCGTGCTGTTGAAGCATCAAATCCAGTCACCGGCGCTCCGGTCCAGCGCGCCAGCCACGCGCTTTTCGCCAGCCCCTGCACATCGAGCACAAGGTCGTAGCGAGCCTCACGCAATGCTGTCTTCGCGATCCGCACTTCGCGCCAGACGGCAGGATCGAACGGACGCTTGCGCCAGCGCCGCAGCGCCACTTTATGAACGACGCCAATGTGGTGGCTCATCGCTGGAATTGCGGCGAAGGCTTCTTCGCAAAGCCAGTCGATTTGCGCGTCGGGTACCTCATTCGCAATATCGACCGCCAACGGCAGTGCATGGACCACGTCGCCCATTGAGGACGTCTTGACGATCAGGATGCGCACGGAACCCATTGTGACGGTTCGCCGTCAGCTGTAAAACTCCTGCGCGCCGGCTCCGCGTCAGCTGCGATAACCGTTCGGGTTCTGCTGCTGCCAGCGCCAACCGTCGGCACACGCTTGCTCGATGCTCCGCTTGGCTTCCCAGCCGAGCAGACTGCGGGCCAACGACGCGTCGGCCCAACAGGCGGCAATGTCACCTGAACGGCGCGGTCCAAATACATACGGGATCTTTTTTGACGTCGCGTTTTCGAACGCCGCCACCATCTGAAGGACGCTGACGCCGTGGCCTGTTCCAAGGTTGATCGCTGAATAGCCGCCGTTCGCGACTACGCGCTCA
>CAVQBE010000004.1:0-47710 GCA_963710675.1 uncultured beta proteobacterium | reverse complement strand
GGCTCCGACGTTCGACGCCAACGTCTGGACCGGCGGGATCTCCTCGGCCGACTACGCGCGGCTGGTGGATCCGGCGGCCGGCCAGCCGCTGCTCGACCGCGCGCTGCAGGGGGCGCTGGCTCGCCGGCCTCCACCTTCAAGGTGGTGAGCACCGCCGCCGCGCTGCGGGCCGGCTACTCCGGCACCGAGCTGATCGACTGCCCGAGCAGCTATCGGGCGGGAGGCCGTACGTTCCGCAACTACGAGTCGCCGGGCCCGCGGTCCGATCACACTCGGACGCTCGATCGAGGTCTCCTGCGACACCGTCTACTACGACATCGCCGCACCGCTGTGGCAGGCCGACGGCGGCTCCGAGCCGATGCCGCAGGCCAAGGACGCCATCGCAGAGCGCCGCCACGGACTTCGGGTTCGGGACGCGCACGGGGATCGATCTGCCGGCGAATCGGCGGGCCGAGTCGCTCACGAGCGAGACGAAGCAGCAGCAGTGGGACCAGCTGCACGTCGCCTGGTGCGAACGTGCGGTGCGGGGCTACTCCGGAGGTGGCCGACCGCGAGCGCGCCCGATACCTCAGGCATTGGCCAGGGAGAACTGCTCCGACGGGATGAAGTGGCGCGCCGGCGACGCCCTCAACGCGGCGATCGGACAGGGAGACACCATCGCCACTGTGCTGCAGGTGGCGGCGGCCTATGCCGCGGTGGCCAACGGTGGACACCGTGTTCCGACCTGAGCTCGCCAAGGCGATGCTCCAGGCAGACGGCGAGGTGGCCCGACGCTTCCCGCCGGTGGTCACGGGCCAGCTCGACGCGAGCCCGGCGGACCTGGCATACCTGCGCGATGCCCTGCGGGGCGTCATCGAGCGCGGCACCGCCCGCAAGGCCTTCGCCGGATTTCCCGGTCGCGACGGTGCCCATCGCCGCCAAGACGGGCACCGGTGAGGTGTACGGCAAGCAGACGACGTCCTGGGTGGCGAGCTTCGCGCCTGCGGACGCCCCGCGCTACGCGGTCGTGATGATGGTGTCGCAAGGTGGCACGGGCGCAGGGACGTACCGGGCGCGCCGTCGAGCGATCTACGAGCAGCTCTTCGGGGTGCACGGGGGATGACCGTCCGACCCCAGCACCAGCGTGCTCCGTCGGAGGGGATGTGGCGGCCGCCCTGCCCACCATCGACAGCGCCGGGGTCCCTGCGGCCCCGGCCCATCGCGCCGGCCGCGGCGGGTCCGGCTCGCCGGGCCGACCGCGCCGAGGGCGATGCGGCCAACGAGCGCCGGCTCGGAGCGGCAGGCCGAAGCGGCTGCGTCCCCCGGCGGCGACCGGGATCCCCATGACGATGCTGCGCACTGGCGCCGCCGCAACCGGGTCGCACGACGCCGCCGCGGCTGCGCGGACTGGGACTGGTGGCTCGTGCTGCCGCGATCTCGCTGAGCCTGCTGGGGCTCGCCCTGGTGTGGTCGGCGACCTCCGGGCCCTTGCTGGGCGCCGGCCGGTTCGCCGGCACCTACGGCCTCCGGCACGCCATGAACCTCGCCCTCGGCCTCGGCCTCTGCTGGGTCATCTCCCGGATGGGGCACCGGACGATCCAGCGGGCGACACCCCTGCTCTACACGGCGAGCGTCGCCGGGCTGCTGCTGCGTCCTGTCACCTCTGGGCAGCACGGTGAACGGCTGCGCACGCGTGGATCCGGCTCCCGGCGGGATTCTGACTGCAGCCGAGCGGAGTTCGCGAAGGTCGCGATCATCGTCGGTGTCGCCCTGGTGGTCTCCGATCGCGCCGGCAGCGCCGTCCCGACGTCCCACGGTGCTGCGCGTGCTGGCGATCGCCGGGCTGCCCGATGGCCCTGATCCTGCTGCAGCCCGACCTCGGGACGGTTCTGGTGATCGCATCCGTGGTCGGCGGGATGCTCGTGCTGGCCGGGACGCCGGGTGTTGCACCTGGTGGTCATCGCCGCGGCCGGTGCGGCTGCTGTGGGCGTCGCCTTCGCCCTCGACGTGGTCGACCAGTACCAGCTCGACCGGCTCACCGCGTTCGCACGCCCCGAGGAAGGCGTGCGCTGACCTTCGGCTACAACACCGCCCAGGCGCGCATCGCCATCGGATCGGGCGGGCTGTGGGGCGGGCTGGGGCCACGGCAGCCAGACGCAGGGCGGTTTCGTCCCCTATGACCACACGGACTTCGTCTTCTCCGTCGTCGGCGAGGAGCTCGGCTTCGTCGGGGCGACAGTCCTGCTGGTGCTTCTGGGGACGTGCTGTGGCGCGGGCTCACGTCGCGCTGCGCGGCCCGCGACGCCTACGGTCGGCTGGTCGCCGGCGGAGTCGTGCTCTGGATCGCCCTGCAGGGCTTCGAGAACATCGGGATGAACCTCGGGATCATGCCGGTCACGGGCGTTCCGCTGCCGTTCGTCTCCTACGGTGGGACGTCCGATGCTCGCCATCTGGATCGGCATCGGGCTGCTGCTCAACGTCCACGCCTCGTCGCGTGGCGAGACTGAGTACCGAACGGTGCTTCCCGGTGCGACTCGGTCACAGTGAGATTCGGGCAGACGCGCCCGGTGTGCTCGCCGTCTCGTAGATCTCGGCGGGCGGACCGACGATCGAGGGGTCCGGGTTGCCGACGATCTCCTCGTCCCGATCCGGATAGTCCAGCGTCGAGAGCACCCAGCGCATGGCCTCGAGCCGGCCGCGCTTCTTGTCGTTGGAGCGCACGACGGTCCACGGGCCCACTCGTGTGGTGTAGAACAGCATCGCTTCCTTGGCGTCGGTGTAGTCGCGCCACCGGTCCAGGCTGGCCAGGTCCATCGGCGACAGCTTCCACTGGCGCACCGGGTCGATCCTTCGGATCGTGAACCGGGTGCACCTGCTCGCTGCGGCTGACCGAGAACCAGAACTTGAACAGGATGATCCCGCTGCGCACGAGCATCCGCTCGAACTCGGGCGCCTGACGCATGAACTCCTCGTACTCACCCTGCGTGCAGAATCCCATGACCCGCTCGACCCCGGCCCGGTTGTACCAGGACCGGTCGAACATCACGATCTCCCGCACCGGGCAGGTGCTGATGTAGCGCTGGAAGTACCACTGCGTGCTCTCCTCGGAGGTCGGCTTCTCCAGCGCCACCACCGTCGCGCCGCGCGGGTTCATGTGCTCCATGAACCGCTTGATCGTGCCGCCCTTGCCGGCCGCGTCCCGGCCCTCGAACACCATCACGATCCGCGCGCCCGGCTCCTTCACCCACGCCTGCATCTTCAGCAGCTCGATCTGCAGCAGCCGCTTGGAGAACTCGTAGTCGTGCCGGGTCATCCGCTCGTCATATGGGTAGCCCTCGCGCCACGTCCCCACCGGATCCCGTCTGGGCCCCAGCAGGACCGGGTCATCGACCTCGTCCCAGGTCTCGGCGGCCTGGAGGCCGAACGCACTCGAGTCGGTCATCCTCGGTGTCCTGGAGCGCGTCGATGATGTCGGCCAGCGACATGATCGATTCCAGATCGAACTCATGGTCGTAGCGGCGACGGGTCCCCATGACATTGCCGGTGATGAACGTGAGGTCGCGGCACCCCGGGGAGGCCGTGGGTGAACGGCAGGTGAACCATCGGCCGCGGCGACCGGTCCCGCGCCCGGGTCGTCCGTGGGTTCCCGCCCGGTCCCTGAGTGGGTGGCTATTCTCGACGGGGTGGGCCCTACGGCGACGGTGGATCGCTCTGCGCACGTCGCTGTCGGAAGGACACTTCCTCGGCGGCCCGCGCGTGCTGCGCCTGAGTTGGGCGATCAGTCGCCAGAAGGGCGGGACGCTGCCGTTCGTCCTGGCCCTATGTGGGCCACGGACACCTGGAGTTGCGACTGCGTGGACCTATCTGGCCCTGCACGGCAGCTACGGACTGATCTGGCTGATCAAGGATGCGGCGATTCCGGACCGGCGCTCGCAGGTCCGCGTCACGTTCGGCGGGGCGTTCCTTTCGCTTTCTGTTCTTGGCCCGTACTGGTCCTGGCACCGATCCTGATCGTCCTGGACGACACCATCCAGCCGCGTGGCTGCTGGCGATGGCCACGGTCATCGTGCACGCCCTCGGGGTGGTCCTGATGATGTGCTCGGACGCGCAGAAGCACTACACGGTCGGCGCACCGGCCCGGCCTGATCACAACCGGTTCTTCGCCGGCGGCGGCACCCGAACTACCTGGGGGAGATGGGCGCTTACAGCGGTGCTCGCGGCTGTTGCGGGGTACTGTCTGGCCGTGGTCGGTGCTGGGGCGTGGGTGTCAGCTGGGGACTTCCGCGCCGACATGCGGCCAAGGCGTGGACAAGCATGAGTCGCTACCCGGAATGGCCTGAGTACTACGCGCGGACGGGCATGCTGCTTCCGCGGTTACGTCGCCGCGCCGCGGCGGCCACGCCCGCGGCGGCACCGAGAGCGCCGCCCAAGTTGAAGCGCGATACGGCGCCACACGCGGCGCCAGCTGGAGGCACTGTGGCGGATCTTGACCGATGACTTGACGAGGCCGGTTGGCCGCCCGCTCGTGGCGAGGAGCACGCGCGCCGGCATCCGAATGGCCACATCACCGGCGACGGTGTGCTCGAAGCGCGGCGACGACCGGGCGATGACTTCGTGCGGCCGGTGGACGAGGTCGCCCCAGGTCAGCGAAGGATGGTCGATCCAGCTGCGACGAGGTCTGTTCTGTCGTCGCCGGTCCCGCTGGAAGGCCAACCGGTCACCGGCGAGCCAGCCGTCGACTTCGATGGCAAGCCGTGCACTGGGGAACGCCACGTCGATGAAGTACCTCCGCCCACCGATGCGGACGAGACGATTCGCCCGCCATCCCGTGATGCCCGCCTCCCTGAGCAGGGCGACGAACCGGTGCTCGGACTCCGCAATGGGGTGCCTTCGACGAGGAGCGCCGTGACCTCGTCAAGCTGCGCAGATCTCCGGTGGAGGCGCCCCAGGCGCGCCCGCGCCGCTTGGAGCTGAGCGATGGTCACCGCGCGTTGCTGCAACGCCGCGCGGCGACCCGCTGCGGCTTCATCCCGTTCGAGGAACCGCACTAGGTCGACCACCGTCGAGGCGGGGTTGGCGATCACCATCCCGCCCCGATGGACGGTCTGGAGACCGGGGTGACGCAGGAACCGTCCTGCTGTAGCCCGGTGGGGCGCACCCACCAGCCCCGACTGCAGTCGGCCCACCGGCGGAACCTCATCCCAGTGGCCCCGGACCCAGGAGGGTTGCCGCCGACAGGCCGGGATCCACTCGGGACGTGCCAGGACCGCCGCCCGCGTCATCGCCAGCAGGTCGAGCTCGATGCCCGGCAGGGTCAATTTGGACCGGGCGTCGACCGGGTTTGCAACAGTCCGGACGCCACCCGGCGTTGAAGGGCGTGTTCCGGTGAGCCACAACGCTCGAGATCGTCGCGCAGGGCCATGCCCCCGCTCGCTGCCAGGTGCTGGACAGCCCGCTCCCATCCCGTCATGGCGTGATCCTCGCGGGCCGACGCCCCCTCGCCCGCAGTTGTCCACACGGCAATTCCGGGCGAGGCAGAGGTCGGGGCATCAGTCCCGTCGCGGATCCCCCGTGTCACGCCTAGAAGGAACGAACTGACTGGTCAGGATCCGCCACAGGCATGGTGGAGGTCGCGCCACGTGTGGCGGAACGGCGCATCAGCTGGCGAGGCGGTTCTGAGGCGCTCCGCCCCGGACTACCCTTGACGGATGCGTGATACGACTTCCGCCGATCCGGTCTTCGACACGAGCTCGAGGCCGTACTCCCCTGTCAGCAAGCCCGTCCAGTACATCGGTGGCGAGCTCAACGCCAGCGTGAAGGACTGGGACGCCGCCCGGGTCCGGGTGGGCGCTCATGTACCCCGACGCCTGCACGATGTCGGACTCCCAACCAGGGAGTGCAGATCCTCTACGAGGTGCTCAACGAGTACCCACGGTCCCCGCCCCAGCGCAGCTACACCGTGTGGCCCGACCTCGAGGCTCTCATGCGTCAGCGTGGCATCCCAGCGTTCACGGTGGACGGTCATCGCCCGCTGCGGCGTTCGACCTGCTCGGCGTCTCGTTCTCCACCGAGCTCGGCTACACCAATCTGCTCACCGGACTGGATCTTGCCGGCATCCCGCTGCTCGCAGCCGAGCGCGATGACCGCCACCCCTTGGTGGTGATGGGCGGGCATGCGGCGTTCAACCCCGAGCCGGTCGCCGACTTCGTCGACGTGGTCGTGCTCGGCGATGGGGAGGAGGCGGTCCTCGCGCTGTCCGCCCTGGTCCGGGCGTTCAAGGCCGAGCACCCTGGCTACGGGCGGACCGCGAACTGCGACGGTCTGCGGCGCGCGCTGCTCGAACGGCTGGCTGGCAGCGGGCTGGTCTACGTGCCCTCGTTCTACGACGTGGAATACCTGCCGGACGGCCGAATCGGACGAGTGGTGCCCAACAACGCAGCGGCCCCATGGCGGGTCGCCAAGCACACACTCATGGACCTCGACGAGTGGCCATATCCGAAGACGCCGCTGGTCCCGCTCGCCGAGACGGTGCACGAGCGGATGAGCGTTGAGATCTTCCGGGGCTGCACGCGCGGCTGTCGCTTCTGCCAGGCCGGGATGATCACCCGCCCGGTGCGCGAGCGCTCCACTGCAACCCTCGGGGCGATGATCGAGAACGGTTTGCGCAAGACCGGCTTCGAGGAGGTCGGGATGCTCTCGCTGAGCAGCGCGGACCACTCCGAGATCGCCGAGCTGGCCAAGGGCTTGGCGGATCGGTACGAGGGCGAGCAGGTCTCGCTGTCGCTGCCGAGCACCCGCGTAGACGCGTTCAACATCGACCTGGCCAACGAGCTCTCCCGCAATGGGCGTCGGTCGGGACTGACCTTCGCCCCCGAGGGCGGCTCGGAGCGGATCCGGCAGGTGATCAACAAGATGGTCACCGAAGAGGACCTCATCCGCACCGTCACCGCGGCCTACGGCTCCGGCTGGCGCCAGGTGAAGCTCTACTTCATGTGCGGCCTGCCCACCGAGACCGACGAGGACGTGCTGCAGATCGCCGACCTCGCGCGCAACGTCATCAAGGCCGGCCGCGAGGCCGCCGGCACCCGTGACATCCGGTGCACCGTGTCGATCGGCGGGTTCATACCCAAGCCGCACACGCCGTTCCAGTGGGCCGCGCAGCTCGACCACGAGACCACCGACGCGCGGCTGCACAAGCTGCGCGACGCCATCCGCGCCGACCGTGAGTACGGGCGCGCGATCGGGTTCCGCTACCACGACGGCAGACCGGGGATCGTCGAAGGACTGCTCTCGCGTGGGGACCGCCGGGTCGGTCGGGTCATCCTCGAGGCGTGGCGCGGCGGCGCCCGGTTCGACGGCTGGAGCGAGCACTTCTCGTTCGACCGCTGGGTCGCCGCGAGCGAGCGCGGGTTGGCCGGTGCACCGGTCGATCTCGACTGGTACACGATCCGCGAGCGGGAACAGAACGAGGTGCTGCCCTGGGACCACCTGGACAGTTCTCGTTGCTGCAACAGGCGCTGGTCGCCGCGTCTCGTGTCAACTCGCTGCTTGACGAAGGCGAGACGCGACGCGTATGACGAGCGGCGCGTCAGTCGCGGACATGTGCAGCTGATCGACGTCAGCTTCGGCTACGACCCGCAGGTCCCGGTGCTGCACGATGTCAGCCTTGATGTGCCGGCCGGGTAGCTTCGTGGGAATCGTTGGCCACACCGGCAGCGGAAAGTGCACGCTGCTGTCGCTGCTGCTGCGCTTCTACGCCCCGCAGGCAGGTCGCCTCGAGATCGACGGCATTCCCGCTCGGACGATCGGCGACGAACACTTTCGCGCCGACGTCGGCTCGTGCCGCAGGAGCCATTTCTGCTGGCCGCCAGCGCGCGCGAGAACATCGACATGGGACGCAACCTCCGCAGGCACAGATCGAGGCCGCTGCGCGCGCCGCCAACGCGCATGGCTTTATTAGCGCGCTGGAGCAGGGTTACGACACGCCGCTCGGCGAAGGCGGCGCGCGGTTGTCATCGGGGCAGAAGCAATTGATCGCAGTCGCGCGCGCGCTGGCCGGTGAGCCCGCGGGTGCTGTTCCTTGACGAAGCCACCTCGCGCATCGATAGCGACACCGAGCGGCAAGTCGCGCAGGCGCTGTCGCTGCTGCACGGAAAGACAACCGTCATCGCGATCGCACACCGACTGTCGACCATCCGCGCAGCCGATCGAATCTTCGTGCTGAATCATGGCCGCCTTGCCGAGCAGGGCACGCACGATCAATTGATGGCGATCAACGGCGGCATTTATCAGCGGCTTTACCTGCTGCAGCAGATCGCCGATTGACGTAATAGCGGGCACGAGTCTGGCTGGTGAGCAATTCGTTTCAGCATGACGTAGCGTATGACACCTGCCGATCTGGACCGGTCTCTGCGACCGCGATTGACGGGCGCCGACTCGTTGCGTTTATTCTCTGGAAGCGCGGCTAGTCGAACCGCACGACTACGGGTTGATCGCCGGCGAACACGACTATTCTGCTATCAGGTCGGCGGCGGCAGCCGGTCCGGTCGGCCCTCACGGCTGGCGCTGGGCACCGACCGTCCGGAAATTTCGACAATTTCACGTGCTTCGACGAGCACTTTCGCGGGGCGCGCCCAGTGCCGTCTGGCACACACGTCAAATGGGATACAGTGTTCGCCGTGTCTCGCTCAAAGCACGGTGCAACCAATGAAGCGTAGGCAACTGCCGGATTTATGACAAGGTGTTTCGGAGTTGCGATTAATAGTCGGCTGGTGCGCAGGCTTGCCGGCCAATCGTAATCGCTGGCCCGCACGACGCCGAGGGTGATTCGAAGGACAAGCACCGCGCGTGCTTTTATCAATTGGCGGCTAAAGTAGTCTCGGGCGCTGGCTCGGCGCTCGGTGATGTCCAAGCTGATATCGGGCGCTGGACGGAAGGCACTCTGAGGCTTGAGAGTTCCAGCGGGGCGACAAGCATCAGGATTTAAAAACACCGGTTTTGCACTCACTTGGCTGCGCACGGTCAAGATTAAACGTAGCAGCCCGCGTATGATCAAAAATGCAGACGAATTGCCGGTCGCCAAGCGCTAGCTCACCAAGCTCAGTCGCCGGGCGATAATTGCGGCCCCAATTTTCACGCACGGACAATGGAAACGCAGGACATCACTCGAAAAGAAACGCTCGGCTTTCAGGCCGAAGTCAAACAGCTGTTGCAGCTGATGATTCATTCGCTGTACAGCAACAAGGAAATCTTTCTACGCGAACTGATCAGCAATGCGTCCGATGCATGCGACAAGCTGAGGTTCGAAGCCATGTCGCAGCCGCAATTGCTGGAAGGTCACTCCGAGCTTGGGATCGTGGTTTCGCTGACAAGACGGCGCGCACGATCACCGTGTCCGACAACGGCATCGGCATGTCGCGCACGGATGTGATAGAGCATCTGGGAACGATCGCGAAGTCCGGCACACGCGAGTTTTTCGCCCAGCTATCGGGCGATCAGCAAAGGATGCACAGTTGATCGGCCAGTTCGGCGTCGGCTTTTATTCGAGCTTTATCGTGGCTGATCGGGTCACGGTTGTATCGCGTCGTGCAGGCCAGATGCTTCAGGCGCGGTTCGCTGGGAAAGCGACGGCGGTGGCGAATTCACGATCGAGCCTGCCGAGCGCGCCGAATCCGGCACCGACGTCACGCTGCATTTGCGCGAAGGCGAAGACGAATTCCTGTCGGCGGCGAAGTTGAGATCGGTCATTACGCATTACTCGGACCATATTTCGCTGCCGATTCGCATGCGCAAGGAAGTGTGGGACAAGGACAAGAGCGAGTATCACCACGACCGAAGAACTCGAGATCGATCAATCAGGCGAGTGCGCTGTGGGCACGCGCCAAGAGCTGACATTACCGAAGACCAGTATCGCGAGTTCTACAAACACGTGTCGCACGATTTCGGTGACCCGCTGGCGTGGACGCATAACCGCGTCGAAGGCCGCACCGAATACATCCAGCTGTTGTATCTGCCGGAGCGCGCACCGTTCGATCTGTGGGACCGCGAGCAACGGCACGGGCTCAAGCTGTATGTCAGGCGCGTGTTCATCATGGAGGATGCCGGCGACCTGATGCCGGCGTACCTGCGTTTCGTGCGGGGCGTGATCGATTCGTCCGACCTGCCGCTCAACGTGTCGCGCGAGATTCTGCAGCAGAGTCGCGACGTCAAGGCGATTCGCGAAGGTTCGACCAAGCGCGTGCTGGCAATGCTGGAAGACCTTGCCGAAAACCAAAAGGAAAAGTACGTCAAGTTCTGGAACGAATTTGGCCAGGTTCTGAAGGAAGGCGTGGGCGAAGACGCGGCGAACCGCGAGCGCATTGCGAAGCTGTTGCGATTCGCGTCGACGACGCACGCGACGAACAAAGTGCTCGCTTGCCGACTATGTTGGTCGCATGAAGGAAAAGCAAACGTCGATCTACTACGTCACTGCCGATTCGCTTGCCGCGGGCAAGGCAGCCCGCATCTGGAGATCTTCCGCCGCAAGGAAGTCGAGGTGTTGATCCTGACCGATCGTGTTGATGAATGGATGCTGTCGTTCCTGAACGAGTTCGAAGGCAAGGAACTGGCGTCGGTGGCAAAGGGCGACCTGGATCTCGGTGAACTGGCTGATGCGCAGGAAAAAGAGGAGCAGCGCAGGCCGTCGAGCAGAGCAAGGATCTGGTGACGGCGGTCAAAGCCGTCGCTGGGCGATCGCGTTAAGGACGTGCGCATTACATTGCGACTGACCGATTCACCGTCGTGCGTCGTCGCCGACGAACATGCGATGAGCCAGCATCTGCAGCGCTTGCTGAAAGCAGCCGGGCAGTCGCCCCGGCCGCCAAGCCGATTCTCGAACTGAACCCTAATCATCCGCTGGTGCACCGGTTGAAACCGGACGACGAGCGACTGGCCGAATGGTCGGCGCTGCTGCTGGATCAAGCGGTACTGGCTGAGGGAGGCCAGCTCGACAATCCGGCTGAGTTTGTCAAGCGGATGAATTCGATGTTGCTCGATAGGTGGGTAATGCGGAGGCAGCTGAAGGCTCCACGTCGCCCGACACCTGTCGATTGACGGCCGGCCGTTGCCGCGCGGCTTTCCCAGTCATCGATCGCAACGTCAGAGGCTTGATTCTTGGTAGCTTTCCGTCCGAGGCGTCGCTCGCGGCGGGCCAGTACTACGCCCACCCGCGCAACCAATTCTGGCGGCTGGTGGGAGACTTGATTGGACGAGCCGTTGGCTGCGATGCCGTACCACGCGCGGCTGCAGCGCGTGCTCGCGCATCGTCTCGGAATCTGGGATGTGCTGGCCGCTTGTGATCGCGAAGGCAGTGGGGATGCCTCGATTCGTAACCACGAAGCCAATCAATTCGAGCGGCTGCACCGCCTGGCGCCTCGGCTTGACCGCGGTTGCGTTTAATGGGCAGACTGCGGGCCGCTTTGCCGCGGAGTTCTGCGGCGGCGGTTTCCGCACAGCCATACTTGCCCTCATCGAGTCCCGCCCATGCGGGGCGCTCGTTCGAGCAAAAACTGGCCGTTTGGCGGGCCTGGTGGGCCGCTTCTCCCATGAGCCTCCGGCCCTGGGGTCCAATAGGTCGAGATGCGGCCAAATCAGCCCGGCAATTAACCCAGCCGCCAGGCCGGGTTAATCGGCTAATCTTTCCACCCTCGGGCCCGGCCGTCGTGGCCCTTTGACCTATTGACCTGTGAGCGCAACCTCCACTGATCCCCCGGACGCGCCAGTCGCACGACCGTGCATCGCGTGATCGGCGAGATGCGCAAGACAGTGCGCATGCAGTTCGATCCGCTGTTGGCCGAAGCGGCACGCGAAGCGATCCAGTCGATCGACGCGGACGACAGCGCTTCGGCGACGCTGAAAAAATCGGTGCGTCGCTTGTTAGTCGATCAGCGCGAATTTTCCAATTCGTTTTTCACGGCAGTCGACAGTCATATCGATGCTGCCATCGATGAGCTGTTCACCGGCGGCAAAGACAAGCCCGCGTCAACCCGCCAGCAGCAAATCGCTGAGTTTGTCGCTGGTCGAGTACGACGAGATGGAAGAAGCGATGGTGATCGATCGCTTTTCGTCGCGCATTCGCAACGCTGCGGATACGTCGTTCACCCCGTTGACGCAGCGGCTGGCCAAGGCGCTGCAGATTCCCGGACTCGGGGATCGCGAAAATCCATTTCATCCGGTTCGTTTCTGCCGCGCGCTCGGCGATGCGATCGACAAGCTCGGCTTCAAGGGCGATCAGCGCCATGCGGTGATGAAGGCGTTTGACGTCAGTCTGCTGAAGCCGCTGGTTGCTGTTTACACCGCGTTGAATAACGATCTGGAAGGCAAGGGCGTGCAGGAGGGTGGCGCGCGTCGTCATACAAGCCCGACCGGGTTTCGCAACACGACGATCGGTAGTGCGGGTGCGCGCTGCGCGCACGACCCAGGGCGGCGGCCAGGCACCCGGTGCAATGACCGGCACGACCGCAGAACAGTTGCTGAGCGCGTTGTACCAGCGCATGCAAGTGCCGACGGTTCCTGGGGGTGGCGCCGCACGGCCCTGCCTTCGATGCCGCATTCACAATTGCCTCGACGCCGCTGTTCGACCGCGTCGATCCGGTGACGGGCGTCACCGATGATGTCGCCGGGCTTTGTCATTACTGGCGTCTGCGTCGACGCCGCTCGCGCCGAACACGCCGGTGCAATTTGCGATGATCGACCCCGGGCTGTTGGCGTCGATCAACGAAGTGCAGCGGCTGAATGCACTCGCAACGATGAGCGGCAAGAGCGGTGCGGCAGCGCAGATGATCAGCGAGCGCGACGAGGCGCATTTGCGCTCGCACGTGGCCGAGAAAGCCACCAAGCAGATCGATAAGCTGACGATCGAGCTGGTCGGCATGCTCTTCGATCGCATTCATCAGGACAAGCATCTGCCGGCCGAGATCAAGACTGCTATTTCGCGTTTGCAGTTTCCGATCATGAAGATCGCGCTGGCGGATTCGGAGCTGTTTCGTTTCGCCGGTGCAGCCGGCGCGCCGCTTGATGGACCGGATCGCCAGCGACCGGCATTGGCTGGCGCCCGGAAGGCGAAGACAACGTCCAGTATCTCAGCGAAGTGAACAAGGCGGTCAATACGATCGTCGTTGCGATCAACGAAGGCCCGCCGATCTTCGAGAAAGCATTGGCGAGTTCGAGCATTACCTGGCCGAAGAGCGGGTGCGGGATGACGACCCGGTGACGCGCGCCAAGCGCGCACTGGAGGAAGCCGAGACGCGCGAGATCATGGGCATCAATTCGGCGATCGGTATCCGCAAGCGCGTTCGACGGCGTGCAGATCGAGTCGTATCTGCGCGACTTTCTGCTCGACACTGGGTCAAGGTGATGGTGGCAGCCACTTTGCGCGAGCGCACGCAACCCTCGTTTGCGAAAAAATTTCGCGACGTCGTTCCCGATCTCGTCTGGAGCGTGCAGCCGAAAATCAATCCTGACGATCGCAAGCGGCTCGTCAAGACGATTCCCGCCGTGCTCAGCACCGTGCGCGAAGGCCTGCAACTGATCGAGTTTCACGGCGGCGCAATCGCAGGAATTCTTTTCAAGGTTGATGGGATCGCATGCGCAAGCGGTCAAGGCGCTGGAAGTCGCCTACGGCACGGGCGCGCCGATGGATCCTGCGGCATTCAAGCGCAAGCTCGACGAAGTCAAGATTGTCGAGCCGCCGCCGGTGGTCGAGAATGAGCACGAGCAGCCGCTGACGATCACGCCGGAAGTCGTGCGCAGTGCGGTAGCCGCCAATCATGCCGAAGTCAACTCTGCTGGAAGCACCGCTGACGGTGCAGCCTGAGGAAATGATCCCGATAGAAAAGCTGTCGGACGGCGACATCGACACGATGATCGAAGCTGGCAACGCGGCACGTGGTTCGATCTTGTGGACAGGAGAGCAGAACGGAGCGCGTCCGGTTGCGCTGGATCAGTCCACGCAGAAATTTCTATCTCTTTACGTCTGCCGACACGGGCAAGGCGCACAGCCTGGCACCGGTGATATTGCGCAGTTACGTCGCGCAGGACGAATAAAGACGGCCGAGAGCGCGCCGCTGTTCGAGCGGATGGTTGACGGCATGATGCACGATCTGCAGGCCGAAGGCCCGCCTGGCGCTCGGACGTGAGCACGTCAATCGCAAGGCCGACGCCGGTCACGCTGTCCGAAGAACATGGCATCCGCTACCTGCACTTCGGGACCGAGTGGATTCAGGGTGGGATGCGTGTCGCGCGACCATTTGCGCTCGAACTCGAGTATCAGCGACAGATGATGGCGGTGGGTCTTTTCCTTGCCTGACCCACGACGCATAGTTCAACTGGGTCTGGGTGCAGCGGCACTCACCAAGTTTTGCTGGCGCGAAGTTCCAAGTGCCAGCGTAGTTGCGGTCGAGCTCAGTGCTCGACGTCATCGATGCTGCGCGCGCATGGTTCTGCTTGCCGCCCGATGACGCGCGGCTGATCGATCGTCAACGCCGACGCGCGCGAATTCATCAGTCGATCCGCGGCAACGCCGCCGATGCTGACTGGCTGCAAGTCGATCTTTACGATGCAGCAGCGCGCGGTCCCGTATACGACGACGTTGGCTTTTATCGCGCGTGCCGCAAAGCGCTTCGATCGCCGGGCGTCGCCTCTTTCAATTTGTTCGGTGCCAAGTTTCGATCCGAGCTTTGCCGCTATCGCGTCGGCGTTCGACGATCGCGTGCTCGTACTGCCCGAAGTCGACGCCGGCAACCGCGTCGTGCTCGCAGTCGTCGGGCCTCCTACTTGATGTACCGTTTTCAGCGCTCGACCAACGGGCACGCGAGCTTGAAGCGCGCTGGAAGCTGAAAGCACGCGGTTGGGTTGCCGGTTTGCGGCGCGCAAACACGTTTGGTGCCCGCTTCTGAGCTCTAAGATCGTTGCGAAAGCGCGGCTAATGCCTTCAATTTAGGGATGTTTTGACGCCAGTAACTGCTTAAACTCGCTTGACACCCGATGGTGGGCCGATAGAGTCCGCCGTCTATAGTGTCGAAGCCGCTGAGCGTGCGGCGCTGACAGAAAACCAGGTCCAACGTCAGAGATCGCATGGAGTTTCCTCCGGCTTCCGACTCGTCGCGCGCAAGCAGTACGACGTGCCGTTCGTAACGGCGGCGCAAGCATCTGCGCTTCTGAAGTCCGGCATGGCGATTTCCAACGAGCTGATCGGCGCCGCGTTTCCGGAACTCTCCAAGACCATTCTCGACGAGCTGTCGGGAAAGTGGGATTTCGATGTCGGGTCGCCGCTGGTGCAGCGGCATCTGGCGGCGAAGCTCGACGACCTGCACCACACGTTCATGGCGCGCCTGAAGGAAACGCAGGATCAGTATTTTCATCGAAATTACGGTCGGCCGGGCGCCGGCGGCCACGGGTTCACTCGACGCTGAGACGCTGTCGCTGGTCGACTCGATCTCGGTCGAAAGCAACACCGTCGTAGAGCGGCATGCCAGCAAGATTGCCGGTCACGCCGAGCAATTGATGCGCGACCTGAATCTGGTCGTCGCGTTTCTGCTGGGCAAGAGCACTATTCGTAGTTCGGAAAATCCTCTGGGCCCAGCGGTGTACGTGCGCGCGCTGCTGCGCGCCGCCGAAGACACCGATCTGCACAAGGAGGCGTGGGAGTTTTTTCTGACGGTATTCGAAAAGCCGCTGGGCGACGAGCTCGCGACGCATCGTCAGGCAACTGCTCGATCACTACGCGAACCACGGCGTCGACGTGCGCGCAATTCGAAGGACGCGCGCCGCGCCGAAATCGGCGACACCGTGGCAAGTGCCAGCAGCGCCGGGAATGCGCAGTTCGGCGGTACGAATTCGCGCCGGCGCCGTTAGCAGAGGCGGGCGGCCCGGGCGGCACCGCCGGGCAGCAGGCCAGCCGCGGCGCAGGACCGCAGCTGCAGGGTCCTGACGAGCCGAACATGCTGCTCGGCGGGTTGCTGACGCGTCTGCAGGCCAACGCACGCGGTTCGCGGCTGCCACATCTACCCTCGCACGGCCCGGCGCCACAGCAGCTGCTGCAATCCATCGGCGAGTTTCAGCAGATGAATCTGCAGGAACTCGGGCCGAATGGCAATTTTTCGCTGCCGACCGAGTCGGTCAGCGCGATGCGCGACGAATTGATTTCCAAATCGACGCGCGTGGTGGACAAGCTGACGATCGAGCTTGTCGGCATGCTGTTCGATCATGTGATGCAGGACAAGCAGGTGCCGTCGGAGATCAAGGCGCGAATTTCGCGCTTGCAGTTCCCGGTGCTGAAGTCAGCGTTGATGGATGCGGCGTTTTTCGCTTCGAGCGCACATCCCGCACGCAAGCTGATCGATCGCATCGCGGGTACGTCTGCCGGGTGGGAGCCCTACGGCGACGACAACCAGCGCTACATGAAGGAAGTCGATCGCGTCATCACCGAAATTCTGAAGCATTTCGAAACTGATCTCGGCGTGTTCGATCGGCTGTATGGCGAGTTCGACAAGTTTGTCTCCGATATCGCGCCCGAGGAAAACGATCCGGTATCGCGCGCCAAGAAAGCGCTTGAAGCGGCGGAGAAGCACGAGATCCTGACGATCAATACGACGATTCAAGTCAGACGCGCATTCGAGCGCGTCGACCTTGAGCCGTACATCAAGGAGTTCCTGCTGGGCGCCTGGGTCAAGGTGCTGGTTGCCGCAACGGTGCGGCAGGAAAAGACCCCGGGTTTTGCGAAGGCATTTCGCGATGTCATTCATGAGCTCGTGTGGTCGGTGCAGCCGAAGGCAAGTACCGAGGATCGCAGCAAGCTTGTGAAGTTGATTCCTGGCATGGTGCGCGTGCTGCGCGACGGTCTCGGCCTGATCAACGCGCCGGAGCGAGACCGCGAATTATTTTTCACGCAGTTGATGGAATCGCATGCGATGGCGGTCAAGCCAGTCGATCAGGCAACGTACATCAAGTCGAGTTTGCTGGCGTCCGAGCTGCGCGCGAAGATCGATGGCATGCAGCTGTCGGGCGTGTTTCCGGTCACCACCGTGCCGGGTGGTATCAAGGTACCCACCAACGTCATCATGCACGCGGCTGCCGAGCACAAGGCGGACATCTTCATGCCCGACCCGGTCACCGACATTGGACGGCTCGATCCGGTCGAAGACGCGCGCGTGCAGGAAGAGATCGGCCGCTGGCAGCGGGGCAATTGGTTCAAACTGTGGAATGGAATGGAGTTTTCGCGCGCAAAGCTGCGCTGGATGAGCCCGCTCCGTACGCTGTTCCTGTTCGCCAGCGAGCACGATCAAAAAGCACATGTGATGTCGGCCGACATGCTGAAGTCGTATCTGGCCCGCAAGTACATCGAGCCGCTCGAAAGTGTTCCGCTGACCAAGCGCGCGGTCGATGCGGTAGTCGCCGACTTTGAAAATGCACCCGATCGTGCGAAGTCAATGGCCAAGCGCTACGAGGCCTCGCAGCCGGCATGAGCCCTGAAGGACGGCGCCACAGTCCTGAAAAATACAACGGCACCGCGCGAGAAAACACGCGCGCGCAGCCTGTACAGGCGCCGCCCGGGCGCGTCACCAGCGGCTTCGTGATCAAGCAACTCGTTGTCGACGGCCTGCTGTCGGCCGCCGACGCCGAGCGCTTCAAGATTACCGGTGGTAGCGCGCGCTCTGGACATCCGCTGGTGGTGCTGGCGGAGATGAACTATCGATCACCGCAAGCTGACCGGCAGTTGCTCGATCTCGAGACCCTGACTCGCTGGATTGCTGAGAAAGCCGGCACTTCCGTACTTTCACATCGATCCGCTGAAAGTTGATTTCACCCGTGTGGTCGACGTGATGTCGTCGTCGTACGCGACGACGTACTCGATCTTGCCGGTCGCGATGACGCCGACCGAGGTGACGATCGCCACCAGCGAGCCATTTTTGACCGGCTGGGATCGTGAAATCGAGCAGATCACGAAGAAGACGGTTCTGCGCGTTGTCGCGAATCCACTCGACGTCGCACGCTACACGACCGAGTTCTTCAAGCTTGCGCAGCAAGTGCGCGGCGCGGCCAAGACCGGTAGCACCGCACTGGTATCGAGCTTCGAGCAGCTGGTCGAGCTTGGCGGCAAGGTCGAAGCCAACGATGCGCACGTTATTCATATCGTGGATTGGCTGCTGCAGTACGCGTTCGATCAGCGCGCGAGTGACATCCATCTTGAGCCGCGACGCGAATTCGGCGTCGCGAGATTTCGTATCGACGGCGTGCTGCATCAGGTGTATCAGGTGCCGGCCGGTGTGATGGGTGCGATGACGAGCCGCATCAAGCTGCTCGGTCGGATGGACGTGATCGAAAAGCGGCGCCCTCAGGACGGTCGCATCAAGACCAAAGTGACGACCGGGCCGAACGCGGGGCGCGAAGTTGAGATTCGCTTATCCACTTTACCGACCGCCTTCGGTGAAAAGCTCGTGATGCGGATCTTCGATCCGGAAGTCGTCGTTCGCAGTTACGCCGAGCTCGGATTCGCCAACGAAGAAGCAAAGCTGTGGGAGAGCTGGATTCACCGGCCCTCGGGCATCGTGCTGGTAACCGGTCCGACGGGTTCTGGCAAGACGACCACGCTGTATTCCACGCTGAAACAGCTTGCAACCGACGAAGTCAACGTCAGCACTGTCGAAGACCCGATCGAAATGGTGGATCCTGCGCTGAACCAGATGCAGGTCCAGCATGGCATCGACCTCGGCTTTGCCGACGGCCTGCGCGCGTTGATGCGGCAGGATCCGGACATCATCATGGTCGGCGAAATTCGCGACAAGGAAACTGCCGACATGGCCGTACAAGCGGCGTTGACCGGCCATCTGGTGTTTTCGACGCTGCACACGAATGACGCTGCGTCTTCAGTTGCGCGCCTGCTTGAGCTCGGCATACCGAACTATTTGGTCAACGCCACGTTGATTGGGATTCTTGCTCAGCGGTTGATCCGCACGCTTTGCCCACATTGCAAGGAGGTTGGCGAGTCAATTGATCCTGCGCTCTGGAAAGAACTGGTCAATCCCTGGCGCTCGAATATTCCGGACAAGGTCTACAAGCCCGTGGGTTGCCTTGAGTGTCGTAACACCGGCTACATGCGCCGCACCGGCTTGATCGAGATGCTCGTAATGACCGACGCGATGCGTGCGCTGGTCGGGCAGGAGGGCGATATCGTCAAGATGCGCAGTCAGGCCGCGCGAGATGGTTTGAAATCGTTGCGTCTTTCTGGCGCGCAGAAGATTGCCAATGGCCAGACCACGATTGACGAGGTTCTGAAAGCGGCACCACCGTTCACGACCTAAGGCACTTCTCAATCAACTGATCGGGTTTTGCTCTACTTGCGCTTCCCGCAGCCGCGCTTCCGCGTCGCTGAAATCCGGCTAATGCACTTTGGCGTGTAAGCCGTTACCCAAACTACACTTGGTGTCGGCTTTGCATATTTGCTGCCGGTAAATTGCCGGTGGACATCAAACTATGCCGGCACGTCAGACCATTCGATTCTGCACATCAACCGACGGCACGCGCATCGCCATTGCGGCGATCGGCTCGGGTCCTCCGCTGGTGCGCGCAGCACACTGGTTAAGCCACGTCGAATACGACCTGCAGAGCCCTGTGTGGCGGCCCTGGCTGACCGAGCTGTCTCGCAACCATTCGTATGTCCGCTACGACCAGCGCGGTTGCGGATTGTCGGATCGCGACGTGGTGGACCTGTCGCTCGACGCGTGGGTCAGCGATCTGGAAGCGGTCGTTGACTCGCTCGGGCTGAAGCGCTTTCCACTGTTTGGCATGTCGCAGGGCGGCGCGGTCGCCATTGCCTATGCGGCACGACATCCGGAACGCGTGTCTCATATGATCTTTGCAGGCGCCTATGCCCGCGGTTCGCTCCGTCGAGGGGGAACCGAAATCGACCGACTCGAAGCGCAAACACTGGTGAATCTGATTCGGGTGGGTTGGGCCCGAAATCACGCGGGGTTTCGGCAGGTCTTTCCTTACCGCTTCATCCCGCGCGGCACGCCCGAGCAGCTTCAGTGGTGGGGCGACCTCGAGCAGGTGACTGCAGGCGCCGACGTCGCGGCACGCACGCTTGAAGCTTTTCAGAGAATTGACGTCTCAGAGCTGGCCAGGAGTTTGTCCGTGCCGACGTTGATCCTGCACGCGCGCGGCGACGCTGCTGTGCCGTTTGACGAGGGGCGACTGCTTGCCGCGCTGATCCCAGGCGCCCGCTTCGTTTCGCTTGATAGCGACAATCATGTCCTGCTCGAGACCGAGGCCGCGTGGCCTCTGTTTCTTTCCGAAGTCCGCGCATTCCTGACGCCCTCACCGCAGCAGAGTCTCGCAGTCATAGCGGAAGAGGGTTCACTGACTGCCGCGGAGCGTGAAGTGCTTCGCCTTGTAACCGAAGGGCTGGACAATCGTGCGATAGCCGACCGTTTGTTTAAAAGCGAGAAAACGGTACGCAACCAGGTATCGATCATTTTCGACAAGCTAGGCGTGAGGACCCGCGCCGAAGCCATCGTCAAAGCGCGAAGCTCTTAGTCTCACCGAGGAAGCGGGACATCTGTCCCATAAGTTGTCGCGGCGACGGCCTATCACCGGGCCACGCGGGACAAGGGACTCATGCATCTTTTCTGACGGAAACACAAACTTTGCTTGCAGCTAGCCGGCCGTCGGACGCCGGCATAGCGCAACAACAAACCAGAGGAGTGCATCCATGACCCAGTCAGTACAGTCCGCGGTTGATACCCGCCGCTATGCCAAATGCATCGAAGTCTCGAAGCGTGTTCGCTGGGATATCGACCGCGATTTAATACGCGGCAGGGAATTCGACTTTGCCAAGAAATTCCTGCCAGATGGGCTTTCGAAGGTCCATCAACTGCCATTTTTGAGCGCTGATCAAATGCGCTTTTATTCGCACGTGCAGGGACGAACCTACGCCAACATGTTTGCGTTGGTTGAGCGGTTCATTGGCGCCAAGGTGACCGACCTTAGCCGTTCCCACGCGTTGGGGGACCAAGTGGCATTCGAGGCACTTGTTCGCTTAACCGACGAGGAACTTAAGCACCAGGAGCTCTTTCGCCGCCTGGAAGCCATGGTCGCCAACGGAATGCCGCCGGGTTACACATTCGTTCCTGAGCCCAACCAAGTTGCGAGCGCAGTGCTTGCCGCCTCAACATGGGCGGTGCTTGCTTTGACGTGTGACATCGAGTTGTTCTCGCAAGCACATTACCGGAGCAGCATTGAGCCGGACGAGGCGCTGGATCCATTATGGAAGGACGTGTTTCTATTCCATTGGCGTGAGGAATCGCAGCACGCAATCCTGGACGAACTGGAGTGGCAGCTTGAAGACGCACGACTCGATGATCAGCAACGCGACGTTGCTGTTGATGAACTCATTGGACTCGTCGGGGCCGTCGACGGCATCGTTCAGATGCAGGCCAAAGCGGACGCCGTTTATTTTTCGCGGACAGCTGGGCGCCAATTTACAGATGACGAAGTGGAAGCGATCCATAACACGACCCTCGCTGCTTACCGCTGGCAGTACATCACCAGCGGGGTGCAGGACGCGCGCTTTGTCGGCATTCTTTCGCCGATGATCACCGCGGCCCAGGGCGGTCGAATCAACGCCGCTCTTGCACCGATCGTCGGCAGCAGCATGAATTGACCTAAGGATTCGCCGGTGCAGGCGGCTGCTGCACCGGCGTTTGCTGTTACCGGCCGATGTCAGAGAGATGAGGTTTCTAGGCCCGCGGGAACGGCGATTGCGGCACCAGTGGGCGCGGCGGCAGTTCGCCCTCGCACGCAACTGGAGGCCAAACAATGGATATCGCGGTTAGGAGAAATACTTCTGTCGGCAATGCCTTAGGCAAGCTCTCACCCTGCATCACGACAATGATTCGTATGGATCACACACATGTGTTGGCGCTGGCACGGCGTTATCACCCTTATACGTCGCCCGAGAAAAAGCTGGCTCTTGTGACGAATGCGTGTCTGGCGCTCGAAATCCACGCACAGCTTGAAGAAGAGATTTTCTATCCTGCGTTGCGCAGCAGCTTAGGCTCGGACCCGATACTGGATAAGAGCGTTCCGGAGCACAATGAAATGCGTCGCCTTATCAGCGCACTGCGCAACATGCAGCCAGAAGATAGCGCGTACGACGACACCTTTATGGAGTTGATTCGACTGGTGTTGCACCACGTCGCTGACGAGGAAACCCGGCTCTTGCCCGAGGCTGAACGCGCACTCGACGGTCAGCTGCGCGAACTCGGACAGCAGATGACAAAGCGCCGTCTGCAACTACTCAGACCGCACGCGATGGAAGTCACGAAGACGGCGGCGCGCTCATTCCCGGTTGCATCCACACTTACCGCACTGACGGCAGTGCTCCTTGGATCGTTGCTGGTACGACAGCTCGCGGTGCGCTAAACGGGCGCCTCGCCTATCGAGTAGCCAGGGCCGCCTGGTTACTCGAACACTGCTGTCATTTGCTCAGCGCGCGCATCGCTCGCGTCAATCCATCGAGCGTCATCGGAAACATCTTTCCGCCAGCGATCTGGCGAATCACCGAAATCGATTGGCGGTATTGCCACAGCTGTTCAGGCTCAGGATTCAGCCATACCGACTTCGGAAAGGTCGAGAACAACCGCTGCAGCCAGACTGCGCCTGCCTCATCATTGTTGTATTCGACGGAGCCGCCAGGTTGCAGCACCTCGTAGGGGCTCATTGTGGCGTCGCCGACGAAAATCAACTTCCAATCGTGCGGATACTTTCGAAGCACATCCCATGTGGCATGGCGCTCTGTGTATCGCCGCCGATTGTTGCGCCACAAGAACTCGTACACGCAGTTGTGAAAGTAATAAAACTCCAGGTGCTTGAACTCGCTCTTCGCTGCGCTAAACAGCTCTTCTGTCCGCTTGATGTGCTCGTCCATCGTGCCGCCCACGTCAAGCAGCATCAAGACTTTGACGGTGTTGTGCCGCTCCGGCACCAGCTTCAGATCGAGCCAGCCGGCATTCTTCGCGGTCGACTCGATCGTGTCGTGCATGTCGAGCTCGAGTTCGGCACCTTCGCGGGCGAAGCGGCGCAGGCGGCGTAGCGCGACCTTGATGTTGCGCGTGCCGATCTCGACCGAATCATCGTAATCACGAAAACCGCGCATCTCCCATACCTTGACGGCCGACTTGCCTCCCTTGGAAGGGCCGCCGACGCGAATGCCCTCGGGGTGCGCGCCCCCGTGGCCGAACGGTGACGTGCCGCCAGACCCGATCCACTTGTTACCGCCGTGATGTGCTCCGTCCTGCTCCTCCAGGCGCCTGCGAAATTCGTCCATCAGCTTGTCCCAGCCAAGCTTTTCCAGCTTCGCGATCTCCTCTGGCGAGAACGTACGCGCCAGCATCTGCTTGAACCACTCGTCCGGAATCTCTTTCGTGAAGTCGATCGCTGTCTGCACACCGTGGAAATACTCGCCAAAGGCGCGATCGAACCGGTCGAACTGAGTTTCGTCCTTCACCAGAGTCGCGCGTGACAGGTAGTAGAAGTCGTTGATCGAAGGTCCGATCACATCCTTCTTCAGCGCGTCAAGCAACGTCAGCAGCTCATTGATTGAAACCTTGAGCTTGGCTTGTCGCAGATGAAAAAAGAAGTCGATCAGCATTGTTCAATTACGCGCCGTGACGAGCCAATCGTAGCTCCAGATGGCGTTTGACATCGGGCCACTCGGTAGCGAGGATGCTGTAGATAACAGTGTCGCGAACGGTGCCGTCGCGCCGTGGATGATGATGGCGAATTACGCCGTCTTTCTTCGCGCCGAGCGCTTCGATTGCGCGCTGCGATTTGAAGTTGAAATTATCGGTGCGTAGTCCGACGACTCGACAACCGACGTGAATCGAATGCGTGCGAAAGCAGCAGCAGCTTGCATGCGGTATTCACCTTGGTTCTGTGCCAACGATCCGCATACCAGGTGTAGCCGATCTCGACGCGGTCGGCGGCAGACACGATGTCGTGATAACGCGTACTTCCCGCAATGGTATTCGTGGCGAGCTCGCGTACCGCCCAAGCCAGCATATGGCCGGCGCGCTGCCCTTCGAGCGCGGCGTCGATGTAATCGCGCGTGTCCGCGGGCTTCGGTACCGACGTAAACCAAAGGTTCCACAGCTCCCCGCTGCTCGCGGCCGTAGCCAGGCCAGGTTCGTGTTCGTAATCCAACGGCTCGAGCCGGACGCCGTAACCATACAAGCGTAACCGGCGCGACGGCGATCATCAGCGATTCTGGCGTGCCATGAATACGAGCCGCTCGAAGAGATGCATGTCCTGCTCGTTCTTCAGCAGCGCACCTGCGAGCGGCGGCACGGACAGTTTTTCGTCCTTCGAACGCAGCGCGTCCGCCGGGATCTGTTCGGCGACCAGCAACTTCAGCCAATCGAGCAACTCCGAGGTCGACGGCTTTTTCTTCAGACCCGGCAGATCACGCGTGCCGAAGAAGACCGACAGCGCGTTCTGCAGCAGATCCTTGCGTAGCTTTGGAAAATGCACGTCGACGATTGCCTGCATCGTTTCCTTGTCGGGAAACTTGATGTAGTGAAAAAAGCAGCGCCGCAAAAAAGCGTCGGGCAATTCCTTTTCGTTGTTTGACGTGATCACGACCAGTGGCCGATGCCGCGCCACCACCGTCTGGCGCGTTTCATAAACGAAAAATTCCATCCGGTCGAGCTCGCGCAGCAGGTCGTTCGGAAACTCGATATCTGCCTTGTCGATCTCATCGATCAGCAGCACGGTTTGCTTGTCCGCCTCGAACGCCTGCCACAGAACACCTTTGACGATGTAATTCTGAATGTCGTGTACGCGTGCATCGCCGAGCTGCGAGTCCCGCAGACGCGATACCGCGTCGTACTCGTACAGCCCTTGCTGCGCTTTGGTAGTCGACTTGATATGCCACGCTAACAACGGCATGCCGAGCGCCCGTGCCACTTCCTCGGCCAGCATCGTCTTCCCGGTTCCTGGCTCGCCCTTGATCAATAAAGGCCGCTGAAGAATCAGCGCGGCGTTGACGGCAAGCTTTAGGTCATCGGTCGCGACGTAAGTGTCGGACCCCTCGAAGCGCAGCATGGGTACACGTTGAGCGAAATGCGGAGTAAATCGAGTATACCGATCGAGTGTGTCTCGCTTGAAAGCGGTCACAACGCTCCGCTACAATCGCCCGCTGTTTTGCCCACGATGCCACCGAGACGACATGAAGTTTTTTTTCTTGATGCTTTTGACGGCCCTGGTCGCGCAGCCCGCGATGGCGCAGCACGCCAAGAGCGGTGTGGCTTCGGCACCAAGCGGTGCCCAGGCTGACGTCTCGATGTGCATCGGCTGCCATGCGATTCCAGGCTATCAGGCTTCGTTTCCTAATGTTTATCGAGTGCCGAAAATTGGTGGCCAGAGTCAGCAATACATCGAAGCGGCATTGAAGGCTTACCGGCAGGGGGATCGTAATCATCCATCGATGACGGCGGTGGCGAAGGGTCTGACGGATGAGCAGATTTCAGCGGTCGCAGCGTATTACGCGGCGCGCGGCACCCGGCGTGTCGAGACGGCGGCTAAATGATGAGCGCCTACAAGGAATGGGTCGAGAGGATGGGGCACACATTAATTGGCGTGGGGGTGCTCGTCGCCGTGACGTCCGCTGCCGCGCAGGATGCGAAGAAAGGTGAAGAGCTCGCTCAGCAGCAGTGCTCCGCTTGTCACGGCAAAGACTTCGTAACGGGAATCGATCCGACGTATCCGAGACTCGCCGGCCAGTATCAGGACTACCTTGAAAAGGTGCTTCGCGATTACAAGAGCGGCGCCCGCAAAAATCCGATCATGAACGGCATTGCGAAGCCGCTGTCGCGCGACGAAATTAAAAACGTCGCGGCTTATCTTTCGTCGCTGTCCGGTCCCTTAAGCAACCAGAAGCGCTAGTACGTTGGCCCGGCTGCTGTGCGCCGGCGCCTACCGCTAATCCCCGCTAGCGCGTCGCTTCAGGCAATCTAAATAGCGCGCGCTCATTTCGTCAGCCGGCACTGCCTGACCTGAGCGCTGCGCGCTCCACACGGCTTCCCCGAGGCATTCCATCATCTCGTGCATTGCCGCGTGCTCATCACCATGCCGTCCGACCAGTTTGCGAAAAGCCGCTCGTATGCCAGGGCGGCTGATCGATCGAAAGTTGCTCTGCGATCGCCAGGTGCATTGACATATGCAAGAAAGGATTGGTGCGGCCGTCATCGATCTCGTATTCGCGCGCCAGCGCGGCTTCAACGTCGTCGAACACGCCGTGATACTCGGGATGCTTCACCATCCAGTCGAGCGCTACCGCTTCCAGCGGTGACAAGACCGCACCGTCGCGATGCTTGCGCCACGTGTCGCAGAAGAACCGGCGCACATCTTCTTTTGACGGATTGAACATCGCTTGCTAGGGCGGCTGGCGTCTTGTGCCGGTACTCGCACCACTGGACGATCGGGCAGCGCCAGCATTCAGGCACGCGCGCTTTGCAGATGTAGCGGCCGTGCAGTATCAGCCAGTGATGAGCGTGGGTCTTGAATTCGTCCGGTGTGAACTTCATCAAGCGGCGCTCGACTTCCTCGGGATCGTCCCCGGGCGCCAAGTTTGTGCGATTGGCTACGCGAAAGACGTGCGTATCCACCGCAATGGTCGGCTCACCGAACACCGTGTTCAGAACCACGTTCGCCGTTTTCCGTCCAACACCAGGAAGTGCTTCGAGCGCTTCTCGATTGCGCGGAACTTCGCCACCGTGCTGCTCAACCAGAGCTTGCGACAGGCGAATCACGTTGCGCGCTTTGGCCCGATAAAAGCCGGTCGAATGAATGTAGCCGGAGAGTCGTTCTTCACCGAGCTTGAGAAGTGCTTGAGGAGTGTTGGCGACCTTGAACAGCACTCGTGTTGCTGCATTGACGCCCTTGTCGGTTGCCTGCGCGGACAAGACCACCGCAACCAGCAGTTCGAACGGCGTCGAGTACAAAAGCTCCGTGGTCGGATTTGGATTCAGCGCCCGAAGCGATTCGTAGATCGCGCGGCGCTTGGCAGGATTCATTGCGGCGCCGTACCGCGACGCTGCTGTGCGCGCGCAATTGCGGCAGCCACCGTGCTGGTGCGCTGATCCTGCGTACTCGATAGCGGTAGAGGGGCAGTCGCACGTTGTAGCCTTTGGCGTCGCGCGTCGTACCGTTCGCGCGCAGCAACTCGATCTGCCGCGGTCCACGCGCGAGGTGGGGCCACTGGAACCATTGAAATGCAATCCATCGGACAGGGCGGCAGGCACAAGTCGCAACCCGTGCATTGCGAGGCAATCACCACATGCATCCGCTTTGCGCTGCCTACGATTGCGTCAACCGGGCATGCAGGGATACACAGCGTGCATCCAATACATCGGCTCTCGTCTATCACCGCGACGGTCAACGGTCGCTCGAAGCCATTCACCGGATTCAGCGGCAGCGCTGCGAGATCCAGCAACTTCGCGAGCGCATCGATGCCGGCCGCACCGCCCGGAGGGCACTGATTGATCTCGGCTTCGCCGGCCGCAATCGCTTCCGCGTATGGCCGGCAACCTTCGTAGCCGCACTTCGTGCACTGCGTCTGCGGCAGCAGGGCGTCGATACGGTCGGCTAGCGGACACCTGTTGTCTCTAGGCGTTGGCCCGAATGAATTTTGCGATCTCCGGCGCGATATTCGCGCGCCAGCGGCGCCCGCTGAAAATTCCGTAATGGCCGGTGCGCTCTGCCGTCAGGTGTCGCTTCTTGGATTTCGGAATGTTCTTACATAGGTCGTGCGCGGCCTGCGTTTGACCGCTACCCGAAATATCGTCGAGCTCTCCTTCAATCGTGAACAACGCAACGGAGCGGATATCTTCGGGCTTCACCAGTTTTCCGCGGACGCGCCACTTTCCGTCGGGCAACTGATGCTCCTTGAACACGATCTTGATCGTATCGAGGTAATACTCCGCGGGCAGGTCGATCACCGCGTTGTACTCGTCGTAAAACGTGCGGTGATCTTCGGCGTCCAACTGATCACCTTTGACAAGATCCAGGTAGTAATCCCAATGGGATTTCACATGTCGGTCCGGATTCATTGCAACGAATCCGGCGTGCTGCAGGAAGCCGGGGTACACGCTTCGCAGATAGCCGGGGTGAGCCGCAGGAACCTTGAAGATCACATGATTTTCGAACCAGTGCTGGCTCTTGCGCATTGCCAGCGCGTTCACCTGCGTCGGATTCCGACGCGGATCAATCGGACCGCCCATCATCGTCATCGACTTCGGCAATTTCGGATCCTTGTTACTCGCCATTAAAGAAACAGCGGCGAGCACCGGCACCGTTGGCTGACACACGGAAATGACGTGTACGTCCGGGCCCAGGTGCCGAATGAACTCGATCACATACTCGACGTAGTCGTCGAGGTGAAACGGACCGGCGGCAATCGGCACCATCCGAGCGTTGATCCAATCGGTGATATACAGATCGTGACTGGGCAGCAGTGTGCGCACCGTGTCGCGCAGCAACGTCGCGTGGTGCCCCGACAGCGGTGCCACGATCAGCACGGTCGGATCCGCGCGCTTGCCAGATTTGGCGGACTTCGATTCGAACTCACGTCTGAAGTGCAGCAGCCTGCAAAACGGCTTCTCAATCGCGACTTCCTCGACGACGGGCACCTTGACACCGTCAATCTCAGTTGAGCGCAATCCGAATTCCGGCTTCTCGTACTGCTTGCCGAGCCGGTGCAGCAAATCGTAGCCGGCCGCTAGCCTGCGCGATACGGGCGTGTACGCGAACGGGCTGTACGGATTGGAAAACATCTGCGACGTTGCCTGCGCCCACACCGACAATGGGTTCCAGAAACGGCGCTGCAACTCATGCAGGTCGTAGAGCACTAAGGCCTTTCAAAGGTGAAAAAGCACATCAGCGCTCCAGCAGATGGCGCTTTGCGCGAATTTCTTTCCAATCGTCGGCGTCAGGCGGGTGCGGCTTCATCCGCGTGATCGCCGGCCATATTTTCGAAAGCTCTACGTTCAGCGGTATGAAGTCGCGCTGATCCTCCGGCACGTCTTCTTCCGCGTAGATAGCGTTAACGGGGCACTCGGGGATGCATACCGCGCAGTCGATGCACTCGTCCGGGTCAATCGACAGCATGTTCGGACCCTCGCGAAAGCAATCCACCGGACAAACATCGACGCAGTCCGTGTATTTGCATTTAATGCATGTTTCGACGACGACGTGCGTCATCCAGTTCTCCACTACAACGTTGCATAGCACAAACCGCTATTCTAGCGTCGCAATCTCGATCGATACTTGATGAGAACGTTGCCATGACGACCCGCCGCCAAGTTGTTATCACTTCTGCAGTCGTAGGAGCTGCCGCGACGTTGCCTTACCGTGCGCGATCGCAAGCTGCCCCGATTCGGATCGGCGAAATCAATAGCTACTCGACCATTCCGCAATTCACCCTGCCGTACAGGATGGGTTGGCAGCTTGCTGTGGAGGAGGTAAATGCGGCGGGCGGACTACTCGGACGGCGGGTCGAAGTAATCTCGCGCGACGACGCGGGCAAGCCCGAAGATGCGATCAGGCTGGCGACCGAGTTGAAAACCAACGAAAACGTCGCATTGATCACCGGTACGTTCCTATCGAACGTGGGTCTTGCAGTCGCCGACTTTGCGCTGCGTAACCGAGTTATCTTCGTCGCTGCCGAGCCGCTGACTGACGCGTTGGTATGGGAGAAGGGCAATCGCTACACGTTTCGCCTGCGTCCAAGCACTTACATGCAGTCGGCGATGCTGGTCGAAGAGGCGGCGAAAATGCCTGCCAAGCGCTGGGCCATCATCGCGCCGAATTATGAGTACGGGCAGTCGGCAGTTGCCAACTTCAAGCAGCTGCTGAAGGCCAAGCGGCCAGATGTCGAGTTCGTAGCCGAGCAATGGCCCGCGCTCGGAAAGCTCGAGGCGGCGACGACGGTGCAGGCGATCATCGCGGCGCGGCCCGATGCGGTGTTTAACGTCACGTTCGGAGCCGATTTGCCGCGGCTGGTACGCGAAGGCAATCTGCGCGGACTTTTCCCGCGCGTACCTGTGGTAAGTCTGCTTTCGGGCGAACCTGAGTACCTTGATGTTCTGAAGGACGAGACGCCGAAGGGCTGGATCGTGACTGGGTACCCATGGAGTCAGATTTCCACCCCGGAGCACGCAAAGTTTTTTAACGCTTATTACAAGCGTTATAACGACTATCCGCGACTCGGTTCGGTCGTCGGTTATGCGACATTCACTGCGATCTTCGAAGCGATTCGCAAGGCAAAGTCGGTTGACACTGAAAAATTGATCGCCGCACTGCGAGGCTTGCAATGGTCGACGCCGTTCGGCCCGGCTCAATTCCGCGCCGCCGATCACCAGTCGACGATGGGCGCTTACGTCGGCAAGCTCGATGTGCGCGACGGCAAGGGCGTGATGGTCGATTGGCGTTACGCCGACGGCGCAAAGTATCTGCCCTCGCAAGAGGAAGCGGCGAAGCAGCGTCCACCCGAAGCGCAAAAGTAACGCGCGCTAAATCGCCCCAGGGTGGTCGCGAGAAGCGGCCTGCGCCTATGATCATCCATCACCGTTAGCCTCACACTGCTGGCCAGCTGCCGTTCATCATGGATCTCATACTCGGCCAGCTGATCGCCGGGCTGTCTTACGGTTCGACGCTGTTCCTCGTCAGCGCCGGCCTGACGCTGATCTTCGGCGTTACGCGCGTCGTCAACTTTGCGCATGGATCGCTGTACATGCTGGGCGCGTACCTCGCCTACACAATCACGACGCAGTGGGAGCCGAGCTCGATCAATTTTTTTGGCGGCCTTTTGTTGGCAGCGCTTGCGGTTGCGGTCGATCGGCGCATTGATCGAAATCGTGTTGCTTCGACGCTTGTATGCGTCGCCTGAAATTTTTCAGCTGCTAGCCACTTTTGGCGTGGTGTTGATCGTGCAGGACGTTGCGCTGGCAATCTGGGGCCCGGAAGAGCTGTTCGCGCCGCGTGCGCCGGGACTGAAAGGGAGCGTGGAGATCGCCGGTGCGTTTGTTCCGCAGTATTCGATATTCGTACTGATCGTGGGTCCGTTCGTCTACGCATTGACATGGTGGCTCATCAATCGCACTCGGTGGGGAGTCTGGGTGCGAGCGTCTGCCCAGGATCGCGAGACTGCAGGTGCGCTTGGGTTGAATGAGCCCTTGCTTTTCACCTCGGTGTTCGCGCTGGGCGCATTTCTAGCAGGGCTCGCCGGGGCGCTGCAGATTCCACGCGAAACCGTCAACCTGCAAATGGATTTATCCATTTTGATCGAAGCCTTCGTCGTCGTCGTCGTCGGTGGCCTCGGGTCCGTCACAGGAGCGTTTTGGGCGGCGCTGCTGATCGGATTGCTGCATGCCTTCGGCAGTTGGTGGCTTCCGCAATCAACGCTGGTACTGATCTTTGTGGTGATGGCGGTTGTACTGATTTTGCGGCCGCATGGCTTGTTGGGCCGCGCGCACGCACCACCGCCGCAGCGCATGCATGCGCATGCTCCGTTCGTGCCGCCAGCGATGCTCTGGCGCGTCATCGGTGCCGTTGCGCTTGCCGCAGCGATTGTGCTGCCGATGCTGATCGGCGACTACGCCATTGTCATTGCGACCGAAATAGCGATTGCCGCAGTGCTGGCAGCGAGCCTGCACTTCGGCATGGGGCTCGGCGGCATCGTGTCGTTTGGGCATGCCGCGTTTTTCGGTTTAGGTGCCTATGCGGTTGCGCTCGCGATTGAGCATCTGAGCGCGCCGTTCGGTGCAGCGCTACTGCTCGCGCCGATGGTTGCCGGCGCAGCAGCGTTACTGATTGGGCCGGTTGTGCTGCGGTCGCACGGCGTGTACGCGGCGATGTTGACGCTCGCGTTTGCGCAGATTCTCTGGTCGATTGCGACTCAATGGGTTGATGTGACCGGTGGCGATAACGGCATGTTGGGACTTTGGTCCGTGCTGCCTGCCGCGCTGTCTTCCCCGACCGCGTACTACGTGGCGGCGGCGGCAATTGCAGTTGCTTCACTTGCGGCGCTGCGCCGAATCGCGCTGGCTCCTTTCGGCTTCGCGTTACGCGCAGCGCGTGACAGCGAGATCCGTGCGGACGCGATCGGCATCGATACGCGGCGCATACGCTGGCTTGCATTCAGCGTCGGCGGATTTTTCGCCGGTATCGCCGGAGCGTTGCACGCGCTTCACAAAGGCTCGGTATTTCCGACGACGCTCTCGATTCCCGTGTCTGTCGACGCGCTGATCATGGTGCTGCTGGGTGGAATTCAAACGCTGATCGGTCCGGTTGTGGGTGCACTTGCCTACCACGGTTTGTCCACCGAGCTGACACGATTGACTGATCACTGGCGGTTGTTCCTGGGCCTCGCGATTGTCATTCTCGCCGTCGTATTTCCCGACGGCATCGTTGGCTTTGCACGTCGACGCACTGCCAAAATTCGATGAGCCTGCTGCAGCTCGAACACCTCAAGCGGAGCTTCGGCGGTGTGCGGGCCGTTGACGATGTGTCTTTCTCGATGGCGGCAGGTGAAATTGCGGCGCTGATCGGTCCCAACGGCGCCGGCAAATCGACGCTGTTCAATCTTATCGATGGCCAACTTGCACCGCAAACGGGCCGCGTGCTGTTCAACGGTCAGTCACTGTCTGCGTGGTCCACGGCGGAGCGCACGAAGCGCGGCATCGGCCGCACCTTTCAGGTTGCGCAAACGTTCGCCACGCTGACTGTTTTGCAGAACGTGCAGCTGGCATTAGTGGCGGCACTTGGCGGCACGTCGAACGTCGCCAACTTGCTGTGGGACATGCAGATCGAAGCCGCCAATGCGCTGCTCACGCAAGTTGGACTGCAACGATTTGCGGGCGACTCGGCTGCAAGCCTTGCGTATGGCGATGTCAAGCGGCTTGAACTGGCACTGGCGCTTGCGGCGAAACCGCGGCTGTTGTTGATGGACGAGCCGACTGCTGGCATGGCCGCGTCGGAGCGCTCTGCATTGATGAAGACGGTCGTCGCGCTCGCCGAGGCAGGCAATATGGCCGTGCTGTTCACAGAGCACAGCATGGAGGTCGTCTTCGGTTTTGCGCGCAGAGTCCTGGTGCTGTCAGCCGGCCAATTGATTGCCGACGGTGCGCCGGAAGCGATACGCGCCAATTCGGAAGTGCAGCGGCTCTATCTTGGGGAGGAAGCTTGAGCCCCGCGTTCGAGCTGCGCGGCAGTATCGGCATGGTACGGCAATGCCCGGATCATTTCCGACGCAAGTCTGAGCGTGAACGCAGGTGAAGTCGTTGCGCTGATTGGCCGCAACGGTGCGGGCAAGACGTCGTTGTTGCGAGCCGCGATTGGATTGATGCCGCGCTGCACGGGCAGCGTTCTACTCGATGGTACGGATGTCAATCGGCTTCCGCCGTTTCGACGCGCGAAGCTCGGTCTCGGCTACGTACCCGAGGATCGCCGCATCTTTACCGATCTGACTGTCGAAGAAAACCTGCGAATAGCAAGCCGGCCGTTGCAGGGCGGACTCACCGAGCGCGATCTGCTCGCATTGTTCCCAAACCTTGCGACATGTTGCAGCGGCCTGCAAGCGCGATGAGTGGAGGCGAACAACAGATGCTGGCAGTGGCGCGAACTTTGGCGGCGAACCCATCGGTAGTGTTGCTGGACGAGCCGTCTGAGGGCATTGCACCGCTGATCGTCGCGAAGATGCGCGAGGCAGTGTTCGCGATGAAGGCGCGTGGTGTTGCAACGCTCGTTTCAGAGCAGAACGTTCGCTTTGCCGCCGCCATCGCCGATCGCGCGGTGCTGATCGAACAGGGCAGGGTAGTAGGCGAGGCAACGCGCGCGGAATTGCTGACGCCGAGCGAGTCGGTGCAGCGCGTGCTGGCGCTTCGAGAGCACTGCACCTACAATCCATCGATGATCATCACCTCGCTGCTGGACACGGATCTGTACAAATTCACGATGATGCAGGTGGTGCTGCATCATTTTCCGGGTGCGAGCGTCGAATATCGTTTCAATTGCCGCAATCCCGGAATCGATTTGGTGCCGCACATCGAGCGCGATCAACGATGAGATCGAGTCGCTTTGTACGCTTCGATTTCGCGAATCCGAGCTGCAGTATCTGCGTGGCCTGCGCTTCATCAAGAGCGACTTTGTCGACTTCCTCGGACTGTTTCAGCTGAACACCAAGTACATCACCGTCAAGCCTTCGGAGCTTTCGAATGGCGAAATCGACATCGTGATTCGTGGCCCGTGGCTGCACACGATCTTGTTCGAGATTCCGGTACTGGCGATCGTCAACGAGGTCTACTTCCGCGCGCTGCAGACGGCCGACGATTTCGACGAAGGGCGGCGCCGATTGCGCGACAAGATCGCGCTGCTGAACGCCGATCCCGCGCTTGATGGTGTGCGAATCGCCGACTACGGTACGCGTCGCCGATTCTCGCGCCACTGGCATGAGGAGGTTCTGCTGCAGTTAAAGGCGAAGCTCGGCGAGAAGCTCGCGGGGACCAGCAACGTGATGTACGCAGCGATGCACGGCATGACGCCGCTGGGCACGATGGCGCACGAATATCTGCAGGCGTGTCAGGCCCTCGGACCGCGGCTGCGCGATTCGCAGACCTTCGGTTTCGAGATGTGGGCGCGCGAGTATCGCGGCGATCTTGGCATTGCGTTGTCGGATGTGTACGGCATGGACGCATTCTTGCGCGATTTCGATATGTACTTCTGCAAGCTGTTCGACGGCGCGCGCCACGATTCCGGCGACCCGCTGGCGTGGGGTGAACGCTTGATCGCGCACTATCAACGCAACCGCGTCGATCCACGAACCAAGACACTTGTATTCTCCGACTCATTGACGATACCGAAAGTCATCGAGCTCTATCTGCGTTTTCGCGAGCGCGCGCGCACCGCTTTCGGAGTCGGGACCAACCTAACCAATGACGTCGGGCATACGCCGCTGCAGATCGTGATCAAGATGGTTCGTTGCAACGGACAGCCCGTCGCGAAGCTGTCCGACTCGCCCGACAAAAACCTGTGCGACGATCCGGCCTATTTGGCGTATTTGCGGCAGGTATTCAGTATCTCCTCCACTCACTTCCCGATAGCTTCGATGCTGCGCTTGTCCCGTCGCGCCGACTCGCTCGGCACCGAGAATGCTTTTGTCGTACTGGCCGAAGTTAATCGCCTTATACGAGAAGGACGGGACATAGTTTCGTTCTGCATCGGGCAACCCGATTTTCCGACGCCATTACACATTCAGGACGCTGCCATCGAGGCCGTGCGTGGCGGTAAACACGGCTACACGCCATCGGCCGGAATTGACGAGCTGCGCGCGGCAGCGGCCAATTCGATGGGCACGCTGCGCGGACTCGACATCACTGCTGACGAAGTTGTCGTGGCTGCCGGAGCCAAGCCGTTCATCGCGTACACGATTGCGAGTGTCACCGACCATGGTGCGGGCGACGAGGTCATTTATCCCGTGCCCGGCTTTCCCATCTACGAATCGCAAATCGTTGCGAACGGCGCGGTGCCGGTTGCCCTTCCGCTCTCCGAATCGCGCGGATTTGCATTCGATCCGGCGGCGCTGGCGGCCCGCATCGGGCCCAAGACGCGCTTGCTGATTCTTAACACGCCGCACAATCCAACCGGCGGATTGCTGGCGCGCTGCCGATCTTGGAAGCGATCGCCGGCGTGTTGCGCAAACATCCGCAAGTCTGGATCTTCGCCGACGAGATTTACAGCAAGCTGGTTTACGACGGCGAGTTCAGCTCGATCGCGTCGTTGCCTGGCATGCGCGAGCGAACGATCATCTCCGACGGAGCGTCGAAAACCTACGCAATGACCGGATGGCGTATCGGCTTTGCTGCCAACAAGGCTTCTGGCGCCGGCGTTTACGCGCTGGATCACCAACACCGAATCGTGTGCATCGCAGATTAGTCAGTGGGCGGCGGTTGCGGCGCTGACCGGCCCGCAGGATGACGCCGAACGCATGAGGCAGAGCTTTCGCAACCGTCGCGATCTGATCGTTCGACTGTTAAACGGGCTGCCAGGCTTTCAATGCGCGCCGCCGGGGGGCGCCTTCTATGCGTGGCCCAACGTCACGGAAGCGTGTCGCATCGTCGGCGCGAAAGACTCCGAGGAGTTGCGCACGCGGTTGCTGCACGAGGCTGGGGTTGCGGTGCTGGCGGACATTCACTTCGGACCGCGCGTTGAAAGCGACGGGCAACACATTCGCTTCTCGTATGCAGCCAGCGAAGCGGCGATCGAAGAGGGCGTGCGCAGGATCGACGCTTTTATGCGCAAGGCACGTCGCTAACGATGACGACATGACCGCCGTCGCGTAGAGCTGTTGCAGCATTGGCGCTTGCAGTGAGGCCGAACGCACTGGGTTTGGCATTTACGTTGCTGACCCTTCCATCGATGGCGCTCGCAAGTGCCGGTACTTTCGTCGGGCCGACTCTCGCCGGCATTCCGGTCGAATTCATCCTATTCGCCGTCGTCCTGCTTGGCGTCGCGCTGTTTCATCACTACACGTTTCCGATCGCGTTGGGCGGCGCGCTGACGATCGCGCTGTACAAGATTTTCTTCTCGCCGTTCGCGAGCGGCGCCGGCTGGAGCGGCTTCGGCGCGCATCTTGCTCACGAGTGGGTGATCCTGATCAATCTACTGCTGTTGCTGCTGGGATTCGCGTTGCTGGCCAAGCATTTCGAAGACAGCCATGTTCCGAATGCGTTGCCACGCATCCTGCCGGACGATTGGAAGGGATGCTTCATGCTGCTCGCGATCGTCTTTGTGTTGTCGAGTTTCCTTGACAACATCGCGGCGGCTTTGATCGGCGGCGCGATGGCGCATACGGTATTTCGCGCCAAGGTGCACATCGGCTATCTGGCTGCGATCGTCGCGGCGTCGAACGCCGGCGGCGCCGGCAGTGTGATCGGCGACACGACAACGACGATGATGTGGATTGCGGGCATCTCGCCGCTCGAAGTGGCAGAAGCGGCTCATTGGTGCCGTCGTTGCGCTCGTCATCTTTGGCATACCGGCATCGCTGCAGCAGCAACGCTATGCGCCGATCCAGCGCGACACGACCCCTCGCTGTAGCGATCGACTGGGCGCGCGTCGGCAGTCGTGGCGTTCATTCCTGATCGCAGCGGTCGTGGTCAACATCACGATCAATACGCGCTATAAGCAGATTTCGGATTTGTTTCCGTTCCTTGGTGCCGCGGTGTGGGTGGCGCTGTGATTACCGCTCCGTCGCGGCGGCCCGACTGGTCGCTGCTGCCGGGTGCGCTGAAAGGCTCACTGTTCCTGCTTTCGCTGGTGCTTGCCGCGTCGATGATGCCGGTCGATCAACTGCCGCTGGCGTCCTGGCAGACCGCGCTCGGTCTTGGCTTTTTGTCGTCAGTGTTCGACAACATTCCGCTGACCGCGCTTGCGATTCGGCAGGGCGGTTATGACTGGGGCTTTCTTGCCTATGCGGTCGGATTTGGCGGATCGATGATCTGGTTTGGATCGTCAGCGGGCGTGGCACTGTCAAGCATGTACCCGGAAGCGCGTTCGGTCGGGCGCTGGCTGCGTCATGGCTGGCATGTGGCAGTCGCCTACGTCGCTCGGATTTTTCGTGATGCTCGCCATCATCGGCTGGCACCCAGGGTCGACGCCGCGCGTCAGATGCGTCCGGTCGGCGTCGAGAAAATCAAATGACATGCGCTCTTTAAAAGGAATTTCGCATGTCCGACATCAAGCTAGCCAGACCGCACTCGCTGCCATTGGCGAAGGCAAAAGCTTTGGCGCAGAAAACTGCCGATGCTCTTGCCAAAGAGTACGACCTCACCAGCGAATGGCACGGCTGACACGCTGCGATTTCATCGTTCGGGTGTCGAAGGTCAAATGCATGTGACTGATTCCGAGATTCGGCTCGATGTCACGCTGGGGCTGCTGTTAAAGGCTTTCAAAGGGTACGATTGCGCGCGCACATCGAGAACCACCTGGACGAGCTGCTGAACAGCGGCAAGAAGCCGGCAAAGAAAGCCGCGCGCCGGAAATAGCTACGACACTCTGCTTCGCATCGCCGATGATTGGAGCGAGGCTGCGCGCTGGCCCAGCTGTTGGAATCAACGGGATCCGCGCCGTCGAGAAGCGCTGCAGAAACGGCAAATCGTCATAGCCCCAGAAGAGCTCGGTGCCGACCGTCATCGTCGGCACGCCAAAGACACCGTCAGCAATCGCTTGATCCGTCTGATTTCGCAACTGCGCTTTGCATTCGGACTTGCGACGCTTGCGCGATCAGCGCAGCACCGTCGAGTCCCGCTTCGCTGGCGATCTGCTCAACGACCGCCGGCTCAGCGATGTGCATCGCGCGTACTCCAGACTGCGCCGAACAACGCGTCGATCAACTTGAGCTTCTGCATCTGCATGCAACGGCAATGACGAAATTCGAAGCGAAAGCAGAGGATTGAACGGATGAAAGGCCGGCAGCGTTCAGCGGGACGTCGATCAGAGCCGCCTTGCGCACGATGTTCTTCCACATCCATTGCATCTTCGGCCTCACTTCGGCGGGTCCGAGTTGCCGGTGTGCTTCGAGCAAGCCAGCGAACAAAACGGGCACCGGATCGATTCGGCAGCCGTTGCGTTCAGCCAGCGCCGGCAGCTGTGTCCACGCCAGATATGCGTTGGGCGAGATGTAGTCGAAATAAAATCGAATGACTCTGCCGGACATCGCGAACCGCCGGTTTACACGCTGGCCACGCTAATCTTTCAGATCCTCGATCAGTGATACGTACTGTTTCATCGCGTCGTCGGCCGATGTTCCCTTGACCTCGTTCCAGGCGTCCCACTTGGCACGGCCGACCATGTCGGTGAAACCCGGCCGCGAGCCGCTGGCATCGCCGCTGGTTGCTTGCTTGTACAGGCCGTACATCTTCAGCATCGTCTGATTGTCCGGCCGCTCGGACAGATTCTTTGAATCAGCCACCGCCGTTTCGAATTGAGTTTTCAAATCGCTCATAGGTCTCCTCTTGGGGTTGCGACGCGCGACTATTATGCAGCGGGTAGGTGGTCCAAGAGGAGGGGAGTTAGAGCCGATGCGTGAACGGATGTCTGCTGTCGACACCGCCTGGCTGCGGATGGATTCCGACAAGAATCTGATGATGATCGTCGGCGTCTACGAGTTCGACGGCAAGGTCGACTTTGCGCGATTGCAGCAATGTGCTGCGCGCGCGCCTCGTTACGCATCGGCGGTTTCGCAGCCGCGTGGTTCGAGATGCGACCGGCTGCTACTGGGAGGAGGTCGATGACTTTTGATCTGAACGACCATCTGCATCGGACGAAACTGCCGGGGCGAGGCACGGTATCGGATCTGAAGAAGTTTGTCGGCGAGCTAGCGTCGCAACCGCTCGACGAATCCATGCCGCTCTGGCAGATGCAATTGATCGACAACTACGCAGGCGGCCAGGCGCTGGTCGTGCGCATTCATCACTGCATTGCCGACGGCATCGCGTTGATCGGCGTGTTGCTGGCGCTGACTTCGGAGCAGAGCGACGACGAATCGGACCCCACCCCGCGTCGTGATCGCGGCCCCGGCAACGGTAGCTGGGGCGCGCGGCTGCGGCCGCTGACGTCGGCAGCGGTACAGGCGATCAGAGACTACCGGTGACGTCGCAACCAAAGGTGTTGCGCGGCTATGGAGCGATGCTCGACACCAAGGGAGCTTTTTTCGATGCCGCAGTCGGATACGCGGGCATTGCCGCTCAGGTTGCAAAAGACACCGCGGCGATTGCATTGATGTCGAACGACAATTCCACCAGCCTGAAAGGAAAACCCTCCGGCGCAAAACTGGTCGCCTGGAACGAGCCGATCGCTGTGAATGACGTCAAAGCCGTCGGCAAGGCGCTCGGCTGTTCGATCAATGACGTGCTGCTCGCCTGCGTCGCAGGCGCGATTCGTTCGTATCTGATGACTCGCGGCGAACAAGTCGACGGTTGCGAATTGCGCGCGATGGTTCCTGTCAATCTGCGCGATCCGCGCAGATGGAAAGAGCTCGGTAACAAGTTTGGCCTGGTGCCATTGCTGCTTCCGATCGGTATTGAGAATCCGATCGCGCGCGTTTTCGAGGTGCGGCGACGCATGGAAGAGCTAAAAACCGGATACACGGCGGTGATATCGATGGCGCTGCTGGGTGCCGCCGGTTTTGCGCCGCACATTGTGCAGACGCTGGCGCTCGATTTTCTTGCGCGCAAAGCCAGCGCCGTGATGACCAATGTCCCCGGGCCGCAGCAGCCGATTTATCTGGCCGGCGCGCGCGTCACGCGGCTGATGGTCTGGGTACCGCAGTCGGGCGACATCGGCATCGGGGTATCGATCCTGTCTTATGACGGCGGTGTCCAGTTCGGGTTGATCACCGACCACGCGCTGTGCGCAACCCCGCAGCAGATCATCGATCGCTTCGAGCCGGAATTTGAGAAGCTGGTGCACGCGCTTTGCATGCTGCCGTGGGGCCAGGCGGTCGACGCGGCGGGCGCGCACGAGCGGCTATTTGCCGTGGCACCGCGCCGCCGTGGCAATCGATCGAAAAGCAGCGCGCGAATGCGGTAGAAAGACCGACGCAGCGAGGGGTTCCGCGACCAGAATGCAATGGCAAGATTAGTGGCTTTGAGCACCTTATTTTCCTGGAGGATCAACGCGATGCGCAACTCCATCACCTTGCTGCTGACCGTCTTCGCGACTGCCATGCCTGTCATGGCCCAGAAGGCGCCGCCAGCAGCGCCCTCGATCACGCGGATCATGGTCGTGGCCGATACGTCCGACGAGAGCTCCGATCTGCTGACGGTGGCGGTTGCCGGCACCCCTCTGCAGCGCACGCTGGGAGGACGCGTGGCGGTACTGCCGATGCGCGACATGCATGACGCGATGCGCGCCACGCGTACCGGTGAATACGACGTCATCGTCGGACCCGCACACGTCGCGGCGTCTGCTCTGGTTTACGGATATGAGTTGATCGGCTCCACCGCAGGGTCGACGAAGTACGTACTGGTGGGATCGCCCACGCTGAAGAGCCTGGCAGACCTGAAAGGCCGTCGCGCTTACTTTCCGGCGCAGGATTCGTTGCGTAGCTACGTTGCGCGCGGATTGCTGCAGGAAGCCGGAATGACGCCGCGGACCTTGAAGCAGGTGACCTATGGCCAAACCAGCGGAGCAGGCTTGATATCGATGACCGGTGGCGGCGCCGACGCGACCGTCGCACTTGAAAGCGAATGGAAACAATGGTCGCAGGCGCATCCGAAAAGCGGTGTAGTGCTTGCGACTTCACGCGACATGCCAAGTGGCGTGACAGTCGTCGTGAAGAAAGACACGCCGGAGCCTGTTCGGCGTGCGGTTATGCAATGGCTCGCGTCACCCGATAATCTGGTCCCCAATGCCGGACGCGTCGTGTCGGCTTCGAACCCTGCGCCCTATGAGTATGTAGCTGGTTTGGGTTTGTTCACTCCGACCGATCTGAAGGGAGTGACACGCGTGACGGCGAAGCAGGCATTCGAGCTCAGTCAGAAAGGCGCGCGCTTGGTCGACGTGCGTACCGAGCGCGAATACAACACCAAGCACGCACGCGGCTCGATCCTGGTTCCTTACGGAGAGAAAAGCCTGAAGGCGCTTGACTTCGATCCGAAGTCCGATTCCTTCGGTGGGTTGTCAAAGCTCGACAAGGCACAGCCGGTCGTTTTCTTTTGCAACGGTGCCGAGTGCTGGAAGTCGTACAAGGCGTCGAAGGTCGCTGTTGAATCCGGGTTTACCTCGGTGTACTGGCTGCGCGGCGGCATGCCTGAGTGGACGACCGAAAACCTGCCGACCAATCCATAGAGCACTATTGCTGTAGCGAGTGACAACCCAGGCACTGTTTCGCGAGGATGCATACCGGCGCGAGTGCGACGCAATCGTCACGCGCATCGGTGAAGACGGTATCGAGCTCGACCGTACGGTTTTTTATCCGATGGGCGGCGGGCAGGCGGGCGACACCGGGTTCATTGTTGCCGCCGACGGTACGCGCCTGCGCGTGCTCGACACGCGCAAGGTCAAGCGGGAAGACGCAACGCCTGACGATGCGCTTCATCTGATGGACCCGACAAGTGACTGGCGTACGCACGTCGCTGTCGGATCGCCGGTGCATGCCGCGATCGACTGGGACCGGCGCTACCGCCATATGCGTTTTCACACCGCGACGCACCTGCTGTGTGCCGTCGTCAAGCAAATGGTCGATGGCTGCAGCATCACGAACGATTACGCTCGCCTGGATTTCGCGATGACCGATCTGCTTGACAAGCAATTCGTGCAGGATGGGCTCGATGCGTTGATTGCCAGCGCGACTCCGGTCGACACTGAATGGATCAGCGACGAAGAAATGCAGGCCAACCCCCAGCTGGTCAAGTCGATGAGCGTCAGCCCGCCGATCGGGTTCGGCCGCGTGCGACTGCTGCGAGTGCACGATATCGATCTGCAGCCGTGCGGAGGCACGCATGTCGCAAACACCGCAGAAATCGGTGCAGTTCGAGTGGCGAAGATCGAAAAGAAAAGCGCGAAGACACGCCGCGTCGTCCTTGAGTTTGCTTGATCGCTCGCGGCTCACCGCTGGCCAAGGAACAATCGTTTGAACGTCGCACGCCGATCGGCGCGGATTCCTGCGGGACACTGGCGCACTCGCGGTTGGTGCGCTCACGGGCACGCTTGGCGCTTACGCGCGCAGAGCTGAGGCTGCAGCATGCGGCGCGTTCTCCGGTCAGGCAGCCGGGCCCTATGGTCCCATCGGGCCGGTTAGAGACCAGTCCACCGGTTTGCCCCTGTTGCAGTTGCCCGCAGGATTTCAGTACGCGTCTTTCGCGTGGACTGGGGACACGATGCTCGATGGCCGCGCATGCCCTGATCGCCACGACGGCATGGCCGTTGTGATGACGCGCCAGACTGCGCGCGGCGACGAGCACGTGCTGATACGCAATCACGAACGCGGCCTGGGCTCGGCATCGGCGATGATCGTCGGAGCCGCGCAATACGACCGTGGAACGTTCGATGGCCGCAACGCACTTGGGGGCACGACGAATCTGGTCTTTCGCGATGCCGGCTGGGTGTCGGTGGAGCCCAGCCTCGGAGGCACACTGATCAACTGCGCAGGTGGGGCAACGCCCTGGGGATCATGGCTCACGTGCGAGGAAATTTTGGGCAATGACGCGTCGACCGAAGGCAAGCGGCACGGCTATGTGTTCGAAGTCGCGGCGAATGCATCGCAGACAACCGGCAACCCAATCGTCGCAATGGGCCGCTTCTCGCACGAAGCGGCTGCCGTCGATCCGGCTACGGGATACGTCTACCTAACCGAGGATCTTAGGAACGCGTCCGGCTTTTATCGCTTCATTCCAAACGAGACGAAAGGGACGCTCGGATCGTTGGAAGCGGGTGGCCGCCTGCAAGCGGCGAAGGTGGCAGGTGCAAGGAACACAAGCCTGATCACCGCAAGGCGGTGCGACCAATACATGCTCGAGTGGATTGATATCTCGCAGCCGGACCGCGAAGCTAGCGAGGTTGACGCACCTGACGTTCCCGGTCTGAGTCGCAACCCACGCGTGAGCGGTCCCTTTCATCAGGCGTGGTCGAAGGGCGGAATGCAGCTCGCGCGCGGCGAAGGTCTCTGGTACTCGGCCGGCAAGATGTACATCGTTGACACAGCGACCGGCGTTGATTGGGTTAATCGCCCCGGCCGCGGCAGAGGCGCCGTTTGGGAACTCGATCTGGTCACCATGGAGCTGAATGCGCTCTTCGTCAGCGGTGATCAGCTGGTCGGAAACAATCCCGACAACATTACCGTCAGCCCGCGAGGCGGAATTACTCTATGCGAAGACGGTGGCAACACGATTGACAACTTCGGAACGGGCACGCGACTGCTCGGGATCAACGCGCAGGGCGACTCCTTCATCTTCTGCAAGAACAATGTTGACCTGACCGCTGCGCAGATCTCCGGCGCAGACAAGAAGATAGCGCCGGGCAGTTACCGCGAATCCGAGTTTGCGGGGGCATGTTGGGAACCCTCAGGCCGTGTGCTCTTTTGCAATATTCAGTCGCCCGGAATCACTTTTGCGATTTGGGGTCCTTGGGGTGAGGGCGGCGTATGAGTTATGCGTTTGCATGCAGGCAATCGTCACACCGACCCTGACGCTGGAGCCGCTGCTCGCAAGCCATGCCGAAGAGATGTTTGAGCTGCTCAGCGACCCGGCGATCTATCAATACCTTGACTACACGGCGCCGGTCTCCGTGGGGTATCTGCGCAGCATTTATCAGCGATGGGAAGCGCGCCAATCACCCGACGCCAGTGAAGCTTGGCTCAATTGGGTAATTCGGCCGCGCGATCAGCCATTGGCAGGCTACGTCCAGGCGACGGTTGCATCGAATCGCAGTGCGCACGTTGCCTACATCCTGGCGAGTAAATATTGGGGACGTGGCTACGCGCGGGTTGCGGTAGAAGCGATGCTTGAGCACCTCGCGTCGGCCTACGAAGTCGATCGATACATGGCAACTGTTGAAGTCGGGAATCAGCGCTCTATTCGCTTGCTCGAGCGGCTTGGCTTTTACCCGATGGCATCGCACGATCTGCTGGCGCAGCGACTGTCGGCGACAGAGCGCATGTTCGTAAGAGTTTGTCCTAAGGGTGCGCCTAATGCAGACGCTTGAATCCCTCGAGGCTGTGCTGAAGCCGCTGCTGCCCGGGCTGATTGGCATTCGCCTGCGTGAAGCGGGACAGGATCGAGTCGTTGCGACGATGGTCGTGCGACAGGACTTGTGCACGACGGGCGGAGTGCTCCACGGCGGCGCGATGATGGCATTCGCCGACACCCTTGGCGCCATCGGCACTTTTCAGAACCTTCCGAGCGGCGCGCGCACTACAACGATCGACTCAAGTACGAAGTTCATCGCCTAGTGCTGCGCTAGGTACGACGGTGGTTGGCGAGTGCGTTGCCTTTCATCGCGGCAGGACAACGATGGTGTGGCAAACGCTGATCAAGTCGGAGGCCGGGAAGCTCTGTGCGGTCGTTACGCAGACGCAACTGATTCTGCCCTCTGCGTAGATTCCGCTGATGCAAATTCGGGACTTCGTGACTGAAGATGCGCACGTGTATCAAGCCTTTCGTCTTGCAGCACTGCGCGAGTGTCCGTCGGCGTTTGCTTCAAGTTATGAGGAGGAGCATCAGACGCTCCTCTCGGTCGTCGCCGAGCGCCTTTCCTCGAAAGAAGATCGCTGCGTATTGGGGGCGTGGCTCGACTCCAGTCTCGTTGGCATGGTGGGCCTGCAGCGCGAGGAGATGCGAAAACTTGCGCACAAGGCATTCATCTGGGGGATGTATGTCGCAGCCGGGTGCGCGAAGGCGCGGTGTTGGCCGCCAGCTGATCGACCACGCCTTGTTACGGGCCGCTTCGATGAACGGAGTGCGTCAGGTCAATCTTGGAGTCAACGCGGCGAACGTTGAGGCCATCGCGCTCTACCAGGCGGCAGGTTTCATACCGTTCGGTATTGAGCGCGGCTTTATGCTAATTGGCGGCGAGTTGCACGATGAGCTGCACATGGTGCGTAACATCGAAGCACAGCGTTGATGCCGATCAACAAGAAATTAAAGTCACGTTGCTGATGTTGCTGAATATCTTCGGTCTGGGTTCTGTTGCCGCACAGTTATCCCAACAGGATGTTGCGCGGTTGCCCGTTGCACCCGCTGACCATCGCATCGCCTATGGGCCTGATGCAATGCAGTTCGGCGATTTGCGCTTGCCGAAGGGAAGCGGTCGGCATCCGCTCGCGATCATTGTTCACGGTGGTTGTTGGCTGGCAGCTTTCGCTGACCTGCAACTGATGGCGCCGTTGGCCGATGCGCTGACGCGCGCCGGCGTTGCCACGTGGAATATTGAATTCCGCAGCGCTGATCGGCCTGGCGGCGGATGGCCCAACACGTTGCTCGACGTTGGCAGCGCAGTCGACTACTCGCGAGAGCTTGCCTCTCAGCATCCAATCGACTTGAAGCGAGTGGCTATTGTTGGCCACTCCGCGGGAGGTCATCTTGCACAATGGGCAGCGGGGCGACATCGTTTGTCCGAGAGCAGTGCGCTGTTCAGCAAGAATGCATTGCCTGTAAGTGGCACGATCGGGCTGGCGGGTATCAATGATCTGCAGCGTTATCTGCAGGAGTCAGCCGGGTGCGGCAAATCGATTCCCCGGCTGCTCGGCGGTTCGCCGAGCGAGGTACCGGACCGGTATCGGCAGGCTTCACCCGCAGAAATGCTTCCACTTCGAGTCAAGCAAGTGCTGATCATCGGTGCGCAGGACACGATCGTGCGTCCCGAGCACAACCGCACGTTTGCCGAAGCGGCGAGGAAAAGCGGTGATGATGTGCAGCTGCTCGTGCTCGACGGCGCCGCTCACTTTGACGTAATTGCGCCGAATTCGACAGCCTGGCCGACGATCGAAGCTGCGGTCCTTTCGATCGTGGATATGAAGAAATAACCAAGGACACCCGGATGACTTCGCCTCGACCCAGCGTCGCCGACAAGCGGCGCGCCTTTGTTCAGATGCATCAAAGCGGATGCTTCGTCATTCCCAACCCATGGGATGTCGGAAGCGCGCTGTTCCTTCAAAGCCTCGGTTTCAAAGCCCTTGCCACGACCAGCTCCGGATTTGCCTGGTCGCGCGGTTGTCCGGACAACGGAATTTCGCGCGAAATGGCTCTCGAGCACCTGCACGAGATGGTGGCGGCAACTGACTTGCCGATTAATGCGGACTTTGAGAGCGGCTTCGCATCCGACGCGAATGGCGTCTCAGAAAGCGTTCGACTGGCGGTGGGGACAGGCGTCGCAGGGTTGTCGATCGAAGACTCCACCGGCAATGCGGCGCAGCCGTTGTTCGAACTTGGCGTCGCTGTCGAGAGAATCAAGGCCGCGCGCAAATCGATCGATAAGGCAGGCGGCGACGTCTTGCTGGTCGGCCGCGCCGAATGTTTCTTTGTCGGCCGCCCTGATCTTGACGAGACGATCGCAAGGCTCAAAGCCTATTCGGACGCTGGTGCCGATTGCCTCTACGCACCGGGAATTCGCACGCGCGAACACATCGCAGCTGTCGTCGCCGCAGCCGGACCGAAGCCATTCAATCTGCTGGTCGGTTCGGCGAGTGATCTGACGATGCAGGACATTTCCTCGCTGGGTGTAAGGCGCGTGAGCGTTGGTGGTGCGCTGGCTCGTTCCGCCTGGGGCGGATTCATGCGGGCGGCGAGGATGCTCGCAGCGCACGGAAAGTTTGACGGGTTCAGACGCGGCGCCGGGCCAGGAGCTGAATTCGATTTTCAGCGGATGTCAGGCAGGTCTGCCCTGACATCGATGCGCAAGAAGCTTTGAAGGCGCGACAGCTGCCTCATCGCGCCAGACGGCCAAGGGTCGGTGTACCGTGCCGCCACGGTTTGCGGCGTCGTCACTTACAATGCACAGCTGAACCGCTCAGTCGAAGTAATACTTGGCGATTAGCCAGAAGATGTTGGCGCTGTAGTTCGGAAATGCATAGACACCGTTCAGATACGCCGTCGACGTGTTAAGCGCTGCCGGTGGCGGTGGCGCGAGATACTGATAGTTGTCGTAT
>CAVQBE010000003.1:0-17736 GCA_963710675.1 uncultured beta proteobacterium | reverse complement strand
TTCGTCGGCATTCCGTTGCGCGAGCGACTGGGGCTTAAGGCGTGAAGCTCACGCGCACTGCGGTTTTTGCTGCAACTTTCTGGGCCAGCGCGCTGGTATTTTTGGCGGTCGATTGGTCGCGCGCGACACCGCACAACCGTTTCGATGAGCCGCCGCCGTGGCAGCTCGGACAAGACAAGGTGGACGGCTCGGGCCACTGCGCAGCGCCGCTTACTGCGGTATCGGCTAAATAGCCGGCGCTTCGGCGGGCAAGAATCCTTCGATCGACAGGTAGCGCTCGCCAGTGTCGTAGTTGAAACCGAGCACGCGCGCGTTCGGCTTCAGCTCGGGCAGCTTCTTGGCGATCGCGGCCAGTGCAGCGCCCGACGAAATGCCGACCAGTACGCCTTCTTCGCGCGCGGCACGGCGCGCCATCTCGCGCGCCTCTTCTGCTTCGACCAGGATCACGCCGTCCAGCAGCTCTGTTTTCAGGTTTTTCGGAATGAAGCCAGCGCCGATCCCCTGGATCGGATGCGGCGATGGCTTGCCGCCCGAAATGACTGGCGACGCAGCCGGCTCGACTGCAAAGACTTTCAGCTGTGACCATTTAGGTTTGAGCACCTGCGCCATCGCGGTGATATGACCTCCGGTACCGACGCCGGTGATGACTGCGTCAAACCCTTCCGGAAAATCGCGCAGCACTTCCTGCGCGGTGGTGCGCACGTGGACGTCGATGTTCGCCGGGTTGTCGAACTGCTGCGGCATCCATGCGCCCGCCTTTTCTTCGTTCATGGCTGCGACCAACTGTTTGGCGCGTTCGATCGCGCCCGGCATACCTATTGCGCGCGGCGTGAGTTCGAATTCGGCGCCATAGGCGAGCATTAACCGGCGGCGCTCGACCGACATGCTGTCGGGCATCACGAGGATCAACCGATAGCCTTTGACCGCGGCAACCATCGCCAGACCGATTCCGGTATTGCCGGAGGTCGGTTCGATATCGTGCCACCGGGCTTGAGCTCGCCGCTTGCCTCCGCCGCCTCGACCATCGACAACCCGATGCGGTCCTTGATCGAGCCACCCGGATTGGCCCGTTCGGATTTGATCCACACCTCCGCTTGCGGTGCGATGTCACGAAACAGCCGGTTGACGCGAATCGTCGGAGTATTTCCGATCGTCTCTAGAATATTTCCTGCGCGCATTTCAATCCGTTAACAATGAATATGCCGCACGTTAAGCTTCCTGCATGACCTTGTCGATCAACAAAGCCGACATTGAAGCGGCTGCTGCACGCCTCGCCGGCATTGCGCACCGTACACCGGTTGCAACTTCGCGCACGGCTGACGAACGCACCGGTGCGCAATTGTTCTTCAAGTGCGAGAACCTGCAACGCATGGGGGCGTTCAAGTTCCGTGGCGCCTATAACGCGCTGTCGCAGTTCACGCCGGAGCAACGGCGCGCCGGTGTCGTCGCATTTTCGTCGGGCAATCATGCGCAGGCGATTGCGCTGTCTGCACGCCTGCTCGGCTTGCCGGCGACGATCTTGATGCCGCACGATGCGCCGCAGATGAAGGTAGACGCCACGCGCGGCTATGGCGCTGAGGTGCAATTGTTTGACCGTTACAAGGAAGACCGCGAAGCGATCGCCCGCAAGCTGGCAGACGAGCGCGGCATGACGTTGATTCCTCCCTTCGACCATCCTCACGTGATGGCCGGCCAGGGCACGGCAGCGCTCGAGTTGATCGAGGACGCTGGGCCGGTCGACGTGTTGCTGGTGTGCGTCGGCGGCGGCGGATTGATCTCGGGCTGCGCGGTCGCCACCAAACATGCGCTGCCGCAGTGTCGCGTGATTGGCGTCGAGCCCGAGGCTGGCAACGACGTGCAGCAATCGTTACGCCGCGGCGAAGTCGTCCGTATCGACGTGCCGCAGACGATCGCCGACGGCGCGCAGACGCAAGCACCTGGACGTTTCACTTTCCCGGTGATTCAAGCGCTGGTCGACGACGTGCTGACGGTGACCGATCAACAGCTCGTTTCGACGATGCGTTTTTTTGCCGAGCGAATGAAGATGGTCGTTGAGCCGACCGGATGTCTGGCAGCGGCCGCCGTACTCGAAGGCATGCTCGATGTGCGGGGACAGCGAGTCGGCATCATCATCAGTGGCGGCAATGTCGATGTCGATCGCTATGCGGAGCTATTGAAGCACGATCGGTGATGGGTTCTGCGTCACTGTACGGCCCGGATCACTCCGCACGCGATCGCGTCGCCTGAGTTTCCTGCGGGTTGTGTGCGGTAATCATCGGGATCCGCGTGAACAACGATCGTGCGGCCGACCACCGATGTCGGTCCGGTGGTCACGGTCAGCAAATTGGTCTCGAACGCGTACACCGCGTTGCCCTCGGCATCGGCCTGCAGGTTGATCAGATCGCCGCCGTGTCTTTCGGCCACGCGGTAGTGCCCGTGCGGCTTGCCCGTGGGGTTGAAATGTTCGCCCGGCGCGCTGCAGTTACCTTTTTCGTGAACGTGAAACCCGAACTGGGCGCCGGGCCTTAAGCCGCGTACATCTGCACGCACCGTCACTTTGCCGCCGATCTCAACGAAAACCACCTTGCCCCACACCGTGCTACCGCGAGGCACGTCCAGCTCCGCTACTGCAGTCGGTCCTGTTTTGAAAGTTTCACATCCGCTGAATGCCAGCAGCATTGACAGGACTAAAGCCGTCGACGGCTTCATCGAATTCCCTCCGCCGAACGCTTGACGTCCCTAACCGCGACGATCTCTCAGCAGCGACAAAAACTCGGTGCGCAGATTCGGGTCTTTCAGGAATGATCCGCGCATCACGCTGTTGATCATCTTCGAATCGGCATCCTTGACACCGCGCCACTGCATGCAGAAGTGGTCGGCTTCCATGACCAGCGCCAACCCATCCGGGTTCATCGCCGCCTGCAACAAGTCAGCCAAATGGGTGACAGCTTCTTCCTGAATCTGCGGCCGGCTCATCACCCAGTCGGCGAGGCGTGAATACTTCGAAAGCCCGATCAGGTTCGTATGCTCGTTCGGCAGCACGCCAATCCACAGCTTGCCGAGTATCGGGCAAAGGTGATGCGAGCACGCGCTGCGAATCGTGATCGGGCCGATGATCATCAGCTCGTTAAGCCGCTCGACATTCGGAAACTCGGTGACGCTGGGTTTCGGGCTGTAGCGGCCACGGAACACCTCGCTTAGGTACATGCGAGCGATGCGGCGCGCGGTGCCATGCGTGTTGTGGTCGCCTTCGGTGTCGATCACCAAACTTTGCAGAACGCCAAGCAGCTTTTGCTCGACTTCATCCTGCAAAAGCGGCAGCTCGTCCGGCTCGATGTGTTCGGCGATGCTGTCGTTGGCGTGGAAGCGCTTGCCCGCCGCGCGCAGACGCGCGCGAATTTTTTCCGAAACCGGTGCGTTCATCGAATCACTGGCGCTAAGGTTATTGTGTCGTCTGCAGTCGTCCGACTATATATGACGGCGCGTGTGTGCCACGGAGGGTTTATGTTCGAAACGACGATCGCCGGGAGTTTGCCAAAGCCATTCTGGCTCGCAGAGACGCAAAAACTCTGGCCGCAGTGGAAAGCGCAAGGGGCGGAGCTCGCAGCAGCCAAGCGCGACGCGACCGTGCTGGTGCTGAAGGAACAGGAGGACGCCGGCCTCGACATCGTGACCGACGGCGAACAGTCGCGACAGCACTTCGTTCATGGTTTTCTCGAAGCGGTGGCTGGCATCGACTTCGAACATAAAGTCAAGATGGGGATACGTGATAACCGTTACGAAGCGATGGTGCCGCAAGTCACCGGCCCGCTAACGCTGCGTTCGCGCGTGCACCGATCCGAAGCGACGCTGGCGCGTGCGCACACGAAGAAAAAACTCAAGATCACGCTGCCCGGTCCGCTGACGATCGTCGACACCGTCGCCGATTGCTACTACGGCGATCGCCGCTCGATGGCAATGGCGTTCGCGGACCTGCTGAACCAAGAGGCACGTGCGCTGCAAGCGGACGGCGTCGACGTCATCCAGTTCGACGAGCCGGCGTTCAACGTTTATCCAGCCGAAGTCAACGAGTGGGGCATCGAAGCGCTCGAGCGCGCAGCGAATGGGTTGACTTGCACGACCGCGGTTCATATCTGCTACGGCTACGGCATCCAGGCAAATATCGACTGGAAGAAAAGCCTGGGTGAAGAGTGGCGGCAGTACGAGCAAATCTTTCCGGCGCTCGCACGCAGCTCGATCAAGCAAGTTTCACTTGAATGCGCAAACTCGCACGTGCCCGCGGAATTGATGCGGCTTCTTGTCAACAAAGATGTACTGGTCGGCGTTATCGATGTGGCTTCGGATGACGTCGAGACACCGGAGCAGGTTGCCAATGTGATCGAGAAGGCGCTCGCCTTTGTGCCGCAGCAACGCTTGCTGCCGTGCACGAATTGCGGGATGGCGCCGATGAACCGCGAGATCGCACTGCGCAAACTCAATGCGCTGGTGCAGGGCGCGGCGCTTGCGCGTACGCGGCACCGCTAGACGAGCGGTAGAAAGCTGGGCATCTCGTTTGCTTTTTCGGCTTGGTCTGGAAACAAATTAGGAGAGATACCCATGCGAAGAATAATTGCGTTGACCGCTTCGGCCGTACTGGCCACCGTTACGTTGGGCGGGTGTGAATCGATGGACGATCAACAGCGTCGCACTGCAACCGGCGCTGGGGTGGGTGCGGCAGCTGGCGCCGCCATTGGCGCAATCGGCAACGACAGCAACCGGGGCCGCGGCGCAGCGGCCGGTGCGGCGATCGGTGCTGCGGCGGGCGCACTGGGTGGCTACATCTGGAACAAGCGCATGGAAAGCCAGCAGAGGGAGATTCAGCAAGCGACGCAAGGAACGGGTGTCGAAGTAAACCGTACTGCAGACAACCGCTTGCAGATCGTCATTCCCGGCGATATCGCCTTTGACTCGGGGCAGGCCGTAATCCGGCCCAACTTCCGGACATCGCTGGATAATTTTGCGCAGTCGCTGCAGCAAAACCCCAGCAGCACTGTCACCATCATCGGCCACACCGACTCGACAGGGTCACCCGCAGTCAACGAACCGCTGTCGCTGCAACGCGCCGACGCGACGCGTGATTACCTCGTTACACGCGGGGTCACCCCGAATCGCTTCCAAATCGATGGCCGCGGCGCTCGTGAGCCGATCGCCAGCAATGACACAGAAGCGGGCCGCGCGCGTAATCGCAGAGTTGAAATCTTCCTCGGCGATCGCGACGCTTAATGTTGGTGTCACCTGAGCGCGGTGAGTCACTCGCCGCGCTCAGCCGCATCGCGAGCACGCATTTTTGCCGCGATGTAATCACCGTGCGTTACGTGCAGTAGTTCGGCGATGCGGCGCAGTACGTGGTTCTCGTGCGCCGCCAGCGAGTTATCTGCATATGCCACCCGCCACATCAGCTCGATGATGTGCTGCTTCTGCGGTTGATCGAAGTGACGATTGATCAGCGAAGTGAACTGATAGTAATCATTCGCCGTTCGCACTTCCTCCTCGGCCAAATCAAACAGCGCTTGCGATTCGTCGGCGGACAGTCCGAACTTTTCGCGCACCGCACGCAATACAGCCTGCTGCTCCTCGGGAACGATGCCGGCGTCGCTACGGACTACTTCGACCAGCAACGCTGCTGTAGCCAGCTCGATGCTGTGGCGCGCACCCAGCGGCGCGCCTTGCGCGCCGATGTTCTGTTCAAAGTAATTGCGAATCGATTTCAGCACGGCAGGCGGCGCCCCTTTTAACGTCAACTATCTTGCAACCGGGCTCGCGACACGCAGCGCTGGTAGCGGTCATCGACCCGTCGCGCAAACCACTCGGTAGTCAAGTTGCGGGTGATCTTCGGGCTTTTCAACTTGATGTTCGGCACCACCGCGCGCGGCACCGGACGCCCGCTCGCCTGCTCGGCACGCGAGAACACACGCTCGTAGAGACGGGTGCGATCGAAACCGGGCTCGGTGCCGCGCTCGAGGTCGCGGCGGATCGCCGGTGCTGCAATATCGAGCCGCTTGGCGACCGCGAGCGCAGCAAGTTCGGTACTCCCGGTAGGCGTGTCGGCCGCAGCGCCCGGCGGCAGCAGGTCGCCGTCAAGGATCAACGGAACGCCGGACACGATGCTTAGTGCGTTTTGGAAGGCCGCGTTGCGGCTCGCGTAGCGGCCCGCGTTGAAATCGGCAAAGCGATAAAGGGGTTGCGCATACGGCGCTTCGTACCCCAGCAGATGCGCGATGCCGAAGTACATCCCGCCGCGCCGGGTGAATACCTCATGCCGGATCGAGTGTGAAATCGGATACGGATATCGATTCGCCGCCGCGTGAGCTTCAGCGAATGCAATGCTCACCTGCATCGGCCCGCCGGTGCGAACCGGATTGCGGCTCGCCAGGAATGTCTTGCCCAGCGGCACCATACCGATAAAGTCTTCGAAGATCTCGCTCAGTTGCTTCTCTGTCGTCACCGCATCGATGCGATCGCTGTAGCTCTTGCCATTCGACGATGGCAACCGCAGCGCGGCGTGTACCGCAAACTTCGGAACGCCGACCCGCTCGGCTTGCTTGTCGATCTCGCGCCATGCAATCGCGGCCAGGCCCGGCACCGGTGGGTCGGCACGAAAGGTTGATTCCTGCTCGGTCACTGCCAGCACGGCACAAAAGTTTTCCGGCGTCGCCGCAATATCCTGCGTGGCAAACGCGGCGTAGATATCTGTGGCCCAGCCGACGCGATCCGATGTACCTGGCGGCAGCAGTCTGGCAATCAGGGCGCGCGACTCGCCCGCGTCGAGTCCAGTTCGGCCGGCGTCGCCGCCGTCAGACGTCGCGCAGCCGGATAGCACTGCACAACAGCCGGCCACCCGCAGCCAGCGTTGCATCGTCCCATTCATCGACTCAAAAGCCTCGGCTAAAACACAGTGGGAGCGAGCGCACCCGTCTGAGCAACCTTAGCATCTGGCCCTTGGTCAACACGCTTGCAACATTGCACGGAGCGGTGCGGGCCGCGCGTGAATATGCAGTAGGCGTCCGGCGAGTTCGCTCCTACACTCGCCGCCGAGCTCCGCAGTGGATTCGCCGTTGCGATCGAGCAGCAGCCGGACGGGCGGGAGGAGTTAATGGCCGATCTTTTCGTCAGCTATTCGCGCGAAGACAAGCCGCGCGCGGCGGAGATCGTGCACCTTCTCGAAGACCACGGGTGGGACGTTTTCTGGGACCAGGAAATGCGCTCGGGCACGCTGTGGCCCAAGGTGCTCGAAGAGGAACTGATCAAAGCGCGCTGCCTGGTGGCGCTATGGACCACCACCTCGATCGGCAGCCGCTGGGTTCGCATTGAGGCCTACGAAGCGTTGCAGAACGAAAAGCTGGTGCCAGTGCTGCTCGATAAGGTGCGGCCCCCGCTCGAATTTCGGCAGACGCAGACGTTTGACTTGATCGGATGGAAAGGCGACCGCAGCGATCCCCGCCTGTCTCAACTGTTCATGGATCTGACCACGCTTGCGAAAGCGCCGGGCTCGCACGGCCCGGTGCAGCGGCCCGTTCAGGTGGTTGTCCCCACGCTGCGGCGAGAAATACCCGACACCCCGCCGATCGACACGGGCAACGACCCGCACGGTGCATCTCAGCTGCCACAAGACTCAGTGCCGATCGTCGCGCCATCGCGCCGCTTGCTGATGGGTCTTGGCGTCGCTGCCGCGGTGATTGTGATCGCGTGGGGAATCTCTGCTATCGACTTTTCTCCCGCACCACCCACGCCCGCAGAGGTGCCGAAGGCCGCGCCGCCGATCGACGTCGCCAAGCCAGCGCCCGCACCTCCGCGGCCCATACCCGAGGAGCCAGCGCCCGCCAAGAAGACAGAGGTCGCCGCAGGCCCGGCATCACCACCAGTTTCGAAAACAGTCACCCAAGCAACCCCAAAAGTTGCGGCCTGAGCGTTGCCTGGCGATCGAAGAGAAGTTCCAGCAGACCGGACAGATAACGGCGACCGAAAGAGATTTTCTTCGTGGCAAGGAGTGTCAAACATGAAAACGTCGATGTTGGCGGTCGCTTCACTCATTGCAGCGAACCGAGTGCTGCGGATGGCGCTGCTCATCGCATCAATCACGACGATGACGTCTGGCTGTTCGACGTTGTCTCCGACGGCGGCACCTGCGCCAGCGGCTAGCGGACCCACCGCGCCGCCGCCTGCCGCTACCGCGCCGGCGCCAGTGGCACCTCCGGTCGTTGCAGCGCCAGCGCCGGCACCACCACCGGTTTTGCCGCTGGACGACGCGCTGCTCGCGGCGGCGAACAACCTGTTTTCTAGCGCTGCGAAGGCGCTGACGATGCCACCGACGCAGCGGTTGCTCGTGATCGATCCGCTGGTCGATGGTGTGTCGCAGACACAAACCGTTACCACTCAGTCACTCGAAACGAAGATCCAGGGACTGGTGCGAGCGAAATATCCGGGCTTCAACGCACAACCGTTTTCGCGAGCGACGGTTGGACAGGCCCCGATCGTTCTGGTGGGAACCTTCACTGCGATCGATTTGAAAAATCAAACCGGCGGTGCGCGTGACGCGTTTCGAATTTGCCTCGCGCTGGCCGACCTGAAGTCGGGGTTGATTGTTGCCAAGGGTGTCGCTCGGGCGCAAATCGAGGGCGTGAATCAGACCCCGCTGCCTCATCTGCGGGACGCGCCCGCGTGGATCAAGGATCCTGCGCTCGACGCTTACGTCCAGACGTGCCAGGGAACAAAACCAGGCGATCGAATCGATCCGGCCTACCTCGATGGAATTCTGGCGGCCTCGCTGATCGCCGAAGCGAGCGACCTGTTCGACACCGGCCGTTATCAGGACGCGCTCGAGGTCTACCGCAGCGCGCTCGCAACACCGAAGGGCGATCAACTGCGCGTGCACAACGGCTTGTACAGCTCGAACTGGAAGCTCGGGCGGCGGACCGACGCGGAACGTGCGTTCGGAGAAGTGGTGCGAGTCGGACTCGCGAGCAATCGCCTCGGTGTCAAGTTCCTGTTCCGGCCCGGGTCTACCAGTTTTGTAAGTGATGCGCGCCTAAGCGCACCGTATTCGATGTGGCTGAGCCAGATTGCCCAGCGCGCAAGTGCGCGTGCCGCGTGCCTGCAGGTCGTCGGCCACACCAGCCCGACGGGTCCGGAGCCTTTGAACGAGCGGCTGTCGGTTCTGCGTGCGGAGAATGTAAAGAACCGCCTCGAGCGCGAAGCCCCTCAGCTCAAAGGCCGGGTCATTGCGAGTGGCGTCGGGTCAAGAGAAAAACTGGTGGGTACCGGCACCGATGACGTGCGCGACGCCCTCGACCGGCGTGTCGAGTTCAAGGTCGTGCCCTGCTGAGAGGAGAAATGAAAAAGATTGTCGTCAGCTACCGCAGAGAGCCCGATCAATTTGTCGCGGGACACTTGAGCCGCGAACTGCGCACACAGTTCGGCGAGGCGCAAGTGATCCGCGACAAGGAAAGTATCGAGGGGGGAGTTTCGTGGAAGCAGTACGTGCTGAACGAGATAGATCGCGACACGGCGCTGCTTGTGATAATCGGCAAAGACTGGAGCGACATGCGCGACAGCGGCAAAAACCGGCGGCTCGACAACCCCGACGATCCGATACGCCTTGAACTCGCCGACGCTCTGCGTGATGGCGCGGCGATCATTCCGCTGCTGCTCGAGAATGCGCAGATGCCCTCACCGTCCGAGCTTCCGCCGGATCTGGCACCACTGGCCGAACTAAACGCTCTGAAGCTGCGAGACGGCGACTGGGAGCCAGACGTCGCGAAAATCGTGCAGCGGCTGGAAAAGCTCGGCATCAAGCGCATCGCTGCGCCAGATGCCCCGCCCACCGCCACGAAGCGAAGTGCAAAAGCGATCTGGAGCCTGGTTATCGCCGTGTTCGTGGTGATCGGCTTGGCCGACGGCAAAAACGACGAGGACACGATAATCGGCGCACTCGCTCTGTCGGCAGTCGCGCTCGGGCTGGCCGGCTTCGCTTATTTCGACATCAGGCAGCGCAAAGCCACCGGCAAGGGACTAGCGATCGGCGGTCTCGTGGCCTCGATCGCGGCGGCGCTGATAGCGATCGCGATGAGTGGCATGGACGTACCGCCAGAGTGAACACGTCGTCACAAGAACGCAGTCGCAAGTAACAATCGCGCGCGAAAACCCTTTCTTGGTGAGCGCTGTGCAGGTGGCGTTTCGGGCGTCGAGCGGCCCGTAGAACCATGCGGCATCGCCGGTTTCCCGGTGATTCGCGGCTATCGCAAAAGGTGATTGAGAGCGCAGCAGGGAAGTGCTACGCAGGTCGGCGATCGGCCAATTGCAGACATTGCGAAAGGATAATTGGTGGCTCAGAAAGCGGCACAGCAGCAAGAGATGAAGTTAGGACAGGGTAACCCGGACAAGCTGGACCAGTGCGACTTTGGTTGAGTACATGGCGAGGTTCCTTTGAGCGGCGAGAGAGGTCCGCTTTGGGCTTGACCCCTCTCGCTTTTTTCCATCAATTAGTGCCAGTTCCCCGGTCGATAGGCATCTCCCATTTAGCCACGCCTGAATCGGCCCCGTCGGAAACGCTGGCACTGTCGGAAACGCTGGCACATGCGGTCACCAGCGCAGCGCAAATTGCTGCCGTGACCAGTGTCAGGGATTTGCGAAATGCAGATTTGCATTGATTGCTGTTCATTAAAGCCTCCTAAGTTGAGTGGTTTCGCGTTGCCGAGTCGGCGATACGCGAGACGCATAGTCCCGCTCATGAACAAAGGCAGCCCCACCCGAGCGGGTAGGTGCGCTCGGTGAAAATTCACGCTGGGGCTGGCGAAGACATCCGCCGGCAGGGTCGAAGCAGCGGCTCCTATGCGTGCTATCGCTGATTCGCGATTATTCGCATCGAGCTCCTGATAGAGCTGTTTGATGTGATAGCTCGATCTCGCAAAGACGACACCAAGATGTCTACTACTTGGATTGGAAGTACGAACTCCTCAGTGTGGACAAGGTCGCGGCGGTTTCGGAGTCCGGATTCTCTGATGGTGCAAGAGCAAAGCCGCCCTTGATAAGATCGAAACTCCTTTCGCCAGCCAAAATGACTGGTATCGACTGGCCGGCCAACTTCCAGAGCCTAGGGGTTGCGGCGATCAGCGCCTATCTTGAGCTGACCCACATCGAGTTTCAGACGTCACCGCCGGTAGGCGAAATCCGGCAATCAAGAACGGCGTTTGATTTGTGCCGAGCGCCGACTGGCAAGGAGTGGATGGACGTTACCGCGCGAGGACAGTAACGGTAGTCCAATCTTAATCCGGTAACTGGGCCAATCAGAACAACGCAGGACAAGCTGAATCGAGGGTGAGGTCGGCGCGCGCTGTTCTTCGCGGAAGAGAATAGGTCGCCTCAATTGAACTGCTTCACGGAAGGATGAAATCCGCTAGCGCTCTTGCCCAGATTCGGCAGCTCTGCAACTTGGGGCTGCCGGGCGCCACCGTCATGCCGGAACTGTTGGGCGCAATCCGCCACCTGGTGCCGAGCGATTGGGCTGGCTTTTTCTGGGTAGACGAGAGGGGCGACATGCTCGACCTTTATTCCGAGCGGATGTTGTCACCAGTTCATATGGGCTCATACTTCGCGCGCTTCTACGACAGTGCTCCCCATCGTTTCCGCGAAAGATTTCTCGCGCGCTCGGCGGGCCACGACAGCGTGATCTCGTTTACTCCGGATGACACTTTCGAGTGCAGCGAGTACTACCAGGAGATTTTGCTGCCACTGGAAGCTCACCACACCCTCTACGCGATTATCGGGCACGGAGGCCGCGCCTTCGGCCAGCTCTCGCTCTATCGATCGAGATCTCAACGGCCGTTCGGCGAAGCAGAGCGGTCTCAATTAGCCGGTGTAATTCGCTACCTCTCCTATGTCCTAGCCGCTCCTCCAACCGAGACGTCGAGCGAACCAAGTGACTTCCGTGGGAGCGAGCAGGAGGCGCTGGTCGTCTGCAACGCGAAGGGCGAAGTACAAGAGGCTTCGGCGAAAGCTTTCGGACTGCTCGCTCGCGCCGGCGGCAAGCAGATCAATCGCCAAACCATCCGAAGCGAAGTAGCGGAGACGGGCGCGCACCTCCTCACACGCGTGTTGAAGTCGATCGACCCCCCCGATGATTCGACGTCCGGCCGCTTGGATCGCTACGTCGACAACAGGTGGGGTCGATTCAGACTTCGTGCCTATTCGCTGGACGGACCCGGTGCCGGCGAGCGTTTCGGCATCGTGATCGAGCAACAAACGCATTACTTGGTCCGACTCGTAGTGGCGATGGGGCACTTCCCCTTGTCGGCGCAGCAGAGAGAGGTCGCACTTCTCATTGCCCAGGGCTTATCAAACGCGGAAATTGCGAGTCTTATGGGTGTGTCGGCCAACACTGCCAGCTATCACATCAAGCAGCTTTTCCAGAAGCTCAACGCCAGCGATCGCGACGACGCTGTCGCCCGAATCGAAGCTGCCGCGAGGAACTCTTCACCCCAGAGTATTTCCTGGTCGAAGTGAATTTTCACTGCGCTGAAGCTACCCGCTCGGGTGAGGCCGCCTACGCTCGAGAGCAGGATCATTCAACTCGTACTGCTGAAAGGCAACGCGAAATCCGACTCTCACCTAGGAGGTGCAAAATGAAACGCAATCAAAGCAATGCTCTGCGCACGTCGCAACGTTGCTTTGCTCCGTTCAGCGTAGATGAACAGCGAGCCGTTCTCGCTTGTCGGGTCGGCCGCTTGCTTCGCTCGACGCGGTTCACAATATCCCAGCGCGTGATTGACATTTGATCGATGCTGCGCCTAACGTTGCCGCAAGAAGCGCAAAAACGGCAGGGGGATATGCGAACCGAACGGTCGTCACCACTGGCATCGCCCCACGCATTGTTCTACGCATCGTTTCGCAGTCTGCGTGTAGCTCTCCTCGCAGCGACCGTTGCAGTCGCAGCACTCAACCTCGCTGGTTGCGCAAGTGTTCTCTCCAAAACCGACCGTAGCGAACCGAACGAAAAATTGCAGCGGGAAGGGTTGGTCTACTGGCTGCCGAAGCGCGACATAAAGGTCACGGTGACGGTGACGGTAAACGATGAAAACATTGAGATAACCGAGTGTCGTCGCTGGTCCAGGCGATATGTACCCTGATTATTCAAAACAGTTCGTGCTCGACTACCAGCCGAATCTGATAGGCACTAATGCGCTCAATGTGGCGGTCAACGAAAAGGGTCTGCTTGGATCAGTTGTTTCTGTGACGACGGTCAAACTGAGCGAGGTCCTACAGGAGATGGCCAAGAAGGGCGTGACATCCAGCAGGACACAGCTGCAGGCTGGTAAAAGGTGCGCCGGGGGACCTATCAGCGCTTGATTCCGGCACGACCCGTCGAAGGAGTCGAACTCTGCGGTTATGTGATTAAGGTGACATGTCCGATTTGGTTGATCGATCAATACGTCCGTTCCTCGAGCAATCCGGACCGCGGGGATAACGCTTTCTATCCCAAAGACGGGAGAAGCGGCATCTATTACCGGCAGGAGTTTCCGTATCACGTCGAGATCACCCCACCACCACCTGTTGATCCTACAGAAGTGAAAGAGGACAAACGCGAGTTTCTGGTCTTCTCGCCGAGCGAATCTCCCGTGTACTTTCTTCCGGTGCGCAGGACGCTGTTCTCCAACAACAAGGCCGACTTGGCGTTCACCGAAGGCGTACCGACGAAGTACGACCAGTCGACCGACGGCGAACTGATTGGCCTGCTCAAGTTGCCCGCTGACGTGATCGGCGCGTACTTCGGTGCAATCGGCCAGATCTTCCAGTACAGGCAGGGGGCGTTTGACAGTGAGCAAAAGTACCTCGACTCGCAATCGAAGCTGATGCTAGAGATGGTCAAATTCCAAGCGTGCAAGGAAGCGATCAATCTGGGCAAGACGGGCGCAGATTTGAAAGCTGCATGCGGGACGCAACAATAGCCAGGTCCCGGGCAGCCGTTCACTTTCAACAGGAGGGAGAAGCCATGAGAACCAGCATGCTCGCGGCGCTGACAATGTTTGCAATCACGTTAACCGGGTGCGAGCCGTCGACCACCGTTCGAGCCCAGGCAACAGTGGAGACGCTAGAGAAGGACGAATGTCCGCCGTTGGCGAAGGCGAGGGAGCTGGGGCTTCTTCAGGAGATTGTCATTGCGAGTACAGGCAAGCCGCCCCATCCATGCGACGGAAAAGGGCCCTGCAGGATCAAAGTTAACGTGAAACTGGATGAGGTCAAAAAAGTCTGCGTAGCGACCGTCGAGCATGCAGAGATCGTAATACCGAACAACGCGGAACCACCGGCGAAGAAAGGCGAGAGGCGCGGCAAAGTTCCTTTGGTCACGTGGGAACTCGCGTTAGATCCGAACGTCGGTGACGCGAAGTTCGAATTTTATGACCCGGACGGCATCCGCTTTCTGAAGCCCAGAAAGCCAGATGAAACGGCGAATGACCGTAAGCAGGATTTTGACAAGCCGAGCATTTCGGCAAGCAGACGTTTTCGTGGGAGAACAAGCACCTTCGCAACGCGAAGTTGCGCTACTGCCCGTATGTACTTCGCGTCTGACAAGAATCCGCCGGAAGAGTGCGTGGGCGGCGACCCGCTGATCCTCAATCAGTAGCTGGCGCGACGGGCGAGCGATCGGACTCGCCAAGCAGGCCCCGAACCGTCAACAGGCGCTGTCCAAGTTCGGAGTCCGCGCCTGCGCCGGCCGCTGAGGCAAGCGCTTCCGCTCGCGCGAGCTGCGCCCGAGCACGCTCGCGGTCTCCCGCTAGGTGCTCGACCTCGCTGGCGGCGCACAGCAGCAGCGCAAAGTTCAGACGATCGCCGATCGCTCCCAGCAAAGACTCGCCGGCAGCCAGGCAACTGCGCGCTTTGCCGAAATCGCCTTGGCGCGCGTAGCACGTGCCAAGGTGTGCTCTGAACTGCCCTTCGGTGCGCGTGTCACGAAGTCCCTGCGCAAGCCGCACCGATTCTTCGTAGTACTCGCAGGCGGCGCCAGGTGAACCGAGCGCTTCGAGCACAATGCCGAGATTGCACAGCACCATGCCCTCCAGGCGTGCGTGGCCGATGCTCCGCGCAATGTCCAGCGCGGCTTCCAGTTGGTCGCGGGCCTTGGCGGGCTGTTTCTGCTCGTGGAGCAGCAGACCGACGTTGCATCTTGCATTGCCTTCCCATCGGAGATCGCCAGTCTGCCTCGCGAGCTCGAGGGCTTGCAGGTATCGCTCGACGGCGCTGTCGATCTTGCCCTCGCAGTAGTCGATAAACGCCGCGTTGCCAAGGATGCCGCCTTCCCAGCGCTCATCCCTGGCTGCGCGCGCGATGCGCAGTCCCGCCTCGCAGTAGTTGCGCGCTTCCGGTAGGTCGCCGCGTTCTACCGCAAGCACGATTAGCGCGTTGAGCACCTTGCACTGCAAGGCCTCGGGACCAGAGTTGCGCGCAAGTGTCAGCGCGTGCTGAAGATCGGCAGACGCTTCCGTGTGGCGGCCCGCCTTCGTCAGCAACTCGCCGCGAACGCAGAGCAGCCGCGCCTCGGTTTCCGTGTCCGCCGGCACCTCGACTTGCGTGAGACCCGCGTCGACGCACGCACGGGCGTCATCGGCGCGACCGAGCATGAACAGTGCGCTGCCTTTAACGAGTTCAGCGCGGGAGCGATCCGCGGGACCGATGCCGGGGATCTGCAGCACGGTATCAGCCAACTCGACGGTAGCCCGGTACGGACCCCGAAGTGCCAAGACGGCCCACGCTCCGAGCAGCGCACCGGCCGCGCCGCTGGCGTCCTGCCGTGCAGCGGCACGCCTACACGCGACGACCAGATTGTCGGCGTCGGCGCAGCGATCCGCGATCACCTGCGCTTCCGCGAGCGCGGCGAAGTAACGCCAGTGCCGCGCCTGCGCCGCTGCGAGCGCGGCAGCGCCGCTTCCGTCAATTCGGCCGGGCGTGCGCAAGTGTTCGTCTGCGTAGTCCTGTAGGCTCGCCAGCATGTCGAAGCGGCGTTCACTCGCTCGTCGCAGCAATGACTTGTCGACCAGCGACTGGATCAGGTCAAGGGTCCCGGTGTCAGTCTGACCGCGTGATGCATCGATCACTGCCTGTGCGGCCTCAAGCGTGAACCCGCCCTCGAAGACGGACAGTTCCGCCAACGCACTCCGTTCAGATGCATTCAATAGGTCCCACGACCAATCGAAAGTTGCGCGCAGCGTCGCCTGCCGGCCCCGGCCCTGTGCCTGGGACGACAGCAGCTTGAAGCGCTCATGCATCCGTTCGACCATTGCGCCCGCAGACATGATTCGCGCGCGCGCCGCAGCGAGTTCGATTGCCAGCGGCAGGCCGTCGAGCACCTCGACCAGTTTTAGAACGGCCGCGTCCTGCTCCGCAGGAACGGACTCGCCTTTGGCAGCGGCGGCCCGCGTTACGAACAGTGCCGCGCCGTCGGTCGGTGCCAGCGGTTGCAGCTGCAGCACTACTTCGCCAGCGACGCGCAGTACTTCGCGGGTAGTGGCGAGGTAGGACGCTTCGACAACCCGGTCGAGCCAAAGGCCGACCGTGGCTTCTGCGTGTTCGACGACCGGTTCAAAGTTATCGAGGATCAGCAGGCAGCGGCCTCGCGCACGCAGCGCAAGCGCGAGCTGCTCCACTGGGTCACCGTCGGCGAGCGGCACGTCGAGGCTCCGCGCAACGGCAAATGCGACGCCGTCGAGCGTGCGTGCCTGCGACAAGTCGCAGAACCAGACGCCGCCGCTGAACTCGCCTAATGCAGTCCAGCCGTAGCGCCGCGCCAGTCGCGTTTTGCCGGTGCCGCCGATTCCGGCGATCGAGACCAACCGAGCCCCTCCGCTGAAAAGGCGCTGCAACTCGCCAAGCTCTGCGGCCCGACCGACAAATGCGTCGCGCTCAGCGGGCAGATTGTGATGGACCTCGCGGACTGGCAGCCAGAGGTCCTTGACACGGGAGACCCGATAGGCTTTGTCTGTGTCGGCCGGTGGTTCGAACTGAACCGATCCGCGCCGCCCCACTTCTAGGATCTCCAACGGAGCCTCGACCCCCTTCATTCGATAAAAGCCGTGGCTTCTGATCTCCGATTCCTCGGGCAGTGCGTCGCCGAGCGCCATCCGCGCAGTAGCGGACAACAGCGTTCTGCTGCCGCTTGCAAGTGCCATGACTCGCGCGGCAACCGAGACAGCGAGGCCTTGGACATCAATGCGCCGTACGCCATGCACTATCTCATCGGCCGAGTTCTCGCGAAGCAGCACACGACCATAGTGCAGGCCGCAGCGCGCTCGCAGACCCAATTCAGACATCAGCGACTGATAGTCGAGCGCGTAGCAGAGGGCGTCGGAAGCAGCTTCAAAGAGGAGAAGGAAACCATCGCCCCGGCCTATTTCAAGGCCATGATGGAGCGCGAGAAGGTCGCGCGCGCCGCGATCGTGCTTGGTCCAAAGCTCGGCGGTGCGTGCGTCGCCCAAGCGCTCAGTCATCTGAGTGCTGTCGACCACGTCAGTGAAGAGAAGAGCTCGCTCAATCACGCAGGCCCCTTGCCGAGCATGTTCGGCTGGATGCCGGCCTCGCAGACCGTCTCAGGGCTATTCGCCGAGTGACGTATTGCATTGCATCAATCCATCCCTTCGGGCTGACAAGTTGACCCACGAACATTCAACGTTCTTTCGCGACAGTCGTACTTGAAACCAAGCGGGCCGCCAC
>CAVQBE010000002.1:0-358976 GCA_963710675.1 uncultured beta proteobacterium | reverse complement strand
GAGAGGAAGCGAGGCGCTGCCGTGCGACCGCTTCCTGCTTGCGCTCGTTGCGGCGATCGACGCCGCCGTCCGCTTCCTTGCTCGATCGTTCGCGCCGGCTCGCCAGGATCAGCGACGAGTAGTCGTCAAGATCGCCGTCGAACGATGCGACTTCTCCGTCATGCACCAGCCACAACTGATCGGTGGTCGCCCGAAGCAGGTGACGATCGTGCGAGACAAGGATCAGCGCACCTTCATACGATGACAACGCGACGGTTAGCGCTTCGCGCGTTTCGATATCCAGATGATTGGTCGGCTCATCGAGCACCAGCAGGTTGGGGCGCTTCCAGGCAATCAGCGCAAGTGCGCAGCGCGCCTTCTCGCCGCCCGACATGGGGCCAACCAATGAAGTGGCGAACTCACCGGAAAATCGATACTGCCCGAGGAACTCTCGTAGCTGCTGTTCGCGCGCTTCGGGCGCGAGCCTTCGCAGGTGCTGCAGCGGCGTTTCATCGGCGCGCAACTGATCGAGCTGGTGCTGAGCGAAATAGCCTATCGCGAGCCCGGATCCTCGCCGAAGCTCTCCCGCTTGCGGAGCGAGATCGCCGGCAATTGACTTCACAAGTGTCGATTTACCGGCACCGTTGACGCCCAGAATTCCAATACGGTCACCCGAGCGCACGTTGAACCGTACGCCACCCAGCACGGTTCGCTCGCCGTAACCCAGCGCGACATCGTCAGCATCGAGCATCCTCTCGGGAAGCTTCAGCGGCTGCGGAAATTCGAAGCGCCACTCACGTCGCGCGCGCACCGGTTCAATCGCCGTCAGACGGTCGAGCATCTTCAGACGGCTCTGGGCCTGCCGGGCCTTCGTGGCCTTTGCGCGAAAGCGGTCGACGAAGCTCTGCAAGTGCGCAGCCGTTCGCTCGTATTGCCGTGACGCGGCGTCCTGTTGGCGCTGCTGTTCAAAAAACGCCGTTTCGAATGCGCTGTAGTTGCCCGCGTAACGCCTGATCGCGAGGTCGGCTATGTGCCACGTCGTCTCGCTGATGCGATCCAGAAACTCGCGATCATGCGAAATCACCAGCACAGTTGCAGGCTGTCGCTTCAGCCAGGACTCAAGCCACACGACCGAATCGAGGTCAAGGTGATTGGTCGGTTCGTCGAGCAGCAACAGATCGGCCGGACGAAGCAGGGTACGGGCCAGTGCCAACCGGTTGCGCCAGCCGCCGGAGAAATTGCGCACCGGACGTGCACTGTCGGACTCAGCGAAACCGAGCCCGTGCAGAACAGTTTTGGCCGACGCGGTGATTGCACCTTCGTTCAGCTCTGCCAATGAAGCGTGCGCGTGCGCCAGCCGCATCGGCTCGTGCTGTGCTTCGGCAGCCACCAACTCGGCGCGCGCTGCGGTCAGCGGTGCGTGCCCGCCAAGCACGTACGCAATCGCTGTCTCGTCGGTTGCCTCGATATCCTGCGCCACGTGGGCGATGCGCTCAGGAGGCGGCGCCTCGACCGCTCCGCCATCGACCGCCAACTCACCCAGAATCGCAGCGAATAGCGTCGATTTGCCGGAGCCGTTGGCGCCAATCAAGCCGATCCGCTCGCCCGGCGGCGCGATCAGCGAAACATTGCGGTACAGCGTGCGCGCGCCGCGCGCAAGCGCGAGATCAACTAGGCGCAGCATGGCGATAGGTAGGACATAAGCTGTGGCAAACGAAGTGACTTTACCGCTGCCTTTATACCGCGCGCGCACGCGCGGCCGCTCCGAAGGGAGCGCGCCTAACTAATCGCGACGAGTGCACGTGCGACCGCGCAGCGGTCGCGTACACGAGGAGCGTGTCAAGGCAACTGCTCTTGGTGAGCGAGAAACACCATGTCGTCGCCCGCGCTGGTGGTCAGCCAAGTCAGCGACAAATCGCCAAATGATTTTTCAGCCGCCTCTCGGCCGTCACCCACTTCGACAATCAGCACGCCACCGCGCTTCATGTAGCCACGCGCCTGGCGCACGATCGTCTTGACGAGCCTCATACCATCGGGCCCGCCGGCCAGAGCGACCTTTGGCTCGTGCGCGTATTCCTTCGGCAGCCGTGCCATTGCCGCGTCCGTTACGTATGGAGGGTTGCACAAAATCAGGTCGTAGCGCTTGCTCGTTAACGCAGCAAACAGGTCGGACTTGATCAGCGTGATGCGATCGTCAAAGCGATAGTCGGAGACGTTGCGCGCGGCAACCTGCAGCGCTTCGGCCGAGTTATCAACGGCATCGACCTTGGCTCTCGGAAAGAGATCGGCGGCCATGATCGCAAGGCAGCCGGACCCGGTACACAAATCGAGGACATCGGTGATGGCATTGACGTCCTGCACCCACGGATGCAAATCGTCGCGCAAGAGCTCCGCGATGAACGTGCGCGGGATGATCGCGCGCTCGTCCACGTAAAACTTGTAGCCCTGCAGCCATGCCTCGTTCAGCAGGTAGGCAGCGGGCAGGCGTTTCTTGACACGACGCTCGATGCTCTGCAGCAGACCATTGATTTCGCCGTGCGTCAGATACGCGTCAGCGAAAAAGTCGAGACGCTGCAGCGGCAGCTGCAATGTCCTCATCACGATGAACGCCGCTTCCTCGAATGCATCGGCCTGACCGTGCCCGAACGCAAGATCCGACTCATTGAAGCGCGTCACCGCGTAGCGCAGGACGTCGCGCAGTGTGCGCAGGTTGGCTTGGGCGTCGATCGTCATCGTCTCGTGAGGTTATGCGAGAAGCAGCTCCAGTGTGCGTCGATACACGTCCTTCAGTGGCTCAAGATCGGAAACCGCAATGTGCTCGTCGATCTTGTGGATCGATGCATTGGTCGGGCCGAATTCGATAACCTGCGAACAGAACGTTGAAATAAAGCGGCCATCCGATGTGCCGCCTGTCGTCGAGATCTCGGGCTTGCGGCCGGTGACTTCGGAGATAGCGCGCATGATCGAGCTGGACAGATCGCCGGGCGGCGTCATGAACGGGCGTGCACCGAGCGTCCATTGAATTGAGAATTCAAGCGCATGCTTGCGCAAGATATTTTCGATGCGCGTCATCAGCGATTCAGCGTCCGATACTGGAGCGAACCGCAGATTGAAATCAATCTCGCACATACCCGGCACGACGTTCAGCGCGCCGGTACCGGCATGCACATTTGAAATCTGAAAGGAAGTCGGCGGAAAAAACTCGTTACCGTCGTCCCAACGTTCTGCCGCAAGATCTACCAGTGCCGGTGCCACCTGATGCACCGGATTGCGGACGAGCTCCGGGTACGCCACGTGGCCTTGGATGCCGCTGACGACCAATCGGCCTGACAGCGATCCGCGTCGACCGTTCTTGATCGTGTCGCCCAATGCAGCGACCGACGTCGGCTCTCCGACGATGCAGTAATCGATTTTCTCGCCCCGCGCGCGCAGCGCCTCGACCACCTTGGCCGTACCGTCGGTTGCGGGGCCTTCTTCATCCGACGTCAACAGCAGTGCGATCGAACCGCGATGCGCTGCATGTTCGCTGACGAACTGTTCCGCGGCGACGACAAATGCGGCGACCGAGCTTTTCATGTCGCAGGCTCCGCGCCCGAACAGCGTGCCGTTACGAATCGTCGGCTTGAACGGGTCGGAGGACCACTTGTCGAGCGGCCCAGAGGGCACCACATCGGTATGGCCGGCAAATACGAACACCGGAGCTTCACTGCCGCGACGCAGCCACGCGTTCGTAACCCCGTTGGTCGCGATCGTTTCTGCCGCGAAGCCGGCCGGGCGCAAACGTTCGGCAATCAGCGCCTGACATCCGTCGTCAATCGGCGTGACCGATCGACGAGCGATCAACTGCTGGGTGAGTTCGAGAGTGGGAGTCATCGGACGAAGCGGCCGCGATTGTAGCGGCAGCGCTTCGGCCGCTGACTAAATGTTCAGCGTGAACTCTGAGAACGAGGCGTCCTGACCCGATTCTGCGCGCTGCTTGCGCTCGGCTGGCGACAGCGGCTTGCCAGCGTTGTTGATGAACCAGAGCAGGTTGTTCTGCGAGTCGGCAGCGGAAAGCGCATCCTCGCGCGTGATCTGGTCCGCCTGGATCAGCGTATACAGACTCTGCTCGAACGATATGCTTTCCGGGGCAAGGCTCTGCTCCATCGCTTCCTTGATCGCAGGGACATCACCGCGCTCAATCAAGTCGGCAATGTGCCGGGTGTTCATCAGCACTTCGACAGACGGCACGCGGCCGCCGCGCTTCGAGCGGATCAATCGTTGCGACACGATGGCCTTGATCGCGACAGACATGTCCTGAAACAAGGCCTGGCGCGTTTCCGGAGGATAGAAGCTGATCACGCGGTTCAACGCGTGCGCGCTGTTGGTTGCATGCAGTGTGGCCACGACAAGGTGACCTGACATCGAATAGGCGACCGCCGCGCTCATCGTGTCCCGGTCGCGGATCTCGCCGATAAAGATCACGTCGGGCGCCTGCCGCATCGCGCTGCGAAGCGCGGCTTGCAAAGTCCGCGCGTCGGAGCCGATTTCACGCTGATTGATGATGGACTTCTTGTTGCGGAACAGGTACTCGATCGGATCCTCGAACGTCAGCACGTGCCCGGTGGTCAGCTCGTTGCGATGATCGAGCATCGATGCAATCGTCGTCGATTTGCCCGAACCCGCCGCGCCGACGACCAGAATCATGCCGCGCCGCTCCATGATCAGGTCTTTCAGCACTTCCGGCAGGTGCAGCGCGTCGAGCTTCGGCACGTCGTGCGGAATGAAACGAATCACCGCCGAGATGGAACCGCGCTGCAGGAATGCGCTTAGACGAAAACTGCCGATCCCCTGCACCGGCAAGCCGATGTTCAGCTCGCGCGAATCCTCGAGCTCGCGGAAATGCGCGTCGGTAAGGCGCTCAGCCAGCAGCGAAACGATTGCCTGCGGAGCCAGTCGATCCTGATTGATCGGCACACACACGCCGTTGATCTTGATCGTGATCGGCGAGCCGACCGAGAAAAATAGATCCGATGCCTGCTTTTCGGCCATCAGATTGAACATGCGTTCCAGGGACATGCTGAGTTCCTATGCAGCCTGCGTCAGGTCGAAGCGGCAAGGATAAAGCGCGAAATTGGCGCTTGGCATACCGCCAAACGGATGAAAAGTGGGCGAATTTATGGGCTGAGGTGGACGTGCTTGCAAAATCGTCGTGAGTGGATCCGAGGCCGGTTCAAGGGGCGGGCGTATACATGAAGGCCACAGAGCACTGCAGGCCGTGTAATGGGCTTGCATTGGCTCTAGTCACGCAGTAGCTCGTTGATGGCTGTTTTCGCGCGGGTCCGGGCATCCACCTTCTTGATGATCACCGCGCAATAAAGGCTGTATTTGCCGTCCTGTGAAGGCAGATTGCCCGAAACGACGACCGACCCCGCGGGTATGCGTCCGTAGCTGACCTCGCCGGTTGCACGGTCGTAGATCTTCGTGCTTTGACTGATGTAGACGCCCATCGAAATTACGGAGTTCTCCTCGACGATCACGCCTTCGACGATCTCGGAACGGGCACCGATGAAGCAGTTGTCCTCGATGATCGTCGGATTTACCTGCAGTGGTTCGAGTACACCGCCGATGCCGACACCGCCCGACAAATGCACGTGCTTGCCGATCTGCGCGCACGAGCCCACGGTGACCCACGTATCTACCATCGTCCCTTCGTCCACATACGCGCCGATGTTGACGAACGACGGCATCATTACGACATTTTTCGCCACGAAGCTGCCGTGACGAGCTACCGCTGGCGGGACCACCCGAACTCCTGAGCGAGCAAAAGCAGCGGCGTCCCATGTTGCGAACTTGTTCGGGACCTTGTCATAGAACTGGCCGAAGCCGCCTTGCAGCGGCGCGTTGTCGTTTAACCGGAATGACAGCAGCACCGCCTTCTTCAGCCACTCGTGCACGACCCATTTGCCGTCGCGTTTTTCGGCCACGCGCAGCGTGCCCGCGTCAAGCTGAGCGATTGTCTGCTCCACGGCTGTACGCACTTCCGGAGGGGCCGAGGACGCGCTCAGCGTGGCGCGTTGCTCGTGGGCTTCGTTGACTATGGCTTCCAGATTCATCAAGAACTCGCGGGATCGAGAGAAGCGATGCGCTCGGCGGCATCGATGGCCTCAGCATACGATGCAACCAACGCAATCCTGACGTAGCCACGGCCCGGATTGCCTGCGCACGTATCACGCGACAGATAACTGCCCGGCAGCACGGTCACATTTCTGTGCTCGTACAAACGCTGCGCATAGTCGGTGTCGCTGATCGGCGTGCGTGCCCAAAGATAGAACGCCGCATCCGGCATCGAGCATGGAAGCCGCGAGGCGATGATCGGCGTGGCCGTCTCAAATTTCTGTGCGTAGAGCCGCCGGTTTTCAACGACGTGCGCCTCATCCTGCCACGCAGCGATGCTCGCGTGTTGTACTGCGAGGCTCATCGCAGTGCCATGGTAGGTGCGATACAGGAGGAATTTTTGTAGCACATCGGCGTCGCCCGCCACGAAGCCAGACCGCATTCCAGGGACGCTCGATCGCTTCGACAGGCTGCAGAACATCACAAGGCGTTCGTAAGAATCGCGGCCAAGCTTGCCGCCGCCTGCAAGCTACCGAGCGGCGCTTCGCCTTCGTTGAAATAGATCTCCGAGTAGCACTCGTCCGACGCAATGACAAAACCGTAGCGGTCTGAGAGCTCGAACAGTCGCTTCCACTCGTCGAGCGCCATCACATGGCCCGTCGGATTGCCCGGTGAGCAGACGTAAACCAGCTGAACGTTGCGCCATTCAGCGTCTGTCAGCGTCTCGAACCGCATCCGGAAGCCGTCGTCCGCGATGGTCGGCAGATAAATGGGCTTCGCCCCGGCGAGCAACGCGGCACCCTCATAGATTTGGTAAAACGGATTCGGTGCGACCACTCGCGCGTCGCGCGTACGGTCAATTACCGTCTGCGCAAAAGAGAAAAGCGCCTCGCGCGTGCCGGTGACCGGTAATACCTGCGTCGCCGGGTCAAGCGCTTTTAGCCTGTAACGACGCGCTGCCCACTCGGCGATCGCTTCGCGCAACTGCGGTAACCCGGCGGTTAGCGGGTAGCTTGCGACTCCCGGCAGCGCCTTCGCATACGCCTTAAGAATAAACGGGGGCGTTGCATGCTTCGGTTCACCGATCGAGAGGTTGATCGGCGACAGACCCACGGGCGGTTTGATGCCTGCGAGCAGTTGGCGCAGCTGCTCAAAGGGGTACGGATGCAGGCGGTCGAGATCGGGGTTCAACGCTGCTCTTTAGCTCGAGGTGCCGGACGATTCCTCGCGTACAGGGACGTACGACTCGGGCTTCCAACCTTTCTTGCGGTGCTCGGCTGTCACTGTCGTGAATATTCCTCCTCGCACGTACCAGTGCGCGGTCAGGCGCATGAAGCGGGGCGCGATTGCCTTGACCAGATCATCCAAAATGGCATTGGTCACCGCTTCGTGAAATGCGCCCTCGTTTCGATACGACCACATGTAGAGCTTCAAGCTTTTCAGCTCGACGTTGCGCTTGTCGGGAACGAAGTCCAGCACCATCGTTGCGAAGTCGGGCTGGCCGGTCAACGGACACAGGCATGTGAACTCGGGAATTTTCATTCGCACCCAGTAATCGCGCTGCGGCGATGGGTTGGCGAAAGTTTCGAGGATTTTGGCGGGGCGTGTGGCCATGCAGGATGACGCGGAAGAATGAGGCAGGCTTGCACGGTATTATAAGAAGATCGAACCGGAAGACCGGCGACTGCACTGAAACGCTTTGCGCATCTTGCATGCGCTCCACATCACCATCCCTGACGAAACGTGCGCCTTCGGCAGATCAGACTCGCCGGATTTAAGTCATTTGTCGATCCGACGCCGATCGACGTACCCGGCACGCTTGTTGGGGTTGTCGGTCCGAACGGTTGCGGCAAGTCGAACGTGATCGACGCCGTGCGCTGGGTGCTTGGCGAGAGCAAGGCGGCCGAGCTTCGCGGCGAATCGATGCAGGATGTGATTTTCAACGGCTCGGGCGATCGCAAGCCGGCCGGCCGCGCCAGCGTCGAGCTTGCGTTCGACAACGACGAGGGCAGGATAGGAGGCGCGTGGGCGCAGTACGCCGACATCTCGGTCAAGCGTGTGCTGACGCGCGACGGTTCGTCGAGCTATTACATCAACAACCAGAACGTGCGCCGGCGCGACGTGCACGACATGTTTCTCGGCACCGGGCTCGGACCGCGCGCGTACGCGATCATCGGACAGGGCATGATCTCGCGCATCGTCGAGGCGCGGCCGGAAGAGCTGCGCATCTTCCTCGAGGAAGCAGCCGGCGTTTCGAAGTACAAGGAGCGCCGTCGCGAAACCGAAAACCGCCTGGCCGACACGCGCGACAACCTGACGCGTGTCGAAGACATCGTGCGCGAGCTCGATACGCAGATCGGCAAGCTCGAGCAACAGGCTGCGGTGGCCCAGACCTACCGCTCGCTGCAGGCGACTCATGACGAGCAGCAGCAATTGTTGTGGCTGACGCGCAGGCGGGAGGCCGACTCAGAGCGCGAACGGGTGACGCGCGACGTTTCGAATCGTACGGTGGCCTTGGATGCGCATGTCGCCGAGTTGCGCGGCGCCGAACGCGCGCTTGAAGATGTTCGAAATGCCCACTTTGCCGCCAGCGATGCGGTTCACAACGCGCAAGGGGCGATGTTCGAAGTCAATGCCGAGGTCTCGAAGCTCGAGTCCGAAATCCGGTTGATTGCCGAAAGTCGCACGCGCCTTTCGGCACAGATCGACTCGCTGGTTGCGACGCGTAACGTCCGTTTGAACGAGCAGGCGGAGCTTCGCCAGCGCGCTGTCGAGCTGGTGCAGGCAATCGCCGAGATGACGCAGCAGCTTGAACAGGCAATCGAGGGCGTTGCCGCGCACGAAGCGACGCTGCCGCAGCTTGAGCAGACGTATCGGACCACGCGCGATGCGGTCACGGCGGCGCAGGCAGATGCCGCGCTTGCGGAGCAATCGATCGAGGCGGCCGCTGCCGAGCAGCGCAATGCGGATCGTCAATTAGGTCAGTTGATGCAGCGGCGCGAGCGCCTCAGCGAAGAGCAGGCGTCGATCGGTTCACCTGATGAAGCGCAGCTTGCAGGCTTGAAGCAGCAGCTCGCCAAGAACGAGAGCGAGATGTCGGCGCACGTCGAGGCGCAGCAGCAGAGCGAGGCGAACGTCGATCGTATGACCGAGCAGCGGCAGCAGCGCCTCGACGATCGGACGCGTCAAGGCGAAGCACTTGCGCGACTCGAAGCGCATCTGCAGGCGTTGAAACAAGTGCAGGCGAATGTCGAGGCTAATGCCAAGCTTGATCCCTGGCTGCGGGCTCAGGGTCTCGAGAATCTGCCACGCCTGTTTCGCAAACTGGTCGTCGAGCCGGGTTGGGAAACAGCGTTCGAAGCGGTGTTGCGTGAGCGCGTGCAAGGTATCGAAGTCGGCAAGCTGGATACGATCGGAGGCCTGGCTGCTGATGCGCCGCCAGCTCGCGTTGCGTTCTATTCAACCAGTGGCGCCATGGCGAGTGATGCGCGTAATTTGACGCAGCCGGCGGGCTTTCGACGTCTAAGCGAGCTCGTGCGTACGCACGATGCCGCGTTCGCAGCGTTGCTCGCAGACTGGCTTGCCAACGTATTCGTTGCCGACGATCTTGCGTCAGCGCTGTCTGCTCGCGGCGAACTGCCTGCCGGAGGCCAGTTCGTGGTGAAGGCCGCGCATCGCGTGTCGCGGCACGACGTGCACTTTTATGCGGCCGACGATCAGGCCTCGGGTCTTCTTGCGCGCCGACTCGAGATCGAGAACCTGGAGCGCGAAGTGCGCGCACAACGGTTGATCGCCGAGCAGGCGACCGCAGCCGTTGCACGGGCCGAGGCTGATCTCAAATCGGCGCAGCAGGCGCTTGACGCCGCCCGGCAGGACGCCGAATCGCGCCGAGCCCAGATGCACGTACTGCAACTCGAATCGGTTCGTCTGGAGGAACTGATCGATCGCGTCCGCCATCGCAGTCGGCAGATCGGCGAGGAGCTGCAGGAGATCGAGGCCAACGAGCGTGAAGCGCGTGCGCAACGCGAGCAGGCGGACGCTCGCTTCGAGCAGCTCGATGCCGAGTTGTCGCCGCGGCAAGAGGCCGTTGAACGGGCGCGCCTGACCTACGAAGAGGCTGATCGCACGCTGCGTGCGGCGCGCGATCAGCAGCGCGCGCTTGAGACGGCGCGCCAGCATTGCGAGTTTGCACTCAACGCAAACCGTGAGCGCGAGGGCGATTTGGCGCGAGGCGCCGAAATGGCGAGCGCGGACGCGCAGCGATTGGCCGACGAGATCTCCCGCGCCGAGGACGAGCTCAAGCGCCTCGACGACAGTGGGGCGCGCGCGGGCCTTGCGGACTGGCTCGCGCGGCGCTCGACGGCAGAAGAGGCGCTACGCCATGCCCGGAGCCATTTGGACGACTTTGCGCAGCAGCTGCGTGTTGCCGATGAAAAGCGGCTAACACTGGAGCGCGACGTGCAGCCGCTGCGCGACAAACTTACCGAGCTGCAGTTGAAGGAACAGGCAGCCCGGCTGGCGGCCGAGCAATTTGCAAGTCAGCTGGTCGAAGCAGGGGCCGACGAAGTGGCGTTGACTGCGAAACTCACCAAGCCGCCGCAGAGAGCCGCCGCGCTGCAAGCGGAGATCACGCGTCTGGCGCAGGAGATCGAAGCGCTGGGCGCCGTCAATCTGGCCGCGCTGGAAGAGCTGACGACATCACGCGAACGCAAGAGCTTCCTCGATGCGCAGTCCGCCGACCTGACAGCAGCGATCACTACGCTCGAAGACGCAATTCGCAAGATCGACCGCGAGACGCGTCAGATGCTGCAACAGACGTTCGATGCGGTCAACGTACAGTTCGGCCAGTTGTTTCCGAAGCTCTTTGGCGGCGGCGAGGCCCGGCTGATCATGACCGGCGAGGAGATCCTCGACGCCGGAGTACAGGTGATGGCGCAGCCCCCGGGCAAGCGCAACAGCACGATTCACCTGCTGTCCGGCGGCGAAAAGGCTCTGACTGCGATTGCTTTGGTGTTCGCGTTGTTCAAGCTGAATCCGGCACCGTTTTGCCTGCTGGACGAGGTCGATGCGCCGCTCGATGACGCGAATACCGAACGCTTCTGCCGTCTGGTCGAATCGATGACGGACAAAACGCAGTTCATGTTCATCACGCACAACAAGATTTCGATGGAGATGGCGCAGCAGCTGATTGGCGTCACGATGCAGGAGCAGGGGGTTTCGCGCATTGTCGCGGTCGATATCGACAGCGCCGTGCGTCTGACAGCCGAGGCCGCGTAGCCGCGAGCATGAGACCACTCACTTGGTGGCTGCTCGCGATTGCAGCAGTCTTGCTGATCGCGCTTTACCTGTACGGCAAGTGGCAGGAGCGCAAGTCGGCTCGGCTGCAGCAGGCCACCAGCGATGATGATGCTGCGACGATTGACCGTTCGCTGCCGGATCGCGCGAGTTTCGGTCGCAACACGCGCACCGCACGAAACGCGCAGCAGGCACCGGTTCGAATCGAGCCGACGATGGGACCTTCGGCCGTCGCCGATTCGAACGTCGCTGAGCCAGTGGTTGACGATGCGTCCACGGAGATGCAGCCCGTCGGCGGATGGGTCGAAGACGCGCTGCTCGACGTCATGCTCGAACTGCGCTGCGTACACGCATTCGACGGCGTGGCGGCGCTCGAGGCGCGCGCACAGCTTGATCGTCTTGTGCTGCCGCTGCCGACCCATCTGGCGGTGTGGGACAGCAAGGCTGGTCGCTGGAGTTTGCCCGACCGCTTCGGGTTTTACTCCGAAATGTTGATCGCGGTGCAGTTAGCCACGCGGCGTTATTCGTTAAGTGAGATCGATGCGTCGCGCTTCATTGCCGCTGTTCAGCAGATCGCCGTAACGATTGATGCGGATTTCGACCCTCCGGATGTGGCGCGGCTTGTGCAGCAGGCGGCGTCGCTCGATGCGCTTTGCGCGCGCTTCGATGTCCAGATCACACTGACGCTGGAGGCGTTGGGCGAGCCATGGAGCCACGCAACTCTGGATGCAGCCGCGATCGAGGCCGGTCTCAGCGGCGTTGAGCGCGAACGATGGGAGCGGATCGACCCGGAGCATCCGATCGCGCTGTCAATGAGTGCGCGCTTCGTTTCCGACGCAGCGAGTGTCATTGGCGCTCGACGTTCCGCGATCGAGCCGCCAGTCCATCGCCGTTAGCGATCCTGTTTGCCGTTGCGCATCGGCTGGCGGCGCGACTGAACGCGCGCGTGGTCGATGACAACGGCCGCATCGTCGAGTCCGCAGCGCAGTCGGCGATTGAATCCGAGCTCGAAAAGCTGGCGGCTGAAATGCGCGCGGCCGGCGTCGAGCCGGGTTCGACCCGCGCGCATCGCCTTTACGTAAGCTGACGCGCGATGGCGCGTGCAAAGGCACCGTCGGACGACGTTCGGCGCCTGCGCGAGCTGATAGCGCAGGCAGATCACGACTACTACCTGCTCGATCAGCCAACGTTGCCCGACGCCGAGTACGACCGGCTGATGCGCGAGCTGCACGCGCTGGAGGCGGCAAACCCTGACCTCATCACGCCCGACTCGCCGACACAACGCGTTGGCGGTGCACCAAGCCGGGAGTTTCGCGAGGTTCGCCACGCGCTGCCGATGCTTTCGCTGAACAATGCGTTCGATGAAGCCAGCGTCGCCGCATTCGATACCCGTGCCCGCGATGCGTTGGCTCGTGCGGGCCGCTCCGTCGAACAGATCGAGTACGCATGCGAGCTGAAATTCGATGGGCTCGCGGTCAATCTGCGCTACGAGCACGGAGAGCTGATTCAGGGCGCAACGCGCGGTGACGGCGCGGTGGGCGAGGACGTCACCGCGAATATCCGCACGATTCGCTCGATACCGCTGCGTCTAGGTAAGCGCGCGCCTCAGGTGCTGGAGGTTCGCGGTGAGGTGATGATGTTCAAACGCGAGTTCGAGCGTCTAAACGAACGGCAGCGTGCTAAGGAGGAGCGCGAATACGCGAATCCTCGCAATGCGGCGGCAGGCTCGTTGCGACAGCTCGATCCACGCGTCACCGCGCAAAGGTCGTTGCGCTTTTTCGCGTACGGACTGGGTGAGCTGCAAGACACGGAGGAGCCGCTCACGCATGCGGAGCTACTCAGCTGGTTGGCCGAGCTCGGGATACCGGTGGCGCGCGACCGTGCAGTTGTCGAAGGCGTGGCTGGGTGCCTTGGATTTTATGAAGCGGTAGGGCAGCGACGCGCCACGCTGCCGTACGAGATCGACGGTGTTGTCTACCGGATCAATTCGCGCGCGGATCAACAGGTGGTGGGCTATGTCTCGCGCGCGCCGCGCTTTGCAATCGCCCACAAGTTTCCGGCGCAGGAAGCGGTAACGCAGTTGATCGGCATTGATGTTCAAGTCGGGCGAACCGGAGCATTGACACCGGTGGCACGGCTTGCACCGGTTTTCGTCGGCGGCGTCACGGTCACCAACGCCACACTGCACAACGAGGACGAGATACGCCGCAAGGATGTCCGTATTGGCGACACCGTTATTGTCCGACGCGCCGGCGACGTCATACCCGAAGTGGTCGCGGTCGTACCCGACCGCAGATCACGTGACGCGAAGGTGTTCAAGATGCCTGCGCGATGCCCGGTATGCGGCTCGCGCGTTTATCGTGAAGAAGGTGAGGCGGTGAGCCGGTGCACCGGCGGTCTTGTGTGCGGAGCGCAGCGCAAGCAGGCGCTGCTGCACTTCGCCAGCCGGCGTGCGCTGGATATTGAAGGGTTGGGGGACAAGATCGTCGATCAGCTCGTCGATGGCGGCCTGGTCCACACTCCGGCCGATTTGTTCAAGCTCGACGTCGGCGTTGTCGCCGGCCTGGAGCGAATGGCGGGCAAATCGGCTGCGAACCTGATCGCGGCACTCGACCGTGCTCGAAGCACAACACTGGAGCGTTTCATATACGCGCTGGGCATTCGGCATGTGGGCGAATCAACTGCGCGTGATCTGGCGCGTCACTTCGGGCGGCTCGACCCAATCGTCAACGCTTCGGAAGATCAGTTGTTGCAAGTGCCCGATGTGGGGCCGGTCGTTGCGGCATCGATCGCACACTTCTTCAGCGAGGCGCACAACCGCGAAAGCATTGCGCAGCTTCGCAAGGCCGGTGTCCACTGGCCGGAGGCGGATCCGGTGCGCAGGCCCGCTGGGCGCCTGGCCGGCAAGACGTTCGTTATCACCGGAACGCTGCCGACCCTGAAGCGTGATGACGCGAAGTCGATGATCGAGGCGGCAGGGGGCAAGGTATCAGGCTCGGTCTCTAAAAAGACAGACTATGTCGTCGCTGGCGAAGACGCTGGTTCGAAGCTCGCCAAGGCGCGCGAGCTCGAGGTGTCTATCATCGACGAAGTGCAATTACAAAAAATGTTGGGAGACTGATTTTGTACGCAATCATCGGTGGCAGCGGATTGGCAAAGCTCACCGCGCTGCACGATTCCCGCCGTCAGGTCATGCGCACTCCTTACGGCGAGCCGTCCGGCGCACTGACATTCGGCCGGTTCGCGGGCGCTGAAGTGGTGTTTCTTGCGCGCCACGGCTATGGTCATACCCTCGCGCCGCACGAGATCAACTATCGCGCCAACATCTGGGCGCTGAAGGAACTGAAAGTCGACGGAGTGATCGCAGTGGCCACCGTCGGCGGCATCCGTGATGATTTGGCGCCGGGCAGTTTGGTGCTGCCTGACCAAATCATCGATTACACGCACAGCCGCAAGAGCACGTTTTTCGAAGGCTCGGAAATGCCGGTGACCCATGTCGACTTCACGCAGCCGTATTCGCGAGCTTTGCGCGGGCGTCTGGTCGCCGCTTCGGTTGAATGCAACGAGAAATTATTCGACGGTGCTGTCTACGCATGCACGCAGGGGCCGCGACTCGAAACCGCAGCGGAGGTCGAGCGTATCGCCCGCGAAGGCGGCGACGTCGTCGGAATGACCGGCATGCCGGAGGCGGTGCTGGCGCGCGAGGCGGGTCTGGAATATGCCTCACTCGCGGTGGTGATCAATCACGCAGCAGGTCGCCGCGACAGTGTCCAGGCGATCAAGCTGGAAGAGCTGGGAGAGGTTATGCACCAAAGCATTGTTCGGGCCGTACGCATACTGACGTCGTTTTTTGAGAAGACACCGTGATCCACGACATCCTGCGGATGGGCGATCCGCGGCTGCTGGAAGTGTCGCTGCCGGTGCTCGATGTTCAGGCACCCGACCTCAAGACACTTGTGGATGACATGTTCGAGACGATGCACGCCGCGAGCGGCGCAGGGCTAGCGGCACCCCAGATCGGTGTGCCACTGCGCTTGGTGATCTTTGGTTACAGCGATCCAGAAGCTCGCAACCCACGCTACCCCGATGCGGACCCGGTGCCACAAACGATCCTGATCAATCCGGTGATCGAGCCGATCGGTAATGAGATGGAAGAGGGCTGGGAAGGATGCCTGTCGGTGCCGGGCTTGCGCGGTGTCGTTCCGCGCCACGCAAAGATCCGCTACACGGGAGTTGATTTGCAGGGGCGGCCGATCGATCGCGTGGTTGACGGCTTTCATGCGCGCGTCGTGCAGCACGAATGCGATCACCTCGACGGCATTCTGTACCCAATGCGCGTGCGCGATTTCTCGCGCTTCGGCTACACGGAAATTCTGTTCCCCGAAATGGCCGACGCCGACGATTGATGCGGCGCTGCAAGGGCGTCGAGGAGATCTCTTTCGATCGCAAGTTGCCCCTTGACGGAGTCAAGCTGCGCCCCTGAGATCAGAAAAACGTCTTCGGCGCGCTCCCCAAGCGTCAGCACTTTTGCAGTGTGTACCTCGAGCTCGTGCTGCGCGAGTACGCGCGCAATCGAGTAAAGCAATCCAAGCCTGTCAGTGGCGACCACAGTTAACAGGTGGCGCGATCCGCGCTCGTCGGGCTGTAACTGCACAGTGGGCGACACCGGAAACTGGCGCGATTGTCGTGATTGACGGTACTTCTCGGCGGGCCCGGGTGCCGGAAGTTCGTGCTCTTTTGATATCCACTCGGCGAGCTCGTGTTCGATCTGGCTTAACAACTCACGATAGTGACGCGCGCGGCCGTGATCGGTAACGAGGAAAGTGTCGAGCGCGTAACCATGACGCGTGGTATGCACGCGCGCGTCGAGAATGCTCAGGTTGCGGCTGTCGAAGTAACCACAGACGCGAGCGAACAGACCTTTCTGGTCCTTGACATAGATCAGTACTTCGGCGCCTTCGCCGATCCGTGCCAGCCGAGCGCGCACGATCGGTCGATCGCTGTTGATCTTGCTGAATAGCGCGCGCGCGTGCCACGCAATGTCCTGGGCGCTGTGTCGAAGGAAGTAAACCACATCAAGCTGTTGCCAAAGGGCGTCGCGCGCTTCATCCGATAACCCGTACAGCCTCAGGATCCGGATCGATTCCTGTTTACGGCCTTCAAGAACCGCGGTCGGTGCGACCGTCCCACCGCCGAGAAGCCGCCGCGTCGAGCGAAATAAATCTTCGAGCAGCTTGCCCTTCCACGCATTCCAAACTTTCGGGCTCGTGCCGCGAATGTCGGCGACCGTCAACAGATACAGCGCGACCAATGTGCGCTCATCCTTGACTTGCGCGGCAAAGCGCTCGACCACCGCCGGATCGGCAAGGTCCTGCTTTTGCGCCACCTGCGACAGCAGCAGGTGCTGTGCGACTAGAAACTCGACGAGTGCGGTGTCCGCACGGTCGAGGCCGTGGTCGCGACAGAATCGCCTGGCATCGCGGCTGCCCAAATCGCTGTGATCACCACCACGCCCCTTTGCAATGTCGTGAAAAATCGCGGCGATGTAAAGCACCCAGGGCCTGTCGAAATCGGCCATCAACTGGCTGCAAAGCGGATACTCATGCGCATGTTCAGATAGCGTGAACCGGCGCAGATTGCGCAAGACCTGCAGGATGTGCTGATCGACGGTGTAGACATGAAACAAGTCGTGCTGCATCTGGCCCACGATCCGACGGAACACAGGCAGGTAGCGGCCGAGCACTGACAAGTCGTTCATGCGGCGCAGCTCATGCAATACACCTTTCGGCTCCTGCAGCAATGCAATGAATGTTGCACGGTTGGCCGGGTCGCGCCGGTAACGTGCGTCGACCTTCACTCGCGCATGCCAGAGAGCGCGCATCAACCGCGCCGACATGCCCTTGAGCTCGCGATGCTGAGCCATCAGCAGGAACGCACGTAAGATTCCATTGGGGTCGGCGTCGAGGCCCGATTCGTCGGCCAAATCAAGCAGTCTCGTTGCGCACGACGAATGTCGCATCGAGCGCCCGCGACTCGCTTTGCTCACGTCCAAACAGACGGTGTTCGATGTTCTGCAGCAAAATCGTATTCATCTGCGTGACAACCTTCGCAGAGCGGTAATACTGCTGCATTAGAACTTCGCTGCGACGGCAGTTCGCGGTCGCGTGAATCGAGCTCATCTCGGCGACCGCATCCTGCACGTCAAACACCAATCGGTCTTCCCGACGCCCGGTGACAAGATGCAAGCGAGCACGAATTTCCTTGATGCGTCGCTCGCTGCGTCGAATGATGCGGGCTTCCTCGTCGGTAATGAATCCGCGCCGAGCTAGCTCAGCCCAGCTGCCGCCATAGCCGCTCGCACGAGCCACCCAAACGACGACCTGCAGGTCGCGCAACCCGCCCGGGCTCTCTTTGACGTTAGGTTCCAGGCTGTAGGGCGCCTCCTGGTACTTGATGTGCCGATGCTGCTGCTCGAGCAGCTTGGCGTGAAAGTACGCTTCGCGATCCAGCGCCGCGACAATGGCGCGCGAAAACGCAGCGTAACGGGAACGAGTGCCCGTTAACGGGCGCGACTCGAGCATTGCAGTAAGAACGGTAATGTCGCGCCGGGCTTCAGCGACGCACTCGTCAAGCGTTCGCACGCTGTGGCCGAGCGGGAGGCCGAGATCCCAAAACAGGCTCACCAGGTTCTCTATCGTGCGCGCATCGTCATCAGTCGCTGGCTGATTCAGCAGGATCAGTACGTCGACGTCGGAATGCGGGAACAGCTCGCCGCGACCATACCCGCCGACCGCGATCAGCGTTGCGCGCGACGTGATACCGCTCGCTTCGGCAACTTCACGCAACAGGCCGTCGGTCGCGCGTGACAGACCCCGCAGCAAGCCATCAACCGAGCCGCCGGCGTTAAAGCGTTGAATGAGGTTTGCGCGCTCTTGCCGCAGGCGATCGCGCAGCTTGAACGCGATGTCGTTCACAAAGAATTACGCTGGCGCGTGTTCGTCCTCGCGCGCCTGAGCTTTTCTTTGTTGAATGAACGCAGGCACTGCAGGCGAGCCGGCCGAAAGCGTCATCACTTCGTAGCCGGATTCCGTCACCAGCACTGTGTGCTCCCACTGGGCTGACAGCGAATGATCCTTCGTCACGATCGTCCAGCCGTCGGCCAACTCCTTGATCTCGCGGCGCCCGGCGTTGATCATCGGCTCGACAGTAAAGATCATCCCGGCCGTCAGGGGCTCGAGCGTGCCGGGCTTGCCGTAATGCAGAATCTGCGGCTCTTCGTGGAACTTGCGGCCGATGCCATGACCGCAGAACTCGCGAACGACGCTGTAGCCGTTTTTCTCCGCGTGCACCTGGATCGCGTGCCCGATATCGCCGATCGTCGCGCCAGGGCGCACTTGCGCGATGCCCAGCCACATGCAGTCATACGTGACGTCACTCAGCCGCCGCGCGGCAATCGAAGGCTCACCGACAAAGTACATGCGGCTGGTGTCACCGTGAAACCCTTCTTTGATCACCGTCACATCGATGTTCAAGACGTCGCCGTTCTTCAGCGCTTTGTCGCCAGGGATTCCATGGCACACCTGGTGATTCACCGACGTGCAGATCGCCTTTGGAAACGGGCGATAACCTGGGGGGGCGTAATTCAGTGGCGCAGGGATTGTCTTCTGCACATTGACCATGTAGTCATGGCAAAGCCGGTCCAGCTCGCCGGTGGTGATACCGGGCTTAACATGCGGCGTAACGAAGTCGAGCACCTCCGAGGCCATCCGGCCGGCGACTCGCATTCCGGCGATCTCTTCGACTGTCTTGATTACGATGGCCATTGAAGTGGGTCTTTCGTCCAAGTTCGCTATAATATCCGGCTACTTGCGGCCTAGTGGTTAAAAGTCGCGCTGAAAATCGACTGATTTGTAATCGATTTCAGCGGGGCAGCAAGAAATCACGCACGGCATTCCCAAGGTGCGGACTTTGACTCCGAGCTGAATGTGAGTCCAGTCCGCCTCGATGTCCGTGCAGGATCTAACCTTGGAGAACGTAGATGTCGGTAACGATGCGTCAAATGCTGGAAGCCGGGGTCCACTTTGGACACCAGACGCGCTTCTGGAATCCGAAAATGGCTCCGTTCATTTTCGGCCACCGCAACAAGATTCACATCATCAACCTCGAGCGCACGCTCGACCAGTTTCAAGCTGCGACCAAGTTCGTCCGCCAGTTGGCAAGCAACCGCGGAACGATTCTGTTCGTAGGCACCAAGCGTCAGGCGCGTGAAACGATCGTCGAAGAGGCACAGCGCGCCGGAATGCCATTCGTCGACCAGCGCTGGCTCGGTGGCATGCTGACCAATTTCAAGACCGTCAAGGTGTCGATCAAGCGCCTGAAAGAGATGGAGCAGATCGTTGCCGACAACGGCACTGAGCGCATGTCGAAGAAAGAAGCGCTCGACTTCCAGCGCGAGATCGAAAAGCACAACAAGGCGATCGGCGGAATCAAGGATATGAACGCGCTACCCGATGCGCTTTTTGTGATCGACGTCGGTTATCACAAGATCGCGATTCTGGAGGCTGCAAAGCTCGGCATTCCGGTCGTGGCCATAGTCGATACCAATCATTCGCCAGAGAACATCGCTTACGTGATACCCGGCAACGATGACTCGAGCCGCGCCGTGCGACTGTATGCGCGCGGCATCGCTGATGCGGTGCTCGAGGGCAAGGCAGCGGCGCTTCAGGGCGTCGTTCAGGCTGCAGCCAGCGATGACGACGAAGAGTTTGTCGAAGTGAACGAGGCGCAGTAGCTCGACGAGCTGGCAGCTTGCAAGGGGGCGCAAGCCCCTTTTTTGTAAAACAGATGGGAGTAGTGATGGCGGAAATTACCGCGGCGATGGTCAAGGAACTTCGTGAGAAGACCGACGCGCCGATGATGGAGTGCAAAAAGGCGCTGGCCGAAGCCGACGGCGACGTCGCAAAGGCAGAAGAGATCCTGCGCGTCAAGCTCGGCAACAAGGCCAGCAAGGCGGCATCGCGAGTTGCTGCCGAGGGCGTGGTCGCGATCGACATCGATAGCGCCGGCAAGATCGGCGCGATCGTCGAAGTGAACTCGGAGACTGACTTCGTCGCGAAGAATGCGGACTTCGTTCAGTTCGCGAAGGACCTCGCGAAGCTCGTGGCAACAAAGAAGCCGGCCGATGTACAGGCGTTGTCGTCGCTGCCGCTTGGCACAAGCACGGTGGAAGCGACGCGTACCGCGTTGATCGGAAAGATCGGCGAAAATATTTCGATCCGCCGCTTCGCGCGAGTCGAGGCGAAGGGCAGCCTGGCCAGCTATATCCATGGTGGCAGCAAGATCGGTGTGCTGGTGGACCTGGTAGGCGGAAGCTCCGATCTTGCGAAAGACGTGGCGATGCATATCGCCGCCAGCAAACCGAAGTCGCTCGATGCCACCGGCGTGCCCTCTGATCTGCTCGATACCGAGCGGCGCATTGCCGTCGAGAAGGCGCGCGAGGCCGGTAAGCCCGAAGCGATGCTCGACAAGATCGCAGAGGGCACGGTCCAGAAGTACTTGCGCGAAGTGACGTTGCTGGGCCAGGTCTTCGTCAAGGCCGAAGACGGCAAACAAACCATCGAACAGCTGCTAAGGGCAAAAGGCGCCAGCGTCAGCAGCTTCGTGCTGTATGTCGTGGGCGAGGGGATCGAAAGAAAGCAAACGGATTTCGCTGCCGAAGTCGCCGCAATGGCGACCGCGCGCGCGTGACTGCCACCTCAATGCTTCGATAAGCGAATGTCCGCCAACGACGCGACGATTGGCACCCAGGCCGCTCCGGCTTACCGGCGCGTGTTGCTGAAGTTATCGGGTGAAGCGTTGATGGGCGACGACGCGTTCGGTATCAATCGCGCCACCGTTGAGGGCATGGTCGCGGATCTGGGCGAGGTCGTGCGGCTTGGAGTCGAGGTGGCGGTCGTCATCGGTGGCGGCAACATCTTTCGCGGCGTCGCGCTTGGGGCCGAAGGCATGGATCGCGCAACCGCCGATTACATGGGCATGATGGCCACGGTGATGAACGCGATGGCGTTACAGGATGCGCTACGCCGCGCCGGTGTCGAAGCTCGCGTTCAATCCGCGCTGAACATCGAGGCGGTTGTTGAACCGTATATTCGCCCGAAGGCGCTGCGCTACCTCGAAGAGGGCAAGATCGTCATCTTTGCTGCCGGCACCGGCAATCCGTTTTTCACGACCGACACCGCAGCGGCGCTGCGCGGATCCGAAATCGGCGCGCAAATCGTGTTGAAGGCGACCAAGGTGGACGGCGTTTACTCGGCCGATCCGAAGAAGGACTCGAAGGCAACGCGCTACTCGACGATCACCTTCGACGAAGCGATCAATCGCAAGCTGGAGATCATGGACGCCACCGCGTTTGCGCTTTGTCGCGACCAAAACCTGCCGATTAAGGTATTCAATATCGCCAAGCGAGGCGCGCTGAAGCGCGTCGTGATGGGTGAAGACGAAGGCACGCTGGTTCATGTCTAGGACGTAGGGAGTGAGCCGATGAGTATTGCGGAGATTCAAAAGTCGACCGAGCAAAAGATGCAGAAGTCGGTCGAGGCTCTGAAGCACGACTACGCAAAGGTGCGCACAGGGCGCGCGCACGTCGGGCTGCTCGACCACATTCAGGTCGACTACTACGGCTCGATGATGCCGCTCAATCAGGTGGCGCAGGTCGGGCTCGGTGATGCACGCACGATCACGATTCAGCCGTGGGAAAAGAAAATGATTCCGGTCGTCGAAAAAGCGATCCGCGAATCAGATCTCGGTTTGAATCCTGCTACGAGCGGTGACATCGTGCGCGTGCCGATGCCGCTGCTGACCGAGCAACGGCGCAAGGAGTTGGTCAAGGTGGTCAAGCACGAAGGTGAAAACGCCAAGGTGGCCGTACGAAATCTGCGTCGCGACGCAAACCACCATGTCAAGGAAATGTTGAAGAACAAGGAAATTTCCGAGGACGATGACCGCCGCGCCGAGGATGCAATTCAGAAGCTGACTGATCGTTACGTTGCCGAGATTGACCGGCTTAGTGCGGAAAAAGAAAAGGAAGTGATGACCGTTTGACGGTCATCCTCACGCTCTCCTCGGGTCGTGCGTAAATCCACTTCTTCAACAACACCTATGCCCGAGCGCCGGTGTCCGCGCCACGTTGCCATCATCATGGATGGCAACGGCCGCTGGGCGTTGGCACAAGGGAAACCGCGAATCGCGGGGCACTCACGCGGTGTCGACGCCGTGCGTTCGACATTGCAGGCATGCGGCGAGCGCGGCGTCGAGTATCTGACGCTGTTCATTTTCAGCTCCGAGAACTGGCGGCGGCCGCCCGACGAAGTGTCGGCGCTGATGAAGCTGTTTGTGTTCGCCTTGCAGCGCGAGATCGACAAGCTGATAGAGCTTGGCGTGCGTCTGCGCGTGGTCGGCGATCGCTCGGGGTTTGAGTCCGAGCTGCGGCGGCTGATCGTCGAGTCCGAGCGACGCACCGAACACAACAGCAAGCTGCACCTGACGATATGCGCCGATTACGGTGGCCGCTGGGACATTGCGCAGGCGGCGACAAGCGCAGCGAACATCCAGATTGAATCAGGTGTCGATCGCGTCGAGCTGCGCGAGTCCGAAATCGAATCACAGCTGGCACTGGCGTTTGCGCCCGAGCCCGACCTTCTGATTCGCACGGGCGGCGAAAAGCGCATCAGCAACTTCCTGCTGTATCAGCTGGCGTATACCGAGCTCTACTTCTGCGATGTTCTATGGCCGCAATTCGACGACGTGGAGCTTGATCGCGCATTTGACTGGTTTGCGAGCCGGCACCGGCGGTTTGGCATGACCAGCGAACAGCTGGGCGCTCGTTCCGCGATTGCCGATGCCGCTTAGCAAGCTGGGGAATTCGTGCTGAGGCAGCGAGTCGCGACTGCAACAGTGCTGCTGATCATCGCGGCGGGCGCGCTGGCGTGGTCATCGACCGCATTCGGCGTCGTGGTCACCGCGTTATTGGGTTTGGCGCTGGCCGAGTGGCTGCAATTGACCGGCGCCGCTCGATCGGTGTCGATCGCCGTGGCGCTTACCGTCAGCGCTGTGTTGCTAGTGATGCTGGTCGCGTCGTCCTCCACGATCGAGGCGTTGGTGTTGCCTCTGGGTGCAGTGGCCGCCGCTATCTGGATCGCGATCGTGGTGCTGCTGCTGCAACCGCGAGCGATGGCGCTGCGCCTGCCGCGCATCGTCGGCATGGCGCTCGCCGTGCTGCTGACCCTTGCAGCATGGTTTGCGCTGATGTGGTTTTTGTCGCAAGGTGTGCTCGTGCTGCTCTCGGTGCTGCTGATTGTGTGGATTGCCGATACCGCCGCCTACTTTGCGGGCCGTGCGTTTGGGCGCAGAAAGCTTGCACCTCATATCAGCCCTGGAAAGACATGGGCAGGCGTCGTCGGCGCTATCGTTGCAGTATTGCTGTTTGCGCTGGTGATCTGGCTGCTGGTTCCGGACCCGCGCATCTACTCGAACAATTTGTTTGAATCGGTCGGGCCCGCGTTGGCGCTGTTGCTGCTCGCGTTGCTGGTCGCGTTGTCGGTCGCCGGCGATCTGTTTGAGAGTCTGTTGAAGCGGCAGGCGGGGGTGAAAGACAGCGGGCAGTTGCTGCCCGGGCACGGCGGCGTGCTCGATCGGGTCGATGCGATGGTGCCGTTGCTGCCTTCGGCGGTAGTAATCCAGTGGCTGTTCCGATGAGAAGCCTGACGATTCTCGGCGCGACCGGCTCGGTCGGTGCCAGTGCACTCGACGTCATCGCGCGCCACCCACAGCGTTTTAGATTGCACGCGGTGACCGCGCAATCGAACGTCAACGAGCTGGCTGACATTGCTGCCAAGTTCAATGCGGATATTGCAGTGATTGGCGATCCAACGCTGGAGCGACCGCTGCGCGACGCGCTGCATTCGCGTGGAGCAACAGCGCTGGCGCGTGGCGGACGTGCGGCGCTGGTCGAAGCGGCGCAGGCTGCGCAGTGCGACACGGTGCTGGCGGCGATTGTCGGAGCTGCCGGACTGCAGGCGACGCTGGCCGCGGCCGAGTCGGGCAAGCGCCTGTTGCTGGCGAACAAGGAGGCGATTGTCTGTGCGGGCGCCTTGTTGATGGCGGCGGTGCAGCGTGGCGGTGGCGTGCTGCTGCCGGTCGACAGCGAACACAACGCGATTCATCAATGCCTGGCCAACGTCAGCGAACCCGAGCGAGTCGGTGCGCGGCTGATACTCACGGCCTCGGGCGGACCGTTCCTGAATCGCGACGATCTCGACGGTGTGACGCCTGACGAAGCCTGCGCGCATCCCAAGTGGGTGATGGGTCGCAAGATCTCGGTCGACTCGGCGACGCTGATGAACAAAGGACTCGAGGTGATCGAAGCGAGCTGGCTCTTTGGGATTCCCGCTGATCGCATCGATATCGTGATCCACCCACAGAGCGTGATTCATTCGATGGTGGAGTTCAGGGACGGGTCCGTGCTTGCGCAGATGGGAACGCCCGACATGCGAACGCCGCTGGCGTATGCGCTCGCGTGGCCAGAGCGCGTTGCGAGCGGGGCGCAGCGGCTTGGACTTCGCCACGGTCGGCCCGCTGACGTTCGAGGTTCCGGATCGGCAGCGCTTTCGCTGCCTCGATTATGCGTACGCATCGCTGCGTCGTGGAGGCGCGGCCAGCGTGGTATTGAACGCCGCCAACGAAATCGCAGTCCAAGCGTTTCTTGACGAGCGGTTGCCCTTTACGGCGATTGCGCCGACGATCGAACAGATGCTCGAGACCTACGATCCACCGCCACCGGATACGATCGACGATGTATTGCTGATCGATCGCGAAGCGCGCGCGCGCTCCAACGAGCTTGTGCTGGAAGTCCAATGACGTTGCTGACGACAATCCTCGCCTTCCTGCTCACGCTGGGCGTGCTGGTGGTGATCCATGAGTACGGTCACTATTGGGTTGCCAGGAAGTGCGGCGTCAAGGTGCTCCGCTTTTCAATCGGCTTCGGTCGTCCGCTGGCGCGCTGGGTGCGCGGAGCCGATCGCACCGAATGGGTCGTGGCTGCGCTTCCGCTGGGCGGCTATGTACGGATGCTCGATGAGCGCGATCCTGAATGTCTGCCGATCGCGGCCGCTGATCTGCCGCGCGCATTTAACCGTCAACCAGTGTCGAAGCGAATTGCAATCGTCCTCGCGGGACCCGTCGCAAACCTGTTGTTAGCGGTAGCGGTCTATTGGTTTCTAAGTGTTGTCGGCGTGTTCGAGCCTGCCGCAGTGGTCGGAACACCCGCGACTGCCAGCCCGGCCGCGCGTGCAGGCTTGCTCGCAGGCGACACCGTTGTCGGTGTTGCGGGCAACCCGGTGCGTTCATGGAACGAGTTGCGATGGTTGCTGCTGCAGCGCGCGGTTTCAACCGAGCCGATCGAGATCGAGGTGGAAGGCAGCGATGCGCACCGCCGCGAGCTGACGATTCAACCTGCATCGATCACGCCCGAAGATCTCGATGGCGACTTGATCGGCCGGATGGGCTTTATCCTGTATCAGGGGCCTACACGGATCGGACAAGTCACCGAACAAAGCCCTGCGTCGCAAGCCGGCCTGAGAACGGGCGATCGCGTCGTATCAGTCAACGGAGAGCCGATAGCAACGGCAGACAAATTGCGCGCGGCGATTCGCGCATCGGCCGAGAAAACGATCGAGCTCGGCGTCGAGCGCGAAGAGCGATTGATACGGCTGCAGGTCACGCCCGCTCGAATCACCGACGACAAAGGCAATTCGTTCGGACGGATTGGCGCAGAGCTGAGCGACCGGCTGCCTCCAATCAAGGTGCAATACGGGCCATTTGAAAGTATTCCGCGCGCAGTCGAAAAGACGGCGGACACAGCGGTGTTTTCATTGAAGATGCTCGGCAAAATGCTGACCGGCGAAGCGTCGTGGAAAAATTTGTCGGGGCCGGTCACGATCGCCGATTACGCGGGACAAACTGCACGCATCGGCATGGCTGCATTCCTCGGGTTTCTTGCGCTGGTTTCCATCAGCCTCGCAGTACTGAACCTGTTACCGATTCCGATGCTCGATGGCGGACACCTACTGTATTATCTGATCGAAATTTTTAAGGGCAGCCCGCCTGCAGATTGGGTCGTCGAGTGGGGGCAACGCGCCGGCGTTGCATTACTGGGACTGCTCACCGTGCTGGCGCTATACAACGACGTGTTGCGGCTGCTTTCCTGATTTTTCAGACAAAAAATTCAGACGGGGACAGTCAGTTGAATGGGCGCGTTGTAGCTAGGCGCAGTAGTACCGCATCCTCGCGGAGCGTGTTGCGACCCGTCATGCGCCATCTCGCAGCCGCCGTCGTCGCCACCTGGTGCCTGTCCGCTTCCGCACAGGAATTCGTCGTGCGCGATATCCGCGTTGAAGGCGTGCAGCGCACCGAAGCGGGTACCGTCTTTTCCTATCTGCCGATTCGCGTCGGCGATCGTTTCGATCCCGAACGTGGCACACAGGCGATTCGTGCGCTCTACGCAAGTGGCCTGTTCAAGGACGTCCGGCTCGAAGTCGACGGTGATGTGCTAGTCGTGATCGTCGATGAACGGCCGGCAATTGCCGCGATCGATCTGACTGGCGTGACCGAGTTCGAAAAAGACCAAGTCATCAAATCGCTGCGCGACGTCGGTCTGGCGGAAGGACGTATCTTCGACCGTTCGTTGCTCGATAGGGCCGAACAGGAGCTTCGCCGGCAATATCTGTCACGCGGTCTTTACGGCGTCGAAGTGAAGACGACGGTGACACCGATCGAGCGCAACCGCGTCAACGTGTCGATCGCGGCTGTGGAGGGCGAGATCTCGCGCATCCGTTCGATTGCGTTCACGGGCAACACCGTGTTCAGTGACGGTGTGTTGCGCAGCCAGATGGAACTGTCGACGCCCAACTGGCTGTCCTGGTACACGAAGCGCGACCAGTACTCGCGTCAGAAGCTCTCTGCCGATCTCGAATCGGTCCGTTCGTATTATTTGAACCGCGGCTATCTGGATTTCAAGATCGACTCCGTGCAAGTTTCGATCAGCCCGGACAAGCGCGACATCTTCGTCTCGATCAATGTGTCCGAGGGTGAGCGCTACAACATCTCAGGCATCAAGCTGACCGGTGAACTGCTTGGCCTTGACGAAGAGCTGCAGCCACTGATCGACGTCAAGCCTGGTGAAGTCTTTAGTGCGGAGCGTGTGAACGCTGTCGCGAAGCGCATCACCGATCGCATGAGCACGCTGGGGTATGCATTCGCAACGGCCAATCCGAACCCGGAGCCTGATCGAGAGAAGAGGCAAGTGGCTTTCACGATCGTCGTCGATCCGGGCCGCCGTGTGTACGTACGCCGCGTCAACATCGCAGGCAACAATCGAACACGCGACGAAGTGATTCGACGCGAAGTACGGCAATACGAAAGCGCGTGGTTCGATTCGGACCGCGTGCGTTTGTCGCGTGATCGAATCGATCGTCTGGGCTTTTTCGAATCGGTGGCCGTCGATACGCCGGCGGTTCCGTCGGCGCCCGATCAGGTCGACGTCAATGTCACGGTGAAGGAACGCGCCACCGGCAACATTCAGATCGGCGCAGGTTATTCAAGTGCGGAAGGGTTGGTGCTAAGCGGCGGAATCGCGCAGCAGAACCTTTTCGGCTCGGGCAATGCACTTTCGCTCGAGATCAACACCAGCAAGGCTAATCGCATCATCGCGCTTTCGCACACCGATCCGTACGTCACTACTGAAGGCATCAGTCGGTCGCTCGAGTTGTTCTATCGCAAGTCCGATCTCGCCGAGCTGGGTCTTTCGAGCGTGGGCTATTCGACGCTCGGTGGCGGGGTCGTGTTTGGCGTCCCGTTCACAGAGTTCGACAGGGTGTTTTTCGGGCTGCGATATGAAAATACCGAGATCGATCTGACACCGTTTTCACCGCTCAGATATGTTGAATACGTCGAGCAGTTCGGCCCGGAGTCGGATTCCCTGGCGTTGACGACAGGTTGGTCGCGCGACGATCGTGACAATCTGCTGGTGCCTACGCGTGGCCGGTATCAGCGTTTATTCACCGAAGTTGGTCTGCCCGGCCTCGATCTGCAGTACTACCGTCTGACCTACCAGTTCCAGCAATACTTCGCGCTCTTCCCGCGTGTCACGCTCGCGTTCAACGGCGAGATCGGCTACGGCGACGGCTACAGCAACGATCCTTACCCGTTCTTCAAGAACTATTACGTCGGCGGCATCGGCAGTGTGCGCGGTTTTGAAACGGGCAGCCTAGGCCCGCGCGATATCGACGACAGTCCTCTCGGCGGCAACCGGCGCATCAACTTCTCGTTTGAGGCGTATGTGCCGATTCCTGGTGCCGACCGCACGCTACGCGCTCTGACATTCGTCGATGCGGGGTGGGTTTGGGGGCAGGAGGTTCGGCGCGACGCGAATGGTGTACCGATAATTGTCAATGGTCGGCCGCAGTACGAAAACGGGAGAATCGACCTTAGCGATTTGCGCTACTCAGTCGGCCTCGGTGTCGCCTGGATTTCACCGCTCGGGCCGCTGAGACTTTCGTACGCATATCCGCTCAATACCAAACCCGAGGATCGTATTCAGCGATTCCAATTCCAGATCGGAACTGGCTTCTGATATGCGAGAATCTTTTGCGTTCGAGGAGGCACAAACGATGGCTGACACGTGGCGAAAAATATTAGGGGTGACGTGTGCCGCCACGCTTATTGCGACGGGCTCAGTGGCATCCGCGCAGGACTTCAAGATCGGCGTCGTCAATCCTGAGCGGTTGCTTCGCGAATCCACCCCGGCGCGCGCGGCGCTGACAAAACTCGAGGCAGAGTTCTCGAAGCGTCAGAAGGACGTTGAAGAGACCGGCGCACGTCTGAAAGCGGCGGCCGAGCGTTTCGAGAAGGATTCCCCGGTGATGACCGAGACTGACCGCGGCCGGCGGCAGCGCGAGCTCGCCGAGCTCGATCGCGACTTTCAGCGCAAGCAGCGTGAGTTTCGCGAAGATCTGAATCAGCGCCGCAACGAAGAGATGCAGAGTCTGCAGGAGCGCAGCACGCGCATCATCAGACAGATCGCCGAGCAGGAAAAGTTCGACCTGATCGTGCAGGAGGCGGTGTATTTCAATCCGCGAATCGACATCACCGAGCGTGTGTTGAAGGCGCTCAACGCCGCCCGATAGTTGAAATGAAGAAAGCGGTCAGTGTGTCGCTGGCCGATCTGAACAGCGCCGTCATTGAGCGCTCGAGCGGTCGCCTGCATGCCCTCGTAGTCGGACCTACCGATGTCAAGCTAAGCGGCGTCGCTCCACTTGCGAATGCGACACGCTCCGATCTCGCCTTTCTCGCCAATCCACTGTATCGCGCAGATGCGGTGACGACGCGGGCGGGTGCGATCGTGCTGAGCGCGGCGGACCGCGATGCGTTGCAGGCGCAATCCGCGCCGCTGACGGCGTCGTTGACGGCGATGGCCGTGTGCGAACAACCTTACGTCTGGTTTGCTTACGCCGCTCAGATATTGCGGCCGAGCGCGCCGATGAATTCCGGTATCTCTTCGGGTGCGCACGTGGCCGACGGTGCAAAGGTAGATACATCGGCGTGTGTCGATGCCGGCGCAACGATCGGCGAAGGTGCCGTCATCGGTGCGGGTGCATGGATCGGCGCGGGCGCTGCGATTGGTGCGCGCACGATCATCGGCGATGCGACACGGATATATCCACGTGCAGTGGTGCTGGACGATTGCAAAATCGGCGTTCGCTGCACCATTCACAGCGGCGCGGTGATCGGCAGCGATGGCTTTGGCTTCGCGCCATTTGATGGCCGCTGGATCAAGATTCCGCAAGTTGGCGCGGTCGTGATAGGCAACGACGTCGAGATCGGTGCCAACACCACCATAGATCGCGGCGCGATGGGCGATACGATTATCGAAGATGGCGTCAAGCTCGATAACCAGATTCAGATCGCGCACAATTGCGTCATTGGCGCGGATACCGTGATCGCAGCGTGCGTCGGAATTGCGGGAAGCACAAAGATTGGGAAGGGCTGCCGGATCGGCGGCGCGGCGATGATCGCCGGGCATCTGACGATTGCAGACGGCTCGAGCATCGGCCCAGCCACCGCGGTGCCGAGCTCGGTTACCGAGTCCGGTCATTACACCGGCTTCTTCCCGCTGATGAAGCACCGCGACTGGGAACGCGCTGCGGCAGTGGTAAGAAATCTCCCGGATTTGCGCCGCCGATTGCGCCAACTGGAATCCGAACACAAAGCGTCCGATGCGAAAGCCGACAAAGTGAAATGATGGATATCCAGCAGATCCTGAAAACGCTGCCGCACCGCTATCCGTTCGTGATGGTCGATCGTGTGCTGGAGATCGTCCCTGGCGAGCGGATCGTCGCCCTGAAGAACGTGACCATCAACGAGCCGTACTTCGTCGGCCATTTTCCGCGTTTGCCCGTGATGCCCGGCGTGATGATCATCGAGGCACTGGCGCAGGCAGCGGCGCTGTTGACCTATCAGACACTGAATCTGAACGAAGGCGACGGAACATTGTTCTACTTCGCCGGGATCGACGATGCGCGCTTCAAGCGCCCTGTGGTCCCGGGCGACCAACTGCGGCTTGAAGTCGATATGGTTCGGGTGATGCGCGGCATCGGCAAGTTCAAGGCGCGCGCGCTGGTCGAAGGAGCGCTCGCTGCCGAGGCGGCGTTGATGTGTGCGTATCGGACTGCAGACCGCAACGCTGCCGAAGAACGACGGAACGAGAGCGTCGAGGTTCGTTAGTGTCTCGCGCGCATCCGACCGCAGTGATCGATCCGGCGGCCGAAATCGCCGATGACGTCGAGATCGGTCCCTACTGCGTAGTCGGTGCTGGCGTCACGATTGGTGCCGGCTCGGTGCTCGAGCCGCATGTCGTCATCGGTGGACGCACGACGATCGGGCGTAACAATCATTTCTTTTCGTTCTGCGCGATTGGCGGCGTACCGCAGGACAAGAAATATGCGGGTGAAGACACCGAGCTCGTGATAGGCGATGGCAATACCGTTCGCGAGTCATGCACGATCAGCCTCGGAACGTCCGGTGGTGGTGGCGTGACCAGTGTCGGTTCGGACAACTGGATCATGGCGTCGGTGCACATCGCGCACGATTGCATCATCGGCAATCACACCATCCTGGCGAACAACGCGACGCTGGCAGGGCACGTGGCGGTGGGCGACTGGGTCATCCTGGGCGGCATGACGGCAATCCACCAGTTCTGCTCAGTGGGAGCGCATGCGATGGCGGCCGGTGGCTCGATCGTGCTGCGCGACCTTCCGCCGTACGTGATCTGCAGCGGCAATCCGGCGGAACCGCACGGCATCAACTCCGAAGGGCTGAAGCGCCGCGGTTTCGATGCAGACACAATCAACCTGCTGCGGCGTGCCTACAAGACGCTGTATCGCGATGGACTGACGGCCGCCGACGCGGTAACCGCGCTCGGCGTACTGGCGGAAGAAAATCCGCCGTCTGCTCCGGCGATTCAGATGCTGAAGGATTTCGTGCAGGGCTCGCAGCGCGGCATCGTCCGCTGATGGCGGGCGAGCGCTCGATCGCGTTCGTCGCGGGCGAAGCGTCAGGCGATCTGCTCGCAGCGCCAGTGATTGCTGAAATCCGGCAGCGCGCGCCAGAAATGCACTGCGTCGGCATTGGCGGAGACCGGATGATCGAGGCAGGCTTCGACGCCTGGCATCACGTACGCGAACTGTCGGTGCGAGGCTACGTCGAAGTGCTGCGGCATCTACCGCGGCTGCTGCGTCTTCGTCGCACGCTCCGCGATCGCGTCATCGCGACGAAGCCCCAGGTGTTCGTCGGCGTCGATGCGCCGGACTTCAATCTGGCGCTCGAGGAACAGCTGCGAAAGCAGGGCGTGCGCACGGTGCACTTCGTCAGCCCTTCGATCTGGGCCTGGCGCGCCGAGCGCATCAAGCAGATCTCGCGCGCGGTTGATCGAATGCTGCTCGTCTTTCCGTTCGAGCAAAAGATTTACGACGAGGCGGGAATTCCGGCCAGTTATGTCGGCCATCCGCTCGCCAACATGATCCCGCTGGTTCCGAATGCGGCGGCTGCACGCCAGCGCCTTGGCGTCGACGCTGAGGGATCGGTGGTTGCGGTTCTGCCCGGCTCGCGCATCGCTGAGGTGCGCTACATCGCCCCGCTGTTTGTGGCCGCGATGGCGCAGCTTGCTTCCGAGCAGCCATCGATACGTTTCGTGTTGCCGGTCGCCGATCCAGGCCTGCGCGCCGACATTGAAAGAACGATGGCGGCATACTCCAACCTTTCTGCGCACGTAAACATCATCAATGGCCGTTCGCACGATTGCCTCGAAGCTGCCGACGTGGTGCTGGTCGCCAGCGGCACTGCGACGCTCGAAGCTGCGCTGTTCAAACGTCCGATGGTGATCTCGTACAAGATGCCGCCAGTTTCTGCGTGGATCATGCGACGCAAGGGCTCGATTCCGTACATCGGGTTGCCGAACATCCTTGCGGGCGAGTTCGTCGTACCCGAGCTCGTGCAGGAAGCCGCCACGCCGGCGGCATTGGCGCAGGCGGTGCTCGATTGGCTGCACGATCCCGCCCGTCGCGAGCGTACGGCCGCGCGCTTCGCGGAGATGCATCACTCATTGAAGCGCGATACCGCGCGGCTGGTGGCCGACGCGATCTTCGAGGTCGCACAGTGAAGGTGCGCGGATTTCGAATCACACTGCGGCGTCGCAAGCACGTGACCGCCGATTTGTTCGAGCAAACCGCGCTGGCAACCGGCTTGATTTGCGGCATCGACGAAGCTGGATGCGGTCCGCTCGCTGGCCCGGTCGTCGCTGCCGCTGTAATTCTCGATCCGAAACGCCGCATCTACGGTCTGCGCGACTCCAAAGTGCTGAAGCCCGAGCGCCGCGAGCAACTCGCCAAGCGTATCCGCGAGCGCGCGATCGCATGGGCGGTCGCCGAAGCCAGCGTCGACGAAATCGACAGCATCAATATTCTGCAGGCAAGACTGCTCGCGATGCGCCGAGCGGTCGATGCCTTGAAGGTAGTGCCTCAATACGCACTGGTCGACGGCACTCAAATGCCGCGGCTGCCGTTCCCCGGCCGCGCGATCATCGCCGGCGATGCGCTCGAGCCGGCCATCTCTGCCGCATCGATCCTCGCCAAGACTGTGCGCGACGGCATGATGCGTGCGTTCGACGCCGTGCATCCAGGCTATGGCTTCGCGCAGCACATGGGCTACGCCACTCCCGAACACTGCGAGCGCCTGCAAGCACTCGGCCCCTGCATCCTGCATCGACGCAGCTTCGCCCCGGTTCGCATGCTCGTCGAAGAAGATGCGGATCTCTTCGACTGACAATCCGATTTATCGGCGGCTGAAGCAATTCGCGACATCGCCGCGCGCGTGCAGAGACGCGCATCGAACGTTGATAGAAGGCGTTCATCTGCTGCAAGCAGCGCTCGACGCGCGCGTGACGATTCACACGCTGGTGCTGCGCGGCGCCGAGCAATCTGCAGAAGCACTTGCGCTTGTGCCACGAGCGGAAGCGCAATCGAAGGCCAAGTCGATCGAACTCGCGCCGGCGCTGTACGACGCCATATCTCCGGTCGAGCACGGTGCCGGCGTGCTGGCCGAAATCGAATTCGAGACACCGCCGTGGCCCCAGCAAATCGTCAACGATGCGATTTACCTCGACAACGTGCAAGACCCAGGCAATGTCGGCACGCTGCTGCGTACCGCCGCGGCAGCCGGCGTGCGGCACGTAATCGGCGGAGCAGGGTGCGCGTTCTTCTGGTCGCCCAAAGTCATGCGCGCTGCAATGGGAGCGCACTTCGTGCTTGATCTGCACGAACAGATTGCGCCTCAGGCAGTGCGTGATGCGTTCGCAGGCGAAATCCTCGCGGCAGATGCAACGGGCGGCGAAGACTTGTTTGCAGCGGACTGGGGCAAGAAGCGCTACTGTTTGGCTGTTCGGCGGCGAAGGGCAGGGACTCACAGAAGATGCGCTGCTAGCGGCAAACCGCCGACTGCGCATTCCAATCGACAGCCGAGTCGAATCGTTGAATGTGGGTGCAGCAGCGGCAGTGTGCTTATTTGAGCAGAAGCGGAGGCGCGGATACCGCGCCCTCCGCTAGGGCAGCGACCGTTCCCTATCGCCGAACGTCAAACGCGACGCCATCGGTGTTCAGTTCGCGTGCGAGGCGGGCGCGATTAATAATGAAGTCGTTCTTCTTCGCTTCGGCACTGAGGAATGCGTCAAGGTTGCCATGCTCAGCCTGAAGCGCCGGAACGAGCTCCAAGAACACCGCAGTCAACTGTGGGTCGAAGTGCTTGCCGCCTTCCGCTCCAATGTGGCGCAACGCATCTTCGATTGACCACGCATCCTTGTAGCTGCGCTTATGCGTAAGAGCGTCGTAAACGTCCGATAACGCGGTGATGCGCGCGCTCAGCGGAATCATCTCGCCCTTAATTTGCCGCGGATATCCGCTTCCATCCCACTTCTCGTGGTGGTTAAAGGCGATCTCCTGCGCCACAAACAGCTGACCGAGCCCACCTTCGCCGATGATTTCCCACCCGAACTCGCAATGTCTCTCCATGATCGAGCGCTCTTCGGGCGTAAAGCGGCCCGGCTTCAGCAGGATCGATTCCGGGATGCGGATCTTGCCCACGTCGTGCAGGCGGGCAGAGAGGTCGATCATCTGGCATAGCTCTTCGTCCAGGCCCATCTTCTTGGCCAGTTCCCGAGCCATTGCCCCGACCCGGTAGCAATGCTCACCGGTCTCGTCGTCGTGGAATTCGACCGTGACGCTGTTGCGCTCCAAAACCTGCGTGAACTCGCCAAAGTCCTGCATTGAGAAGCGCTGGAACTTAAGTTCGTGCTGCTGCAAGTCCATCGCCGCCTCGGCCCGAGCGTCCAGTGCCTTCTTGACCTGGACGACGTGGCGATGGTGATGCTCCAGCAGGTTCTTGACCCTGCTGTCACGGTTAAGCCGGATGACTTCCTGCTGGAACACCAGGGCATTGTTCGGTTGCTTGGCAACCTCGTAGGCTCGGACAATCGTGGCCAGGGCATCCCGTAAGGCGCTAGGAACGCCGCGCCGACTCTCGTTGATCGCGCGCTGCAGTCTGGAAAGGCCAATGTCGCAAGTGGCAGCGTCATGCACTTCGGCCAGGCCGAGCGCCATCTCGGCGTACAACTCGCCGAGGGCACCAGCACCTTTTGCGTGCAGCCGGGCCAGGCTTGGCGCGTTCGAGCGCCAGCGGCACATTGCGCACTTCGAGCAGCAGCCGTGTATAAGCAAACTCGATTGTGGCGCGTCCCATGCGCTCGCTGTCATCTCTCGGCTCGGCCAGCAGCTCGATCGCCCGCTCTGCGGCCGCCAACCCTCGCGAAAAGTCTCGAAGATAGAGGGAAGCGACTGCAATATTGACAAGGGGAAGCTGCCTGCGTCAATCGGGGTGTGGCCGCTGGGTCGGCGACCTCGATCGACTCGCTCGTAGCAAGGAATCGCCATGCTGAACTGGCCTGCGTACTGGTGGGCCAAGCCCGAAGTTGTTGAAGATGCCAGACTCCTGGTCCGAGTCTCGCGCGCCGCGCGCCGCAGGCAAGGCACGCGTCAAAGCGGTCATGGCCGCCGGAAAGTTCCCGGTCTCCATGTACATCACGCCGAGCATCTTCAAGCATTTAGCCAGGAGAAGGTCGTTCTTGACGCGCTCCGCGACAGCAACTGCTTGGTTGGCCGGCTCGATCCCGTCGAACGGGAGGCCGCGCAGATACCTGTTGCGCGCAATTCCTAGCAGACACATCGCGCGAGCATCGGTCGCCGGCTCATCGGGTAACGCCAAAAAGGCGTCCCACGCCAGATCGAAAATTTCGGACCCATCGCCGGTGGCGGGCGCCTTGCGCAGGTGCTCGTCCAGCCGCTGAAAGCGCTCTGGAAGGTCGGGCGCGTCCGCGAAAGGCAACACGTCCGCCCAAGCAGTCATTGACTGATCAGCAACAAGCATTTAACTTTCAGGGGTCGGATGGATTCAGTAAAACAAACTACACGTCCGATTGACCCTGGTTAGACCCAAAAAGCGCAAGCTTTTGGTCCAATTCGGGGCCTGAAATGCCTTCGCGCGGAGGGAATCATGGAAGTTGTTATCGAAACACAAGAAGAAGTAACGGAACAACCCGTTGTGATTGAGTTGTCCGCTGAGTGTCTGAGCATGGTGGGCGGCGGATTGGGGAATTGCCAGTTACTGAGCAGCAGCAGTACGGCGACTGCGTCGGTCAAACAAGCAGCGCCGTAGTAGAAATGAAACGCCCCGCATTGCGGGGCGTTTTTTTGGACAGGAAGCAACTGCTCTCAGTGAAAGTATTGGCCCACACCCGAACCAGCCGCCGATTAGGCCGCTTGAGGCGCGCCAAGTTGTTACAGAAACGAAGTGATTACGTCCGTTCCGCCAGCGCCAGTTCTAGATTGTTTCAGAGGTATCTGTTTGCGGTTTCTTCGATCAGCTTCTCTCTCGCTACTTCAAATTCGGCTTTGGTGGTCATTGGTCGCTCCTTGAGTGTGATTTATTTGGACGATTCTTAGCGTCGCGCCTAACGCCGAAGCGAAGTATGCGCGCTCAGTCTGTCTCGCGATCACCGCCCCAAGTGAGTGATGAAATAAGAAAGAACAGGCAAGCTCTCTGGATATCCCGGGTGAGCAGCATGACTGAAGACGCAATAGCAAACTTGCTGGAAATCGAGAGGCAGCTGAACTCAAATTTGGTGTCGCCTCGAGCCGAAACGCTTGCCTTTCTTAGTGAAGCTCTGGCGCGCTCCGAGAGATTCCGTTTTCTTTCGAGCCAGCACGCCGTGTCGAGTGTTTGCTAAGCATTGCTCAACAGTTCTATCATCAGGGACAGAGTGTTTTTAACGGCGTCGAGCCGGCCGCGCTGGCTGTGATGCTGGCTTCAGATCTCGACAATCCCGCGCTATACCGTAAGTCGCTCACGTTTCAAGGAATCATTCTCTCCCAGACAAACAACCCTGGTGACGCACTTCTTTCTCTAGCGGACGCGCTGCGTCTGGCAGAAAGCTTGCAGGACGCAATGGCGATCGCCTCAGTTTGGAACAGTTTGGGCGCCGCGCTTTATGAAGCAGCGCTGTACCAGACGCGATTGAATGTTATGAGCGGGCTTCGGCCTTAGCCGCCGAAATAAGGATCTGCGAATGTGCGCGCTTGGGCTACGGCCAACGCGGCGCTGTGTTGTTTGCATACGCATCAGCACCAGAAAGGCATCGAGAAGATACGAACGGCAATCGCGCAGATGCCGTCGCCTAGCTCTCCGGCACAACTCCTTGCGCGTGTTCAGGCGGAAGGAACATTCATTCGCGCTGCTTCTACTGGTTCCATGAGATAAGCCGCGGACCGCGCGGTTTTGGCCAAGGCAATTTGCGGCGAACGCAAAATCCGTTCGAGCCGATATTTCCGCAGCGTGTTCTGAGGGACTAGTTGAAGTGTATTCGGGGATAGGGGATGTTGGGTTGTCACGCGGCATGCAGGCGCTTGAAAAAGGCGCGGCAAGTTAAGCCCTCATTGCGCGAAACACTGCTGGCAATGGTTCAAGCACACGAAAAGGCAGGTCGTCCCGAGCGCGCGTTAGCGCTGCATCGCGAATTGACTCTGCACATTCGTAAGGCACAGCACGAGAACATTGTTCGCCATCAGGAATTGCATCTGAAGCAACTCGAGGCTGATGAAGCCGCTCAATTCCCGTCGCGATCTGCTTGAGGAAAAAGACGCCGAGCTGACGCAAAAGATCGCCGCTCAGACAGTCGGCGCAAAGCAAGGGCGCTTACTCGAACAAATGGCTTTCACCGCCGAGATGCGTGACGATCCGACCGGCGAGCACTGCTATCGCGTCGCCAAGCTCGCAGCGCTGCTGGCGCAGGCGCATGGCGAGTCACCGCAGACCTGCGCGACGATCGAGCTGGCGGCGCGGCTGCACGATATCGGCAAGGTCGGCATTCCGGACACGCTGATGCAGAAGGCGACGCTGCTCTCCGACGGCGAGCGTCAGATTTTGGAGACACACGCGAAGACCGGCGCCGAGCTGCTATCCCGAACGAAGGTTTCGTACGGCGAACTGGCGGAGGACATAGCCCGTCATCACCATGAGCGCTGGGACGGACACGGATATCCCGATGGCATTTTCGGTTCGGCGATTCCGCTGGCGGCGCGCATCGTGGCTGTGTGCGATGTCTACGACGCGATGACGCATGACAAGGCGTATCGGCGCGCGCTGTCCGGCGAAGAGGCGCTCGCCGAAATGATCCGTGGCCGTGCGCTGCAGTTCGATCCGAAGTTGATCGACCTATTCGGTCCGATGATCACGCGCCTGCGCGCCGAGCACGCAGACCTTGATGCGTTTCTCGGCCAGGCGGCGAGGCAAACAGCGCTTACGGTGGCGAGGCAGAAGATTGCAGAGTCGCTGGCTAGGCCGATTGAAGCGGTCGAGCCTGAGCGGCATCCAGCTCGGCGATCTACAGACGTGAAATACAGCTAGCCGCGAGCGCTTGATTCTGCCCTGCTTTGCCAGCCTTCAGTATCGCTGCTGCTAGTCGTCGCTCAGAAGAACAAAGCTTCCGAGACACGCCCCACTTTGATGTCGCACTGATCGCCGCTTTTGCCGATCGCGCCCTGGATCGAGCCAGCGATCGCGCCGGTGGTGCCGCCTTTGCTGCTCAATATGGTTCCGAAATAACAGTGCGCAGTGATTGAGTGGCCTTGATACTGGCTGCTCAGCAGCAGGAAAGGCACATACGGTGAAAACGTGCCTCGAAGAACCGGCTCGCCGTTGATTGATAGCGTCAACCCATAGTTGTTCGGATCGTAAGAACCGCCGAGTTCGAACTTTTGTCCGTCGACTTCGACGGTCTTGTTCTGTGCGACTCTTGTCGCCGCGCATCCGATGAACGTCGTGACAATGAGAACGAACAGTACTGAACCAAGTTTCACGCCATCTCCCGTCAGCCTTGAAACGCATCGCTGGGGGAACGAGAGTGCAGATGTCATGCCCATGGCGAATCTCAGTACGACCTTCGCTCCAGCCGCACTTCCTGCATGATCGTCGCCGCGATCTCCTCGATCGACTTCGTCGTCGACGACAGCCACCGAATTCCTTCTCGCCGCATCATTCTCTCCGCCGCTTCAACTTCGCTGCGGCAGTTTTCCAGCGCTGCATAACGGCTGTTCGGCCGCCGCTCGTGCCGTACTTCGGCCAGCCGCTCGGGCGAAATCGATAGTCCGTAAATCTTGTCCTTGTGCTGCGGCAGTGCGCTGGGCAATTGGCCGCGCTCGAAGTCTTCCGGTATCAACGGATAGTTAGCCGCCTTCACGCCGTATTGCATCGCCAGGTACAGGCTCGTTGGCGTTTTGCCGGAGCGCGATACGCCGACCAGGATGACGTCGGCTCCCGCCAGCCCCTTCGCCGACTGCCCGTCGTCGTGAGCGAGCGTGAAGTTGATGGCTTCGATGCGGTTCTTGTAGTCCTCGGAGTTCACGCGGATTGCGTGTGAGCGGCCGATGGTGTGCGTCGAATGCAATTCGAGCTCGCGCTCCAGAGGCTCGACGAACGTTTCGAACATCTCGAGGAAAAACGCCTCGGTGCCTTCGCGCAGCGCTCCGGAGACCGCCGGATCGACCAGCGTGGAGAACACGATCGGACGCTTGCCGTCGCGCGCGCCGGCTTCGTTGATGCGGGCCGCCGCTTCGCGCGCCTTGTCTTCGCTATCGATGAAGGGCAGTCGCTGCGGGCGATAGCGCAGGTGCTCGAATTGCGTCAGCACGCTGTGGCCGAGGGTTTCGGCAGTGATGCCGGTGCCGTCGGACACGAAAAAAACGGTGCGGTCGTAAGACGCTGGCGTTGGCTGAGACATCGGCGGATGTTAACGGGCCGCCATTACACTGCACGCGGTCTTTCAATGAGAAATCCATGAAGCGCGGCAAGTACGTCATTCCATTTTCGCAACTCAGAATGACCGACGTTGATTCGGTCGGCGGCAAGAATGCATCGCTGGGCGAGATGCTGAGTCAATTGAGCGGGGCTGGGGTGCGCGTGCCGGATGGCTTTGCGACGACCGCTGAAGCTTTTCGATTGTTTCTAGAGCATGGAGGCTTGAGAGATCGCATCGCAAAGCGTCTGGAGCGATTGAATGTCGAAGACGTTCGAGCCCTGCGGCGTGGCGGGGCGGGAGATTCGCGAGTGGATCGTTGAAGCGCCGTTTCCGACGAATTTTCTGACGAAATAATAGATATATTTCAATCACTTGAAGCATGATAGTTCAAGCGATATCTCGTTCGCTGTGCGGTCGAGTGCAACGGCCGAAGACCTGCCCGACGCATCGTTTGCTGGTCAGCAGGAAACGTTTCTCAATGTCAGCGGAATAGATGCGGTCCTGGATCGCATCAAGCATGTGTTTGCCTCGCTGTACAACGATCGGGCGATCGCCTACCGGGTTCATAAAGGGTTCGCACATGGCGACGTAGCGCTTTCGGCGGGTGTGCAGAAGATGGTCCGCAGCGACCTCGGGTCGGCCGGCGTGATGTTCACGATGGACACCGAATCAGGCTTCCGCGACGTCGTTTTCATTACGTCCAGCTATGGGCTGGGCGAAACGGTCGTGCAGGGTGCGGTGAACCCGGACGAGTTCTACGTGCACAAGCCGATGCTGGCGGCTGGCAAGTCACCGATCATTCGCCGCAGCCTCGGTTCGAAGCTGATCAAGATGGAGTTCGATGCCGATGGCGACAAGCGCGTGCGAACGGTCGACGTCGCGCCACGCGAGCGACACGCTTTTTCGTTGACCGATAAGGATGTCGTCGAGCTCGCACGCTATGCGGTGATCATCGAGCAGCACTATGGCCGTCCGATGGACATCGAGTGGGGCAAGGACGGGGACGGCGCGATCTACGTTCTTCAGGCACGTCCCGAGACAGTGAAGTCGCAGTGGTATTCGGAGTCCACCGCGCAGCAACGCTTCCGTCTAACGGGCAATGGCGACGTGCTGGTCACCGGCCGCGCGATCGGCCAGAAGATCGGCATCGGACCGGTGCGCATCATCGAAGATGTCGCAGAGATGGAGCAGGTGCAGCCGGGCGACGTGCTGGTCACCGACATGACCGATCCGAACTGGGAGCCGGTGATGAAGCGTGCTGCGGCGATCGTTACCAATCGCGGCGGACGCACGTGTCACGCGGCGATCATCGCGCGCGAGCTCGGCATTCCGGCAGTGGTCGGATGCGAGACTGCTACCGACGATCTGACTGAAGGCGATGTAGTGACGGTCAGTTGCGCCGAAGGCGACACCGGCAATGTCTATGCAGGCGCATTGAAGATGGAGGTCGAGACGGTGAAGCGCGGCGCGCTGCCGCCGATCCCGGTCAAGATCATGATGAACATCGGCAACCCGCAGCTTGCATTCGAGTTCCAGTCGCTGCCAAACGAAGGCGTCGGGCTCGCGCGGCTCGAGTTCATCATCAACAACGTGATCGGCGTGCACCCCAAGGCAGTCCTCGATTATCCCAACCTTGATCCCGAGCTGAAGCAGGCGGTCGAAAGCCTGGCGCATGGGTATCCGAGTCCGCGCGCTTTCTTCGAGATGAAACTCGCCGAGGGCATTTCGACGATCGCCGCCGCGTTCTGGCCGAAGCCGGTCATCGTGCGCATGTCGGACTTCAAGAGCAACGAGTACAAGAAGCTGATCGGCGGGTCGCGCTACGAGCCGGACGAAGAAAATCCGATGCTCGGCTTTCGCGGCGCTTCGCGCTACATCGCCGATTCGTTTCGCGAATGTTTTCGGATGGAAGTCGCAGCGCTGAAGAAAGTGCGCGATGAAATGGGGCTGACCAATGTCGAGATCATGGTGCCGTTCGTCCGAACGCTCAGCGAGGCCGAGCGGGTCATCGATCTGTTGGCAGCGCAGGGCTTGAAGCGCGGAGCGGGTAGCGCGCCCGATGGCTCGGGCGGTTTGCGCATCATCATGATGTGCGAGGTTCCATCGAACGCAATCCTGGCGGATCAGTTTCTCGAGTATTTCGATGGCTTCTCGATCGGATCGAATGATCTGACGCAGCTGACGCTCGGCATCGATCGTGACTCAGGCTTGGTGGCCGAAGGCTTCGATGAGCGCGATCCGGCGATCAAGGCGCTGCTCGAGAGAACGATTGCGGCGTGTCGGGCACGCGGCAAATACGTGGGCATTTGCGGACAGGGACCGTCGGATCACGCCGACTTTGCTGAATGGCTGATGGAGAAGGGAATCGACTCGATATCGTTGAACCCGGACACCGTCGTCGAGACCTGGCAGCGCCTTGCAGCAGCTGCAGGAACCGCATCGCCTAGAGAGAGAGCCGAAGCGCATGGATAACTACGTATGGTGGTTTGTCATCGGATTCGGATTGGTAGTCGCAGAGATGCTGACCGGAACGTTCTATTTGCTGGTGATTGCGATCGCGTTTGGGGCTGCTGGTATCGCGGCACTTCTCGACGCGCCGGTCGTGGCGCAGTGGGCTACTGCGGCAGCCGTCGCTCTCGGTGGCACGCTATGGCTGCGTCAGTCGCGGTTCGGGCAGCGCCTGCGTGACCGCGCCACCAGCGACCGTGTGCAGAACATGGACGTTGGCCAGACGCTGCGAGTCGAACAGTGGACGCCGAACCGCACCGCGCGCGCGAACTATCGCGGCGCTACGTGGGATGTCGAACTGGTGCCGGGCGACTCACCTGTCAGCGGTGAGTTTGTCATTCGCGAGATTCAAGCCAACCGATTGATCGTCGCGGCCAAGGCGCGCTAACGTCAAACGATAACGAGTCCGACCGAGGGGAGAGCTCATGTTCGGCATCAGTGGTATCTGGTTGATCTTCATCGTCATCGCGATCGTCGCGTTCACGTTCGCCATCACTGCGCTGAAGGTCGTTCCGCAGCAAAGCGCCTGGGTCATCGAGCGCCTCGGCAAATATCACGGCACGTTGCAACCGGGGCTGAACCCGGTCATCCCGTTCATCGATCGGGTCGCTTACAAGCACAGCCTGAAGGAAGTGCCGCTCGATACGCCGAGCCAGGTGTGCATCACGAAAGACAACACGCAGCTGCAGGTCGACGGCGTGCTGTACTTCCAGGTGACCGATCCGCAGCGCGCTTCGTACGGCGCCAGCAACTACATCCTGGCGATCACGCAGTTGGCGCAGACGACATTGCGCTCGGTGATCGGCAAGCTGGAGCTCGACAAGACGTTCGAAGAGCGCGAGTACATCAATCACAGCGTCGTTTCCGCGATCGACGAGGCGGCGATGAACTGGGGCGTCAAGGTGCTGCGCTATGAGATCAAGGACATCACGCCGCCGAATGCGATCCTGCACGCGATGCAGCAGCAGATCACGGCGGAGCGCGAGAAGCGCGCGCTGATCGCGTCGTCCGAAGGCCGCAAGCAGGAGCAGATCAACATCGCGACCGGCGAGCGCGAGGCGGAAATCGCACGTTCGGAAGGCGAGAAGTTTGCGCAGATCAACATTGCGCAGGGCGAAGCCGGTGCCGTTCTCGCAGTCGCCGAAGCCACCGCGCGCGCAATTCAGATGGTGGCTGAAACGATTCGCCAGCCCGGAGGACTGGAGGCGGTCAACCTGCGCGTTGCAGACCGTTTCGTCGACGCATTCAGCAACCTGGCGAAGACCAACAACACGCTGATCGTCCCGTCGAACGTGGCCGACATTTCGACGCTGGTCGCTTCGGCGCTGACGGTCGTGAAGGCGCAGCCGGCGCCGAGGTAAGACGCACCACTCCCGCATGATCACGAACTACGAAATCACCCTCGCCAGGTTGTCGGACGCGGAAACGATCGCGTCGTTGTCGAAGGACGCAATCGAGCGGGGATTGAGTTGGTCGTGGACGCCGCAGCGCGTGCTGAGAAGCCTGCGCGATGCAGCAACCAACACGATCGTGGCGCGCGAGCCCGGCATCATCGCGGGCTTCGCGATCATGAAATACCGCGACGAAGATGCACATCTGTTGCTGATGGCGGTCCACTCGTCTCGCCGCCGGCAGGGCGTGGCTTCGGCGCTGCTCGATCTGGCTGAAGGTCACTGCAGGAGTCGCGGGAATCGCGTCGATTCGGGTCGAAGCGCGCGAAACCAACTTCGCTGCACGGCAGTTTTACGGCAAGCACGGATACATGCAGGTCGAACTGTTGCGAGGTTATTACGAGAACCGCGACGACGCAGTCGTTATGAGAAGACTACTGCGCGTCTAGCGGCTGCGTTGCTTCAACAGGCGACTCTGCTCTCGCTTCCAGTCCTTGTCCGCCTCATCGGCACGTTTCTCGAACTGCCGCTTGCCTTTCGCCAGACCGACCTCAAGCTTCACCCGGCCTTTGTTGTAGTGCATGTTCAACGGGACCAGTGAATAACCGGCGCGCTCGACCTTGCCGATCAACTTGCGTATCTCCGCGGCGTGCAGCAGAAGCTTGCGGGTGCGCGTCGGCTCGGCCTTGACGTGCGTTGATGTGGTTGACAGCGGACTGATGTGCGCGTTCAGCAGATAGAGCTCGCCGTTGCGCACGATGACATAGGCTTCGTTCAACTGAACCTGATTCGCGCGAATCGATTTGACTTCCCAGCCTTCGAGCGCAATGCCGGCTTCGTAGCGCTCCTCGATCGAGTAATCGTGATGCGCCTTCTTGTTCTGAACAATCGCCACTGCGAAAAGCGCGATGGATTACGCGCGCGTCGTCAATACAATCCGGCTTTATATCCCACTCGCATGTGCGCGGATGGAAGTAAGCCGGCTGCGGATCACGGTGGCGTACTGCGCACCGGGCGTCGAAGACATCAGCGAGGTGCAAGTCCCGCCAGGTACCACGGTGCGCGATGCGATCGAAGCAGCGCAGATCTGCGTACGCAGGCCCGAGCTGAAGGACGCAGTCGACACAGGGATCTGGGGACGCCGCTGCTCACTCGATCAGCCGCTCGCCGATGGCGATCGCGTCGAAATCTATCGACCGCTGATTATCGACCCGATGGAAGGACGACGAGCCCGCGCGGATTTGCGGCGCAGGCGAGGCGCTAAAAACTAGCCGCAGGTGCTCTGAATGATCTTGCGCGTGCGATCCATTTCGGCCGCGCGTTGCGCGTCGTCCAGAAACTCTCGATTTCCCGAAGCGTCGGTTTTCGTGATACGTATGCCATCTTCCAGCGATTTCATGTAGCCGCGCGCGCGATCGCACTCAGCGGTCTTGGCAGCGCTCTTCGTCTGCTCCTCGGCGGCCTTCTTCTCGCTTTCGGCGCGCTCCTGCTGCCGCTTGCGAAATTCCATTTCGCGCTCGGCAACCGTCTTCGGTGCGTTTGGAGCGCTCTTGCGCGTCAGAACCCTTTGCGTCCGCAGGTTTTGCCGCGTCATCCAGCGGGCCGCTTGCAGGCGCCGGATTGGCCAGCGTTTGCGTGTTCGGCTGGCGCACGATGCTGCCCGGCTTGATATCCGGCGGTGGCGGCCGATCGGAATAGACCAGTCGGCCGTTGCCGTCCTTCCAAGCCCATTGAGCTTCACTTGGCGTGGAAGCGAATCCAGCCAGTACAATGGCAACCGTAATCGTTGCACGAACTACATCGACACCAATAAACATACGTTCTCCTGAGCGCTGCACATTTTCCAATGGATTCACGCGCCGGGGCAAGGGCATCGATTACCTAGAAGACGTGTAAAGACCCGGAGAAGGCGTGTTAAAGACCCCGCAATTGCGACTAGCTAAGTCGTCCGGCTTAGCGGCGCGCCAGCGCGCGGGGGAGGCCCATACCCAATTTCCGTATACTCCGTCTTTGCGTCTGAGGAAAAGTATGCGGTTGGTACAAAAAGCGCTGACTTTCGATGACGTGCTGCTCGTCCCCGCCTACTCGGCGGTCCTTCCCCGCGACGTACAGCTTTCCACCCAACTCTCCCGCAACATTTCTTTGAACATCCCGCTGGTTTCGGCGCCGATGGATACGGTGACCGACGCGCGGCTTGCCATTGCGCTTGCGCAAGAGGGGGGTATCGGCATCGTTCACAAAAACATGACTCCCAAAGAGCAGGCGGCTCACGTGATGAAGGTGAAGCGTCACGAGGCCGGTGTGTTGCGCGACCCGATCACGATTACGCAGGACATGACGGTGCGCGACGCGATCGAGCTCCAACGCACGCACAAGATCTCCGGTTTACCGGTGGTCGAAGGCAAGCGTGTAGTGGGTATCGTCACCAATCGCGATTTGCGGTTCGAGACACGACTTGATGCCCCGATTCGCGACATCATGACGCCGCGTGCGCGGCTGGTTACGGTGCGGGAAGGCACGACGCCCGAAGAAGCGCGCGCGCTGCTGCACGAGCACCGCCTCGAACGTGTGCTGGTGATCAACGGCGATGATGAGCTGCGGGGCCTGATCACCGTGAAAGACATTACGAAGGCGACCGAGCATCCGAATGCGGCGAAGGATCATCTCGGCAAATTGAAAGTTGGCGGCGCCATCAGCACCGGCCCTGATTCCGACGAGCGTGCCGAACTGATGGTGCGAGCCGGTGTCGATGTGCTGATCGTCGACACGGCGCATGGACATCATCAAGGCGTGCTCGATCGTGTGCGCTGGGTAAAAAAGAATTTTCCGAAGGTCGATGTCGTTGGTGGCAACGTTGCCACTGCGGAAGGCGCGCGTGCGTTGGTCGATGCGGGGGCCGACGGCGTCAAAGTCGGCATCGGGCCCGGATCGATTTGCACGACACGCATCGTCGCCGGCGTCGGCGTACCGCAGATCACCGCGGTGTCCAATGTGGCGAAGGCGCTCGATGGTACGGATGTGCCGATGGTTGCTGACGGTGGCATTCGCTATTCAGGCGACGTCGCGAAGGCGCTTGCCGCGGGCGCGTATGCGGTGATGATGGGTGGCATCTTTGCGGGCACCGAAGAGGCGCCGGGCGAGGTGATTCTGTTTCAGGGCCGCTCGTACAAGAGCTATCGCGGCATGGGCAGCTTGGGCGCAATGAGCGAAGGCTCGGCTGAGCGCTATTTTCAAGACAACGACAACGACGCCAACGTCGACAAGTACGTGCCCGAGGGCGTCGAGGGCATGGTGCCTTATAAGGGAAGCGCGCTCGGGCATCATGTTTCAAATGACCGGTGGGCTGCGTTCGAGCATGGGCTATTGCGGCTGTCGCTCGATCGACGAAATGCGGACCAAAGCGCAGTTCGTCGAGATCACCGCGGCGGGAATGCGCGAATCGCACGTGCATGATGTCCGAATAACGAAGGAAGCGCCCAACTACCGGCTCGAGACGTAGTGACTTCAGCGTCTGTGAGTTCGGAGTCGGTGAAGCGCGACCGAATACTGATTCTCGATTTCGGGTCGCAGGTCACTCAATTGATCGCGCGCCGCGTGCGTGACGCCGGCGTCTATTGCGAGCTGCATCCGTACGACGTCGACGATGCGTTTGTTCGCGAGTTTGCACCGAAGGGCGTGATCCTTTCGGGCAGCCATGCGTCGACGTACGAAGCGCACGAGCTGCGCGCACCGGCCGCGGTCTTCGAGCTCGGTGTGCCGGTGCTCGGAATCTGCTACGGCATGTTCACGATGGCCGTGCAGCAAGGCGGACAGGTCGAGGCGAGCACGCATCGCGAGTTTGGCTATGCCGAGGTCCGGGCACGCGGCCACACGAAGTTGCTGTCGAATCTGGAAGACGAGCGCACGGCCGACGGTCATGGCCTGCTAAAAGTGTGGATGAGTCACGGCGACAAAGTCACCGAGTTGCCGCCGGGCTTCAAGCTGATGGCGTCCACCGCAAGCTGCCCGATCGCGGGCATGGCTGACGAAGCGCGTGGTCTTTATGGGGTGCAGTTTCACCCTGAAGTGACGCATACGCTGCAGGGCCAGGCCATCCTGACCCGGTTCGTGCTCGACATCTGCGGCTGCAAGCCTGATTGGGTGATGGGTGATTACGCTGCAGAAGCGATCGAGAAAATTCGCTCACAAGTCGGAAGCGACGAAGTGATCCTCGGGCTCAGCGGCGGCGTCGATTCATCGGTCGCCGCAGTGCTGATTCATCGCGCGATCGGGATCAGCTGACCTGCGTATTCGTCGATACCGGATTGTTGCGGCTGGACGAGGGACAACAGGTGGTCGATACGTTTGAGAAGCACATGGGCATCAAGCTGGTTCACGTCGATGCCAGCGACCGTTTCATGAAAGCGCTTGCAGGGCGAATCAGATCCCGAGGCCAAGCGCAAGATCATCGGGCGCGAATTCGTCCATGTGTTCCAGGAGGAAGCGGCGAAGCTGCCGGCCGCCAAATGGCTCGCGCAGGGAACGATTTATCCCGACGTGATCGAGTCGGCCAGGGCGAAGACCAAGAAGGCGATGACGATCAAGAGTCATCACAACGTTGGTGGCTTGCCCGAGACATTGCATCTGAAGCTGCTCGAGCCGCTGCGCGAGCTGTTCAAGGATGAGGTGCGTAGCTCGGCATCGCGCTTGGCCTGCCGCGCGAAATGGTTTTCAGGCATCCGTTTCCCGGGCCTGGACTGGGCGTTCGCATTTTGGGCAGGTCAAGCGCGAATACGCCGATCTGCTGCGGCGCGCCGATGCGATCTTCATTGAAGAGCTGCGAGCGAGCGGGTGGTATGACCGTACGAGCCAGGCGTTCGCGGTGTTTCTGCCGGTCAAGAGTGTTGGCGTGATGGGCGACGGTCGCACCTACGAGTGGGTTGTCGCGTTGCGTGCCGTGCAGACGTCGGACTTCATGACCGCGCATTGGGCCGAGCTTCCGCACGAGCTGCTCGGCCGTGTTTCGAACCGCATCATCAACGAAGTGCGCGGAATCAATCGGGTCGTGTACGACATCAGCGGCAAGCCACCCGCAACGATTGAGTGGGAGTGATAAGGTCTGAGGCAATGAATGAGACCCGCACCACGATCACTGCTGCTGATTGGCTTGATCGCATGGCGCAGCTTGCCTTGCGGCACGGCGTGCACCTGTCGACGCTTCAACAGAAAGACGGCAGCGACCTGGAGTTGTTCTTCGCCGGCGCGACGCTTGCGTTTCCAGCGAACACGTCGCTGAGCGAACCCGACGCCAACGAGATTCTGAAGCGTTTTCTCGCCACCGCAGGCGTGATGGTCTCAACCGACCATGTCGAGCTGCGCCGTTGGATGGTGGATACAGGTTTTCTGCAGCGATCCGACTTCGGCACCGACTACCGTCGAGGGGTCCTTCCCGACTGGCTGATGGACGCGGCAAGCGCACTCGACTTCGAGAGTATCGCGAACGCGGTTGCCCAGGCGCGGAGCGCGAACGAGACTCAGCGGGAGACGCGCCGACGCGCATGGTTGGCAAGCCAGATCGAAGTGACCGAGGGCGGGGACGTATCGGCCGCGGAAGCCAGCACCGATGAAACGTTCATGCGGCTCGCACTCGATCAGGCGCATAACGCCTGGGCGTTGTCTGAAGTTCCGGTCGGAGCGGTGATCGTGAAGGACAAGAAGGTTCTCGCTACTGGGTTCAATCAGCCCATCGGCACAGCCGACCCGACTGCGCACGCGGAAGTGCGAGCGATGCGTGCTGCCGCGCAGCTGCTCGGCAACTATCGTCTGACCGAGTGTGACCTGTACGTAACGCTCGAGCCGTGTGCGATGTGCGCGGGCGCGATGCAGCACGCGCGCATCAAGCGCCTTGTTTTCGGCGCGTCCGATCCGAAGACCGGCGCCTGCGGTAGCGTCGTTGACCTGTTCGCTGAGCCGCAGCTGAACCATCACACCACCGTTCGCGCGGGTGTTCTGGCTGACGAGATGCCGCCAGCTGTTGTCGACGTTTTTTGTTGAGCGGCGCGAGCTGAAGCGGCAAGGCAGCCTCCCGACCGATATTGACGAGAGTGAGTAGCAAGACGCTTGGCATCATCGCGCCCTCCGGATTTGTTCCGGATCCGATGGCAGTGGATCGAGCGGCGACATTCTTCGCGGCTCGTGGATGGAAGGTCGAGGCTGGCGATAGCGTGTTCGCGCGCGAACAACGCTTTGCCGGCGACGATGAGCTTCGCCTGGCGGACCTGCAACGCTTTGCAACCGACTCCAAAGTTGGGCTCGTCGTCTCTGCGCGTGGTGGCTACGGGCTCTCCCGCCTTCTCGATCGGATCGACTTCGCAGCGATCAAGGCGCGATCCCCCATTTTGGTCGGGTACAGCGACTTCACGGCATTCAATCTGGCGTATCTCGCACGCGGTGGAGTGAGTTTCGCGGGGCCGTGTGCGATCGAGTTCGGCGCGCGAGAGCCAAGCGCATACACGATCGAGCACTTCTTTGGCGTGTTGGGCAGCAAGCGATACGCGATCGATCTGGAATTGCAAGGACCACGTGCCGATGTCGCCGGCCGTCTGTGGGGCGGAAATCTGGCGATGGTGGTCGCATTGATCGGAACGCCGTACTTTCCTCGCGTGCGTGGCGGCATTCTCTTTCTGGAAGATGTCAACGAGCCGGCCTACAAACTCGAGCGAATGTTTTATCAGCTCGCACACGCCGGCGTGTTGCAACGGCAAGCGGCGATCGTGTTGGGCGACTTTTCACCGATCACTCCGATGCCCAATGACAATGGCTTCAACCTGGAGGCTGCGATTGCCCGCCTGCGGCAGATTTGTCCAGCACCGGTGTTTACCGGCTTGCCTTTCGGACACTCGCTGCGCAAGCTGACATTGCCGGTCGGGGGACATGCGCGAGTGGCCGTCAAGCGCAATGGCAGCGCCGTCCTCGAGCTAAGCCGGTACCCGAATCTGCTTTGATCGCGGACGCAGCCCGCCTATGATCGCGCCCTGACGATGAATCACACTCTATCGCCATGTCAGGCCCGCTAACCCGGTTCGGCTTTGCCGAGGAAACGCCAGAACAGCGGCAGGAAAAAATTCTTGCAGGCGTCATGGCGTCGGTCTACCGCCAGGTGCCGCAATCGGTGTTGGTCAGCATCGTCGGCGCGTTTGCGCTGGTCATGGTGTTATGGAATTCAATCGAGCAGGACCTGCTGCTTGGCTGGTCGCTGCTCATTCTGTTTGAATCGTTATCGCGGCTGCGCCTTTCGTACCGGTTTCGTCGTGCGGCGCGGATTGCGGAGTCGGTCGACTGGTGGGCGCAGCGCTGGGTTGTGCAGGCGGTAGCAGCAGGCGTGCTGTGGGGTGTCGCCGGTTTCATGTTTTTCTCGAACAACCAGCCTCTGAATCAGGTGGTGCTTGTAGCCGTTGTATTAAGCGTCGCGTTCGGTTCGCTGACGCTGTACGCGAGCCACCGCCCGGCGTTTCATGTGTTCATGTTGCTCGCGGTGTTGCCGCTGATCGCGCGCATGGTCGTCATGCAGGACCCGACGTATTACACGGCCGCGGTGGTGATGACTGCAGTCTTTCTGTTCACGGTTCTCTATGGCCGCGACTTTGGCAACGCAGTGTTCGAGTCGGTCAAGAACACATACGAGAACGAAGTGCTGGTGGAGCAGCTGGTCGCCGAAAAGCGCATGGCGGAAGAAGCAAGGCGCGAAGCGGAAAACGCGACGCGCTCGAAAACGCAATTCTTTGCGGCGGCCAGCCACGACCTGCGGCAACCGCTGCAGGCGATTGGTATCTACGTTTCGTTGCTGAAGAAGCGCGCGCACGGTCCGCTCGAACCGCTGGTCAACAACCTGTCGACAGCAGTCGAGACGTTGTCGAAGCTCGTCGAGGAGCTTCTCGAGATTTCTCGTCTCGATTCGGGATCGATTCAGCCGCGCGTCGAGCAGGTTCTGATGGACGACATGTTTTCGCTGCTGGAGCAGGAATTCACCCCACTGGCGGCTTCCAAGGGTTTGTCACTGCGTATCAGGCGCGGCGGAATTCCGGTTGACAGCGACGCGTTGCTGTTGCAACGGGTCATTCGGAATCTTTTGGCCAATGCGATCCGATATACGCAGAAGGGCGGAGTGCTGCTGGCGGCGCGTCCACGCAATGGACTGATCAGTCTTGAAGTGTGGGATACCGGCCCAGGCATCAAGCAGGGCGAGCTTGACCGAATTTTCGAGGAGTTCTATCGCGGCGAAAGTTCAAAGGCCGAGAACAGCGGCTCCGGCTTCGGTCTTGGTCTGTCGATCGTCAAGCGTATCTGCGGCCTGCTCGGTCATCCGCTGATCGTCACCACCCGTCCAGGAACGGGAACTGTCTTTCGCGTGGAAGTCCCGCGCTCGACTTTGCCGATGCGTATTAAGCGCAGCGCGCCCGAGAGCCTTGATGTAACGATCCGCCCCCTCAATGGATTCACTTTCGTTGTCATCGAAGACAACGCCGAGATCCTGAACAGCCTGACACGCCTGATCAAGTCGTGGGGCGCGGAAGTGGTGCCGTCGACCGGCTACAACGCACAATTGATCAAGCGCATCAGCGTCCAGCAGCGGATCGACGCGATCCTGGCCGACCACAATCTTGGACCGCATTCGATCAGCGGCGTCGAAGCGGTGTTCAGGGTACGGGAGCTTGTAGGTTTCCCAATCCCGGTCGTAATGCTGACGGCGATACAGGGAGTCGATGTGCTATCGGAGTTTCAGCGCGTGATGCACGAGCGGCTCGAGCTCAGCCCGACGATGTCGTCGGCGATTGCGCGCAGCCGCGTAGAAGAACCGGTAGTGCTGCAGAAGCCAACAACGGCCGCTGTGCTGAACAACACGCTGGCGGATATGCTGGGTTTGACTACGCTCCCGATGGTGCGGCCGACTGCGGATGAAACTGCGTCGGCTAGCGACGCAACGTAGACGTACGTCACTTACGGTGGCAGCAGCGGCTGGCGCAGCTGCGTCGCCTACGTCGTCGGCCACTGAAGTGGCAACCACTGCGGTACTCGCGCCCGCGGCGGGCCTGCAACTCGCTGCGCTCAAACAGGCAGGCCCTTAACGAACCCGCTGGCGCTCCGTTCCTCGGGCGACGACTCAAAGGCGGTGCATCTGCGCCAGCCGCTGCTGTCGTGGCGCTGCCTCGCACGCGATGTTTCTTTCCTTCTACCCCAAGCAAGTGAGACTGTCTCACGCGCAAGCGTTGGGCGGCGCTGGCCTGCCTTCGGGGCGTCGCCCGAGGAGCGGAGCAACGCCGGGGCTGTTAAGCAAAAAAATGCTTTAGCTTTTTTTGCGCCGGCGTTGTGAGTACCGCAGTGGTCGGCACTTCAGTGCCCGACGCCCAGGCAGGGCAGCGCCGCCCAACGCTTGCGCGCCGCGACGATGCCCGCTTAATCGCTTGCGCGCCCGCGATACACAACGAACGACTAACCTATGTCGTACCCGTGCCGGCGCGCAGCGAGCAGTGCTTCGGTGCGATTCGACGCGCCGAAGGCGCGATAGATTGCCGTCACATGCGTCTTGACCGTGCCTTCCGACAGGCCGAGTTCGCGGCAAATGATCTTGATCGGTGCGCCGCGCGCGAGCAGCTTTAGCACTTGCTCCTGACGCTCGGTCAACTCGACCCGTCCGCTATCGCCATCGCGCGAGCGCTCTGAACTGCCGAAGATTCCCGCGCGATTGACTTCTTCCAGCAGATCCGCCGGAATGTAAACGCCACCGGACAGAACGAATTTGACGGCGGACAGCAGTGTCTCCGATGCCATCGATTTTGGAACGAAGCCGGCCGCACCGAGCTGCAGCACACGCATCACGCTGCGTTGGTCCTGATTGCCGGAGAGCACCAGGATTTTCATTTCCGGTGCCTTGGCCACCATCGCCTCCAGCAGTGCGGTGCCGGAGACGCCCGGCATACCCAGGTCGAGCACGACGAGGTCGAGCTCGGGTTGTTCCTCCTGGATCTTCAGCGCGCCTTCCGCGGTACGCGTCGTGATGACTTCAGCGGACGGATCGAGATCCAAAAACAACACGCTGAGCGCATCGGTGATGAGCGAATGGTCGTCGACGACAAGTATTTTCATGGTGTCAAATCCGAGCGCTGCTCATGGTCATGCGAAGACCGCAGTTAGCGCGCGGAGGGCGGCATTGTAGACCGCGCACTTCGATAGCCTATACGGGGAATTGCGCGCGTCGATGCGGTCAATCGTGCGGTTTGCTGTGCTGCTGCTCGCACCCACGCACCTCAAGTGGGCCGGGCCTGATCGCGGCGGCGCACGCCTTGCGCGAACGCGCGCTTCGTCAGTCGACGCTGCGCGTATCAGTGCGACCCATGCGGCGCGCGGCAGGCGATAACGAGGTTCCGAGAGCGGGGGCCCGTGATGAAACTTCAGTAGCTGCCATTTTCCGACTATCGCAGAGGCGCGCCATCGCTTATAACGCCTGCCCATGCTTGATGCCGTCAACCTCAGCTGCGAGCGCGGCGAACGCGCGCTCTTCGCCGGGCTCGAGTTCGTTCTGGCCGCGGGTTCGCTGATGCGGGTGGCAGGCCCCAACGGCACCGGCAAGACGAGCTTGTTGCGCATGCTGTGCGGCTTGCTCGAGCCGGCGGCCGGCGAAGTGCGCTGGCATGGTCGCAACATTCGCCAACAGCGGGAGGACTACTGGAAGGATCTCGTTTACGTCGGTCACTTGAACGGCGTCAAGGAGGATCTGACGGTGTTCGAGAATCTGAAGGTCGCGCAAGCTGTTGCGGGTCGCAACGTCGATGACGCGGCGCTGCATCGGGCGCTGGACGCCGTCGGTCTCAGCGACTTCGAGCACGCGCTTGCACGGCGGCTTTCGCAGGGGCAGCGACGCCGTGTCGCGTTGGCAAGATTGTTTGCCACGACGACGGCACCGCTGTGGATTCTGGACGAGCCTTTCATAGCGCTCGATCAACGCGGCGTCGCTTCGCTTTCCGACCGGATTGCAAGTCACGTCGGCAACGGCAACATGGTAGTGCTGGTCACCCATCAAGACGTTGCTATCGACGCGCCGCGTCAGCAGCATATTGAGCTGGCCGGCAGCGCCACCTGAAGCGCATGCTGAGCGTCTTTTTGCAGGTAATTCGCCGCGATCTGTTGCTAGCGATGCGGCAAAAATCCGATGTGCTCAACACGCTGTTCTTCTTCGTCGTGGTGGTGACAATGGTCCCGTTGGGTATTGGGCCGGAGCCGGCTTTGCTGCGCGACATCGCGGCGGGCGTCGTGTGGGTCGCTGCATTGCTCGCCGCGATCCTGTCGCTGCCGCGGCTGTTTGCGAACGACTACGCCGACGGCACGCTCGAGCAGATGCTGCTGTCGGCGGAGCCGCTGTCGCTGATCGTGCTCGGCAAGGCCGCAGCGCACTGGCTGACGACGGGATTGCCGTTGACGGTGATGGCAATCGCCTTCGGCGTCGTGTTTGATCTCGACATGACGGCGACGCTGGTGCTCGTCGTATCGCTCGCACTCGGCACGCCTGTGCTATCGCTGATTGGATCAATCGGGGCTGCGTTGACACTCGGGTTGCGTGGAGGCGGAGTGTTAACATCGCTATTGGTGTTGCCGCTCTACATTCCGGTATTGATTTTCGGCGCCGGTGCGGTCGGTGCAGCGGCCTCCGGCCTCGACGTCACCGCTTATTTCCTTTTATTGGGCGCGTTCGTATTGTTCGCCGTTGTGCTGACTCCGTGGGCAGTGACAGTCGCGCTTCGTATTTCGGTTGAGTGACGATGAGCACCGTCATGACTTCCAGCTCGCGGCCCGGTCTCTTCTGGTTTTCGTCACCGCAAACGTTCTTTCCGCTTGCCGGAAAATTGACACCCTGGTTCTTTGCGCTCGGCGCCGTGCTTGCAGTGTGCGGCCTGTACGTCGGCTTCTTTGTTGCGCCTACCGATGCGACGCAGGGCGAGTCGTATCGCATTATCTTCATTCACGTCCCCGCCGCCTGGATGTCGATGTTTCTCTACTTGGTGATGGCCTTCTGGGCCGCAGTCGGCCTGATCATGAACACGCGCATGTCATCGATGATGGCCAGCGCGATTGCTCCAACCGGCGCCTTGATGACTGTGGTGGCATTGATTACCGGCTCGCTGTGGGGCAAGCCGACGTGGGGTACGTATTGGGTGTGGGACGCGCGACTGACGTCTGAGCTGGTCCTTCTGTTTCTCTATCTCGGGTTTCTCGCGTTGCAGGCGGCGATCGACGATCCGCGCCGCGCCGACAAGGCTGGGGCTGTGTTGGCTCTGGTCGGTGTCGTCAACATTCCGATCATCTATTTTTCGGTGCAGTGGTGGAATACGCTGCATCAGGGATCGTCAGTCAGCCTGACGCGCTCGCCTTCGATGGCGGCAACCATGCTGCTGGGCATGCTGCTAATGGCGCTGGCTTTCTGGATGTACAGCATCGGAGCCGCGTTGCACCGCGTGCGCAGCATCGTATTGGAGCGCGAGAGGCGCGCCGAATGGACGAGGGAACTTCTAGCGCAAGGGAGGCTCAAGTGAACTGGGCGAGTGCGACTGATTTCTGGGCGATGGGAGGCTACGGTTTCTATGTCTGGGGCTCATACGGGGCGACCATTGCCGTCATCGCAATCGAGCTCTGGCTCCTGCATACGCGCCGCCGTAACTCGATCTCTGCATTGAAACTGGAAACCACGCGAAATGCCGTTACGAAGAACTTGCGATGAAGCCGCGCCATAAGAGACTGACATTGATCGTTGGGGGCCTCGCCGTACTCGGTGTGGCAGCCGCGCTTGTGCTGTCGGCGTTTCAGCAGAACCTCGTCTTCTTTTATAGCCCGTCGCAAGTCGCCAATAAAGAGGCTCCGCAGGGCAAGGCTTTCAGGGTTGGCGGATTGGTGGAAGAGGGCAGCCTGAAGCGCCAGCCTGACGGACTGACGGTGTCGTTCAACGTGACTGACACCGCGAAGATCATTCCGGTCGTTTACACCGGAATCCTTCCGGACTTGTTCAAGGAAGGAAAAGGCGTGGTGGCACAAGGCAAGCTGGGCGACGATGGCGTATTTCGTGCGCACGAAGTACTTGCCAAGCATGATGAGAACTACACCCCGCCGGAAGCCGCGTATGCGGTCGAGCAGGCACAGAAAGCACGCAAGACATTGCAGTAGCATGAGACTTCGATGCTCATCCCATTCGCTGCGTTCATGCATGAGCAATGCCTTGAGCCGGCCCGACCGCGCTGAAACGTGATTCCTGAAATCGGAAACTTCGCGCTGATCCTGGCGCTGTTGCTCGCGACCGCGCAGGCAGTCTTGCCGATCGTCGGCGCTGCGCGCGGCGACCGCGCACTGATGGCAGTCGCGCGTCCCGCGGCACGCGGTCAAGCGCTGTTCGTTACGGTTGCTTTCGGCTGCCTGCTGTATTCGTTCATCGTCAACGATTTTTCAGTCGTCAACGTCGCAAGCAATTCCAACTCGCAGTTGCCTCTGCATTACAGGATCGCGGCAAGCTGGGGTTCGCACGAAGGCTCGCTGTTGCTTTGGGTATTGATGCTTGCGTGGTGGACATTCGCGGTCGCACGTTTTTCGCGCCATCTGCCCGATGACATGGTTGCGCGCGTGATTGGCGTGCAAGGCGTGATTTCGATCGGCTTTTTGCTGTTCATGCTGCTGACGTCGAATCCTTTCGATCGCCTGCTTCCGGCCGCAGCCGACGGCCGCGATCTGAATCCGTTGCTGCAAGACCCGGGCATGGTGTTTCACCCGCCGATGCTCTACATGGGCTACGTTGGCTTCTCTGTTGCGTTCTCGTTCGCGATAGCAGCGCTGCTCGGCGGAAAGCTCGACGCAGCATGGGCGCGCTGGTCGCGCCCGTGGACCACGCTTGCCTGGTGTTTTCTGACGTGTGGTATCGCTCTTGGTAGCTGGTGGGCTTATTACGAATTGGGGTGGGGCGGCTGGTGGTTTTGGGATCCGGTAGAAAACGCGTCGTTCATGCCGTGGCTGGTTGGCACCGCGTTGATTCATTCGCTCGCCGCGACTGAAAAGCGCGGCAGCTTCAGAAGCTGGACGGTTCTGCTCGCCATCTGCGCCTTCTCGCTGTCGCTGCTCGGCACCTTCCTCGTCCGCTCAGGCGTCTTAACCTCAGTGCATGCGTTCGCGACGGACCCGAAGCGCGGCGTATTCATTCTTGCGTTTCTGGTGTTCGTGATCGGCTCATCGCTCGCCTTGTTTGCGTGGCGCGCGCCGAAGGTCGGGCTCGGCGGAAAATTCGAGACGGTGTCGCGCGAATCGTTTCTGCTGCTGAACAATTTGTTGCTGGCAGTAGCTGCAGGCTCGGTGCTGCTTGGTACGTTGTATCCACTGTTCCTTGATGCTCTTGCGTTGCCGAAGGCTTCGGTCGGACCTCCTTATTTCAATTTGGTGTTCGGCGTTGTGATGGCACCGCTAGTTTTCCTGATCGGAATCGGTCCGCTGGCGCGCTGGAAGAAAGCCGAATTGCCCGATCTGGCGATGCGATTGAAATGGGCATTGGTTGTCGCCCTAGTCACTGCATTGATCGTTCCGGTGTTGGCCGGTCGCTGGACGCCGTTGATCAGTTTCGGGCTGTTTCTCGCATTCTGGATCGTCGCGGCCATTGCACTGAATGTGAAGGAACGGATCCGTCACGTGCGCGGCGGGATGTTCGAGAGGCTGCGCGCGCAAGGCCGGTCTTACTGGGGAATGCAGTTCGCGCATCTCGGCATTGCGGTGTTTGTCGTCGGCGTGACGGTGGTCAACGGCTATCAGGTCGAGCGCGACATGCGGATGAACGTCGGCGACACGGTGCAGGTGGGTCGCTATGACATCAAGTTCAACGGGACTCAGAAACTTGCCGGCGCGAATTACACGGGAGTACGCGGCGACATCGAAGTCTCTCGCGGCGGTAATGTGGTGGCAAAGATGCACCCGGAAAAACGCATCTACAACGTGCAGAAGATGCCGATGACCGAAGCTGCTATTGACACCGGACCGTGGGGCGATATTTATGTCTCGCTCGGCGAGCCGATCGATCCAGCCCTGCTGGAATCAGGGGCATGGAGCGTACGCGTGTATCACAAGCCGTTCGTCACTTGGATCTGGGGCGGATGCGTGTTGATGGCGTTGGGCGGTGCTCTGGCGCTGTCTGATCGTCGCTATCGATTGTTGGCACGGCGCGCCGATGCCGTTGTGTCTGGACAGGTAACAGCGTGAGCGACGCCACCGATCGAACGCTGGATGCTGCGGAGGATCACTCACAGGCGCCTGACGGCGAACCGAAATCGCCGCTTCGCTTCGTGCTGCCGCTAGGGATCTTCGCGGTACTGGCGGGCTTTCTGTTCGTGGGACTCGGATTGAACCCGCGCGAGGTGCCTTCGCCTTTCATCGGCAAGCCGGCGCCTTCGTTTCAACTGGCGCAGCTCGCGCAGCCGGAGCAAAAATTTTCGCCGCAGCAGATGCAAGGTCAGGTGTGGCTGCTGAACGTATGGGCGTCGTGGTGCGTCGCGTGCCGCATCGAGCATCCGCTGTTGGTCGATCTGGCAAAGAAAGATGTGATCCCAATCATCGGATTGAACTACAAGGACAAGCCCGACGCTGCACTCGGATGGCTCGGGCGATTTGGGGACCCTTACAAACTCTCCATCGTCGATCTCGATGGCCGCGTCGGGATTGACTATGGCGTCTATGGCGTGCCCGAAACGTTCTTGATCGACAAGGCAGGCGTCATTCGCTTCAAGCAGATTGGCCCGATCACCGAAGACGCCTGGCGTAACAAGATTCTTCCGCTGGTGCAGCAGCTGCGCCAGTCATGATGAACTGGCGTGCTGCTTTCGCGTGTGTTCTGCTGACACTCGTGACCAGCACCGCGAGTGCCGCGCGTACGGGAGCATCGCTTGATGTAAGCGGGGCCCGCCGCGCTGCGGCACTGGCCGAGCAATTGCGTTGTCTGGTGTGCCAGAACCAATCGATCGCCGAGTCCAACGCCGAGCTGGCGGTGGACTTGCGGCGCGAGATCAGCGAGCAGATCCGTGCAGGCCGCAGCGATCAGGACATCATTGACTTCATGGTGGCGCGATACGGCGACTTTGTGTTGTACCGGCCCCCTGTCAAACCGCACACGTGGCTGTTGTGGTTTGGCCCGGCATTGCTGGCAATCGGTGCTTTGTTTGCGTTTGCGCGTGCGCTGCGCAATCGCCGACGGCGCGTAGTTGAGCGGCCGCTGACGGAAGCCGAGCACGCCGAGGCAAAACGCCTGCTGGGCGGGCCCGCGAAAAGTCCGCAGTGACTACGTTCGTGATCGTTGCGGTCGCGATGATGGCGCTGGCGCTCGCCTGGGTGCTTTGGCCCTTACTGCGACCGACGACTTCGCGTTCGGTCGAGCACACAGCAGCTAACGTCACGATCTTCAAAGATCAGTTCGCAGATCTCGATGCTGATCTGGCACGCGGGATACTGTCAGCGGAACAACACGCGGAGTCTAAAAGCGAGCTGGAGCGGCGGCTTCTGGACGAAGCGCGCGGTTCTGAATCAGTGCGCAATGAGCGGCGCCCGCATCATTCGTACGCAGTCATCGTGGCGCTGATCGCTCCGATTGCGGCGGCAGCGCTGTATTGGCAGATTGGGACGCCCGGAGCTTTATCGTCCCAAGCCGCTGTCGCGCAGGATGCGGACCGGCCGAGTCAAGAACAGATCGACGCGATGATCGCGAAGGTCAAGCAGCGACTTGAAAAGGAGCCGGACAACGTCGAAGGATGGACCATTCTTGCGCGCACGCATTACACGCTCGGTAATTTTCAGGATGCGGCCGTCGCGTATGCAGCGCTGACTGCGCTGGTGCCGTACGACGCGGACTTGCTCGCGGATTACGCCGACGCGCTTGCGATGAGTCAGGGTAAAAGCTTTGCGGGCAAGCCAATGGAGCTTGTGCAGCTGGCGCTGAAGATCGACCCTACTCAGTGGAAGGCGCTCGCAATGGCGGGCTCGGAAGCGTTTGAGCGGAAGGACTACAAGGCCGCCGCCGGCTTTTGGCAGCGGCTACAGGACTCTGCGCCGGCAGACTCGCCCATCCGCGAGCGCGTGCAAGCGAGCATCGACGAAGCACGCTCACTCGCAGGCATGCCGCCTGTGGCGCAGATCCAGAAGGGCGACCCAAGCGGTGTCAGCGACGCGCGCAGCGTCAGCGGCACGGTCACCCTGAGTCCCGCACTCGCTGCGAAAGTCAAACCCGATGACTCCGTCTTCGTATTTGCACGGCCGGCCGACGGGTCGCGGATGCCGGTTGCGGTGGTGCGTGCCCGAGTAAGCGAGCTGCCGCTGCGATTCACGCTGGACGACTCACGTGCGATGGCACCGACGGCAAAGATTTCGGCGCTCAGCGAGGTCATCATCAATGCCCGTGTGTCGCGCTCTGGCAATGCAATTCCGGCCAGTGGTGATCTTGAAGGGGCCACCGAGAAAGTAAAGGTAGGCACTCAGGGAATGTCAGTCGTCATCGATCGCACGATTCCCTAGCGGCAGGCCTGGCCGTGGCTGTTGCAGCCGTTGTCTCGAGCATTCAAGGTCTGTGGCGCTCGGTCATACAGGCTGGGCGGCGCACGCTGGGCTTGCCCAGCCAACGGCATACCGAAGATCGCCGCATTCTCGAGCAAGTAATCCTGCCTGACTATGCAACGCGGCCTGAGATTTCGCGCATCCTGTTTGTAGGGTGCGCCGCTTACACGCAGCAATATGAGCAGTTCTTCTCGGGCCGTGAGTATTGGACGATCGATCCGGTTGCAAAGCGGCGGCAATACGGAAGTAGCCGCCATATCGTGGACACGCTGCAGAACTTGGGGCATTACGTCGCTCCGGATTACTTCGATCTGATTCTCTGCAACGGAGTGCTGGGATGGGGGCTGAACACGCCAGCGGATGCAGATGCCGCGCTGACATCGTGCTACTCGCATTTGCGGCCGGGGGGAGAGCTGTTAGTTGGGTGGAATGACATCCCGCCGCGCAATCGAGTCGCCCCAGACGAGATTGCCGCGCTAAGGCGCTTTGAAGCAAGGCCGTTTGGACCAGCGCAGCAGACGCGCTGGAAGGTGGACGCTGCCAACCGTCATGTTTTCGACTTCTACCGAAGGCCCTGACGCAGACGTTCTAAATAACTTTAAGAAGTAGCTGTAGAAGGCTGATTTTGCTTGCATATAGTTCACGAGGTCGCTCGTTGCGGCTTGCAGGACTGGCGCTTGCCTGCGCGACGCAAGTCCACCGGAAAGCTACTTTATGGCCGCTCGCTCGCTGCAATCCGTGACCATTACCTTCGGGCTCGTCACGATCCCCGTGAAGATGTATGCCGCGACCAATCCTCGCGCCGGCGTTTCTTTCACGATGCTCGACGCGAAGGGCGGCCGCGTGAAGCAGCAATACATCTCTGCGGAATCGGGTGACGTCGTGCCGCGCAACGAGATGATCAAGGGATACGAATTCGAAAAGGACCGGTTCGTTACCTTCACCAAAGAAGAATTGAAAGCGCTGGAGCAGGCATCGACCGGCGCGATCGAGATCACCGAATTCGTTCCGGCAGCGTCGATTGACCCTGTTTACTACGAGAAGGCGTATTACCTAGGTCCGGACAAAGGTGGCGCCAAGCCGTATCGCTTGCTGGTCGACGCAATGCGCGAGTCCGAGCGCTCGGCGATAGGGCGCTGGGCCGCGCGCGGCAAGCAGTACCTCGTAAACATCCGTGTCGCCGAGGATCGGCTGATCCTTCAAGAACTGCTGTACGCCGACGAGGTGCGGCCGGTCGATGAAGTGGAAGTGCCCGAGCGCAAAAGTGAGCCCCAAGGAGCTCGCACTCGCCAGTCAACTGATCGACAGCATTACGTCGAAGGCGTTTGACGCCACTCAATACAAGGACGATGTGCAGGAGCGTATCGAGGCGCAAATTCAGAAAAAGGTTGAAGGTGAGGAGATCACAGTCCCGGAAGGCGCGGCGGCACCCGCTGGTGCAAAGGTGATCGACATCATGGAGGCTTTGAGGGCCAGCCTGAATCGAAAGGGCGGCGACGGCGTGGGCACCAGCGCGCAGGCGAAAGGATCGGTCACGCGCAAGGCGGTCAAGCGCACAGACGAAAAGAAAGCGGCGAAGAAGTCGGCGAAGAAGTCCGCCGGACGCACCGTGCGCAAAGCCGCGTAAGCTGGCCGAGCGTCGCTGGCAAGTATCTTTGGCGGATGCGGCCGGTGCACGCTGCGAACCACATAAGGAGCCCCTATGGCGACAAAAACATCCACGACCAATCCGTTTGCCACCTTTTACGAAGCTCAGACGGCCGCGACGGCAGAGATTGCACAGGCCGCACTGGACGGAATGCAGCGACTACAGAAACTCACGTTGGAAGCCATGCGCGCGGGTGCCAGCGGGCAATTTTCACTTGCCCAGTCAATGGCGACTTTGCGCGACGGGGGCAACCCGGCGCGTTCAATCTCGGAAGCAGCAGGACCGGCGGCTGAACAGAGCACGCGCTATCAACGCGAGATGGTGCAGGCGATTGCCGAGATGAACAACAATGTTTTGCGCGCGAGCTACTCGATGATGGAACGGATGCGTGATGCCTTCGGCAGCGCAACGCAGGGCGCAATGCCAATGGCATCGGCGCTGCCTGGGTTATCGATGGGCGGTGAGCGCATGACCAATCCGATGGCCACGGTGGACTCAGCAATGCGCCAGTGGCAAACGGCGCTTCAACAGATGATGGACACGCCAAGCGTTGCGATGGCTATGGCGTCGGCGCAGGAAGAGCGTCCACGTGCCTCCAGTGGCGCCACCGCGCGCAAGGCAAAGCGGCCGGCTAAACGCAAGGCGCGCTCTGCTCGCTAGATTGTCAGCGCCGCAGGCATTCGGCGCTGCATGCGTAGTGCATTGAAGGCGCCGTGACCTTTGCGATCTGGGCGCTGATCGCGGGCGTCATCTTCACTGTGATGGCGCTGTCCGGCACGCTGTTGAAGCGACTGCCGCTCAGCACGTCGATGCTGTATCTGCTGGTCGGATTCGTAGTCGGACCCGCAGGCTTCGCGCTGCTCGAGCCAGATCCAATTGCCGATCATCGCGTTCTCGAAATCATCGCTGAAGCGGCCGTGCTGGTGTCTTTGTTTGCGGTCGGCTTGAAGCTGACGCTACCGTGGTCCGACCATCGATGGCGCGCGGCGCTGCAGCTCGCAACGCTCTCGATGCTGATCACAGTAGCGCTGCTGGCCGCCCTCGGTGTCGCGTTGTTTGATCTTCCGATCGGCGCGGCGATCTTGCTGGCGGCGATCCTGGCACCGACGGACCCAGTGCTTGCATCCGACGTTCAGTTGTCTGACCCGAATGACCGCGACTCGGTGCGGTTCAGCCTCACCGGGGAGGGCGGATTGAACGATGGCGCCGCGTTTCCGTTCGTAATGCTTGGCCTCGCATTGCTCGGCCTCCGCGACTCGGGCTCCGGCTACGGTCGCTGGATCACGCTCGATCTCGTGTGGCCAGTCGCCGGCGGACTGGCCATCGGTGTGCTGTGCGGATATGCGATCGGAAAGCTCGTGCTGCACTTGCGGACGCGGCATCAAGAAGCCGTCGGCCTGGACGAGTTCCTGATGCTTGGGCTCATCGGACTGTCCTATGGCGCCGCGCAGCTCGCTGCCACCTACGGATTTCTTGCTGTATTCGCAGCAGGGCTTGCTTTACAGAGATCGCAACGCACGACGGTGCGCACCGGAGCTGCTTCGGCGACTGCGAAAAAACTCGAAACGGAGCTGTCTGACGGTGGAAAGGAAGAGCTGGCCACCGATCCGCAGCTTGCCGGCGCCTACATGACGCAGGCCGTGCGTGGCTTCAACGAGCAGCTCGAGCGCATAGTCGAGGTCGCAATTGTCGTCATCGTTGGCGCGATGGTGACGTCGATCGAGCTCCCACAAAATGCAGTCGTTTACCTGGTTCTGCTTTTCTTTGTCGTGCGGCCGATCGCTGTGTGGCTCGGCCTTGCCGGACTCAACATGCCGCGCGACCAAAAGCTGTTGATTGGTTGGTTTGGCATACGCGGAATCGGTTCGATCTATTACCTGATGTATGCGATGAGTCAGGGGCTGCAGGCATCGTCGGCACAGCTGATGATGTCGATCGTGCTCACAGCGGTCGCCGTGTCAATCGTCTTACACGGAATCTCGGTGACGCCGCTGATGAATCTTTACAGCGCGCGTCGAAAGTCGCGCAGCCGGTGACAAACAGACAAAAGCGTTACTGTGCGCCTGAGATCCCCATAGTTGCTTCAGCCGCGCATCGCGTCCGCAGTTGGTGCGGTAAAACTTGTAACGCACCGGATTCTTGGTGTGATAGTCCTGGTGATAATCCTCGGCGGGATAAAACTGCGTTGCATTGACGATCTCGGTGACAATCGGCTCGCGAAACGGCTTGTTGTTACTCAATGCCTTTTTGGACGCTTCCGCCAGCGCGCGCTGCTGTTCGTCATGCGTGAAGATCGCCGTACGGTACGGACTACCTGAATCGCAGAATTGACGGTCCTTCGTCGTGGGGTCGATCGTGCGCCAGTAGTACTCGAGCAGTTTCGAGTAGGTCACCTTGCTCGGGTCAAAGACAATCTGCACCGCCTCTGCGTGTCCGCTGTTGCCGGCAGAGACGCTGTCGTAGGTGGGATTCTTGGTCTTGCCGCCGATGTAGCCGGATGTGGTCGAAATGACGCCGTCGACTTTGTCGAAGTCTGCTTCGGTACACCAGAAACATCCGCCAGCGAACGTGGCGATCGCATGTCCCCGCTGCAGGAGCGGTAACCGCTGGCTTGTCTTGCTTCGTCTGTGCCAATACTCCGGCAACAGCGATGCCGGTAGCAAGCAGCGCGGCGACGCTGGTTAAGAGAGCGCGCCGCCTCATGCTGCCGCCGGCACAAATTTGAGCGCGACGCCGTTGTTGCAGTAGCGCTTGCCCGTGGGTGCCGGGCCGTCGTCAAACACATGCCCCTGATGACCTTCGCACCGCACACAGTGATACTCGATGCGCGGAAAAATCAATTTGTAATCCGTCTTGGTGCCCAGTGAATCAGGCAGCGGCTGATAGAAGCTCGGCCAGCCGGTTCCGCTTTCGTACTTCGTTGCGCTTGAGAACAGCGGCAGCTCGCAACCTGCGCAGTGATATATTCCTTTGCGTTTTTCCCTGTTCAACGCGCTTGACCCGGGCGGCTCGGTTCCCTCGTGACGCAGCACGCGGTACTGCTCGGCCGTCAGTCGCGCCTTCCATTCAGCATCCGACAAGGAAACTTTCGCGGCGCCACCGTCGCTGCTCTTTCCACCTTTGGTGTCGGCACCCACCGTGTGCGCGGCGCCTCCACCGAATCCAAGTGCCGCCAGTGTCGTAAGCAGGGAACGTCGGGTCATCATATTCATCCTCTATTCAAGTTGTTTCGCCACCGAAATTAAGCCTGGATTAGTCGTCGGCTGGCTACGGTCCTTACACGCGCTGAGGCGCTACTGCACTTGGACTTGCATGCCATTCTGATCGTTCACGATCACCAGCTGCTGGCCGGAGGCCGGCTGCAGGGTTTTCCCGTGAAATTGAACGACCGGTTGTTTGCAAACCTGGTGGGTGATCGTAGCGCGCGCGGGTAGCTGAAATATCTGTCCGTCAAGCGCGTATTCAACTCGAACGCCGGTTCGGTTTGCCACCTTGAATTCGACCATCTGTGACTTTGGCTTGCCGAACAGCTGGACCGCATAGTAGTAATCGGTTCGCGGGCTACGAGCAATCGCAACTGCGGTTTCCGTAACGTTCGGATCGACCATGTTCTTCGCGGTGGCCTGGCGACTTTTGCCAGCCTTCGACGACGCGCCGCGCGAGCTCTGAGGTATCGGTGCCTTCGGAGCTGAAAACATAAGCGATGTTCTCGGAGACAGATGCAGTACTCGTAGCCGAAGCGCTTTGCGCGTGCGGCTGGCTCGCTGCCGTCGGCAGAATGACTGAACTTTCCAGTACGCGCCATGAAGTCGGCAAAGTAACGCGCCGCGCTTGCGAGTTGCGGAGCCGGCCCCGTTGGTTGCAGATTTTCCTGGCGGCGAAAAGCGTTCGTTAAATCGACGACGCGTCGCGCTGCATCGGCGGTGTCGGCTACGCGCCGTAGTGCCTTGCGACTTCGCGCTGTTGCTCGCGACTTCGATGTGACGACAGTCGGGTCACGCTGCTCGACTGACCTGCGCTTGGCTATCGCAAACGAATGCGTGCGCGAACGATCGGCGCAATACTGCAAATGCAGCTGCAAACCGACTTACTTGGCACCCGCCGCATGTCACGCGCCAGATCATGTTGCCAACGTCGTCGGCCACCAGCAACGCACCGCGGCGATCAATCGCCACGCCAACCGGGCGTCCATAGGCTTTCCCGTCAGCGTTGACAAAGCCGGTCAGGACATCGACCGGCGCACCGGAGGGTCTGCCGGCGGCAAATGGAACGAATACGACGTTGTAGCCACTGCGTGGCTTCGGTTCCATGAACCGTGCTGGCCGATGAACATTCCGCTGGCAAACTGAGCAGGCAACGTATTGCCCTCACTCCACGTCAGGCCAAGGGCAGCGACGTGCGAGCCCAGCGCGTAATCGGGCACGATTGCCTTCGCAACTAGATCGGGCCGCTTGGGCTCGACGCGCTCGTCGACGTGCTGACCGAAATAGCTCCATGGCCAGCCGTAGAAGCCACCATCGCGAACTGAAGTCAGATAATCAGGCACGAGGTTGTGGCCGAGTCGTCGCGCTCGTTGACGACCGTCCACAGCATGCCCGGTGGTCGGCTCCCACGCCATACCGTTTGGATTGCGCAATCCCGACGCATACAGTCGGCGGCTTCCCGCTGCGGGGTCGATTTCCCAGATCGCCGCGCGTCCTTCTTCCATCGACAAACCGTTTTCTGCGACATTGCTGTTTGATCCGACGGTGGCATACAGCTTCGATCCGTCGCGACTGGCAATCACGTTCTTGGTCCAGTGATGATTAAATGGCCCAGCAGGTAGATCAACGACCTTGGTGCCAGGCGTCTTGATCTCCGTCTCTCCTTCCTTGTACGGAAAGCGCATCACCGCGTCTGTGTTCGCCACATACAGTTGATCGCCGACCAGCGTGATTCCAAACGGAGAATTCAGCTGCGTCAGAAAGGCACTGCGAACTTCGGCCACGCCATCGCCGTCGGCGTCGCGCAGCAACGTAATGCGGTTCGCGCTTGGAACACCAGCTCCAGCGCGCGCCTGAACCTTGCCCATGACCCAGAAATACAAACCCGAGCGCTCGGGACGCTTTGGGGCATTGGACTCCGCAACAACTACGTCACCATTCGGAAGCACGTAAACCCAGCGCGGATGGTCGAGTCCGCTTGCAAACGCGACGACGCGCGTGCCAGGTGCGGCAGTCGGCAGCACGTCAGCAGGCCACCCTACAGCAGGCGCGATGTGAACCGTGGGGATCAGCGGAGTCTTTGGTGCCGGCAACTGCGGCGTCGGACCGACACCGAGGTGACCGGAGTGCTCGCCGGCTCAGCGCACGAAGACACGAAGTACGACCGCCATGCCACCAGTGAAGCCAAGCCGCATCATTTCATTTGGGTTTTCCCGGAGCAGTCACTCTCGGCACTGCCGAGCATTTGACATGCCTATTTACAGCAACGTTGCGAGAGTATGCGGCGATATCACGTGCATCCGGCTCGGTAACGCGCAGATTCGGCATCGCGGTGCGAGGGTCGACGCTCTGAGGATCGCGTATCCAGAGCACCATCGCTTCCGGAGTGTTGGCAATCTGGCCCGCAATCAATTGGCGACGCGCAATACCCGCAAGGGGAGGGCCCACATCACCTCCGCTCCGGTAATACCGGGGATTCGGTGGCAGCCGTTGCATCCGTATTGGGAGATTGCCGTGCGTCCGCGCTTGGCGTCACCGGACTGACTCGCCTGCCGGTGTGCTTCGTCGATGCCGCAGCGCTCGCCATGCCTCGACGCCATCAGCTGCCGATATTCGGTCGGCGACAGCTGCGGCAGCGTTGCACGAATGCCACGATCGCCCAGATGTCGCCATCAGCGAACTGAAGTTTCCAACGCCGGCATGCCGCTCATCGTGATGCCGTTTCGCGTGATCCAGTAGAGCTCGCGCGCTTTCCATCGCGAATTCGCGTCAGCCAGTGGGCCGGGAAGCGGCTGCATCCCGAGTGCGATGTCGTCCTGCGCCACGCTCGGTCCTCCGTGACATAGCTGGCAGCGATGCTGATAGCACGCTGCACCACGCTCGAACACGCCGGGTGTGTCGAGTGCCGGAGGCTCGATGTTGCGCGCGCGCAGGCGCACTGACTGCTGCATTGTCGTTTCGAGCAACGAATACACCGCCTGCGTGTGAGGTGAGCTTGCCGCGATGTTGTAGACGCCGCTCCACACAAACGCCGCGCGCCGGCAGCGGCAACGACCAGCAGCCGACAACAGCATTGCAAGGGTTCTGTTCAATTTAGGCGCAAGGGAAACGCAGAAGAAAGCGGGCTACGATGAAAGTTGCTTACGTAAGCTGTCGATCATGAATTCAATCAGTCTGGTTCGCGTAGGTTTTTGCATCGTGCTATCGATCGTAGCGGGAGCCTGCTCGAATGCCTCCAGCGACGCCGAGCGGGGACGTCAGTTGGCGCAACAGTACCAATGCGGCGCCTGCCACATCATTCCCGGCGTCAACGCAGCCAATGGAACGTCGCGTCGACGCTCGAATCATTCGGACGACGCGGCTACATTGCGGGGCATGTTCCGAATGACGAACAAAACCTAATGCGCTGGATCATCGATCCGCCGTCGCTCGTGCCAGGCACGTTGATGCCAAACCTGGGTGTGACGCCCGCCGATGCACAGTTGCTCGCGGCTTACCTGATGCAACTCCGGTAGGGCCAAGCCGCGTGCTGAATCCCTCTACGCATCGGCCGAGACCTCGTTGGAAGTTGCGGTTGTTCTGACCATTGGTGCAGCTGTGATCTTCATTGGCGTGATGACGTGCTTGGCCTCGTTTTGCGCGCGACGTCGTCTGGTGCGCGGTAGCGCGTGGGCTCTGGATCGCGGGCGGCGGCATCGCGTTTCCAGTCGTGGTGCTGTCGGCGTTGCTCATCTATTCGACGGCGCGCGGCCTTCCACTGCGGCAATCCGGTGACGGACACTGGTCATCGAAGTATCCGGCGTTCAATGGTGGTGGGAGGTGCGTTACCGCGATCCGGCAACGGGTCAGGTGATTCGCTCTGCAAATGAAATTCGTTTACCGGTAGGCCGAACAGTGACTGCTGGGAATGACGACGGCCGATGTCATTCATAGCTTTTGGGTCCCGGCACTCGGAGGCAAAGTCGACATGGTTCCGGGTCGGGTTCGCATTTGCGGACTCAAGGTGTCGCAGCCAGGCGTATATCGCGGCGTCTGCGCAGAATTTTGCGGCGATCAACACGCGAAGATGGCGCTGCATGTGGTTGCCGTTGCACCCGACGAGTTCGATCGATGGCTTGCTGCGCAGAGCGCACCCGCCGATCGCGCCGAGTGATGCTGCAGCACAGAGATGGCGCGCGTCTGTTCACCGAGCTGCGCTGCAATGCGTGCCACACAGTGCGCGGCATTGCCGAGGCGCAGAGCCATGCAGACGGCGCCGGACCTGACGCATGTGGCGAGCCGCCTGTATATCGGTGCGGGCGAACTGCCGGTGCGAAGCCGGCAGCTTCGCTCGCTGGGTCGCCGACATCCAGCACATCAAACCGGGTGCGCGCATGCCGGGCTTCGATCATCTGGATCAAGCATCGCTGGCTGCTCTGGCCGCGTTTCTCGATGGGCTGAAGTGACGCGAGCTCTCGTCGCCCCGATCTGCCCAGCTCGCTGCCGCGCCCGGCCGGCGAGCTTGAGCAGCTCGAGCGCGCGTGGAAGCCGGCGTCCGGCTGGCGCTCCTTCTCGCGCGTCAACAACACGCAGATCGGCGTGCTGTACATCGCGACCGCGCTGATCTTCTTCGTGCTTGCCGGCGTGCTTGCGCTGATCATGCGCACGCAGCTCGCGGTGCCGAACAACACGCTGGTCAGTCCTCAGCTTTACAACCAGCTCTTCACGATGCACGGCACCGTGATGATGTTCCTGTTCGCCATCCCGGTCGTCGAAGCGATCGCCGTCTACATGCTGCCGAACATGCTCGGCGCGCGCGATATGCCGTTTCCGCGGCTCGGTGCGTATGCGTACTGGGCCTATGCGTTTGGCGGCACCGCATTTTTCATGACGATCTTTTTCGGCGTCGCGCCCGACGGTGGCTGGTTCATGTACCCGCCGCTGACGAGCGAGTACTCGGCCGGCATCGGTGCCGATTGGTATCTGCTGGGAATCGGCTTCATCGAAATCTCGGCGATCGCGGGCGCGATCGAACTGATCATCGGCGTGCTGTTCACGCGCGCGCCGGGCATGACGCTCGGCAGGATGCCGATATTTGCGTGGGCGATGCTGATCACTGCACTGATGATCATCTTTGCGTTTCCGGCCGTGATCGCGGGAACGACATTGCTCGAGCTCGAGCGCTCGCTCGACTGGCCGTTCTTTATCGCCGAGCGCGGCGGCGATCCGATTCTGTGGCAGCACCTGTTCTGGTTCTTCGGCCACCCGGAGGTCTACATCATCTTTCTGCCGGCGGCGGGGCTGGTGACGATGATGATCTACACGCTCGCGCGCACGCCGCTGGTGGGCTATCGCGCGATCGTGCTGGCGCTGCTTGCGACCGGATTCTTCGGCTTCGCGGTGTGGGCGCATCACATGTTTACCGCTGGCCTGGGCATGCTCGGGATGATGCTGATTTCGGCCGCGAGCTTCGCGGTCTCGGTGCCGGCGGCGATTCAGATCTTCAGCTTGGCTTGCAACGCTTTGGCAAGGCCGCTGCGGATCACCGGTGCGGCGCTCTTTCTTCTAGGCTTTCTGTTCATCTTCGTGCTCGGAGGCTTGACCGGCGTGATGGTCGCTGTGCTGCCGTTCAACTGGCAGGTGCACGACACCTACTTTGTCGTGGCGCATCTTGCACTACGTGCTGATTGGCGGAATGGTGTTTCCGGTATTTGCCGCGCTGTATCACTGGACGCCGCTGCTGAACGGCCACGTGTTGTCCGAACGGCTGGCGCGCTGGATATTCGGGCTGATGTTCGTCGGCTTCAATGTCGCATTTTTTCCGATGCACCTATCGGGCGTGCTCGGCATGCCGCGGCGTGTGTATACGTACTCAGCCGGCCTGGGCCTCGACAGCTTGAATCTGATGTCCACGGTCGGCGCATTCATGCTGGCCGCGGGCATCGCGCTGTTCATGTTCGATGCGCTGCGTACCTGGTGGCGAGCCGGAAAAGAAAAACGAAAATCCGTGGAAGGTTCGACGCTCGAGTGGGCGGGCAACGAGGAGTACGGCCTGCGCAGCATTCCCGAGATCGACTCGCGCGACCCGCTGTGGACGCGCAGATCATTGGTAAACGAGATTGAAGCGGGGCAACACTGGTTGCCCGGTACCACGTCCGGGCCGGCGCGAGACACTGATGACGAGCCCGCGCGCTGCGCGGCCGACCGCACCTGCTGATCTTGACCGGCGACAGCTGGTGGCCGATCACGGCTGCGGCCGGAACCGCGGGTTTTTTCTTGCTGCTGACCGGTGAAAATGATCTTGCCGGCATTCGCGTGCGGCGTCATCGCGATCGTCGCGATGATGATCTGGCTATGGGAGACCGACCCCACGCCGCACTCGTGCAACCGTTAACGCGGCAGATAATCGGCCGCCGCTGCGGGTCAGCGCGGCGGGCATGCGAACGCATTCTTGGTGGGCGGTCGTAATTCTGCTGATTGTCGACGCGACGATCTGCGCGTCATTCGCTTTCGCGCATGTCCATGTCTCATTGATGTCGGATGTGTGTCCGCCCGCCGGCGCGCGTCTGCCTGACCTGGGGTTTGATATCGCCAGCGTTGCGGCCTGGCTCGGCAGTGCGCTGCTGATGGAAATCGTGCGGCGATGGAATGTGACCGATATATCGACGCGAAGCAAGGTCATGTTCGGCATCGTTATCGCTCTCGCGCTGACGGGCGCCGGTATTGGCTTTGCTGCGAATGCGTGGGGACATCTGGATGCTGGGCTTACAGCCGAAGGCCAACGCGTGGAGCGCGACGGTGATGACACTCGTCAGCTATCAGGGATTGCACGTCGTGGTCATCACGCTGATGGCGCGCTTACCTGATCGCACGCTTTGCGAGCGGTCGCCTGCGGCCCAACGCGCGCGCAACGCTCGACAACATCGTTTTGTTTTGGCAATACGCAGCAGTGCAGGGCGCTGTGATCGTTGTCGCGATTCAGGTACTGCCGAGGCTTCGTTGGATGACGAGTCATTCGATGTCGAGCGATACGCCAGAAGCGAAGCTGGCCGACGGCTTCACGGCAGGCGCGTTGCATGGCGCATTGCCCATGTTCATCTGGGCCGCACACTTCTTTGTCTGCTTACGCTAGCGCCGAAGTCGCGTGCGCGCTGCAGTTGCATCGCTTCAAACCACTCGGCTATCAGCGCCCAACCTTTGGCTATGGGCCATCAGCGCGGCGGCGATCGCGATGCTGATGGTGCTGACCGTCCGGGCCGTCCGGCAATCGTCGTGCAGCGGCAGAATCGGGTGCCACGCAAGCTACGGTTCAAATTGGCGCTGCGGTTCTAGCGCTGGTCGGCGTGTTGTGGAGTGCGGTGCCGATTGCGCTCGTCTACGGAGCAATGATCTGTGTCGCAACCACGTGACGCTGTCGCGTTCCAGGCGCTCGCAGATAAACTCGATGGCACCAAAAACCAACAGGAGCCACGCGATGACGATTACCCGGCATGACCAGAGCGCAATCCTTTCGCAGGCCGTGGAGCATGGCGACACTGTTTACCTAGCGGGGATCGTGGCGAAAGACCTGAACAAGGATGTGAAGGGACAGACGAAGGAGATCCTCGACGAAATAGACCGCCTGCTCGGCAAGTGCGGTTCGAACAAGTCCAAAGTCCTGCAATGCCATATCTGGGTGACCGATATCCGTAACCGCGCTCCGATGAACGAGGTGTGGACCGAGTGGGTCGATAAGAAAAATCTGCCTGCGCGCGCCTGCGTCGAAGCGAAGCTCGCCGATCCGAAAGCGCTGGTCGAGATCATGGTGATCGCCGCGAAGTAGAGATCAGCAGGGAGCCAACGTACAGCCGATCACGCTCATGAGTAAGTTATCGGCGTATCGAGCCAAAACGCTTGATGTTGCGCAACAATAAGAAGTACCGCCACCAAGGCGTCGGCCGTTCAAGTTGAAGCGCGGTGACTTCGTTCGCTACGCGACAGCGGTCAGCCACCAGACGACGAGGTTGCTAGACGGTGGACGCACTGACTAAGACTTGCGTTCTCTTCATTCAGGGCGGAGGCAAGGGTGCGCACTCCGAAGACGCGCCGTTAGCAAACTCACTGAAGCGCGCGCTCGGCCCAAAGTACGACGTGCGCTTTCCCAGAATGCCGAGTGAAGCCGATCCGAACGTAAAGGCTTGGAAAGAGCAGATCTCCTCAGAGTTGTCGCGCATTCCCGACATGGTGATATTGGTAGCGCACTCTGTGGGCGGATCCATCCTGCTGAAGTACCTATCGGAGGAGAAGGTTGAAAGACCAATCGCTGGCCTGTTCTTGCTCGCCGCCCCGTCATGGGATGAGGATCGCTGGAACTTCGATGACCTTAAGCTGCCGCGCGATATCGCTGAGAAGCTTGCGTTCATTCCGCGAATCTTCTTCTACCATTGTCGCGACGACGATGTCGTCCCGTTCGCGCACCTGGCACTTCACGGTGCACGAATCCCGCGCGCTGTCACGCGAGTAGTCAACAGTGGCGGCCACCAGTTCGGAAACAACCTGACAGGCGTTGCCACCGACATTCAAAGCAACGATGCCGCCTAACGCCGCGTGTTGTCCGATGCCTACACCACCGCGCTGCGCACCTCGTTCGGCGGCACAACTCTGTCTTTGAGCCGCGCGGTGCGATGGAGCACAGATGAACCCTAAGCACGAAAGAGACGCAGCCGCAGTCCGGATATTCCCTCCCGCCATACCGTTGCTGACCGTGTTAGCTGGAGTAGCGCTCAATCGCCTCTGGCCAATTGAGCTTGGCTTCGAGTTTCCAGTACCGGAACGCTATTGGATGGGTGGTTTGATCGTGGCTGGCGCAGTGCTCGGTCTCGGCTGGCGGTCTGTTGTACAACTCCGGCGAACAGGGCAAAGCGAGAACCCTTGGAAGCCCACTACGGAGATTGTCGAGCGCGGCCCGTTCCGTTTCACACGCAATCCGATGTACCTGCAAATGGTGCTTGTTTGCATTGGCATCGCGGTAGCGTTGATGAACCTGTGGATTCTGATCTTGACTCCGGTTTGCGCTTGGCTGCTGCAAAAGTTAGCGATCCTGCCGGAGGAGGCTTATCTTGAGCGAAAGTTTGGCGAGACCTACTTGGCATATAAGCGGAGAGTTCGCCGCTGGCTGTGAAACGGTCATCCTGGCGCACGCATCGCTGTGACGGTGCTTTTCAATGCGCCACCGATCACCGCTGCGATCTGCGTCGTCAGGTAGCGCGCGCCGAGTGCAGCATATTTGCGCTGATCTTCAACCGGGAATCGTCATCAAGCCCGCCGCCACTTTGGTCGCCGCGATTTTCTTGATCGCCCCGTCGATCGCGGCAATGACGTCAGGATGCCTCTGATTCCCCTCGTGCCCCATTGCGAACGACAAATCGTTCGGGCCGATGAACACTGCGTCGATGCCGGGCACCGCTAGGATCTCATCCAGATTGCCGAGCGCTTCCAGCGTCTCGATCATCAGGATGACACCAATCCCTTCGTTGGAAGCTTTCGCGTGCGCAGGACCGCCGAAGAAACCGTAGCCCGCCGCGCGCGGAGAAAAGGCTGCGCCGCGATTTCCGACGGGAGGATATTTCGCGGCGGCGACGATGCGGCGAGCCTGCTCTGCGGTATTCACCTGCGGCACCTGGATGCCGGACGCCCCGATATCGAGTATGCGCAAGATATCCGCTTCCATCGTGCGAACGATCGGAATCATGTTCACGCAACGCGCGGCGCGTATCAGATGTTCGGTGGTTTCAATGCTGGCGGGGCCGTGTTCGTTGTCCAGGATCACGAAGTCGAATCCTGCGTGCCCGCACATCTCGACGATCGCGGGACTCGCAATACCGACGAACATGCCGAACAGGGGTTTGCTGCCCTTCAGCAGCCCGGGCAATCGGGTATCGAGGGTGGTCACGCTATCTCCTATTCGAGTTTCAGATTTGCCGTCTTGACGACTTTCGCCCAACGCGCTTTCTCGTCGCGAATAAACGTGGAGAACTGCTCGGGCGTGTTGGTTAGCACTTCCGCGCCCTGCGCAGCGAGGCGCTCTTTCATTTCTGGCGTATTCAGGACCTTTGTGATCTCCGTGCCGAGGCGCGCAACGATTTCTTTCGGTGTGTTCGGCGGCGCCACCACGCCTTGCCACGAGCCGGTCTGAAAATTCTCGAGTCCCGCAGATTCGGCAACCGTCGGCACATCGGGAATCGCGCTCATCCGCTTGCTGCTGGAAACCGCGAGGATCTTCAGCTTGCCGCTTTTCACATGCGGGTACGTCGCCAACATGCCGTTGAACATCACGTCGGCCTGGCCACCCGCCATGTCGGTAATCGCCTGTGCGCCTCCCTTGTATGGAATGTAGGCCCAGTCGACTCCGGCGCGCGACGCGAACTCGATCCCGGCCAGATGCGGCGCGCTACCAACGCTCGAAGCGGCGAAGTTCATCTTGCCCGGCTTCGACTTGGCGAGCGTGATCAGTTCCTTTGTATTGTTCACCGGAACCGAAGGATGTACGACGAGGATGTGCGGTGAATACGCCACCATCGTTACCGGCGAAAAATCGGTGGCCGGGTCGAACGAAAGCTTGTACAGACTCGGGCTGATCGCGAGTGCGCCGATATCTGCAAGGAGCAGCGTGTATCCATCGGGAGCACTCTTCGAAACGAAGTCCGCGCCGAGGTTGCCATTCGCACCCGGCTTGTTCTCGACGACGATCGTCTGGCCGAGCGAATCGGTGAGCTTCTGCCCGATCGCGCGCGCCAGAATGTCCGACGTGCCCCCGGGTGGATAAGGCACGATAATTTTGATCGGCTTGTTTGGATATGCCTGCGCTTGAACGATCGGCGTTGTGAGCAATGCAGCTGCATGCGAGCAGCCCGCCGAAACTGATTCGTAAAATGCGATTCATTGTCATCATGGTCTCCTTGTGGTTCTGTGCTTATAAGAGGCCGCTAGTGGATCTGCGGCTCCGGGATCGCGCTCGTCCCTTCCAGAAAATCGAAATCGCAGCCGTCATTGGCCTGTGTGATGTGACGCGAGAATAGCGCGCCGTAGCCGCGCTCGTAATGTTTCGGTGGTGCACGCCACTGCTTGCCTGCGACGTTCCAGCTCAGCGCCATCGACAAGAAGGTTCAGCGCGCGCCGCGGCACGTCGAGTTCGATCTCGTCGCCGGTCTGAACCAATGCCAGCGGTCCACCCACTGCGCTTTCCGGCGCCACGTGAAGAACGCACGCGCCGTAACTGGTCCCGCTCATGCGCGCGTCCGAAATCCGCACCATGTCGCGCACGCCTTGCGCCAGCATTTTCTTCGGTAGCGGCAGCTGGCCCCACTCGGGAAAGCCGGGTCCACCAATCGGCCCGGCGTTGCGGAGCACGAGCACCGACCCCGGTTCAACATCGAGCGCAGGATCATCGATGCGCGCGGCGAGGTCATCGTAATTGTCGAATACGACGGCTCGACCGCGGTGCACGAGCAGCTGTTGCTCCATCGCGCCCGGTTTGATTACCGCACCATCGGGCGCGAGGTTGCCGGTCAGCACGGCCAGGCCGCCGTTGGCCAGCACCGGCTTGTCGCGACGGCGAATAACATCGTCGTTGTAGATCTCGGCGCCCGCAATGTTTTCCCCCAACGTCTTCGCGTTAATGGTCTGCGTGGAAGCGTTGATCAATCCGCCAAGTTCGGCGAGCACCGCACGCAGGCCCCCCGCATAGTAGAAATCTTCCATCAGATATTTCCCTGCAGGGCGCAGATTCGCGAGCAGCGGGGTAGTGCGCGAGAGTTCGTCAAAGCGCTGGAGCATTAGGTCAATGCCTGCGCGACGTGCCATCGCAATCAAATGCACCAGCGAATTGGTCGAGCCGCCGAGTGCCAGCACCGTGGTAATTGCGTTATCGAACGACGCCACGGTCAGGAAATCCGACGGCTTCAAGTCCTCCCACACCATTTCGACGATGCGCCTGCCGGACTCGGTGGCCATGCGTTGATGATTGGCGTCCACCGCGGGAATCGAAGCGGCACCCGGCAGCGTCCATCCAAGCGCTTCAGCGGCGCTGGTCATGGTTGAGGCGGTACCCATCGTCATGCAGTGACCCGGCGAGCGCGCGATGCCGTCTTCGACTTCCTTCATCACTTCTTCAGTGATGTTGCCTGCACGCAGCTCAGCCCAGTATTTCCATGTGTCGCTGCCCGAGCCCAGCGGCTGGCCGCGCATATTTCCGCGCAGCATCGGTCCGGCAGGCATGAAGATCGTCGGCAGATTCATGCTCGTCGCGCCCATGATCAGGCCCGGCGTTGTCTTGTCGCATCCACCCATCAGGACAGCACCATCGGCCGGATACGAGCGCAGCAGCTCCTCGGTTTCCATCGCGAGGAAATTCCGATAGAGCATCGCAGAAGGCTTCTGGAACGGCTCGGACAGTGACATCGCCGGCATCTCGACCGGAAAGCCGCCCGCCTGCCACACGCCGCGCTTGACCTCTTCAACACGCTGCTTGAAATGCGAATGACACTGGTTGATGTCACTCCAGGTGTTGATGATTGCGATAACCGGCTTGCCCGCGTAATCCTTGCGGTCATAGCCCATCTGCGCGGTGCGGGAACGATGGCCAAAGGCGCGCATATCTTCGGCGCCGTACCAACGATGCGACCGCAGTTGTTCGGCCGTCTTCTTGCGTGGGCGGGCTGACTTGGTTTGATCAGCGTCAGTCAATGTTTATCTCGGATGCGATTTCGCAGGTTTCATTACTGTTAATTCATCGTGCGTGCGAGCGAGTTCAAAGCTCTTGATCCGAATGCGGCGCGGCCTGGCTTGCGTAAATGGCGCGCACGGTCTCTATCGTATCCGCTTGCTCAGGCACCTTGTCAGTACGGTAACCCTTGACGCGCGCAAACCGCAGCGCAAGCCCTGCAGGGTAGCGCGAGCTGCCTTGCAGATCGTTGAATGTGACTTCGACGACCAGCTCCGGCCTGACGCGCACGATCCACTCGTCACGACTGATCGCGCGCGCGAGCAGCTCTTCAGTTTGCCATTTCAGCATCGCGTCAGTCATTCCCTTGAATGTCTTGCCGAGCATCACGAAGCCGCCTGTTGTCGGATCGCGTGCTGCCAAATGCAGGTTCGACAGCCAGCCCTTGCGCCGGCCGTGGCCCCACTCAGCGGCGATCACCACGAGATCGAGCGTATGCGCGCGCTTGACCTTCAGCCAGGAGGCGCTGCGATGGCCCGGTTCGTATGCTGCGTCGATTGCCTTGACCATTACGCCTTCGTGCTGCCGTAGCACGGCGTCGTCGTAAAACGCCTGCGCGGTCGCGATGTCCGATGTCACGATCCTCGGAGTGATCATCGACGGCGGGACGATCGCGGCCATCGCCGCGAGACGCTCGCTGCCGGGCCGGCCGACCAGATCGTCACCATTTATGCGCAGACAATCGAAGAAGAACACCGACAGCGGCATCGTTTCGCGCATTCGATCGATATCGAGTACGCGGCCGAACCTGCGCATCGTGTCCTGAAACGGGTAGGGCGTGCCGTTGCTTCTCAATGCAATTGCCTCGCCGTCGAGAATCAGTGTTTCGGCGTCAGAGCCTCGCACGGCTTCGACGATCTCGATCGCCGCCGGAGTCAGGTCGTTCCCGGTTCTGGAATACACGCGCACCACGTTGCCGGCTTTGTGAACCTGCACGCGGGCCCGTCGAGCTTCCACTCGATCGACGCGGTTGGAATGCGGGCGAGGGCGTCAGCTGATGTCGTCGGCCGGCTGCGCGAGCATCGGTGCCAACGGTTGAAACAGCTGTGATGGAAAACTTTTGCAACCCTTCGCGACCTAGCGTCAGCGCCGGGGTGGCAACGGCGGCGATGCCACCCGCGACCATTGCCGCGCGGCGAACGTCGACCGCGGGAAGCTCGCGCTGCGCTCGCCACCGCTTCGATCATCAAGCCTTCCAGCGCACCTTGTCGCAGCTCGCCAAGCAGCAGCCTCGCGATAAATGCCTGCTCGCGTTCGGTAGCGAGCGGCAAACAATTCCTTCAGCAGTCGTGCTCGCGCTGGCGATCGAGCCACGCCCGGTGGTGCCGGCGATCTGATCCAGCGTGCGGTTCACCGAAGCAAGTCCAGTGTCGGAGTGAGGCCGCGGGCGCTACGCGCGCGCTTTCGATCAATGAATAGCCAATGCCGGTTTTTCGCTGCAGGGTTCGCCGGCAAGAAATGCGACGCCGATATCGATCTCTTCGGGCTGCAGACGCCGCAGCAGGGCGACGATCTCTGCGATCTTCGAGCGCCGGCTTGCCGTGCTACCCACCCGCTCGAAGCATCGACCAGGTCACTTAACAGTGTCATGTTGTAAGTTACGGGCGTCGCGCACGTATCGAGTCGTGCGCAATGAAAGGAGAGTTTATGTTCAAGCGATGGCTTTCGTGCTTGCCGGTGCTGTTGTCAGTGTTTGTGAGCACCGTCGAGTGCGCAGGAGTGGCCGACCAAGTCGATTCGTTTCGTGGTGCCGTTTGCACCCGGCGGCAGCTCTGAGATCGTTGCGCGCAGCGTCGCACAGGAATTCACAAAGCAACTCGGCCAGACGGTGTATGTCGAGAACAAGCCCGGAGGCGCCGGCACGATCGCGATGCAGGAAGTCGCAGGTGCCGCGCCTGATGGTTATACGATCATTCTGGGTCACGTCGGCACGCTCGCCGTCAATCCGTATGCGATGAAGAAGCATCCGTACGACGTCAACAAGGCGTTCCTGCCGGTGGCGCTGCTGGCGCGTGTGCCGAATGTCTTCGTCGTCAACAGCGACATGCCGCCGAAAAACTTCAAGGAGTTCGTCGACTACGCGAAGAAGAATCCCGGCAAGCTCAACTACGGCTCGGCGGGTAACGGCAGCGCGGGTCATCTGGCGTTTGAGTATCTGAAATCGGTGACTGGGATCTTTGTCGTGCACGTTCCTTATCGAGGCACGGGTCCGCAGCTGCAGGATTTGCTCGCGGGACGGACCGAAGCATCGTCGGCCGGGTCACCCGCGCTGATGGGGCACATCAAGAGCGGCAAGCTGCGCGCGATCGCGGTCGGAACGCCGGAGCGCATCTCGTCGCTGCCCGATGTCCCGACGGTGGCCGAGATGGGATTTCCGGGCTTCGAGACTTCGCAGTGGTACGGTGTGATGGTGCCCGCTGGAACGCCCAAGCCAATCATCGACAAGATGTCGGCGGAAATCAGCAAGGCGTTGAAGTCGAGCATGATCACGCAGCGCTTCGCGCAGGACGACGCAGTCGCAGGGCAGGGCGGCCCCGACGCTTTTGCCGCCTTCATCAAGAAAGAGCAGGCGCGTTGGGAGGACGTAGTAAAGCGCGCCGGCATCGTGATCGAATAGAAGTCATCTCCAAAACTACGGTGCGTCCGATCTTGCCACTGCGGTGCTCGCCGTAACCCTTGTACGTGTCCGCTCCTCGCGGCAATCTAGAGTCGCTCGCTACGTTTGTGAGCGACTTCGTCATGACGGTTGATGTGTTGGTGCTGGGCGGCGGCAACGCCGCCTTATGCGCCGCCTTGACCGCGCGCGAAGCGGGAGCATCGGTACTCGTGCTCGAATGCGCACCGCCCGAATCTCGCGGCGGCAACAGCCGACACACGCGAAACCTGCGGTGCATGCACGCTGCACCGGAAGATGTCTTGGTTGAAAGCTACGGTGAGGACGAGTACTGGGACGACCTGTGGCGCGTTACCGGTGGCCGCACCGATGAATCGCTGGCGCGCTTGACGATCCGTGAATCGGCGCGGGTCAGGCCGTGGATGCGGCAGCACGGCGCGCGGTTTCAGCCTGCGCTCGGTGGAACGCTGCATCTCGGACGCACCAACGCATTCTTCCTCGGTGGTGGCAAGGCACTGTTGAATGCGTATTACCGTTCAGCCGAAGCGCTCGGCGTGCAGGTGCGCTACGGCGCCGAAGTTGTCTCTCTCGAGATCGAACGTGGGCATTTCGCTGCCGCGCTTGTGAAGCGCGGCGAGAGTACCGAGCGCATTGAGGCGCGCTCGCTGGTGGCGGCCGCCGGCGGCTTCGAATCGAATCTCGAGTGGCTGCGCGAAGCGTGGGGGCCGGCGGCTGATAACTTCATCGTGCGCGGCACGCCGTACAACCGAGGCGTGGTCCTACGCGCGCTGCTCGATGCGGGCGTCGCGAAGGTCGGCGATGCGACGCAGTGCCACGCGGTCGCGATCGACGCGCGTGCACCGAAATTCGACGGCGGAATTGTCACTCGAGTCGACTGCGTCTCGCTCGGCATCGTCGTCAATCGCGATGCGCAACGCTTCTATGACGAGGGCGAAGATTTCTGGCCGAAGCGTTACGCGATCTGGGGCCGACTCGTGGCACAGCAACCGGAGCAGATTGCATATTCGATCATCGATTCGAAGGCGATCGGCCGCTTCATGCCGACGGTGTTCCCCGGCGAATCCGCGCAGAGTATCGAAGAGCTGGCCGACAAGCTCGGATTGAGTCGTAGCGCGTTACGCGCGACCGTCGACCGCTTTAATGCCGCGCGTGGTTCCTGGCATGTTCAATCATGCCGTGCTCGACGACTGCGTGACCGCAGGAATTGCTCCCGCGAAAACGCATTGGGCGCAGAAAATCGATACCCCACCGTTCTTCGGCTACCCGTTGCGGCCCGGCATCACGTTCACTTATCTGGGTGTCCGCGTCGACGAGCGTGCACGCATCCTGATGAACGACGGACAACCTTCGGACAACATGGTGGCCGCAGGCGAGATCATGGCGGGCAACGTATTGGGGCAGGGCTACGTGGCCGGTATCGGTATGACTATTGGCACGGTGTTCGGACGTGTCGCCGGACTGGAAGCCGCTCGCTCGGCGCGCATGACTCAATGAGGGCGCCCGTTTATCAGGAAGCCGCGCGCATGGTCGGCATCTGCAACTCGTGCCGCTACTGCGAGGGATATTGCGCCGTGTTTCCCGCAATCGAGCGCCGCATCGATTTCGCCCGCCATCGACCTGGATTACCTGGCGAATCTATGCCACAACTGTGGCGCGTGTTACTCGGCGTGCCAGTACGCGCCACCGCACGAGTTTGCGGTCAACATTCCGCGGATGTTGGCGCAAGTGCGACTCGAGTCATACGAGACGTATGCATGGCCGAAAGCACTCGGCGCACTCTTTCGTCGTCAGCCGGCACTGATCTCGCTGCTAATGGCTGGCTCGCTGGCGTTGTTCTTCGCGCTCGGCATCGCGTGGCGCGGAGATGGCTTTTTCCGCGCGTACACCGACGCGGGCTCGTTCTACGCAATTTTTCCGCACAACTTTCTGATTGCAATCTTCGGCCTGACCTTCGCGTTTGCGTGCCTTGCGATCACGATGGGTGCCTTGCGGTTTCTGGCGTGCTACCGAGCCACGAGGCTTATCGGCACCCCGCGGTGCGACTGCAGCCGCGATGCACGATGCCGCAGCGCTGACGTACCTGGGACGGCGGCGGAGAGGGCTGCAGCGAAGCGCATCACGCACCGGCGCGCAGTCGGGCCTTATTTCATCATCTGACGTTCTACGGATTTTTGCTGTGTCTGGCCTCGACGAGTGTCGCATCGATCTATCACTACGCGCTCGCCTGGCCCGCACCCTATCCGTGGCTGAGCGCTCCGGTGCTGTTGGGAACGGTCGGCGGCATTGGATTGGTCTGATCGGAACCGCGGGACTGCTGTGGCTTCGAACGCGCCGACCCGGCTGAGCTGCACGATCCGTCACAGATTTTTTTGGACGCAGGTTTCACTTGCTGCTGCTGATCACGGGTGCGACGGGCCTGATGCTGCTTGTCTTGCGAGAGTCGACGTGGATGCCAGCACTGCTCGCGCTTCATCTTGGACCCGTGCTTGCGCTGTTCCTGCTGCTGCCATACGGCAAGTTCGTGCACGGAATCTATCGCGCACTGGCACTTGGTCAAATATCGACGCGAGCGCGACCGCACCAACCGCTACGATTTCGAGTAGTTCCAGCACGGAGTGCCATACTGCTGCGAGCAACGTCGAGTGAATGTGAAAGTCGAATGACCGATTCTCTGAACAAAGTCCTGCGCCGTGAGCTGGTGGCAGGTGCCGGACATCTGATGCCCGGCGCAGCCAACGCGCTCGCTGCGCGGTTGATCGAAGCGGCGGGATACAAAATGATGATGCTGAGCGGCGCCGCGGTCGCCAACACCTATCTCGGCATGCCCGATATCGGGCTGGTCTCTGTCACCGAGCTCGCGGGCACGTCGCGGCGGTGCGCGATGCGGTCGGTATCCCGATCCTCGCCGATGCGGACACCGGGTTTGGCAATGCAATCAATGCACGTCGCACCGTGAAGTTACTCGAACGTGCCGGAGCCAACGCGATCATGCTCGAGGATCAGACGTATCCGAAGCGCTGCGGCCACTTTGAAGGCAAGGATGTCATTCCGAAGCAGGAGATGGTGTCGAAGCTGAAGGCCGCCGTCGATGCACGCATCGATCCGGACATGATGATTCTCGCTCGCACCGATGCGCGCGCAGTAGAAGGATTCGAAGCGGCGCTCGATCGCGCTCGCGCGTACCAGGAAGCAGGCGCTGATTTTCTGTTCGTCGAGGCGCCGTTGACGAAGGAAGAGCTGTTGGCGATTCCGCGCGAAGTGCCGGGCATTCATCTGTGCAACATGGTGATTGGCGGCAAGACACCGTTGCTGCCGCGTGAGGAACTCGCAAAGGCTGGCTATGCGGTCGTGCTTTACGCCAACGCCGCACTACAGGCTTCACTACTTGCCATGCAGCAGGTGCTGCGGCATTTACACGACACCGGATCCGTCGCAGGCATCGAGTCGAAGCTGATGATGTTTGCGGATCGGCAGAAGGTGCTCGACGCAGAAAAGTTCAGCGAGCTCGAGAAGCGCTACGCATGAGCGGAACAGTTGCCTCGGCGTACGGCGCATGCGGACGACTGACGAAGCGTCACGGCGGGTGAGGGCACTCGCAGTTTGAATGAGCATTGATCCCGACGAGGGCTGGAGTCTTCCAGCCTGGACATATCGCGACCCGCAGTTTTTTGAGGTCGAGATGACGCGCGTCATGCGACCGAGCTGGCAGGTTGTATGTCACACCAGCGACATCGCCAACCCCGGCGACTGGCAGACCTTTGAGTTTCTGAGCGAAAGCATTGTTGTCGTTCGTGGCGACGATATGCGTGCGTGCGTTTACGAACGTGTGCCGGCATCGCGGCTCGCGGCTTCTGACCGATGTAGCGGGATGTGCGAAGCGCTTACTTGTCCCTATCACGGCTGGACCTATGGGCTTGATGGGCGACTGATCGGCGTTCCGGGCAAGAGCGACTATCCGGGCCTCGACATGAAGCACATGGGCTAGTGCCGGTCGAGCTCGAAGTCTGGAGAGGATTTATCTTCGTTCGCCTCTCAGGTAGCGGGCCATCGGTTGCGCCATGATGGCGCCGTACGAGGATGTTGATCGCGCCTTATCGCTTCGAGCACTTGCGCGCGCTGGGACGTGTGACGCTAAGGCCGCGTGAGTTAACTGGAAAAATGTCGCAGACAATTACTCCGACGGTCTTCATATTGCAGTTGCGCACCCGGGTTTGACGCGACTGTTCGGAAATAGCTATGGTGTCGAAGCCGCGGAATACGTCGACCGGATGTGGGGTTCGATCGCCGAACAGCCGTCACCGAAGCTTTCCGAACGGCTTTATCAACAAGTGCTGCCGAGAGTGGACTACTTGCCTGAGCAAGCGCAACGGCAATGGTTGTATTTCAAGCTATGGCCTAATGTTGCCTTCGACATCTATCCCGATCAAATCGACTTCATGCAGTTTCTTCCCGTGTCACCTACGCGCACGTTGATTCGCGAGATCAACTATGCAATTCCGGATGAACGCCGCGAGATGAAAGCCGCTCGCTACCTGAATTGGAGAATCAATCGCCAAGTCAATGTCGAGGACACTGCGTTGATCACACGGGTGCAGCAGGGAATGTTGTCATCGAGCTTTTCGCAGGGCCCGTTGGGCCAAAGTGAAGTGTGCCTGCGCAGCTTTTGTCGAAAGATGCGCACGCTGATTCCCGAAGCGCGAAGCGAAAACCGCAAATCGGAGTTGACCCGATGACTTCACTGAGACTGGCGCGAGACCGCGGACATGCAAACCACGGCTGGCTCGAGTCGTATCACAGCTTCTCATTCGCTGATTATTACGATGCCAAGCACATGGGTTTCGGCCCGTTACGCGTCATCAACGAGGACCGGGTACAGGCGAGATCCGGCTTTGGTACGCACTCGCATCGCGACATGGAAATCATCAGCTACGTGCTGAAGGGCGCACTGGCGCACAAGGATTCGATCGGCAACGCGTCGACCATTGTGCCGGGCGACGTACAGCGCATGAGCGCCGGCACCGGCGTGCGTCACAGCGAGTACAACGACAATCCCGCCGGCGTTACGCACTTCCTGCAGATCTGGATCGAACCCAATATCGTCGGCGCGGCGCCCTCCTATGAGCAGAAGCACTTTCCGGTCGAGCAAAGGCGCGGCCGGCTGCGCCTGGTCGCGTCCCCTGATGGCCGCGACGGGTCGGTGTCGATGAATCAGAACGCGCTTGTCTTCGCCGGGCTATTCGATGGGGACGAGAAGGCGCAGTGGAAATTGGATGCCGGACGCAAAGGTTATGTTCACGTCGCACTGGGCAGCAGTTACGGCGAATGGTCAGTCTCTGAACGCAGGTGATGCGCTGATGCTGGACGGCGGTGGGATTGAAATAGAGCGTGGCAAAGGCGCCGAGGTTTTGCTGTTTGACCTTCCACCGGTCTGAGTTCACGCCGTACTTCGATGCGGAGCTAACATTCAAGCCATGGAAAATCCAGCCGAGTCCAAATGGCGCCATCACGGTGTTCGGGTCGTGCACGGCAACGAGCTCGACATCAACACGCCGCAGACACCCGGGATGAACCGCGCCGCGGCCATCAATTACGCGCGCGCTGGCGCTGAAAAGCTATGGGCTGGAACGGTCGTCATCCATCCAAAGGCCAAGACCGGAGCGCACCATCACGGCCCAGTCGAAAGTGTGATTTACGTTGTCAGTGGCCGCGCCCGGATGCGGTGGGGTGAGCAGCTCGAGTTCGTTGCCGAGGCGGGACCCGGAGATTTCATTTTCGTCCCGCCGTTCGTGCCTCATCAGGAAATCAACGCCAGCGACGATGAGCCGCTTTCATGCGTGCTGGTCCGAAGCGGGCAGGAGCCGGTCGTCGTCAACCTCGACATTCCAATGGTTGAACATCCCGAGGAAGTGAAGTGGATTGACGACATACACAAGTCCGCACCGGAGTAGCTGCTTAAAGGCCGCCGACCCGCACCATTCACTTGGTTGCAGCCATCGCAGCCGCGTATGACGGAGTACCGGGCGCGGGAATGGTCCAGAAGTAAATCATCCGCCCGCCCACATCCAGCGCCTGCTCCGGCTTCCAAGTCCCCATCTGAAATGCATGCGACACGATGCGCGTTCCCGGCTTCAGGTCCTTCAGCAACTTCGGCAGTAACCTGACATTGAGCTCGGGTAACAGGTACATCGTCACCACCGTTGCTTCGCGGAAGTCGGACTCAAAGACATCGCCCTGGATGATGCGCGTCTTGCCAGTCAGTTTTTCTGCCTGTACGTAACACTGAGCGAGCTTCGCCATATCGGGGTTGTATTCGATGCCGACCGAGCGGGCGCCCAGCTTGCCCGCGGCGATTGCGATCTTGCCGTCGCCTGCACCCAAGTCATAGACGATGTCCTTGGGCGTGACCTTGGCGACTTGCAGCATGCGCTGCACGACCTCATCCGGCGTAGGCACCCAAACGACATCTTTACCCTCTTGACCTACCTGTGGCTTATAGGCTTGATCGCAAGTGGCGCGATCTTCGACAACGACCTGGGCCGAGACATTACCGGCGGCCAAAGCGAACAGACTGGCTAGCGCAACTATCGTGATACTGCGTGTGAAAAGTGACATGTTCTTTTGATTCTCCGTTAATAAAAATGGACGAGGCGCCTTGCGTTAAAGCAAGTCGTGTACGAGGAGGGCATCACACACGCTCGACCTGACTCGCTCCCGGCAGCGTCCTTTGAAAAGCTAGATCGCCTTTGTCCTCCTGGCGACCGGACTGAATGCCCGATTGAAAGTAACGCGCAACCCAATGCAGCAGAACTGTTAAGGGCAACTGACCCAACCCAAGAACCGATCGGGGAAGAGGGATAGTAAAACGCCGAGCGAAGTGAAACAGAGACGCGTTCTACGTGACTTAACATAATGCACATTATGCGCATACACCTAAATTAGATGGCCAGGCTCGTCTACCACCCCGGCACGTAAAATGCCTTGGCTTTCGCGCAACGAGGTACCCATGCAAACCACGATTCGAGTGCTCTTTCTTTCTTCCGCAGTTTTGCTTTCTTCGTGTGCGACTACACGGATGGACGCGCAGTGGACCAACCCTGAGTATCAGGGCGCGCAATGTGCGCGGCGCCTCGGTATTGGTGGCGTGCGAAGCGCCCGATCTGACTGTGCAACGCATTTGTGAAGATCAACTCGCGGCGGCTGTTTCGTCGCGTGGCGCTAAGGCCACTCTGAATTCCCAGCTTTCGCCGTCAGGAGCTCCGGCAGCCGGTAATGACCCGTATCTGGCTGCGGCCAAGCGTGTCGGCGCGCGCGCGATTGTTCGCATGACGCTGAGCCCGGGGCAAGCGGTTGCAGTTGATAGCGGTCCATCGATCGGAATCGGGGTGGGTGGCGGATCCGGTGGCTACCGCAGCGGTGGTTTTGGTGGTGGCGTCGGCATCGGCTTTCCAATCGGCGGCTCGCGCGTCAGTCAGGCATTCGGCGCGGAAACGGCACTGATCGATCCTGCGAACGGCGCGACGATGTGGTCTGGGCGTGCCAGCAGTTCAACGTCGCAGAGTGTCACCGAACAGGTCACCGAGCTCGCGCAAACCACGATGAACGCGCTTCAGGGCACGGGTTTGTTATAACAGCGCACATTAACGATCGCGTACAAGCGATTGATTTTGCAACTCACTGTAATGTGAGCGTTTCCTGCATATTCGCATCACGTTTGTCTTGCACTTGCCTGAAAAGTTTGAAGAAATTGGCCGTTGAGGCTTCTGCAACCTTCTCGATGCCGACGCTCTTCAGCTCAGCAATCTTCTCGGCGACTTTCGGCACATAGCTGGGTTCATTCGTCTTTCCGCGGTAGGGCACGGGGGCTAGGTACGGCGAGTCCGTTTCGATCAGCAGCCGATCCAGCGGCACAGCGCGCGCCACGGCCTGTAACTCGCGGGCGCTCTTGAAGGTGACAATTCCTGAAAACGAAATGTAGAAGCCAAGCTCCATCGCGGCTTCGGCCACGGCGAGAGATTCGGTGAAGCAGTGCATAACGCCCCCTGCTTCGGCTGCGCCCTCCTCTTTCATCAACTTGATCGTGTCACCCGACGACGAACGAGTGTGGATGATTAGCGGCTTGCCGCAGCGACGCGCGGCGCGAATGTGCGTGCGAAATCGGTCTCGCTGCCATTCGAGCGGCTCTTGCAACCGGAAATAATCGAGCCCTGTTTCTCCGATCGCAACGACCTTCGGGTGGTCCGCCAACGTGAGCAGCCGATCGATCGTCGGCTCTTCGATGTCCTGATAGTCAGGATGCACGCCGACCGAGCAGACGATGTGTGTGTGTTGCTCAGCCACAGCGAGCACGGCGGGAAATTCCGCCAGTGTGGTGCACACGTTCAACGCGCCGACAACCTGGTTGTCGCTCATTCGTTGCAGCACCCCCGGCAAATCGTGCGCAAGCTCGGGAAATGAGAGATGACAATGTGAATCTATGAACATATAGAACTCAGGGAAGCCGGCCTGGAGGCCGGCAACACGAGTTATAACGTGTGTGTAGGCCGGGCTGACTTCAGCGCGCCGCCGAGTGCATCTTCAATGCGCTTGCGCGCATTCAGCCCGGTTTCGTCCGACGGGAAGTGCACGCCGATGCCGGGTGTCTTGTTACCCCCGGCCGCGGGGCTGATCCAGACCACCTTGCCTGCTACCGGGATCCGAGTGGGATCATCTAGCAATGTCAGGATCAGGTAGACATCGTCGCCAAGTTGGTACGGCCGCGTGGTTGGAACGAACATGCCGCCGGCTTTCAGATACGGCATGTACGCCGCATACAGTGCAGCCTTCTCTTTGATCGACAGCGATAGCACCGCCGGGCGCGCCCCACCCGGTGCTGCAGCTTGCCCATTTCCGCCCTTGCCGCTGTCGTTCATCTCGCTGGTTCCGCCCCCTGTGGCCGCATCGCGTCGGCGTAACCGAGCAACGCAGATTCAATCACCAGACGCGCATTCAGCGGATGATCGCTGACCGCCTGCATTTGCGCCAGTGCTGCCGTCCACTCGACGACGCGTGCAGGTTCAACCGTCCGGCCGAGCGCCGCGAACTGGCGCTGGTGATGGGGATAGTAACGAACGCGTCCAGCTAGTCTTTCCGCTAATAAGTCCCATCCCCACCGCTGTAACAGACGGATCGCCGGCGCCACGGCAATGTCTTTCGGCACGGTGCTGACAATCTCAGCTCCGGTAAGCGCTCCGCCGCGACTTAGCAGCTTGATCAGCGCATCGTGCAACGCCGCGTCAAGCACCTGGCGCGGATCGAGCTTCGATTCGCCTTCGACACACAGCGGCGCGCCGCCCGCCTCTGCCAGTTTTTTCTCCGCCTGCTCGACGCCGTTCGATTGCAGCCATGCGAGCGCCTGCGACTGAGTCGGAATCGGCGCGCGGAGCAATACACAGCGCGACAGGATCGTTGGCAACACCGCATCGAGCTGATCGCTCACAGCCAGGAACGCGACTCCAGCCGGCGGCTCCTCCAGCACCTTCAAGAGCGCATTGGCGGCGGGAGCATTCAGCGCTTCGGCGGGCAACAGCAACACGATGCGACGCCCGCCTCGATGCGACGAGATCGCAAGAAATTCGCTGATCTTGCGCACCTGGTCGATCACAATCTCACGGCTTGGCTTGGCTTTGGTCGAACGCGTTTCCGCCCGGTCCGCTTGGAAGCCCTCGGCACCGGAGTCGACATCATCGCGATCGGGCATCAGTGCTGCGGGCGTCAGACATCGCAGATCGGGGTGGTTGTCCGCGGCGAGGAGTTGGCAACCCGCGCAGCGGCCGCATGGCGCGTCTTTCCCAGGAGATTCGCACAACAGCAACTGCGAATAGGCGTTCATCAAATGACGCTTGCCGAGGCCGCGCCCTCCATGCAGCAACAAGGCGTGTGGCAGCCGTTCACGCCAGCTCACCAGCTGCGACCACAACTCGCGCTGCCAAGGCAGCGGTGTCAGCCGTTCCATTGCCGCATCAAGTGATCGAGTTGATCGCGCACCGCATCGAGCGGCTGCTCGCCATCGACGATGAAGAAGCGCGCCGGGTTCGCAGCGGCTCTTTTCAGGTACATCGCGCGCACCGCGCCGAAGAACGCGATTGGCTCGGCTTCGAACCGGTCGGCTGAACGCGCCTGTGCCAGACGCCTGGCCGCTACTTCTGGCGCAACATCGAACAGAATCGTCAAGCTTGGCTGCAGATCCGGATGGACCCACTGCTCCAGCTCTGCGATAGCACGTTCGTCCATGCCGCGGCCTCCTGCCTGATATGCGTACGTTGCGTCGGTGAATCGATCGCACAACACCCATTGGCCTTGTGCCAAAGCCGGCCGAATGACTTTTGCCAGATGCTCGGCGCGCGCCGCGAACATCAACAGCGTCTCAGCCTCACGCGTCATTGGCTGCTTCAATACGAGGTCGCGCAGCGATTCACCTAACGGTGTTCCGCCGGGTTCTCGCGTCAACAGCGGATTAACGCCGCGCGCGCGAAGTGTGGCGGCAACCCCATCGATATGCGTGCTCTTGCCTGACCCATCGATGCCTTCGAACGTCACCAAGTGGCCGCGCCCGCTCATCGCCGGCAACACCGCTGGTAGGTGTCGACCGCGCGGTTGTGCTCGGCAAGCGTCGCCGAAAAGTGCGAAGTGCCATCACCGCGCGACACGAAGTACAGCGCCGACGTATTGGCCGGATTCAACGCTGCTTCAATCGATGCCCGACCTGGCAGCGCGATCGGAGTCGGTGGCAATCCGGCTCGCGTGTACGAGTTGTACGGTCCGTCTGCAAGCAAATCGCGCTTGCGCAGGTTGCCGTCGAACGAGGGACCGATGCCGTAAATCACCGAAGGGTCGGTTTGCAGCAACATGCCCTGCTTCAGTCGATTGACGAATACGCCGGCGATCATTGCTCGCTCCGAGGCCAGTCCAGTTTCCTTTTCGACGATCGATGCCATTGTTAGCGCTTCATACGGGCTGGCGTACGGCAGGTCCGGCTTGCGGGCGGCCCACGCGTCCTGCAACAGCTTGGTCTGCGCGCGGTAGGCCTGGCGGTAGATGTCGATATCCGAAGTGCCGGGGTCGAACATGTAGGTTTCGGGTGCGAACAGGCCTTCGGGATGCGTCTCGGCGGCGCCGATCGTTTTAAGCAGCTCCTCGACCGACATGCGTGCCGAATCCTGCTTAAGCTGAGTTTGCGCGGCCAGCAAGACACGCAGCTCGCGAAACGCGATGCCCTCGACGATTGTCAATCGCTCGCGAACCACATCGCCGGCCTGCAGCTTCGATAGCAATCCCGCAAGCGTGATTCCACGTTCGACCACATAGCGGCCCGCACGCAGTGACTGCGATGTCCCCATAAGGCGCGCCGCGGCGACCATTGCGTCTGCATTCAATTCAATGCCGGCCGCCTGCGCCACGTGCGCGATGCTGCGTACCGAGCTTCCGGCGGCAATGCGAAGTTCGACCCGATCGGATTTGAACGGCAGCGGCCGTTCGAACAGATACCAGCGCCCCACCAGTCCCGCGGCAAACAGTGCAAGGCCTGCGAGCACCACGAGGCTGATCCAAATTGGCGCACGGCTACGTTTTGTCATCGAAGAAATGTCATGGGAACGACGCTGAAGACACGACGACTAACCAACGACGCAGTTATATTAGTCTGCGCCCAACTACAGACAACACAGGTTCGATGTCCGCCCTCGCCGCTTCCGTTAAAACTAACGTGCTGGCTCCGCTGCCGGAGCTCGGCGTCGTTTGCGTCTCGGGCGCAGACGCCGTGTCGTTTCTGCAATCGCAGCTGACGAATGATGTGTCTCGGCTGGCTTTTGGGAAAGTTCAGTTGTCTGGCTATTGCACGCCAAAGGGCCGGCTGCTTGCAACGTTTCACCAATGGCGCACGGATGAGGGCGTGTTCATGCGTATGCCGCGTGAAATCATCGGCTCGGTTGTCAAGCGACTGTCGATGTTCGTGCTGCGTGCGAAGGCAAAAGTTACCGATGTCAGTGATGCGTGGGCGACTTATGCGCTTCTCGGTGAAAGCACGGACGTGTTGCACGACGCTGGTTTGTCGGCGCCCGACGCACCGTGGGCGTCAACCACGGCCGGGACGGTGCGCGTCGATCGCTTGCTGCCGACACCCGATGGTGTAGACCGCTACTTGCTAACCTCGCCGCGGGAGTCGCAATTGCCCCTGTCCGACGTAGCGCGTGGGCCGAGCAGCCTTTGGTGGCTAAGCGAAATCGATGCCGCGGTACCGACGATTTTCGCCGCAACACAGGAGAAGTTTGTTCCGCAGATGATCAATCTGGAAGTATTAGGCGGTGTGGACTTCAAGAAGGGCTGTTATCCGGGCCAGGAGATCGTTGCGCGCAGCCAGTATCTGGGCAAGCTCAGGCGTCGGATGAACATCGCGGACGTCGACGCGACCGATGTTCAACCTGCGGCCGACGTCTATCACAGCGATGCCGCGCAGCCCGTTGGCACCGTTGTGATGGCTGCTGAATCGTCCAGCTTGGGCACGGCGTTGCTATTCGAAGCGCCGATCGATCGGCTCGAGTCCGGCTCGCTGCATCTGCGGAGCCACGATGGGCCGCGCTTGACGGTGCGTCCGCTACCGTATGTGCTGTTCGATCCTACTGAGTAAGCGAGAGATTTGATGTGCCTGATGGTGTTCGCCTGGCGCTCGCATCCGGATTACCCGCTGGTGCTGGCTGCGAATCGCGACGAGTTTTATCTGCGGCGCACGCGTCCGGCCGCGTGGTGGGGCCACGCAGTGTCGGTACTCGCCGGACACGACGAGGAAGCGGGCGGCACATGGCTTGGCATTACCCGCCGGGGCCGCTTTGCCGCGCTCACTAATGTGCGTGCGCCGAGCGAGCGCAACCCGCACGCGCCGTCGCGCGGAACGCTCGTTCTTTCTGCCTTGCAATCGCCTGAGTCGCCAACAAGCTGGCTGGAATCGAATACCGCTCGGATTGGCGCCTACAACGGCTTTAATCTGCTGCTCGGTGATGTGGCGCCAGCCGCTAACAGCGAAAGTGCTAGCGAGCCGCGCCTGGACTACTTCACCAATCGCGGCAGTTACCCGGCGCGCACCCTCGCACCGGGCGTCTACGGCCTGTCGAACGCATCGCTCGATACGCCATGGCCGAAGGTCACGCGTGCCGTGACGCGCTTCGCGTGCTCGATCGCGTCGAGAGTAGATGTGGACGCGCTGGTGCGGCTGCTGGAGAACCGTGAGCTTGCGCGCGACTCCGAGCTTCCATCGACCGGTGTTCCGTACGAATGGGAACGTGCGCTTTCGGCAATTCAGATTCGCGCCAACGGTTACGGGACGCGGGCCAGTACTGTGATCACCGTTCGCAACGACGGCCTCACGACTTTTTTCGAACGTAGCTATGACAAGACCGATCCGCAGCTTTTCTTCGACCGGCACTACGAGTTCACAATTGATCGGGCGGCGAGCCCGGCACGTATCAAGGCCCCGGGATCTGGATAGTCACAGAGCGCATCGCATATCGATGTGCGGAATCCCTGCGTCGTCATATTCGTCTCCGTACGCAAAGTAACCGTGCTTTAGATAAAACTCAGTTGCATGCGTTTGTGCGCTCAGCACCGCGTGCTTGTGGCCGCGACGCCTGGCCTCGTCCATCAAGGATTTGAGCAAGGCGCTACCGACGCCCCCTCGGCGCGCCGGCTTCGCCACGGCCATACGCCCGATATGTCCGTCGGGTAACAGGCGGCCCGTGCCGACCGCATTGCCGCTTGCATCAAAAGCAACCGCATGAACAGATAGAAGATCGAACGAATCGAGCTCGATCTCTGCTGGCACGCGCTGTTCTTCCACGAAAACGGCAAAGCGCAGCGGCTCGGCCCACTGGCGCATGCTTTGCCAGTCACCCAGCTCGATTCGCATCCGCGCCATCCTCGGGTACGGTGGTTTCGAATGTGCGGATTCGCGCACGCATTTCATGCGCAATGAATTGCGGCGTGCGTGACACCAGCTCGGTGTGCACGTAAATCAACTCCGCGGTCACCAGAACGGCTTCGTATTGCCTGCGCCGATAAATTTCGACGACGAAGTGCAAGCTGCTATTCCCAAGCCGGGCAATGCGCCCGCAAACCTCGAGCTCGTCGTCGTAATAGGCGGCGGAAAGATATTCAACAGTCGACTTGCGTACGAAAAGGTCGCTGCCCTTGGAGACGAATTCGTCTGGATACTGCATACCTACCGCGCGCCAGTATTCGGTCACGCATACATCGCAGTAAAGAAGGTAGTGCGCGTTAAAGACGACGCCCTGCTTGTCGACTTCTGCCCAGCGCACGCGTAACGGCACGCGGTGCCGGAAGTCGGCATACATTACTTCGCGCCCTTTTTCGCATCGCCTGCGATGACGAACGTCATGCGCGCCGGGTCGATGTACTTGCGGAACGCTGCGTTCACCTGCTCGACGGTCACCGCCCGCATCCGATCCTCGAACTGTTTTGAAAACGCGAACGTGCGACCCAGGTCCATGTTCGCAGTCCATGCGCCAGCAAGCACGCTGTCCTGCGATCGGTTGGTCGCACGCTCCTGCAACGTGCCCTTTTTCGCGTCTTCGACTTCCTTGGCGGTGAAGCCATCACGACGCGCACGTTCGATTTCGTCACGCAGCGCCTGCTCTGCCCTCGCAACATTCTGCGGCGCCATGATCGCGCCAAGCGTCCACGACGCGACTCGATAGCGTGAACCCAGTGTGAGACCAGTGCCGGCGCCGTAGCTGACGCCGTCGCGCTGACGAAGCCGCTCGATTACACGATTGGACATACCTGCCCCGCCACCAAAGATATCGTTCGCGATAACCAGCGCCGGCGCATCCGGATCGTCGTCCCGCAGCGGAAAGTCGATGCGGCCGCGGATAAAGCGTTTTCCTTTTCGGGCGTGTCGATCGTCAGCCGCGCCGGCTTCACCTCGCGATACTCGCGATCAAGGCGCGCGTACGGCGCTTTCGAGCGGAAATCGGTGAACAACTCGTTGACCAGAGCTTCGGTCTGCTTCGAATCGAAATCGCCAATGACTGCGATTTCGCCGCGTGCTGTTCCGTAAAAGTCGCTGTGAAACTTGCGGGCCGCTTCGAGCGGTGTCTTCGCAACTGCGTCGATTCGCGGGCGCAACGGAATGTAGTGTCTCGGATCGCCCGGCGGATACGTATTGAAATGCGTCGCGAGCGCATCGCGCGAAATCGTCTCCGGGTTGTCGAGCTGAGCCTGCAGCGATGTAACGACCTGACGCTGCAGTTGCTCGTATTCGTCGGCGGGAAAGCTGGCGGCGCGCATCACGTGGGCGAGCAATCGAAGCGCATCGGGCAGGTTCTCCCGCGTTGTCTGAAATCCTGTCAGCCCACCTGTCATCTGCAGACGGGTCATTTCGTCAGCGATCTGCTGACGCGTCAGCTTGTCCGTGCCGCGCCCAAGCATCCCCGCCGCCAGGTCGCTCTCGATCATCCGACCCGCCAGCGACTCCGCACTTCCCCACTGAAATTGCGTCTGCACATTGACGGTACTGCCACGGTTTTGCTTAGGCAGCAGCGCGACGTTCAAATCTCCGAACGACAGTACTCGTGTCCGCTTGTCGATGTTTTCCTGCGATGGGCACGAACGCTTCCGACACTGCTCCTTTTTCAGACGGCTTGTAATCAGCGAGCAGCTGCGTCGGCGTCGGTGAAGCAGGAATCTCGGCACGCAGCGGCGCGTCTTCCGGAATGTACGAACCGACGACGCGGTTATCGCGCACGAAATATCTACGTGCCGCCGCATCGACCTCGCTCGCGGTCAACTTGGCCAACTGATCGCGCTGCAGAAAAAACAGACGCCAATCGCCGAGCGAGATGTACTCGGACAGTCCGACGCCGAACGCCTGCGGATCGGCCAGTGCGCGGTCGAACGATGTGCGCTGCTTTTGCAACTGACGCTTCAGCTCGGCATCTGCGGCCGGGTTCTTCGACCAGCTTCCTTCGATGACGTCGATCATCGTCTGGCGCACCGGATCCAGCGGCTCTCCCTTCTTGACGACCGCACCGAAGAGAACGAAGCCCGGTTCGCGTGCGTCGATATTGAAATTGAAAACTTGCGCGGCCTTGCCGCTCGCCACCAGCGCCTGGTGCAGGCGACCATTCGGCGTATCGCCAAGAACCTCTGCCGCAATACCGACCGCCAACGAGTGAGGGTTCAACGAGGATGGAACGCGATAGCCGACCATCACGAACTGCACCTCGCCTGGCCGTCGCACAACGAACGTGCGCTCGCCATCGTGCGTCGGCTCGACTGTCCAGAAAATAGGTAGCGAGCGTTTTGGTTTCGGAATTTTCCCGAACGCCTGTGCAATCCAGCCGAGCGCCTTCGCCTCGTCGAATTTGCCTGCAACGATCAGTACTGCATTGTCAGGCTGGTAGTACGTGCGATAAAACGCCTGCAGATTCTCGATGCGAACATTTTCGATATCCGAACGCGCTCCGATCGTCGAGTTGCCATAGTTATGCCAGTCGTAAAGCATCGACTGCATGCGTGTCAGCATCACGCGTGTCGGGTCGTTCTCGCCTCTCTCAAATTCGTTCCGGACCACGGTCATCTCGGAATCGAGGTCCTTCTTCGCGATGAATGAATTGACCATCGCGTCGGCGGACCAGTCGATCGCCCACTTCAGGTTGTCGTCACGTCGCCTGAAACGTCGAGTAGTAGTTGGTGCGATCGAGCCAAGTCGTGCCGTTGTTCTGAAATCCCCGCCGCGTGAACTCGGTGTCCGGATTGGGGAAATTCTTGGAGCCCTTGAAGATCAAATGCTCAAGCAGATGCGCCATGCCCGTTTCGCCGTAGTTCTCGTGGCGCGAGCCGACCAGGTAAGTGATGTTGACTGTCGCGGTCGGCTTCGATTGATCCGCAAACAGCACGATGCGCAAGCCGTTTGCCAACCGGTACTCGGTGATGCCTTCCACCGTTGGACCACGTGTGACACCTGGCGGGAGCCGTGTCTGTGCGCTTGCGACTCCAAGTGCGGCCAACAAGACAACGGCGGTAAACCAGCGGCGGGCGACGGACATCATGGCAACCATTCCAGGTAAGTGATCACCATTCTGACATCGCGCCGACTTCCGGTTGAGCAATGATCGCGCAGCCAGGGCGAAAGGCTCAGGGACAGGGTCAAGTCGGAGTCGGTGGCCTAGAGGACGGGCGCGATGCGTACGGGTCGGCCGGCGCGGCGCCACTCAGGACCGCATCGAAACGTGCTCGCACCGACGGCAAAATCTGCGGGTGGGTAAACACGTAAAAGCGATTTTCACGTACCGCATCGAACGTCAGTTGGGCAATCTGCTCTGCGGTGATCTTTCCGCCCGCAACGGCTTTCTCGGTTGCGTTCTGGGCGATTCTTTGCGAGGCCGTCAGCGCGTCAGCGTTCAACAACTCGGCCGGTCGGTAACGGTGCGAGAGCGCGATTCCGGTCGGGACGAAAGCCGGGCATAGCACCGACACGCCAAGCGACGACTGCGCAAGGCGCAGGTCGTGGTACAGCGTCTCTGACAATGCCACTACGGCATGCTTCGATACGTTGTAGACACCCATCAGCGGTGCCGTCAGCCATCCCGCGATCGAAGCTGTGTTGACGATATGCCCTGCTTCGCCTCGCTTGTTCGCCTCGAGCATGCGCGGAACAAAGTGCTGCACGCCATGTACCACACCCATCAGATTCACACCCATGACCCACTGCCAGTCGCGCGCGGTGTTTTCCCATATGTAGCCGCCGCCTCCGACGCCCGCGTTGTTGATCAACAGGTGGACATTGCCGAACGCGCTGAAAGCGTGTTCGGCAAAGCGCTGGACCTGCGCGGCCTGCGCCACGTCGACGACGTCGGAGATCACTACCGCCCCGGCCCGTTTAAGTTCGTTGACGACGACATCGAGCGCATCGCGTTGAACGTCAGCGAGCGCGATCCGCATGCGCTCACGCGCGGCAAATCTTGCAAGCTCCCGACCGAGGCCGCTAGCCGCGCCGGTGATTGCAGCAACCTTGTTCACCAAGCTATTCATGCGAGCTTGACGAGCTGCTTGCCGAAATTGGCGCCTTTCAGCATCCCGAGAAAGGCCTGTGGCGCATTCTCGATGCCGCGTGCGACCGTCTCGCGATACTTGATGCGCCCGGCGGCAACATGCTCGCCGAGCTCTTTAAGCGCCGCGGGCCACACGTCCATGTGTTCGGTGACAATGAAACCCTGCATCGTCAGGCGACTGATCAGAAACCACGTCGGATTTTCAATCGGAATCGGCTGCCCGTCATAACCGGCGATCAGGCCGCATAACGCAATGCGCCCGTAGGTATTCATCCGCGGCAACACGGCGTTCATCACTGCGCCACCCACATTCTCAAAATAGCCATCGACACCGTTCGGCGCGGCTTCCTTTAGGCGCTTACTCAGTCCCTCGGGCGTGCTCTCGGATTTGTAGTCAATGCATGCGTCGAAACCCAGCTCTTCGGTGACGTAGCGGCATTTCTCAGCACCCCCGGCGAAACCGATCGCGCGAAGGCCACGGATCCGCGCCAGCTGGCCAACGACGCTGCCCACCGCGCCGCTGGCGGCTGAGACAACGATCGTATGGCCATCGCGTGGATCAATCACGCGATTCAATCCATACCAGGCAGTGACGCCGGGCATACCCACTGACCCGAGGTACGCCGACAACGGAACGTGGCGCGTGTCCACCTTGAACACTCCGGTGCCGTCGGACACTGCGCGTTCCTGCCAGCCGAGATAACCGACCACCTTGCTTCCGACCGCGAATGCCGGGTTGCGCGATTCGATCACTTCTCCGGCAGTGCCGCCGAGCATCACCTGGTCGAGCGGCTGTGGATCGACGTAAGACCGGCCCTCGTTCATTCGCCCGCGCATGTACGGGTCGAGTGATAGCCAGTGATTGCGAACGAGAAACTGCCCTTGCTGCAATGTCGGTACGGGCACTTCTTCGAGCCGGAAGTTTGATGTTGTCGCCACGCCCTTGGGGCGGCTTGCCAAGACAATTCTGCGATTTGTGGGCATACGAAGCCTCAGTACGACGTTGCGCCGCCATCGACGGCGAGAATTTGTCCGGTGATGTGCTTGCCTGCGTCCGACGCGAACAGCAGCGCGGCGCCCTTCAGGTCCTCGTCATCTCCGAGACGATTCAGCGGTGCCAGACGCGCGAGAGCCTCTTCCCCGAACTCCTTGATCACACCTCTCGTCATCTTTGAAGGAAAAAAACCAGGCGCAATTGCATTGACATTGATGTTGTGCCTGCCCCATTCAGCGGCCAGCGTGCGTGTGAAATTCACCAGCGCACCTTTGCTCGTGTTGTAGGCAATCGTGCTCATCGTTCCGGGTGTGTTGCCCGACAAACCGGCAATCGACGCTACGTTAATGATCCGCCCGGATCGCCGTGGAATCATCGAAGCGCGGCCGACCGCCTGCGATAGAAGGAAGATGCCGCGCACGTTCAGATTCATCACCTTGTCCCACGCTTCGAGGGGGTGCTCCTCGGCCGGCGCTCCCCACGTTGCACCGGCGTTGTTGACAAGGATGTCGATTTCTTCCAAATGCGCCCGGGCGGCCGCGGCGAGGCGCGCAATGTCCGCTGGGTTCGATGCATCCGCAGCGATCGCATGCGCGTTGATACCCTGCTCGCTGAGGTGTCCGCATGCCGCTTGCAATTCGTCGACCTTGCGCGCGGATATGACGAGTCGAGCGCCCATTTCGCCCAGCGCCTCGGCAATTTGCAGTCCGAGCCCGCGTGAGCCGCCTGTAATCAACGCGGTCTTGCCGGTCAGGTCGAACAGCTTCTTAAGCGGCATTGAAGCGCATCAAACTACCGTGGCCACTTGCCGGATGGCGCCGCTTCCTGCAAAAGCTTCGCAGGTGTCCAAAACTTCGGATCGGCATGATCGTTCTGCGCGAACGCACCGCATCGAATCGACGACATTTTTTAAGCCGACCGTCTGTGCATAAAACATCGGACCACCTTTTGCCGCCGGAAAACCGTAGCCCGTCAGATAGACGACGTCGATGTCGCTCGCGCGAAGTGCGATTCCTTCGTCGAGAATCCGGGCGCCTTCGTTGACCAGCGCGTAGACGCAGCGTTGCACGATCTCGTCGTCGGTAATCGGGCGCGGGCGCATGCCGATCTCATTTCGATATTGCGTCACCAGCTCGGATATTGCCGGGTCCGGCAGCGGAGTGCGATCGCCCGCTTCGTAGCGATACCAACCCTTGCCGGTTTTTTGTCCCAGACGCCCAAGCTCGACAACGCGGTCGCCGACTCGGCTGTAAGTGACATGCGGCTTCTCAACGTAACGGCGCTGGCGAATCGCGTAGCCGATGTCCAGGCCCGCGAGATCACCCACCGCAAAAGGACCCATTGCCATGCCAAATCGAACCATTGCCGCGTCGACCTGCTCTGGCGAGGCGCCTTCGTCGACGAGAAACATTGATTGGCGAAGATACTGCTCCAGCATCCGGTTGCCGATGAAACCATCGCACACTCCGGATACGACGCCCACTTTCTTCAACCGCTTCGCGAGCTGCATAACAGTCGCCAGCACATCCTTGCTCGTCTGTTTCCCTCGCACAATCTCGAGCAGTCGCATCACGTTCGCAGGGCTGAAGAAGTGGGTGCCGATGACATCCTGCGGGCGCGCGGTCGCGGCAGCGATCTGATCGACGTCGAGCGTCGACGTATTGGTTGCCAGGATCGCCCCGCGCTTGCTCACTGCATCGAGTCGTTTGAAGACGTCCTGCTTGACTGCCATGTCTTCGTATGCAGCCTCGATAATGATGTCCGCGCTGCTTAGCGCGTTGAAGTCAAGCGTCGGAGTGAGGAACGCCATGCGTTGCTCGACCTGGTCCATCGTCAACCGGCCCTTCTTCGCAGTGGCTTCCCAATTGCGCCGGCACATCGCGATGCCACGATTGAGAGCCGCCTGGTCCTTTTCGAACACGGTCACAGGAATACCGGAGTTCACGAAACTCATCGCGATGCCACCGCCCATCGTGCCAAAGCCGATAACGGCCGCCGTGCCGATTGGGCGTGTTCGCGTTTCTTCGGGCACATCGGGAATCTTCGACGCTGCACGCTCGGCAAAGAACACGTGGCGCAACGCCTTCGACTCGCTCGATTGCACGAGCTCTACAAAAAACTTGCGCTCGAGCGCGAGACCCTGTGCGAACGGCAGCGTGACGGCGGCCTCGACCGCCTCGATGCACCGCATCGGTGCCGGCAGGCCACGCGAGCGCTTCGCTGTTTGGTCTTTCGCTGTTTTGAAAAAAGCATCGCGGTCTTGACCAGGGGTTAGCGCTGCAGATTGCTCGCGCAGCCTCGGATGCTTGTTCTTGCGCGCCACCTCGTTCGCGAATTCGAGCACGCCTTCGAACGACGTGTTTGATACTTTGCGCGACACCAGACCATTTTTCAGAGCAGTCGTGGCATCAATGGGCTCGCCGCTGACGATCATCTGCAGCGCCGGCTCGACGCCTATTGCGCGCGGTAAACGCTGCGTGCCGCCGGCCCCAGGCAGTAACCCAATTTTTACCTCGGGCAATGCGAACAACGCGTCTTGCGTCGCGAGTCGATAGTGACACCCGAGCGCGAGCTCGAGCCCGCCACCCATGCAGATGCCGTTGACCGCCGCGATCACCGGCTTGGTGGACTGCTTCGACGTTATCGATGAGTTGCAGCAGACTCGGCTCGCGCCAACGCCGCCGGCGTATTGAACTCCTTGATGTCGGCGCCGCCGAAAATACCTTGCCCGTGCCGGTGATAACGACCGCCCGCACATCGTCGTCGCGCAGCGCCCGACCGAGTCCATCGATCAAGCTCTTGCGCGTTGTGTGCCCCAACCCGTTGACCGGAGGATTATCGATCTGCAGCACGGCAACATCGCCGCGCTTTTCAAAATGTGTCGTCATCTCGTAGTCAAATCAAAAATCAAACTTCCAGCCATTCCTGGCGAATTAATTTGTTCGCTTTCAAGTCGTCCGGCGTTCCTTCGAACACCATATGCCCATGACCCATCACGTACACCCGCTGGGAAATCTGCAACGCGATCGTCAGCTTCTGCTCGATCAGCAGCACTGAAACACCGCGCTCCTTAAGGTGCTGCAGAAACTCCGCCACCATTTTTACGATCATCGGCGCGAGTCCCTCTGTGGGTTCATCGATGATGACCAACTCGGGATCGCCCATCATCGTACGCGCGAGCGTCAGCATCTGTTGTTCACCGCCCGAGAGCACGCCGGCTTCAGTCTGTGCGCGGTCGCGTAGGCGTGGAAACAAGCGGTACATTTCATCGAACGTCCAGTGTCCGATGCGACGTCCCTTGATACCAAGCCGAAGGTTCTCTTCGACCGTCAGTGTCGGGAAGATGTCGCGATTTTCTGGTACGTATCCAAGTCCGAGGTGAGCAATTTCATACGCTTTCCTGTTGATCAGGTCGTGACCCTTGAAGTTCGACTGAGCCAGTACAGTCGACGAGCCCCATGATCGCCTTTGCAGTGGTCGAGCGGCCGACGCCATTGCGCCCAAGCAGACTGACGATCTCGCCGCGCCCCACGGTCAGATCAACGCCGTGCAGCACATGGCTCTTGCCGTAGTACGCCTGCAGATTAGCGACGTCCAGCATCAGGCGGCTATCGCAGGTTGACCTAGATAAGCTTCCCGGACCGCATCGTTGGCACGAATTTCCGCCGGCGTTCCACTTGCGATCACTTCGCCGTAGACGAGGACTGAGATCCTGTCAGCGAGATCGAACACGACGCTCATGTCGTGCTCGACCATGACCAATGTCTTGCCATACGTAACTGCGCGGATCAGTTCTACTGCGCGTTTACTTTCGGCTCTGCTCATCCCCGCCGTGGGTTCGTCAAGCAGGATCACGTCGGCGCCGCCGGCGATCGTGATGCCGATCTCGAGTGCGCGCTGTTCAGCGTAGGTGAGCAGGCCCGCAGCGATATCGCGTCGTCGCTTCAAACCGACCTGCTCGAGAATCGATTCGGCGCGCTCCTCAGCGTCCGTCAGTTTGTTTAGATTCTTCCAGAAAGAATACCGATGCCCGAGTGACCACAGCACCGAGCAGCGCAGATTCTCGAAGACGGACAACCGGTGGAACAGATTCGTAATCTGAAAGCTGCGCGAAAGGCCCAGCCGGTTAATTTCGAACGGCTTGCGACGCGTGATGTCCACGCCGTTGAGAAACATTGTTCCCGCGGTCGCTTCGAAGCGGCCGCTAATCAGGTTGAACAGCGTGGATTTTCCAGCGCCATTCGGACCGATGATGGCGTGACGCTCCCCGCATGCGATCTGCAGCGATACGTCGCGAATGATTTCGGTCCGGCCGAATTGCTTGCTGACCTCGCGTAATTCAAGCGCCGGTGCGGAAGCGGTGCTCATGGATTCTCGCGGATCCAGTCCTCGATCTCTACCTGCGCTTCGTCCCATTGCTGCTTGAAGCGCTTGCGATAGAACTCGAATGCGATTGCCGCGGCCGCGCGAGTATCGACACTGCGAAAACCCACCCAGGCGCACGTGTGGTGTCAAACAGAAAGCCAAACAACCGCACCTCGGGCCCCTGCCCGACGTTGAGCGTGACGTGATACATCAACTCGATGACCAGCACGGTGCCAAATGCGAGCGCCAGCGCGGCGAGCAGCAGAGCCAACGTAAGGATCGCGAAGACGCGCGAACTTCTTGAACTTCATCACGCGCAGGTTCATCAGGATCAGGCTTGACAGCCCACCGGGCGCGTACATCACGAGCAGCACGAAGAACACACCAAGGTAAAGCTGCCACGCTTTCGTGTACTCGGACAGCGCGACCGCAAAGAAAACGAACACGACGGCGCCCAGAATAGGTCCGAAGAAGAACGCGGCGCCGCCCATGAAGGCGGCGAGCAGAACGCCACCGGAGCGGACGGCACTCACGTTCTCGGCGCTGACGATCTCGAAGTTGATCGCAGTCAGTCCGCCGGCGATGCCGGCGAAAAAGCTGGACAGAATCAGCATCAGCCATCGCACGCGCTGCGTGTTGTAGCCGATAAATTCGGCACGCTCCGGGTTGTCACGCACTGCGTTGGCGATTCGCCCAAGCGGCGTCTGCGTCAACGCGAACATCGCGATCATGCAGGCGAAGCACCAAACGGCGATCAGGTAGTACACCTGAATCTGCGGCCCGAACGTAATACCCGCGATACCGAGAAATGGACCTCCGCTTGCACGATCGGCGGTGATGCCACCCTCTCCACCGAAGAATCCAGGAAACATCAGCGAAGCTGCGAAAACCATCTCGCCGATACCGAGCGTGATCATTGCGAACGGTGTGCCTGCGCGGCGCGTCGTCAGGTAACCGAAGATCAAGCCGAAAAAGGCACCCGCAAGACCCGCCGATCAGCGGCAGCAACGACGTCGGCCATGCAGACTGCCGTCACCGATCCAACGCATCGCGTGAATCGCGAAGAATGCGCCGAGGCCCGAGTACACGGCATGACCGAACGAAAGCATGCCGCTTTGGCCCAGCAGCATGTTGTAGCTAAGTGCAAAGATGATCGTGATGCCCATCTGCGACATCAGCGTCAGCGCAAAGCCTTTGCTGAAAAAAGCGGGCAATACGACGAACAGCAATGCCGTAAAACCCCAGACGACCCAGCGGCCGAAATTCAGCGGACGAAAACTAAGTGCGCTTTGCTGCACTAGTCTTCTCGAGTGCCGAGCAATCCCTTGGGCCTGACGATAAGGATCAGCACCAGCAGCAGATAGGGAAGCACCGGAGTCACTTCCGACACCGTGAGCTTCAGCACGGCATAACCCGGAGTTTCCGGCCCGATATTCAGACCGAGATTGCCGAGCAAGCCCGCGACCGATCCGTCCTCCGCCTTGCCGAAGTTCTCCAGCAGGCCGATCAGTAACGCAGCGACGAATGCGCCCGTCGAGCGAGCCGAGTCCGCCGACGATGATGATCACGAAGATGATGGCGCCGACCGTATTCGCCATATCGGGCTGAGTCACGAACGCGTTGCCACCGACCACACCCGCTAAGTCCGGCAAGAGCCGACCCGGCACCGAACACCAGCATGAACACGCGCGGCACGTTGTGTCCGAGCGCTTCGACCTGCTGCGGATGAGTAAGCGCCGCTTGAATGACGAGCCCGATTCGCGTCCGTGTCAGCACCAGCCAAAGCGCGAGCAACATCGCTATGGCGACGGCCATCATGAACATTCGATATTCGGGGAACGTGATGCCGAAGTGCTGCATCCAGTCGACCGGACCATCAAGCTCGGCAGGAACCCGGTACGCAACCGCCTGTCGACCCCAGATCACCTGGACCAGCTCGACGATGATGTACGACAGCCCGAAGGTGAACAGCAGCTCGGGAACGTGGCCCCACTTGTGCACGCGCCGCAGTCCCCAGCGTTCGACCAACGCGCCGATCACAAACAGTACGACCGGCGCGAGTACCAACGCTGGCCAGAAGCCGATCCAGGTACTGATCTGGTAGGCCATGTATGCGCCGAGCATGTAGAAGCTCGCGTGCGCGAAGTTCAGCACGCCCATCATCGAAAAATCAGCGTCAAACCTGCCGCGAGCATGAACAGCAACAGTCCGTAGCTGACGCCGTAGAGCGCCTGACTGATGAAAGTCTCGAGCAAGACCGTTTCCTGAATGGAAAACCGGCCCGGGGGCACCGGGCCGGCTAAGGTCAAAGTGGGCTTCTTCCTACGGCAATGCCGGCCGCTTCATGACGCAGCTGGTCGGCTGCGAGGCGACGTAGGTCGGATACGCAACCTCTGTCTTCCATGTATAGCCGGTCTTCTCGATGTCGTGCTTGTTCGGGCCGCCGACCTTGGTCCACGAGACCACCCATAGCGGCTGCAACAATTGATGATCAGCCGCACGCATTTCGATGTCGCCATTGACGCCCGCGCGCTTCGCTCCTTCCATCGCATACGCGACCCGCAATGGATCGGTCGATTTCGTGCGCTTGATTGCATCGGCCAACATCGTCAACGAAGCGTAGGTCGCGACCGCGTAGCACTCTTCGCCGAAGCGCTTCTTGAAATCCAGATACAGCTGCTCGCCAGGGTAATTCGGCGTGATGTTCGGATGCCAGTATCCAACCATCCGCATCCGGTCTTCGCCCGCTGGACCCACCGCCGTCGGTGTGCCGATCACGCCGCCGTAGTACGTATAGAAGTTCGCGTTGAATCCCGCCTCGCGCGCAGCACGCACCAGCAGCGCAAGGTCGGGGCCCCAGTTGCCCGTAATCACCGTGTCCGCGTTTGCCGCACGCATTTTCGCAATGTACGGCGCGAAATCACGTACCTGTCCAAGCGGATGCAGGTCATCGCCCACCACTTTGATGTCGGGACGCTTGCGCGCGAGCAACTCCTTGGCGACCCTTGATACCTGGTGTCCGTGCGAATAGTTCTGGTTGATCAAAAAGACGTTCTTCACCTCCGGGCGATCCTTGATGTAGGCGGTCAGCGCTTCCATCTTCATGTCCGTGTTCGCATCGAAGCGGAAGTGCCAGAAGCTGCACTTGCTGTTGGTCAGGTCCGGATCGACCGCCGCGTAATTCAGGAACAGGATCGACTGGTTCGGATTGCGTTCGTTGTGCTTGTCGATCGCGTCTATCAGCGCCAATGCCGAACCCGAGCCTTGGCCCTGCACCACGTATCGAATGCCCTGATCGATGACCTGTTTCAGGGCAGTCAACGTTTCCTGCGGCGAAGCCTTGTTGTCGAACGCGATCATCTCGAATTTGATACCTGGTCCGGCAAGCTGGTCGGCATTTACGAGGTCGGTGGCGAACTGGAAGTGCTTCAGCAGATTTGCACCCACGCCGGCGAATGGCCCAGATTGCGGATCGACATAGGCAATCTTGATGGTCTGAGCAGCGGCGGGCGTAGCCGTAGCGGTTGACTTCGAAGCCGCGGACTTGGTTTGCGCCAACCCCGACGTAGCGAAAATCGCCGCAACCGCGGCGGTGATGCAACTGATGACGTGGCGGCGATTCATGTGGTCTCCTGTTGTTTTAATGACGCTGCAAAAGAATACTTAAGCCACTACTGAATATAAATGAGCAACGTAAGCCATGTCGTACACCATGCCTAGCGGTAGGCAGCCGATGGTCGCGAAACTGTTCGCGCAACCTTGATTTCAGAATCTTGCCGGTCGCGCCAAGCGGAAGCGCATCGACAAACGCCACGTCATCGGGCACCTGCCATTTGGCGACCTTGCCCTGATAGTGCGCCAATAGCTCGTCGCGCGTGACGTCCGCGTTCGGTTTCTTGACGACCACCAGCAGCGGCCGCTCGTCCCACTTCGGGTGAGCGGCTGCGATGCACGCCGCCATCTGGACCGCCGGATGCGACACCGCAATGTTTTCGAGCTCGATCGAGCTGATCCACTCGCCGCCGGACTTGATGACGTCCTTGCTGCGATCTGTGATTTGCATGTACCCGTCGCTGTCAATATTCGAGACATCACCGGTCGGAAACCAGGTCTTGTCCTGCGCGTCTTTCACTAACGGATCGCCCTCGCCGCTGTTGTAATAGTCGCGTACGACCCACGGCCCGCGCACCAGCAGATCGCCGAAGGCGACACCATCCCACGGCAGTTCCTTGCCGTCGCCATCGACGACCTTCATGTCGACGCCGAACAGCACCCTGCCCTGCTTGTACTGCACTGGCAGCCGCTGCTCGGCCGACAAACCGGTGTGCTTTTGTTTGAACGTGCACGCGGTGCCGAGCGGGCTCATCTCGGTCATGCCCCATGCATGCAGTACATCGACACCGTACTTGTCCTGAAACAGCTTGATCATCGCGGGCGGACACGCGGATCCGCCGATGACGGTGCGATTCATCGTCGAAAATTTGAGGTTGTTCGCCTCCATGAACGCCAGCAGTCCCTGCCACACGGTCGGCACGCCCGCAGAGAACGTGACCTTTTCAGACTCGAACAGCTCGTACAGCGATTTGCCATCCAGATGCGGCCCGGGAAAAACCAGCTTGGCGCCCACCATCGGCGCTATGTACGGCAACCCCCACGCGTTGACGTGGAACATCGGCACCACCGGCAAGATCACGTCGCGCGCGGACAGGTTCAGCGCGTCAGGCAGCGCAGAGGCCATCGAATGCAGGATCGTCGAGCGGTGCGCATACAGCACGCCCTTCGGATTGCCGGTCGTGCCCGACGTGTAGCACATCGAAGATGCGGTGTTCTCCTCGAACTGCGGCCATGTGAACACATCGGATCGGCCGTCGATCAAATCCTCATAGCAGATCAAATTGCCGATCTTGCTCCGATTTTCTCGGCCGGCATATGCGCACGGTCGGTCATCAGCACCCAGCGCCTTACAGTCGTGCAATGCGGCGCAATCGCCTCGACCAGCGGCAAAAACGTCAGGTCGAAAAACAGCGCGCAATCCTCGGCGTGATTGACGATCCATGCGATCTGCTCGTGGATGCAGTCGCGGATTGATCGTATGCAATACGCTGCCGGCACCTGACACGGCGAAGTACAGCTCCATGTGCCGGTACCCGTTCCAGCCGAGCGTTGCGACGCGATCGCCCGGGCGATGCCGAGCCCCGCGAGTGCGTTGGCCATCTGGCGCGCGCGTGCGTGCAGCCCGCGATACGTGGTGCGATGAACGTCGCCTTCGACCCGGCGCGACACGATCTCCACATCAGCATGGTGCCGATCCGCGTGCTCGATCAAAGACGAGATCAAGAGCGGCATCTGCATCATCAAGCCCTGCAACATCAATCTGTCTCCCTGAACGGTGCGGGTTTTCGCTGGTCTCTGTAAATCGGCGGCGCTTGCCCACATATGCTGGTGGCTCGGTAGCAAGCCGTCAAGCTCATACAATCCATACTCTCGGAGAATTCGTTGGAAACACCCGTCGCCGCTAAGGAAATCGTACGCAAGACAGACGGCGGTGCCGCTCGATCTCGGATTGCGCTTCGATAACTCGTTCGCTCAGCTACCTGGCGTGTTTTACACGCGGTTGCCGCCAGCGCCGTTACCGGAGCCCTATCTGGTGGGATTTTCGAAAGCGGCCGGCGAGCTGATCGGCGTGGGTGAAGCCGACGTGCCGGCCTTGACCGAGGCCATGGCGGGTAATCGGCAAATCGCCGGCACCGACCCTCTGGCCGCTGTTTACTCGGGCCATCAGTTCGGCGTGTACGTGCCGCGATTGGGTGACGGCCGTGCGCTGCTGCTCGGCGAGGCGATCGGCCCACCGGAGAACACTGGGAGCTGCAGCTCAAAGGCTCAGGCAAAACGCCGTATTCGCGCATGGGCGATGGGCGGGCCGTGCTGCGTTCGTCGATTCGCGAATTCCTGGGCTCCGAGGCTCTACATCATTTGCGCATTCCAACGACCCGCGCGCTGGCGGTGATCGGCTCCGATCAGCCGGTGTTTCGGGAGACCGTTGAAACCGCTGCCGTCACGCTGCGCATGTCGCCGACATTTGTACGCTTCGGTTCGTTCGAGTACTTTTACTGGACGCAGCAATATGATGCTCTTCGGCAACTCGCCGACTATGTCATTGCTCGTTTCTACCCCCAATGCCGTACGCGCGGAGCAACCGTATCTTGCATTCCTTGAACAGGTAGCGCGCCGTACCGCGCGGCTTGTGGCGCAGTGGCAAGGCGTCGGTTTCTGTCACGGTGTGCTCAATACGGACAACATGTCGATCCTCGGCATCACGATCGATTACGGTCCATTCGGCTTCATGGATTCGTTCGACGGCAGCTACATTTGCAATCACAGTGACGTGAACGGACGTTACGCGTACAACATGCAGCCGCAGATTGCGCATTGGAACCTATATGCGCTGGGGCAGGCGCTAGTCGCATTAACCGACGACGTTGATGCAACCAAGGCGGCCATTGACAGTTATGTTGCCGAATATGCGCAGGCAATCAGACGCCGTCTTCCGCGCCAAGCTCGGGCTTCCACCCAGCAAGCGGATGACGAATCGCTGATTGCTGCGGTGATGAACTTGCTGCAGGCCACGCATTCTGATTGGACGATTTTCTGGCGCGCCCTTTCAACGCTGAAGGTTGATGGAAGTGACAAAGTACGTGATCTGATCGTCGACCGCGCGGCGTTCGACGAGTGGGCCGGCCGCTACCGTGCGCGGCTGCGGGCAGAAAGCTCTGTCGATGATGCGCGCGCACAAAGAATGAACCGCGTCAATCCGAAATACATTCTGCGCAATCACCTCGCGGAGGTGGCGATCCGTCGAGCGCGCGGGCGACGAAGGTGTTCGCGATTTCGGTGAAGTCGCCCGCTTGCTGAAAGTTCTGGAAAGCCCGTACGACGAACAGCCTGAGTTCGAGTCTTACGCTCAGGAGCCCCCCGACTGGGCGCGGACCCTCGAACTTTCTTGTTCTTCGTGAGGATGTGATGGCAAACGAAGTCAAACTGAACAAATCGAAAGCCGAATGGCAGCAGCAACTATCGCCGATCGAGTATTCGGTGACCCGAGAAAAAGGTACCGAGCGCGCGTTCACCGGCAAGTACTGGGACCACAACGAGGAAGGCATCTACCGCTGCGTATGCTGTGACACGCCGCTGTTTGCATCCGACACCAAATTTGACGCCGGCTGCGGCTGGCCCAGTTACTTCAAGGCACTTGATCCCGCGAACGTTCGCGAAGAGCGCGACACATCGCATGGCATGACGCGTACCGAAATCATTTGCAATGTGTGCGACGCGCATCTGGGCCACGTCTTCCCCGATGGGCCACCACCGACCGGCTTGCGCTACTGCATCAATTCGGCGTCTCTGAAGTTCGAGCCGCAGAAAGTAGTCAAGACGTGAAGCTGCTGTTCGATCTGTTCCCGGTTGCTGCATTTTTTATCGCGTACCGAATCGGCAAGAGCTTCCCCGACGAGTCGGCTTCGTTCGTTACGGCTGCGTTCGGGCCGGTGGCCGTGTCGGCGACGTTTCCGGACCTGGTCGCCGTCATCATTGCGACGACGATCGCCATCGTTGCGACGCTGCTGCAGGTTGCCTGGCTGCTAGCGCGGCGCAAGCAGGTCAAGCCGATGCTGTGGCTCTCGGCGATCCTAATTGTTGCTTTCGGTGGCATGACGATCTGGCTGCAAAACGAGCTATTCATCAAATGGAAGCCGAGCCTGCTGTACTGGAGCTTCGCCGCTATTTTGGTTGGCGGACGCGTGCTGTTTCGTCGAAACCTATTGTCTGCATTGCTCGGCTCCGAGCTGCCGTTGGCGCCCGCGATCTGGGACCGGCTGCTGTGGATGTGGGCGGGATTCTTCACAGTGCTCGGCGGCGCGAATCTCTATGTCGCGTATCGCTACACGACTGAGCAGTGGGTTGACTTCAAGACATTCGGTTTGATCGGATTGACGTTCGCATTTGTCCTTGGGCTCGGCGTCTATCTGACGCGTCATCTGAAAGAAGTGCCTGATGCCTGAGACGACGATTGATACGATTCGAACGCGGCTGTTGCCGCTCGAGCCGCTGGTAATCGAGCTGCGCGACGACAGCGCCCGTCACGTCGGCCATGCCGGCGCGGCAAGTGGCGGCGGACACTACGAATTGCGGTTGGTCAGCGCCCAATTCGCGGGACATTCGAAGGTTGCGCGACATCGCCTCGTGTATCATCTTTTGGGTGATCTAATGCAGCGCGAAATTCACGCGCTCGCGATGAACCTACTGGCTCCTGATGAGGTCGAACGGGCGCCTGTTTCGGGTCCAACCAACGCCGACTTCTCACAGAGTCACTCTTCAGGACACTAGCCTCCTATGGAACGTAGCCGATTGATGCAACGTACTGCCCTTATCGTCGCCCTGTCGCTGGCGAGCAGTATCGCGATGGCGCAGAACATCGCCGTCGTTAACAACAAGCCGATTTCCAAAGCGCGTGAAGACGCGTGGGTCAAGGAACTGACGAAGCAGGGACAGGCCGATTCGCCTGAGTTGCGCAAGCAAGTCAAAGACCGCCTGATCCAGAACGAAATCCTGTTGCAGGAAGCGCAACGGCGCGGCGTTGCCGAGAAAGCTGATGTCAAGTTCATGCTTGACGTCCAGCGGCAAAACACGCTGATCCAGGCGTTCTTACGTGACGAGGTCGAGAAGGCTCCGATCACCGACGCGCAGATCAAGGCCGCGTACGAGCAGCAGAAGGCCAAAGTTGGTGGCAAGGAATATCGCGCCCGACATATCCTCGTCGAGAAGGAGGACGAAGCGAAATCAATCATTGACCAGCTGAAAAAAGGCGGCAAGTTCGAGGAGCTCGCGAAGGCGTCCAAAGATACCGGCTCTGCGAAAAACGGCGGCGATCTTGACTGGGCCGCGCCTGATTCGTACGTCAAGCCTTTCTCCGACGCGTTGACCAAGCTGTCGAAGGGCCAAGTCACCGATGCACCCGTGCAAACGCAGTTCGGCTGGCACGTCATTCGTCTCGACGACGTTCGCGACACGCAGTTTCCTCCGCTAGAGCAAGTTACTCCGCAAATCCGCGAAGGCTTGCAGCAGCAGCGTGTGCAGGCATTTGTTGAAAGTCTTCGGAAGAACGCGAAAATCCAGTAACGATGCCTTGACTACCAATGCGGCGCTTCGGCGCCGTTTTTTTGGTGACCCGGTCCGACTTCCGGGCACCTTAATTGCCAGGTATTGCGTACGACCGCCTAAGTGCGGCTGATGATCGGTTTGCCCGGGATTGGGCAAATCCTTAACGACCAAACGAGGGAGATTGAATGAAAAAGCTACTTGCAGTTGTTTGTAGTGCGGCGCTGATGGGCGCGAGTGGTGTGGCGCTGGCCCAGACCGCTAGTAAGGAGGCTATGACCGGCAGCACGGCGGGTAAAAGCATGGACTTCAAAAAAATGGATGCCAATAACGATGGTTGGGTATCGCGTGATGAGTACCTGGGCTTTTACGGTACGCGCTATGACAGCATGAAGCGCAACGAAAAGGGATGGGTGTCGTGGTCAATATGGAGCGTAGCGACGGCGGATTCTTCAAGCCCGGCACCACGAGCAACACCACGAACAATCCGGTCACCAGTAACCCAGGAACCAAGGCTGGCACGGGCAATCCGCCCGCCACTGGCGGCGGCTCCAAGTAATAGCAGCGGAACTTTTAGCAGCAACGGGCGCTCGATATAGCGCCCGTTTTTTTGGTATCTTGGCGCAGCTGACGTCCTAGCCGATCTAGCGACGCGCATTTCTAAACATGCGCATCCACGGCGAGTCCTCCTCCAGCTGTGGCGGTTGCCATGACATTTGCACGGTGCGGAATACGCGCTCTGGGTGCGGCATCACGATGTGAACCGACCGTCGTCCGTTGTAAAGCACATTGTCCTTCCGGCGAGCCATTCGGGTTGTAAGGATAAACGTCTGTGCGGGCGATGTTGCCGAGTCGACATAGCGCATCGCAACGCTGGCGCTGCCTGTTGAGCGCCGCTGTCAAATACCGCCCGGCCCTTCCCCATGTGCATTCGCGATTGGTATGACACAGCCCGCCATCTCGGTGAAAAACAATGAGGCCGATGGCGTGACCTGCACTTGCACCAACCTTCCTTCGTACTGCTCTGAAGCATTGCGTTCAAAACGAGGCCAGTGCCGCGCGCCAGGAATCAGCGCCTTCAATCGACTCATCATCTGGCACCCGTTGCACACGCCGAGCGCGAAGCTTTCGCCGCGGTTGAAAAACTCGACGAACATTTCCGCCAACTTCGGGTTGTGCAGAATCGTCTTCGCCCACCCTCCACCGGCACCGAGCACGTCACCGTAGGAGAATCCTCCGCACGCTATGAGGCCTTTAAACTCGCTCAACGACTGACGGCCCTCGATCAAGTCGGTCATGTGTACGTCGACCGATGCAAACCCAGCACGGTCGAACGCGTACGCCATCTCCGTCTGGCTGTTAATACCCTGCTCTCGCAGGATCGCGACACGGGGCCGCTGACCGGTCGAAATGAACGGCGCCGAAATATCTTCGTTCGGATCGAAAGTGAGCGACAGCGACAGACCACGATCGTTGGCATCAGTCGCACGCGCGTACTCCTGGTCAGCGCAATCCGGGTTGTCGCGCAGGCGTGCGATACGCCATGAAGTTTCGCTCCACACTTTCTGCAGTTCGCCGCGTGACTTCGACAGTACTGGCTTGGCATCGCACCAGAACTCGATGACATCAGTAGTGTTCGGCTTGCCGATAATCTGGGTTTGCGGCCCGAGCCCGGCGGCACGCAGCGTGCTCATCACGTGGCTCTTGTCGCGCTCTCGGACCTGAAGCACTGCGCCGAGCTCTTCGTTAAACAGCACCTTCAGAATCAATTCGCCACGGCGTACCGCCATTTGTTCTGGCCGAATCTTGAAATCGCCCGAGTCCTGCGCAGCGGCATCGATTGCCAGCACGTCGAGATTGACGCTAAGCCCTACATGGCCGGCAAACGCCATCTCGGACAGCGTGGCGAATAACCCGCCATCCGAGCGGTCGTGGTAGGCCAGCAAATACCCTTCGCTTTGCAGCTTTCGCACGGCGGGGATAAACGCAGCCAGTATCGCTGGCTCATCGACATCGGGCACTTCATTGCCAAGCTGCTGGGTAACCTGGGCCAGAATTGATCCGCCCATTCGATTGCGCCCACTGGCGAGGTCGACCAATATCAGCAACGTATCGACGTCGCAATGAAGCTGAGGGGTCAGCGAGCGTCGGACGTCGTCCACGGCTGCTGCCGCGCTCGCAATCAACGATACGGGCGCAACAACTGTTTTTTCAGTCTCGCCGTCGCGCCACGTCGTTTTCATCGATAACGAATCCTTGCCGACAGGAACGCTGACGCCAAGCGCCTGGCACAGATCGCTGGCAGCCCTGACGGCATCAAAGAGGTTCGCATCCTCTCCTTCTGCACCGCACGCTGCCATCCAGTTCGCAGAAATCTTCACGCGCTGCAATTGAACGTCGGCGGCCGCAATATTTGTTAGCGACTCTCCAATCGCCATACGGGAGGCCGCCGCGGGGTCGATCACCGCCAGCGGAGTGCGCTCACCGATTGCCATCGCCTCGCCTGCATACCCATCGAAGCTCAGCAGCGTCACAGCGCAATCAGCGACCGGAACTTGCCATGGACCGACCATCGAGTCTCGAGAGCACAACCCGCCCACTGTTCGGTCGCCGATCGTGACCAGGAAGCTCTTGCTGGCCACCGTTGGATGTCGAAGCACATCGAGCGCGCATTGCTCCAGATTCAAGCCGGCGCCGTCGAACGGCGGAAACGTTCTCTCGACATGGCGCACGTCGCGATGCATCCGAGGTGGCTTGCCGAGCAGCACGCTCATCGGCATATCGACCGCGCGAACGTGGCCCGGGCTTTCGATCACGAGCTGCCCATCATCCGTAATGCGACCGATCACTGCGTACGGACAGCGCTCTCGCCGCGCAAGCCAGTCAAAAGCCTTCAGGTGATCCGGTGCGACTGCCAATGCATAGCGTTCCTGCGACTCGTTGCACCAGATCTCGAGCGGGCTCATGCCGCTTTCTTCAACCGGAACGTCCGCCAGCAAGATATGCGCACCCTGCTTCGATTGATCGGCGAGCTCGGGCATTGCGTTAGAGAGTCCGCCAGCACCAACGTCGTGAATCGAAAGCACAGGATTGCGGGCACCGAGCGCCCAGCATCGATCGATCACCTCCTGCGCGCGACGCTGCATTTCGGGATTCCCGCGCTGCACAGAGTCGAAGTCGAGCTGCTCGGTGTTGGCACCGGCGTCCATGCTCGATGCCGCCCCACCGCCCAGCCCGATCCGCATGCCTGGCCCGCCAAGCTGAACGAGAAGCGATCCCGGCGGCAGATCATGTTTGCGCACCTGATCGTCGCGAATGTTGCCGATACCGCCCGCGATCATGATCGGCTTGTGATAGCCGTAGTGCGTGCCACTTACGTTCTGTTCGTAGCTGCGAAAGTAACCGAGCAGGTTCGGCCGGCCAAACTCGTTGTTGAACGCGGCCGCTCCGATGGGGCCATCAATCATTATCGACAACGCGTCGGCGATTCGAGAGGGAAACCCAAAATCGTCCATTGGCTGCTGCGCAGTGCGAGTGACATCGGTGTCGCGCTCCCACGCATGCCGCATGTCCGGAATGCGCAAGTGCGACACTGAGAAGCCGCATAGGCCTGCCTTGGGCTTTGCACCGCGGCCGGTTGCACCTTCATCGCGGATCTCGCCGCCTGCACCGGTCGATGCACCCGGGAACGGCGAGATGGCCGTCGGATGATTGTGCGTCTCGACCTTGAAGACCGTGTGCGTCAATTCGCTTCGCGCACCATAGTTGACACCCACCGCACCGGATGCGTGATCGCTGTACGGATAAAAGCGCGACACGATGCGGCCTTCGAGAACAGCCGAGTTATCACTGTAGGCGACTACGGTGCCTTGCGGCGCTGCCCGATGCGTCGCACGGATCATGTCGAAAAGCGTTGCATCCTTGCACTCGCCATCAACGGTCCACGTGGCATTGAAAATTTTGTGTCGGCAGTGCTCCGAGTTGGCCTGCGCAAACATCATCAGCTCGACGTCGGTCGGATCACGTCGCATCTGCGTGAATGCGTCGAGCAGATACTCGATCTCGTCGGTTGACAACGCGAGCCCCATTTCGACGTTCGCACGCTCGAGCGCCGCACGTCCGCCCTTCAGCAACGCAACCGTCTGCATCGGTTTGCTATCGAGCTCTCGAAACACCAGCGCTGGATCGGTGTCAGGGTCGATCACACTCTCGGTCATGCGGTCATGCAGGACGGATTGCAGCCGCGCTGCCACGGCGGCGTTCAGCGGTTTTCTGCCAGTCCCGATCACATAAAGCGTGCCGCGCTCGATGCGTCGAATCGGCTTCAGCCCGGTGTTGTGCGCAATATCAGTAGCTTTGCTTGACCAGGGAGAAATCGTTCCAAGCCGTGGAACAACCAGAAATGCGGCGCCCTTGACGGGCGCGCTGGCAGCATCGCCATAATCCAGCAAACCTTCGAGTCGCGCGCGCTCGGCCACATCGAGCGGGCGACTGGCATGGATGAAGTGAACGAAGCGGCCGCTCAGCGAGGCGGCTGATTTTTCCACGGACCGGATCGCCGCCAGCAATCGCGCCGCTCGGAAAGCCGATAACGCGCTCGGCCCGGTGAGCGTAAAAACCGTACTGGATTGGGTCATTGAAAGCAAAAGCGCGCGAGGCTCGCGCGTCGTTATGCGCTTGCCCGGCTGACAAGCGTGCGAAATTATAACGAGGCAGAATCTTCGAGCACGCGACTCCGGCGCGCGATAGCGAGGACTAGGCAATCAGTCGCGGCTCGGCGTGCACCGTCTGAGCGGCTGACAGCGCGCGCAGCAGACGCGACGTTGCAATCCAGCAGCGAGATGTCGAGCGCTTCGCGTTGCTTTCTTCCCATCACAGGATCGTTGCGCTCGATTGCTTCTGCCAGCGATAGATACGGCGCACACGGACCGCTGCGGTCGACCAAAGCGGCAGACACGCTGGGCGCCAGCTGCGCATGCTGCAGCAGCCGCGGAAATGTGGTCCCGGTCATGCGGTCCAGCAACGAGAACGCGCCGGTCTGAAACAGCGAGTCACGCAGCTCAGCACCTTCAGCGTTGCAGCTGGCCAGGTGTTCGAGGAACAGACCGCGACGAGTGCCCGCTTGCATCAACGGCAAGGCGTCCGCACTGAATGTGGCAACGCGCAACATGCGCGATAGCCATCGTGTCAGTTTGGCGTGGCCCAGCACCATGATCGCTCGCTTGACGGAACCGATTTGCATCGGCACGGCGAACGCGGTGGAGTTGACGAAACGAATCAGCTCGAAAGCCAGTGCAGCATCGCGTTTGATTGCTGACTCGATCAAATCGATGTCCGCGCGATCGTGCGCCAGACGTAGTAACTCAAGCACGGAGTGGTGATTGGGCTGCGGCGGCCGCTCTGTCGTCGGGGGCGCTTCGTCAAAAGGCAGCCCCACGCTTGCCACAGCACCGCGCTGATAAGCAGCCTGCAGATCATCCACCCGAAACGCACCCGTAATGATGAACGGCATGCGGCGCATCACGCCCGGTGGCGGCGGTGCATTACTGCCGTCACTGCGACGGCGACGATCTTCTGTGATGTGGATCAGCGCGTAACTAAAGCAATCGATCAGCGCAGGCGGCAAGGGCACGTCTGGGCGTCCACGCAGCGCCATTTTGATTCCTGCACGACTCGCCCGCTGCACCAGCCCCTGGGTGGTTGGGTCGCGCAACGCGATTGCCGGGATTTCGACCACTGCGTTGATCGGCGGCTGCCATTCGAGCAGCGAATCGTCCAGCTGTGCATCGAGCGGCGCCATCAGCACCATCGCGCGCGATTCGGGCCACAGGCCATCCAACTGCTGAAGGATCGAACCGACCGGCAGACGGTCGCTTGGCTTCACCGCCAGCATCGTGAGGCGCGTGCCAAACGTACGGCGCTCGCGATCGACCAGCGGCGAATAGCTCATCGACAGCGAGCCCAAAATCGAAGTAAGACCGTTACGGTCCGGCGCATTCATAGAGCGGATTATTTCTGTGCGCCACAGTGAGCGTGTTCAGAATTTGGCCGACGGTGCAGCCTATTTGCCTGGTTAAGTCATAGGCCATCAGCCTTCATTTTTTTCCAAAGCCGCCGCCGCCCGGAGTTTGAATAACTATCACGTCATCGACGTTCATTTCGGCCGAGCCGATGTGACCCATCGTCTCAATGCGCCCGTCAGTTCTTTCGATCCAATTACGTCCTACTTCGCCGGGTTCGCCGCCTGCCATGCCGAACGGTGGAATCGACCGGTGATTCGCCAAAATCGATGCGGTCATCGGCTCCAGAAACCGCACGCGGCGTGTGCCGCCGTTGCCGCCGTGCCAGCGTCCCGCGCCGCCCGAGCCCGCTCTATTTCGTAGCTTTCCAGCCGTACCGGATAGCGGAACTCAAGCACCTCAGGATCGGTCAGCCGCGAATTGGTCATGTGCGTTTGTACGACGTCAGTACCGTCGAATCCTTCAAGAGTCTCAGCGTCGACATTCACATCGCGAACGCCGGCGCCCGAGCCGCCGGAGATCGTTTCGTAGTACTGGTAACGGTCGTTGCCGAACGTGAAGTTGTTCATCGTCCCCTGCGCGGCCGCCATCACTCCAAGCGCGCCGTAAAGTGCGTCAGTGATGCACGATGATGTTTCGACATTGCCCGCGACGACGGCGGCCGGATATCGCGGATTAAGCATCGAGCCTTCCGGAATGACGACGTTCAGCGGCTTCAGGCAGCCGGCATTTAACGGAATGTCGGCATCGACCAGCGTGCGAAACACGTACAGCACGGCGGCGTAACACACCGCGCTCGGTGCGTTGAAGTTATTCGTCAGCTGATCGGAGCTTCCGGTGAAGTCGATCGTTGCCGAACGACTCTTCGCGATCGACCTTGATGCGGACACGAATCAGCGCACCGTTGTCGAGCGGATAGTCGAAGTCGCCGTCCTTCAGTTGCGTGATCACGCGTCGCACCGATTCCTCGGCGTTGTCCTGCACGTGTTGCATGTAAGCACGAACGACGTCGAGGCCGAACTGCTCGACCATCTTCAGCAATTCCTCGCGACCTTTTTCGTTCGCCGCGATCTGCGCTCGCAGATCGGCAAGGTTCTGTTGCGGATTGCGCGCCGGATACGGGCCGGAAGTCAGCAATGCCATCAGCTCGGTTTCGCGAATCCTGCCTGCACGGTCAGTCAGCGTTCCCCGCGCCCTGCCCGTCGACCAGCTTGAAGTTGATGAAGCGCGCGCCTTCCTCGTCGAGCGATGTCGAAAAGGGCGGCATCGATCCGGGCGTCGTGCCTCCGATGTCCGCGTGGTGGCCGCGCGAGCCGACATAGAACAGGATCTCGGTCGCCCGCTGCGATCGAACACCGGCGTTATCACAGTCACGTCGGGCAGGTGCGTGCCGCCGTGGTACGGATCATTGATCGCATACGCATCACCGGGCTTCATTGCGCCTGCGTTCTCACGCATCACGGTCTTGATTGACTCGCTCATCGATCCCAGGTGCACCGGCATGTGCGGTGCATTGGCGATCAGATTGCCAGCCGAATCGAACAGCGCGCATGAAAAATCAAGCCGCTCCTTGATGTTGACCGAATACGCGGTGTTCTGCAGCCGCAATCCCATCTGCTCTGCGATCGACATGAACAGGTTGTTGAACACCTCGAGCATGATCGGGTCGGCATCGGTGCCGATCGCGCTGCCTTTCCTCGCGTGGGCGCACGCGCTCCAGAACGATGTGATCGAGCTCGCTGACGATCGCTTCCCAGTCGGGCTCGACGACAGTGGTCGCATTTGCTTCGGCGATGATGGCAGGACCGCCGATCGACGTCGCCGGGCCGCATTTCGGAGCGGGAATAAAGGGGCGCTGCTCGCCAGGCGCCTTCGCTGTACATCCGTGCCGTTCCCTTTGCCACCAGCGGCACTGAGCGCGTTGCTTGAGCGGCCGCATTTTCCGCGATCACTTCACCCTGGCCGATCGCTTCAACCGAAACCGCTTCGATCACGAGGCCGCGCTGCTGCATCAGAAACGAATACCGCTTTAAATACTCCGCATTGAATGCCGCCTGCATCTCCGATAGCGTCGACGCCGCAACGATCAACGCTGAATCGGTGCCTTCATAGCGAAGATGGACACGCCGGACAACGCTGATGCGGTCAACCCCGACACCTTGCGACGCCAGATCATCCGTAGTCTCACGGCGCCAGTCGATCCAGCGCCGCGTCCAGCGCTGCCATTGCGTCGACGTCCAGGCGGCGCTCGATTGATTGTTCTCGCATCGCTGTCTGATCGGCCAGCCCCATGCCGTAAGCCGACAGCACGCCAGCCAGCGGATGCACAAAGATGCGCGTCATGCCAAGTGCATCGGCGACCCGGCACGCATGCTGTCCGCCGGCTCCGCCGAAAACGCTGAGCGTGTACTGCGTCACGTCGTGGCCGCGCTGGATCGAGATCCGCTTGATCGCTTCGGCCATATTGCCAACGGCGATATTCAGATAGCCGTCGGCCACTTGTTCGGGCGTCAATGCACGTCCGGTGGCATCTTCGATTTCCATTGCCAACAGCAGCAAATTTTTCTCGCACGATCTCGTCATCAAGCGCTTCGTTGCGCGCGACGTCCGAACACCGTGGGAAAAAACGCAGGCTGAATTTTTCCGACCATCACATTGCAGTCGGTCACGGTCAGCGGACCTCCGCGGCGATAGCAGGCAGGGCCTGGATTGGCCCCTGCTGAGTCAGGACCGACGCGAAGGCGCGCGCCATCAAAATGGAGAATTGATCCACCGCCCGCAGCCACCGTGTGGATGCTCATCATCGGCGCGCGCATCCTCACGCCTGCCACCAAGGTTTCGAAAGCGCGCTCACAATCACTGACATCACTACCGCAAAGTGCGAAACATCGGTCGAAGTGCCGCCCATGTCGAAGCCGATGACGCGTCCGAAGCCCGCTGCAAGGCTGGTGCGAACCATGCCGACGATCCCGCCCGCGGGACCGGAGAGAATCGAATCCTTACCCTGGAACCGACGCGCATCGGTGAGACCGCCCGACGATTGCATAAACATCAGGCGCGTCCCGGGCAACTCGTCAGCCACCATGGTCGACGTAACGTCGCAGAATCGGGGACAAATAGGCATCGACGACGGTGGTATCGCCGCGTGCGACGAACTTCATTAATGCGCTCACGCGGTGCGAGGCCGAAACCTGCGCGAAGCCGACCTCGAGCGGGCCGCGGCTTCGAGCGCAGCCTCGTGGGCCGGGTATCGATAGCCGTGCATCAACACGATCGCGACCGAGCGGAAACCTGCGACGTAGGCTGCCTCGAGAGCTCAGCGCGCGCTGATGCGAGGTCGAGCGGCCTGACAACATCGCCGTGCGCGCCGATCCGCTCATCAACTTCGATCACTTTTGAGTAGAGCAGCTCCGGCAAAACGATATGCCGGTCAAATAGGCGCGGCCGGTTTTGATACGCGATTCGCAGCGCATCGCGAAAGCCGCGACGTAACGACCAGGACGGTAGGTTCTCCTTTGCGCTCGAGCAACGCATTGGTCGCGACCGTCGTTCCCATCTTGACTGAGTCGATCAGATCAACCGGCACTGGAGCGTTGCGCGGGAACGCGAAGCAGTTGGCGAATACCTGCGATCGCAGCGTCGTCGTACTGCTCCGGGTTATCCGACAGCAAGCTTGTGCGTCACCAGTGAGCCGTCGGGCCGGCGCGCAACGACATCGGTGAAAGTGCCACCACGGTCGATCCAGAATTGCCAGCGACGATCTGAATTCACTGGCGGTCTCCATCGTTTTAGCGGCATCTGCTAGTAGTATTGCGTGCAGGCCATGTTACCAACGCAACTTCGCCATTTCGCTAGTCTGAAATCCACGAGGACACCATGAAACGCCGTCAGATGTTGTTGAGCGCTACCGCCACGCTTGATTTTCGCTAGTGCGCCTGCATCCGCCCAATCAAACTGGAATCTCGCCGCTGGTTATCCCATTGGTAATCCGCATACGGTGACGTTGAACCAGTTTGCCAAGGATGTCGAGTTCGCCACCAACGGCAAGCTCAAGATCACCGTGCACCCAAACGGTTCGCTATTCAAGGTGCCGGAGATCACGCGCGCAGTCGAGAGCGGCCAGACGCAGATGGGTGAAATTCTGATGAGCGTGATGGTCAATCAGAATCCAGTCTTCGGCGCGGACTCGCTCCCGTTCGTGGCAACCGGGTTTGACGATGCGTACAAGCTTTGGCAGGCGCAGAAACCTGTCGCCGATCGACTGCTGGCCAAGCGCGGCGCCAAGCTGCTGTATGCAGTAGCGTGGCCACCGCAAGGGATCTATGCGAAGAAGGAATTGCGATCGGCGGCCGATATGAAGGGGCTTAAGTGGCGCGCATACAACCCTGCCACTTCGAAGATCGCGCAAGTAGTCGGCGCGCAATCGCTGACGATCCAGGCGGCCGAGCTGTCGCAAGCGCTGGCGACCGGTGCGGTCGATTCCTTCATGTCGTCCGGCGCGACAGGTGTCGATAGCAAGGTGTGGGAGACGCTGACGCATTTTCATCCGGTGAATGCCTGGGTGCCGAAGAATATGGTGATCGTGAATCTGCGTGAATTTGAAAAGCTCGACAAGCCCACGCAGGACGCACTTCTGAAGGCGGCGGCAGACGCTGAGCGCAAAGGCTGGGAACGCATGCGCGGCTACACCGACGAGTCCCTGGCCATTCTTGCAAAAGAACAAGATGACGATCGTTAAGCCCAGTCCGCAACTCATGGGCGACATGAAGAAAATCGGCGACGAGATGCTGAGCGATTGGCTCAAGCAAGCCGGCACTGACGGCAAGGAAATCGTCGACGCATACCGGAAAAAATAGGCCACAAATAAGCGCACCGCGCAACATGCGCCGCTGGCTTGACCGGCTCTACGATGGCTCCGCTTATTGCGGAGCTTTTTTCGTCTGCGCCATTTTCGTCGTGATGATTGGCGGCGCTTTGACGCGGCCGATGGGGATTAGCTTGAGCGGCACCGATGATCTGGTGTCGTGGATGTGCGCTGCTGCCGCGTTCCTGCCGATGGCCAGCGCATTTAAGCGCGGCGACTTCGTTCGCATGCTGCTCGTGCTCGACAAGCTGTCGCCCGAGCGACGGCGTTACGCGGAGCTGCTCGCATTGCTGATTGCGCTTGTGGCGAGTGCGGTGCTCGCCTGGTGGGCGACTTTTGGCGTGTATGAAAGCTGGCGCTACGACGAGATGTCGATCGGGCTGCTGGTGGTTCCCATGTGGATTCCGCAATTGTCGTTTGCGATCGGGGCGATCATCTTGCTGATTGCAGTCATTGATGAATTCGTCGCTGTGTTGCGCGGCCAGCGGCCGGCGTATCAAGTTGCCGTCGACGAACGCCATGCTCGTGGCGATTTCACCGAGGACTTTTGAGCACCGTGAGCGACAACGCCATGAGCGCCGTCGTTGTCGGCGCGGTCTTGCTCGGGCTGCTTGGTGTCGTGCTGTGCGCGGGCGTGTGGATCGGCATGTCGCTCGGCATCGTCGGCTGGATCGGGCTCGCAGGGTTTTACCGATACATCGCCGGGCCGCAGTCTGTTCACCGCTTTTTGGGGAACCAACGCTTCGTGGGAGCTTGCGGCGCTGCCGCTATTCATCTGGATGGGCGAGATTCTGTTCCGGACGCGCTTGTCCGAGCAGATGTTCGAGGGACTTGCACCCTGGCTGCAACGTATCCCCGGTCGTCTGATGCACGTCAACATCCTGGGCTGCGGCATCTTCGGCTCGGTGTCCGGCTCGTCCGCAGCGACCTGCGCAACGATCGCGAAAGTCGCTTTGCCCGAGCTCAGACGACGCGGATACGACGAGCAAATTGCGCTGGGCTCGCTCGCAACTGCCGGCACGCTTGGAATCCTGATCCCGCCGTCGATCACGATGGTCGTGTATGCGGTGGCGGCAGACGCGTCGATCATTCGCGTATTTCTGGCGGGGATCATGCCGGGCCTGCTGCTGATGGCTCTTTTCTCTGGGTACATCGTCGTCTGGGCGCTGATGAACCCGGAACGCACTCCAAGCGACGTTGAGCGCGTGCCGTTTATAGAAAAAATCCGTCGCTCGCGAGAGCTGATTCCTTGCACTCTGCTGATCGTCTTCATTTTGTATGTATTGCTCGCCGGGCTCGCGACCGCGACCGAGTGCGCTGCTTACGGCGTTCTTGGCTCGCTTGGTCATCGCTTGGTGGGGCGGATCGCTCACGCGCGCGAAGTTTGCCGAAAGCCTCGTCGGGGCGACGCGGGTGTCGTGCATGATCATGTTCATCCTGGCTGGTGCCTCGTTTTTGAGCAAGGCGATGGCGTTTACCGGCATTCCGCGCGAGCTTGCCGAATGGGTCAGCTCGCTGGGGCTCAATCGCTACGCGTTGATTGCGATTCTGGCGGTGTTCTACGTGATCCTTGGAGCTGCGCTCGACGGCATCTCGATGATCGTATTGACCGCGGCCGTGGTGTTACCGATGATTCAGACGGCGGGATTCGATCTGGTGTGGTTTGGCGTATTCATTGTGCTGCTGGTTGAAATCGCGGAGGTCACGCCCCCTGTCGGTTTTAACCTGTTTGTGCTGCAGAACATGACCGGCAAAGACAGCAACACGATCGCGCGAGCGGCGCTTCCTTTTTTCGCGATGCTGATCGTGGCGATTGCGTTGATCACGATCTTTCCCGCGATCGCCACCTGGCTGCCCGATCTGGTAATGGGCGTCCAGCTGTAATGCATGTGGTCGTGATCGGCGCCGGCATCATCGGTGTGACCACCGCCTACTTTCTGCGACGCGACGGCCACGATGTAACGGTCATCGAGCGGCGCTCGGGCGTGGCGCAGGAAACCAGCTTTGCCAATGCAGGCGTGATGGCGCCATCGTATGTCGCGCCTTGGTCGCAACCCGGCATGCCGGCCAAGGTTCTGGCTTATCTGTTCAAGGCCGAAGCCCCGATCGTGTTTCGTCCTTCGCTCGATCCCGCGTTATGGAGCTGGATCGCCCGTTGGTTGGGTGAATGCCGTCTCGAAAGATTTACGCGCAACAAGGCACGCATGCAGCGGCTTGCGTTTTACAGTCAATCGGAGCTGCGTGCTCTGCGCGAACTGCATCAGCTGGATTACGACCAGAGCATCGGATACCTGCAGCTTTTTCGTACGGACCTGGAGGTCGAACGATCGGCGGTGACGCGAAAGATGTTGTCCGAGCTTGGGGTTGACGCACCACCTTCTCAGCAGTGCCGAAGCGCACGCACTCGAACCGTCATTGCATGCACCGACCCCGCTCGCAGGCGCACTTGCACTTGCCGAACGATGAAACCGGCAATTGCGCTTTCTTTGCGCAACAGTTGAAGGACATCGCGATCCGCGACGGCGTTGATTTCCGATTTGGTGTTGTCGCCCAAAGCTTGCTAGTTGAGCAGCAACGCGTTGACGGGCTTGCGCACCGAAAGCGGAAACGTTAAGGGCTGACGCGTTTGTAGTCGCCGGAGGAATAGACAGCCGCGCGTTGTTGCGACCGCTTGGAATTCGCTTGCCGATGCAGCCAGTTAAAGGCTACTCGGCCACGGCCGCGATCACTGCGTTCGAGCATGCGCCGTATATCAGCGTGATGGATGAAACCTACAAAGTCGCGATCACGCGAATGGGCAAGTGGCTCCGAATCGCCGGCACGGCCGAGCTGGGAACGCGCGGGATGCAGCTACGCGATAGCGCGCTGCGTACGCTGCTAAAAGTTGCGCAGGATTGGTTTCCGTATGCCGCCTCGTACCCGAAAGCGCGCTTCTGGATCGGCGCGCGCCCGATGCTGCCCGATGGCCCCCCGTGCTCGGGAAGTCACCGATTTCAAATCTGTACGTGAACACCGGGCACGGCTCAACCGGCTGGGTGATGTCGTGCGGCTCGGCGCGCGTACTGGCTGACGTGATTGCACAAAGAACACCGCAGATCGATCTCGACGGGCTAACGCTCGACCGCTACGCGCGACATTAGTGATGGGTACGCCGCTGTTAAACGTTACCGAAATACGAGCAGCCGAGCGAGCGGCGCAGGCGTCTCTGCCCGCCGGCACGTTGATGACGCGCGCCGGTGTTGCCGTCGCTGGCTGTGTCGTGAGTTCACAGTCGGATCACCCACTGCACAGTTGCATCGTTGCAGGGCCCGGAAACAACGGCGGTGACGGATACGCGGCAGCGAGCGAGTTGCGGGATGCAGGCCATCGCGTGACGTGCGTTCAATTGGCCAAGCCTGCTACCGACGATGCTCGCAATGCGCTCGCTCGCTGGCAATCGTCCGGCGGTACAACGCGCACGCAGCTGCCACCGCAGCCTTTCGATGTGATAGTGGATGCCATTCTCGGCATTGGACAAACGCGACCGCTGCAGGGCGCTTTGCTCGCGGCCGCAGAGTGGATCAACGCTCAACGCACTCACGTAGTGTCCATCGACGTCCCCAGCGGACTGGAGGCGGATCGCGGGTGCTGGGTTGGTGGGGTCGAGGGTGTATACGCGTCGCAGACGATTACATTCATCGCCGACAAGCCCGGCCTGCACACGGGCGACGGAGTTGACGCGGCCGGCACGGTCACCATGGATCGGCTTGGCGTCGAACAGGCTTCGACACGTACCATGTTGACGGACCCTTCCGATTTTTCGCAGGTCACCGCGCCGCGACGTCGCAACACGCACAAGGGCAGCTACGGCAACGCGCTGATCGTCGGTGGCGCCACCGGCATGGTCGGAGCTGCGTTGCTGGCGGCGCGCGCGGCCCTGACCATCGGCGCAGGTCGCGTGTACGTTGACTGCATCGGCGCGCCGGAATTTCGCGTCGATCCAGGGCAGCCCGAGTTGATGTTTCGGCCCTATGCGTCGATCGAAAATCCGCATTCGATCGTCATTGGCTGCGGATTGGGACAAAACGACGCAGCGCGGCGCGCACTGCAATGGGCGCTGGATAGCGACGCAGCGGTGGTCGTCGACGCGGATGCACTCAACCTGTTGTCACAAGGTCCGGCGCTTAGCGAGTGCCTCGCTGCTCGCAACGCGACGACGGTTTTGACGCCGCATCCGTTGGAGGCCGCGCGCCTGCTGCAGGTTTCCGCTGATGATATTCAGTTCGATCGCATCACGCGTGCACGCGAGCTGGCAACGCGTTATCGCAGCTTCATCGTCTTGAAGGGTGCCGGCAGCATCGCTGTTCACGTCAATGGACGCTGTGCAATCAATCCCACCGGCGGCCCTGCGCTTGCAACAGCGGGCACGGGTGACGTGTTGGCTGGATTGCTCGGCGGCCTGCTCGCGCAGCATTTCGACCCTTGGCAGGCAACGCTGGCCGCAACGTGGTTACACGGACGCGCGGGCGAGGACCGCGATGTCGGTTTGGTTGCCGGTGATCTCGCGTCGCGAGTGGCTGATGAATTGGCTGGCTTGCGTGCTACACCTCACCGCCAGTGAATCTGCCTAAGCACGCAACGCAGACACCTCAGCGCCACCGACAACGATTCGGCCCGCATGCAACTCGATCTGCCGCCCGCACCGACGCGCGATATCCGGATCGTGCGTCACCAGTAGCAGCGTCGAGCCGCGCTCGCGATTGAGTTGAAACATCAGATCAATCACCGCCTCACCCGTTCGCGCATCGAGACTCCCGGTCGGTTCGTCGGCCAGCAGCAATGGCGGCCGCAGCACAAAGGCGCGCGCCAGCGCCACTCTTTGCTGCTCGCCTCCGGACAAGTACTTCGGATAGTGCGACAGCCGCTCGCCCAATCCCACCCTCTGCAAAAGATTGCGTGCAGCATCGACGGGTGAAGCATCGTCAGGGGTACGCCCCGTCAACTCCAGCGGCAGCAAAACGTTTTCAAGGGCATTCAGGTGGGGCAACAGTTGAAACGATTGGAAGACAAACCCGAGCGACTCAGCCCGCAACGCTGCACGGCCGTCCTCGTCAAGTGCAAACAGATCTCTGCCGAGCATGCGGACCGTGCCTGCGCTTGGAACATCGAGGCCCGCCAGCAGTCCGAGCAGTGTGGACTTTCCCGAACCCGACGCACCAACGATTGCGACCGTTTCTCCCGGCGCGATCTGCAGATTGATATCATCCAAGATGGTCAAGCTGCCAGTCGCATCCTGCACGATCTTGCTGAAATTGCGCGCTTCGACCGCGATGTCCCTGCCGTCATTCATCCTGTGCGCCGAACTTTCCTGATTCATTCGATTGCTTCGTTGGCATTCGCGCTGTGCGCCGTGGGATCAAATGCGCCAGCGTCCGGCGCGGTGAGTTCGAGTGCGACCAAGGCAACTGCCAGCATCGAGCGCCCGGTGATCCTCGTGCTCGGCGACAGCCTGTCAGCGGAATACGGATTACAGCGTGGCCAAGGGTGGGTACAGCTGCTGGCAAATCAATTGCAGCAAAACGGATCGAAGTATACGGTGGTCAATGCGAGCATCAGCGGTGAGACCACCAGCGGTGGACGTTCGCGACTGCCTTTGCTGCTGAAGCAGCATCAACCATCGATCGTCATCATCGAGCTCGGGGGCAACGATGGGCTGCGCGGACTGCCAGTTGCAAGAATGCAGGACAACCTGTCGGCGATGATCCGCGCAAGCCAGGCCGCGGGCGCGCGCGTCCTCGTGGCTGGCATTCGGATCCCACCCAACTACGGGCGTGAATACACCGAGCGCTTTTACGGCGCGTTCGAAAACGTCGCGAAGCAGCACCGTACCGCGCTCGTACCCTTCCTACTCGAAGGCTTTTCGGATTCGGCGGATTTCTTTCAAGCCGACCGAATCCATCCGAGCGCACAGGCCCAGACCAGAATTCTGCAAACGGTTTGGGCCGCGCTTGAACCGATGATCGTAGCGCGGGGGTCAACGAAAGCGTCCGCAAAAGCAGTGCAGACGGTGCAATGACTGCCGGCGCATGGAATACCTTCGATCGCAGCGTGATCTCGGCGTCAGATGCGTTGGCGCGACTGTCGCAGTTCGATTCGCTGATTGACGTTCGCACCGAAGCTGAATTTGCGATCGATCACCTCCCCGGCGCGATCAGTTGCCCGGTGCTTACGAATACTGAGCGCGTCGAAGTGGGAACGATGGATCGCCAGCAGTCCTCATTCGAGGCACGCCGTCGAGGCGCTGCTTACGTCTCGCGCAACATCGCGATGCATCTCGAAACTCTGTTTCACTCGATGCCGAAGACATGGCGGCCTCTCGTTTATTGCTGGCGGGGTGGCAACCGCAGCGGTGCGATGACGCACATTCTGCGATCGGTCGGCTGGCATGCGCGTCAACTTCAAGGCGGCTATCGCGCGTATCGAAGAACCATACTGACTGACCTGGCCACTATGCCCGCACGTTTATCGCTTCGTGTCATCTGCGGAACGACGGGCAGCGGCAAGAGCCGTCTGCTGCAGCAGCTCAGCGCGCAGGGTGCGCAGGTGCTGGACCTCGAGGCCCTCGCCCATCATCGCGGGTCGGTGCTCGGCGGCCTGCCCACACAACCGCAGCCATCGCAAAAAATGTTTGAAACGCGACTCTGGTCCGCGCTCCGCTCCTTCGATCCGGCCCGCGTGGTGTATGTCGAGTCCGAAAGCCGCAAAATTGGCGAGCTGCGAATTCCGGACGGGCTGTTGAAGTTGATGCGCGAGTCGGACTGCGTGCGGCTGGAGGTTCCGCTGCACGCTCGAATTCGCTTGTTGCGTGGTGAGTACGAGCATTTCGAGCGCGACCCCGATGCACTTGATACCCAGCTCGACTGCCTGTCGGCCACTACACGGGCGCCAGAAGATTTCGCACTGGAAAGCGCTGGCGCGCGACGACGACTGGAACGGCGTGGTCGAACAGCTACTGCTCGAGCACTATGACCCCGCATACCTGAAGTCGATCAATCGGAACTTCGCGCGCGCCGCGAGTGCCGAAGTACTGCAGATCGACAGCGATGCGATCGAAGCCTATCGGGCTGCCGCGCGCCTGCTCGCGGGCCGGAACTCGGACCTACTTGCCGTCACCTGACTTCGCATCGCTTGGCGCGGGTTTGGCCGTCGACTTTTCGTCCGCCTTTGGCTGCAGATCGGCGCGCAGGATCTTTACGTTATGGCGCGCTTTCAGGCCTTCGGCATACGTCAATTCGGCGGCGGCAGCGGCCTGCTGCGTGATCGCGCGGGCCTGTGCGTCGCGCTGTGCGGCCGGAATCGCTTCGGAAGGCTTCGACGAAATCACCTTGACGATCACGTAGCCCGCATTGCTCGAGCTGCGAAAATCGGCACCCACTTCAGTGCCGATGAACTGCGGCAGCTTGTCCGAAGGAATCCGCAATACTTCGTTTAACGCGTCGGGCGGCATATCTTGCGGTTGTCGACGCGAGACCACCTTTGGCGGCGAAAAGCCCGCATCGCTTGGCTCCTTACGCAACGCGGCAAGACGCTGCTCGCCAGCTTCGCGCGCCAGACGAACCGCTTCCCGCCGTTCCAGCAGCTGGCGAATCTCGGGCGTAACCTTTTCGAGCGGCTGCACCGAGGCGGGTCGGTGCTCGAGCACACGCGCCGATACCAGTTTGTTCGTCGCAACTTCGATCGCCTGCGTGTTGCGCCGATTCTTCAGCGAGTCCTCGGCAAAAATCGCCTCGACCAAACGCGGTCCGAGGTCCGGCAGCAGGCCACGCCGCGTTAAGTTGTCGGCGCTCAGCACTTTCAGGTTCAGCTTCTGCGCGGCCGGCTGTAGTGAGTCTGCCTGCTCGTACACAAGATTGGTGAACTGATCGGCCGCTTCGGTGAAATTCTTCTGCGCCTGCTGACTCTTGAGCTCGCGCTCGATGTCGGCACGTACTTCGGAAAAGGGCTTGGCCTGGGCCGGCTTGATTTCTGTCACGCGGATGATGTGAAAGCCGAAATCGGTTTCGACGATATCGCTGGTTTCGCCACTATTGAGGCGATAAGCAGTTTCCTCGAACGGCTTGACCATCATTCCGCGTCCGAAAAACCCGAGGTCACCGCCCTGCGATGCCGACCCTGGATCTTTCGAATTCTCGCGGGCAAGCTTTGCAAAATCGTTGGGGGCCGCTTTGACTTTGGCGAGAATATCTTCGGCCTTCTTGCGCGCGGCCGCCTTGTCGGAGCCCTCGGGAGTAATCAATATGTGGCTCGCGCGCCGCTGTTCCTCGGTACCGTAACGTGCCTTGTTTTGATCGTAATAGTTCTTCGCAGACTCCTCAGTGACGGTGACGCTGCCGCTGATCGTTTCCGGAGATAGCACCAGGTATTCGACGCGCACGTTTTCTGGAACCTCGAACTGCGCTCGATTTGCCTGGTAATACTCGGCGATCTGCGCATCGGTGACCGAAGCCTTGGATGCATATTGCTCGGCCGGAAAGCGCAGCTCGCGAACTTCGCGTTGCTCGAGCAGGACGCGCTCGATGCGCTCGATCACCTGCTTCGGGGTCATCGCCGATTCAACGACCGCCTGTAGGAACGTCTGCTTGCGCAGGTCGTTGCGCAGGCTTTGCTCGAATGCCGCCTCGCTCTGCCCGCGCGATGCCACGAAGGCTTTATAGCGGTCGTAGCTGAACTTGCCGTCCTGCTGAAAAGCCGGCACATTGGCGATGAACTCGCGCAGCCGGTCGACCGGCACAACGACGTTCGACTTCGTCGCTTCATTGGCTAGCGCGCGGTCGAGGACCAGCTGATCGAGCACAGCGGCGCGCGCTTCCGGCGTTTCAAGGACTTTCGGATCAAAATTGGCTCCCAGACCCTGCCTTAGGCGATCCACTCTGTCGCGCAGCGCAACGTCGTATTCCTGCTGCGTAATGGGTGCGCCGTCGACCGTGGCAAGCGCCCCGTCTTTATCGACATAGTTGTTGTAGCCCTGGATGCCGAAGAAAACGAACGACGGCAGAATCAAGACCAGGATGAAAAGCATCATCCAGCTGCGATGCGAGCGGACGAAATCAAACATGGCAAATGGTCCTAAAGATCCATAAAGCAAAAAAGGCGAACTTGCGTTCGCCTTTTTCAGTTGTGTGGCGGAGTGGACGGGACTCGAACCCGCGACCCCCGGCGTGACAGGCCGGTATTCTAACCGACTGAACTACCACTCCCTAAAGCCCTTTCCAAAGCTACTGCGCGTCCCAATTCGCCATCTCCGGTGCTCGCTGTATTCCACATACAGCTCCGCTCCTCAATGTCGACTTGGGCCTGCTCGCTACGCTTTTTAAACGGCTTTCACTTCGTAGCAAACATTTGGTGGGTGCTGAGGGTCTCGAACCCCCGACCTACGCCTTGTAAGGGCGCCGCTCTACCAACTGAGCTAAGCACCCTTTAGCAGCCACTGTCGCTGGCCGCGATCGCTCAGCAATCAACTCCGGAAGAGCGTCAGTTTAGCGAATCTTTCAGTGCCTTGCCGGGGCGGAACTTCGGAACTTTCGCTGCCTTGATCCTGATCTCTTCGTTGGTGCGCGGATTGCGTCCCGTACGTGCCGCGCGCTTGCTGACAATAAACGTACCGAAGCCGACCAGTGTCACCGAGTTGCCTCGCTTCAAACTGCCGCGTATGCCGGCAACAATCGCTTCAAGTGCTCGACCGGCGGCTGCTTTTGAAATGTCCGCTTGTTTGGCGATATGGTCGATCAATTCGGTCTTGTTCACTTATGCACCCCCGTAATCTGATGTCGCTTTTATTGCGATCGCGCGTCGCACTGCATATTGCATTTGTTCACAGGTTTTGTTATCTGCGGCGCGGATGAGAATGTGGTTGAAGCGTTGAACAGCTATTCAACCGCGACGATGTAGCAGTGTCAAGAAGAAGAAAAGGAAACAGCGAAAAGCGAACGAATCAGTTGCCGGCACGCTGCAAAGCGTGCCAGCTCCTGAGTTCGCTAATGCTTGACTACCTCACCGACCACCGGCGGCTCCGGCGGCTTGGCCGGCGCGGCGGCCACTTCGTCGTCGGTCAGCGGAACCGGGCGACGCTCAAGTGCAACATCGAGAACTTTGTCGATCCACTTGACGGGAATGATCTCAAGCCGATTCTTGACGTTATCCGGAATCTCCGCGAGATCCTTGACGTTTTCCTCCGGAATCAGCACCGTCTTGATGCCGCCTCGATGGGCCGCAAGCAGTTTTTCCTTCAGACCACCGATCGCAAGTACTTCACCGCGCAGCGTGATCTCGCCTGTCATAGCGACGTCGGCTCGCACCGGAATACCGCTAACCGCGGATATCAGCGCCGTCGTGATCGCAATGCCGGCCGATGGCCCATCCTTCGGTGTCGCGCCCTCCGGGAAATGCACGTGAATGTCGGTTTTCTCAAAAACCTCGTCACGAATTCCGAGGCGACGCGCGCGCGCGCGCATCACGGAGCGAGCTGCCTCGACTGATTCTTTCATTACGTCACCTAGCGAGCCAGTGCGGTGCACGTTGGCCTTGCCCGGCATCGTTGCCACCTCGATCGTCAGCAAATCACCGCCGACTTCGGTCCACGCGAGCCCGGTGACCTGCCCGACCTGATTTTCTTTTTCGGCCACGCCGAATGTGTAACGCCGCACGCCGAGGAATTTGTCGAGATTGCGAGCGGTTACCTGCACACGCTTATCCTGTTTCTTCAGCAGCAGTTGCTTGACCACCTTGCGGCAGATTTTGCTGATCTCGCGCTCAAGCGAGCGCACCCCGGCTTCACGCGTGTAATAACGAATGATGTCCCGAATCGCACTTTCGGCAATCGAAAGCTCGCCACTTTTGAGCCCATTCGTCTTCATCTGCTTCGGCAGCAGATGTTGCAAGGCGATGTGCACCTTTTCTTCCTCGGTGTAACCCGACAGGCGGATCACTTCCATCCGGTCGAGCAGCGCCGGCGGGATGTTCATCGTGTTGCTGGTAGCCACGAACATTACGTCCGACAGATCGAAATCGACCTCGACGTAGTGATCCTGGAAAGTATGGTTCTGCTCGGGATCGAGCACTTCGAGCAGGGCCGACGCCGGATCACCGCGGAAGTCCATGCCCATCTTGTCGACTTCATCGAGCAGAAACAGCGGGTTGCGTACGCCTGCCTTGCCGAGACTCTGCAGGATCTTGCCAGGCATCGAGCCGATGTACGTCCGGCGATGACCGCGAATCTCGGCCTCGTCGCGCACGCCGCCAAGCGCCATGCGGATGAACTTACGATTCGTCGCGCGCGCAACCGATTGCCCGAGCGAGGTCTTGCCGACGCCCGGAGGCCCGACCAGACACAGAATCGGCGCTTTTAGCTTGTCGACGCGCTGTTGTACGGCCAGGTATTCGAGAATTCTGTCCTTCACCTTCTCCAGACCGTAGTGGTCATCATTCAACACCTTCTCGGCGTTGCCCAGATCGTTGTTGATCCGGCTGCGCTTCTTCCACGGCAAGCCGATCAGCGTGTCGAGGTAGTTACGAACGACGGTCGCTTCGGCCGACATTGGTGACATCAGCTTCAGCTTCTTCAATTCGGACGTGGCCTTGTCGCGCGCGGCCTTCGGCATACGAGCCGCCTTGATTTTCTTCTCGAGCTCCTCGAGATCAGCGCCCTCTTCGCCTTCGCCCAGTTCCTTCTGGATCGCCTTGACCTGTTCGTTCAGGTAGTACTCGCGCTGGCTCTTCTCCATCTGCCGCTTTACGCGACCGCGGATGCGCTTTTCGACCTGCAGAATGTCGATCTCGGCTTCAAGCTGCGCCAGTAAGTGCTCAAGGCGCTCGTTGATTCCGAACATCTCGAGAACCTTCTGTTTCTGCTCGAGCTTCAACGGCAGATGCGCCGCGATCGTGTCGGCCAGACGTCCCGCCTCATCGATTCCGGCAATCGACGTCAGAATCTCAGCCGGAATCTTCTTGTTCAGCTTTACGTACTGATCGAACTGCGTGACGATCGCGCGGCGAAGCGCCTCGGATTCGGCAGTCGATTGGTGATCCGGCACGATCGGCAGCACGTCGGCCGTGAAATGCGCGGGTCCGTCAACGATGCGTTCGATGCGAGCGCGCTGCGCACCCTCAACCAGCACCTTCACGGTGCCGTCGGGCAGCTTCAGCATCTGCAGAATGTTCGCTACGCAGCCGATCTCGTAAATGTCTTCGGCTTCGGGCTCATCCTTCGCAGCGTTTTTCTGCGCGACCAGCATGATGCTTTTGCCGGCCTCCATCGCAGCTTCGAGCGCCTTGATCGACTTCGGGCGTCCCACGAACAGCGGAATGACCATGTGCGGGAAAACAACGACATCGCGCAGCGGCAGCAATGGGAGCGTTGTGGTTTCCGGCGGGAGAATCTGGGTCGTCATTCGGTTCAGTCCCTTCATGTGACTTTAAACGCCATATGCGCCCATGCAGGGTGAATGCAAGGGCGGAAGGAATACAGACAAACCCAATCTAGCACGCAGACGGCCCGCGCCGCAGGCTTGATAACGCCGGGGAAAACCGTGCTGATCGCAGCCAAGGATGTCGCCATTTCAAAATGTAGCGAGTGGACCGAGGTTGCCGCGAGGAGCGGACACGTACGAGAGCTACGGCGAGCACTGCAGCGGCAGGATGGGCCGCGCAGTAGTTTGGGATGGCTTCAGCGCGGAGCGCTGGCGACTTTGGGCTGATCGGAGTAGATCAGTAGTGGTTTTCCGCCGGTGATCGTGTTGTCGTCGACGACGACCTTGATGACGTTCTTGGTGCTTGGCAGGTCGTACATCACGTCGAGCAGGATGCTCTCGACGATCGACCGCAGCCCCCGCGCGCCGGTTTTGCGCTTCAGCGCCTTGCGCGCGATCGCCTTCAGGCCGTCGTTACGGATCTCGAGCTCGACGCTTTCCATCTGGAACAGCCGATGGAACTGCTTGATCAACGCATTCTTCGGTTCGACCAGGATCTCAACCAGCGCTTCTTCACTCAGCTCATCGAGCGTCGCGATCACCGGCAAACGACCCACCAGCTCGGGAATCAGGCCGAACTTGATCAGATCCTCCGGCTCGACATCGCGCAGCAACTCGCCGACGGCACGGTCGCTCTGGCTAGTCACACTGGCAGAAAAGCCGATCCCGCTCTTTTCGGAGCGGTTGCGGATGATCTTTTCAAGTCCGTCGAATGCGCCGCCGCAGATGAACAGAATATTGGTGGTATCGATCTGCACGAAATCCTGGTTCGGATGCTTGCGCCCTCCCTGCGGCGGGACTGAAGCAATCGTTCCTTCGACCAGCTTCAGCAGCGCCTGCTGCACGCCTTCGCCGGAAACATCGCGTGTGATCGATGGGTTATCGCTCTTGCGCGAAATCTTGTCGATCTCGTCGATGTAGACGATGCCGCGCTGCGCCTTTTCAACTTCGTAATTGCAGTTTTGCAGAAGCTTCTGAATGATGTTCTCGACGTCCTCGCCAACGTAGCCCGCCTCGGTCAGCGTGGTGGCATCCGCGATCACGAACGGCACGTTCAACAACCGCGCCAGCGTCTGCGCCAGCAGCGTCTTGCCCGACCCCGTCGGGCCGATCAGCAGAATGTTGCTCTTGGCGAGCTCGATGTCGTCCTTCGAGCCCATGTGCTTCAACCGCTTGTAGTGGTTGTACACAGCGACCGACAGGATCCGCTTTGCCTTGTCCTGCCCGATGACGTACTGGTCAAGAATCGTGCCGATCTCTTTCGGCGTGGGCAGATCGGACTTGATCGCGCCTGAGCCGGCTTCGGTCGTCGTCTCGTCGCGGATGATGTCGTTACAGAGGTCGATGCACTCGTCGCAGATGAATACCGACGGGCCGGCAATCAGCTTCTTGACTTCATGCTGACTCTTGCCGCAGAACGAGCAGTACAGAAGTTTTTCGCTCGAGCCTTTTTTTTCCGACATATTCCTGCTGAAAGTCCCCGGGTCACTTGGCCTACGGCTGCTCGGCTCGGCTAACGAAGATTTTGTCGATCAACCCATACTTTACGGCATCGTCGGCCGACATGAAGTTGTCCCGATCGGTGTCTTTGGCAATCTTCTCGACAGGTTGGCCGGTGCGTTCAGACAGAATCTTGTTCAGCCGCTCGCGCAGATACAGAATTTCCTTGGCGTGAATCTCGATATCGGCGGCCTGCCCCTGCACGCCTCCCATCGGCTGGTGAATCATGATGCGCGAGTTTGGAAGCGAGTAACGCTTGCCCTTGGCACCGGCGGCAAGCAGAAAAGAGCCCATGCTGGCGGCCACGCCGATGCAGATCGATGAAACATCGGGCTTGACGAATTGCATCGTGTCGAAAATAGCGAATCCCGCGCTGACCGAGCCGCCTGGCGAGTTGATGTACAGCGAGATGTCCTTATCCGGATTTTCCGATTCAAGGAATAAGAGCTGTGCGACAACCAGGTTGGCCGTCTGCTCGGTGATCGGTCCCACGATGAACACGACTCGGTCGCGCAGCAGGCGCGAGTAGATATCGTAAGCGCGCTCGCCGCGTCCGCTTTGTTCGATGACGATCGGCACCATGCCGAGGCCTTGCGGCTCCATGGCCGTGCTCATCTGCGTTGTACTCATGACCGGATACCTCATTTGCCTTTGTGCCCCATCAACTCGTCAAACTCGATCGGCGTGTCTGACCACCTTGGCGCGCTGTAACACCCAATTGGTAACGTTGTCCTCGAGCGCAACGGTTTCAAGGTCAGCAAGCCGCTTGCGATCGGACAAGTACCAGTTAATCACATCCTGCGGCTTTTCATAGCTCTGCGCAATCTCCTCAACCAGCTTGCGGATCTGATCAGGCCTTGACTGCAGGTTATTTGCTCGCACGACTTCGCCCAGCAACAGCCCAAGGCGCACGCGACGTTCCGCTTCCGCCGCAAACAAGTCGAGCGGCAGTGGCGCATCCTTGGGCGCCATTCCACGCGCGATCAAATCGCTGCGAGCACCTTCGGCCAGCCGTTGCTTTTCGGATTCCACGAGTGATTTGGGCACGTCGAAGGAACTCGTCGACAGCAGCGCGGCCATCGCTTGCTCCTTGGTCCGCGCTCTCAGACGCGCGGCGACCTCGCGCGAAAGGTTGTTGCTGATCTCGCTTCTCATTTTTGAGACATCGCCATCGGCAACGCCCAGCGAGCGAGCAAATTCGGCGTCGATCGGCGCCAACACCGGCTGCTGAACCTGTTTAACCGTCACTTCGAAACGAGACCGCTTTGCCGGCAATGGCCTGTGCGCCGTAATTAGCCGGAAACGTCAACGGGAACGTCTTGGTTTGTCCCGGTGCCATTCCGCGTACCGCTGTCTCGAACTCCGGCAGCATGCGGCCTTCGCCCAACGTAAATTTGAAATCGTCCGCGTGCCCACCCTCAAACCCCTGCCCGGAGTTTTCACCTTCGGAATGCGTCCCCTTGAAATCGATTGTGACCGAATCGCCATCCTGCGCCGCGCGCTGCACGTCCTCGAAAGTCGCACGTTGCTTCTGCATGATCTGCAACGTGCGATCAATTTGGGCTTCTCCGATAGCGCACGTTGCGCGCTGTACTTCGGTGCCGGACAAGTCGCCGACGCTGATCTCCGGATAAATTTCGAACGTCGCTGAAAAGGTGAGGTCGTTACCGCCGGCGGATTCGCTCTCGCCGTCGGCGACGGTGCGCGGTTCGAGGCGCGGCTGACCCGCAACTTTCAGCTTGCCGGCAGTCACCGCCGAGTTGAAAGCTTCGCCGACCTTGTCGTTGAGCACTTCGGCCTGCACCTGCGCCCCGTAGGTCTGAGCAACCATCTTCATCGGGACCTTGCCCGGCCGAAACCCGGGCACCTTCATGCCTCGCGCGAGCTTGGCGAGTCGCGTCTTTACTTCCTGTTCGATGGCCGCTGCCGGAACGGTCAGGTCAACACGGCGCTCAAGAGCACTAAGAGACTGTATGGTCTGTTGCATTTTCAATCGTTGAAAATTCGTCGATGGTGCGAAGGGGGGGACTCGAACCCCCACGCCGGTTAAGGCGTCAGGACCTAAACCTGGTGCGTCTACCAATTTCGCCACCTTCGCGGCGCAGTGCTGATGTCGCTATCGCTCACGACTCTCGCGAAGCCAGCGACTCTCGAAAACGCCGCGATTCTAACGGAAGCGTCGTCACCTCTAAGCGACGCAACCAGCTGTGATAGCTTCAATGCCATGAGTGTCGGTCACTATGAAAACTTCCCGGTTGCATCGTGGCTGATGCCCGCATCGCTGCGACCAGCGATACGCGCGATCTACCGCTTTGCGCGAACGGCAGATGACCTTGCCGATGAGGGAGAAGCAGTCCCCACTGAGCGCTTGTCTGCTCTCGGTGCTTTGCAGACACAGCTGCGTGCGATCGAAGTCGGCGCGGCGTCTGACTGGCCCGACCTGGCTGCGGCCATCCGCGAACACCAGCTGCAATTGCCGCTGTTTGATGATCTGCTATCGGCGTTTTCGCAAGACGTGGTCACGGTCCGCTACGACTCGTTTGAAATGCTGACCGATTATTGCCGCCGTTCGGCCAATCCGATCGGGCGTCTGCTGTTGCAACTGTTTCGCCGTAGCGAGGCGGAGCTCCTGCAGCAATCTGATGCGATCTGCACTGGGCTGCAGCTTGCCAACTTCTGGCAGGACATTGCGCTTGATTGGCAAAAGGGACGCGTGTACCTCCCGCGATGCGATCTGAGTAGATTCGGTGTCACGGAGGCGCATATTGAGCACGGAACGGTCGATCGGTGCTGGCAAAGCCTGATGGGCTTCGAGGTCCAACGAACCCGCGAATTTCTGCAGCGCGGCGCGCCGCTCGCTCGAACGTTGGGTGGACGAGTCGGCCTCGAACTAAGGCTGGTCGTGCAAGGTGGGCTTCGCATCCTCGAGCGCATCGATGCCGTTAACGGAGATGTCTTTTCCCAAAGACCGAAGCTGTCGGCGCGTGACTGGACACTGATGAGCTGGCGTGCATTGCTACCGCTGCCGGCATGACGCCGGACGAGTACTGCCAAGCTGCGAAGCGCGGTCGCGCTTCGCGCTTCCTTGAAGCAGCCGCGGCGCAAGCGCGCCGTGCCGCTTTTTGCTGGCTTCGGATTGCGCGATGACTCCCGATGAATACTGCCAGCAAAAAGCGGCCGGCAGCGGATCGAGCTTCTACTACTCATTCCTGTTCCTGCCGCCCGAACGCCGGCGCGCGATCACTGCGGTGTACGCGTATTGCCGCGAAGTCGACGACGTCGTCGACGAGATCAGCGATCCCACCGCCGCGGAAGCCACACTTGCCTGGTGGCGGAGCGAGGTCGCTCGATTGTTCGGGGGAACCCCACGCATCCGGTAACGCGCGCGCTGCAGCCGTTTATCGATCGAGAGTTTGGCATCACCGAGGCCCGCATGAACGCGGTACTGGATGGCATGCAAGTCGATCTACGTCAGAATCGTTTTCTCGACTACGCGGCACTGCGGCGCTACGCGCATCTGGTCGCAGGCATTGTCGGCGAAATGTCGGCAGAGATCTTTGGACATCGCGAGCCGCAGACGCTTGTGTATGCGACCCAGCTTGGGCTCTCGCTGCAGTTGATCAACATCATCCGCGACGTCGGCGACGACGCCCGGCGCGGACGCGTCTATCTTCCGCTCGACGAAATGCAACGCTTCAACGTCACGGCATCCGACGTCCTGGCTGCGCGTTACGTGGACGGCTTTGTGCCGCTAATGCGCTTTCAGGCGCAGCGTGCACGCGCTGCCTATACGGAGGCTGTGGCACTGCTACCTGCAGCAGATCGCAAGGCGCAGCGGCCCGGACTGATGATGGGTGCCATCTACGCGGCATTGCTGGACGAGATCGAGCGCGAAAACTTTCAGGTGTTGCACCAGCGAATTGCACTGACACCGCTGCGGAAGCTGTGGATCGCGTGGCGCACGTGGGTGCGCGGTTGATCCTTCCGCGCAAGGTAGCGGTCATCGGTGCAGGATGGGCGGGATGCGCTGCGGCCGCCGAGCTCGCTGCGCATGGAGTCGCTGTGGTTCTGCTTGAAGCAAGCGACGAGCTCGGCGGTCGCGCGCGCCGGCTGCCGCTGGAACTAGCAGGACATTGGCATCTGGTCGACAACGGCCAGCACCTGTTGCTGGGCGCGTACGTGGAAACTGCGGCTTTGCTCGAGCGGTTGAAAGTTCCACTTGACGCCATTGAGAGGCGTCCTTTCGAGCTTCGCTATCCCGATGGGTTTCGTTTGCAGGCCGCACCGCTGCCCGCGCCGTTTCATTTGGCATCCGCGATCGGTCTGTCACGCGGCTTGACGTTGTCCGACCGGATCGCGCTGGTGGGGCTGCTGCGCACCTTGAAGAAATCACTTTGGAACATCGGCAGCGACCGCAGCATCACCGAGTGGCTGCACGAATGCGGGCAGACACCGCACGTTGTTCGACGCGTCTGGCGACCGCTGGCACTGGCTGCGCTGAATACGCCGCTCGACCGAGCATCGGCGCAAATCTTCGCCAGCGTGCTGCGCGATTCGCTCGGCGCCGCGACGAGCGCGGGAAGCGAAATGTGGCTGCCCCGCGCCGATCTGTCGACGCTGTTCCCCGACGCGGTCGAACGCTATGTTGTAACCCAGGGCGGAGAAGTTCACCGCGATGCGCGGGTTGCGAGCGTAAAGCGCAACGAAGGCAACGACCGCATGTCTCTTCTATTGAGAAACGCGCCAGAGCGGACAATCGATGTCGACGCAGTCGTCTACGCAGCCTCTCCGGCACATCTCGAGCACATTAATGGCGACCGGGAACACTTGAACGACACCTACGAAGCTGTGGCACGCTTCGAGCACGAACCGATTTACACCGTGTACCTGAAGTACACGCCAGAAGTTCGCGTTGCGCGCGGCTTCACTGCTCTGCTGGATGATGCACCGAAGCGGCGTTACGCGCAGTGGGTATTCGATCGTGGCGCGCTCGACGCCAATAACCGAGGCGTACTCGCCGCCATCATCAGCTCGAGCGGGCCGCACGAGGCGGAATCGCTTGAAGGTGTTTGCCAGGCAGTCGCGCAACAATTGACTGATGATCTGGGGTTGCCCGCACCCGTCGATGCCCGTGCGATCGCGGACCGACGTGCAACGCTTGCCGCAGTGCCCCACTTGCATCGCCCATCGAATCGAACTCGATTGCCAAATCTCGTCATCGCAGGAGACTGGACCGAGTCAGACTATCCGTCGACGCTCGAAACAGCGGTGCGCAGCGGCCGGGCTGCTGCCCGCCTGCTGCTCTAGTCTTCGCGCATGCGCGCCAACGCGTGCTCTACCCGATCCACAGCAATCACCTCGAGCCCTTCGATACGCTGCTTCGGCGCGTTCTGCTTCGGAATCAGCGCAATCGAGAAGCCAAGCTTTGCTGCCTCACGCAGACGCTCCTGGCCTCGCGGCGCCGGCCGCACTTCACCTGCAAGACCGACTTCGCCAAATGCCACCAGACCGCGGGGCAATGGCTTGTTGCGCATCGACGAGACCACCGCCAGCAGCACCGGCAGATCGGCGGCGGGCTCGCCGATGCGCACGCCACCAACCGCATTGACGAAAACGTCCTGATCGAACGCCGCGATGCCTGCGTGGCGATGCAAGACAGCAAGCAGCATCGCCAGCCGCTGCTGGTCGAGCCCGACCGACAGTCTGCGGGGGTTTGGTACATGAGCCGCATCGACCAGCGCCTGGATCTCGACCAGCAACGGCCGAGTGCCCTCCTGCGTGGCCATCACACACGAGCCCGCAACCTGCACGTCGTGCTTCGAGAGAAAGAGGGCCGATGGATTGCTGACGCCCTTCAGTCCGCGATCGGTCATTGCGAAGACACCGAGTTCGTTGACTGCGCCGAAGCGGTTCTTGAACGCGCGGATCAGTCTGAACGACGAATGAGACTCACCCTCGAAGTAAAGCACTGTGTCGACCATATGCTCGAGGACGCGAGGTCCGGCGAGAGAGCCATCCTTGGTGACATGCCCGATCATGATCAGAGTCAATCCCGATTGCTTTGCCAGCCGCGTCAGCTGTGCTGCGCATTCACGCACCTGCGCCACGGAGCCCGGTGCTGATTGCAGCTGTTCGGTGTAGAGCGTCTGTATCGAATCGATCACCAGCACCGAAGGCTTCTCGGCCCCTACCGTCGCGACAATGCGCTCAAGCGAAATCTCCGATAACAACCGCACGCGTGCGGCATCAACTCCGAGGCGCCTCGCGCGCAGCGCAACTTGTGCAGCCGACTCTTCGCCACTGACATACAGAACCGCGGCGTTGAGTGACAGTGCAGCCAGCGACTGCAACAGAAGAGTCGACTTTCCAATGCCGGGATCACCGCCAATCAGCACGACACCGCCCTCGACAAACCCACCGCCCAGCACGCGATCGAACTCGTCAATGCCCGACGCGATGCGCGGCATTTCGCGCGCCTGCACGTCACCCAATGACTGCGTGGGCGCATTCGATACGAGTGCACTGTAACGATGGTCGCCGGCTGCTTCCACACGGGCTTCCGACAGCGAGTTCCACGCATTGCAGTGAGGGCATTGGCCTTGCCACTTCAAGCTCGCGCCACCGCATTCGCCACAGACAAACTGTGTCTTCGCTTTTGCCATCGCTCAGCCATTCATCTCAGTGATAGGCACGCGCGGCGCCAACGCGCACATCAGTTCATAGCCGACGGTGCCGCACAGATTGGCTACTTCATCGATTGGAAGGTTTTTGCCCCACAGCTCGACCTCGCTGCCGACGGTCGCGCGTGGAGCCGAGGTCAGATCAACGGTAATCATGTCCATCGACACACGACCAGCGACGGATACCCGAACACCGTCGACTAGCACCGGTGTTCCGTCCGGCGCGTGACGTGGATAGCCATCTGCATAACCACAGGCGACCACACCAATTCGAGTCGGCCTCGAAGCTTGGAAGCGCGAACCATAGCCAACTGCTTGCCCTGCACTTATATCCTGAACTGCAATCAAGCGCGACTGCAGCGTCATGGCAGGCAGCACGCCGAGCTGGGCTGCGGTCCGCGATCGATCCGTCGCCGCACCATATAGCGCAATTCCGGGTCGCACCGAATCGTCCTGCACCTCCGGTCGCAGGAACAGTGCCGCTGAATTGGCACAACTGCGCGGCTCGGGCCAGCCAGCAACAATACTTTGGAACACATCCATCTGATCGGCCATCTCGGTCGGACCACTCGCACCTGCCTCGCGATCTGCATTCGCAAAGTGGACCATTAACGTCAATTGCCCGACATTTGCGCATGCCTTCAGGCGCTTGTAGGCGGTACCGGCATGCTGTGAAGCAAACCCAAGCCGATTCATTCCGGTATTGAATTTCAGGTAGACATCAATCGGTGACGCCAGGTGCGCACGCTCGAGCATGTCGATCTGCGAAGCTTCATGCACGACCACAGTCAACTTCAGTGACGAGGCGGTCTGAAGGTCCCGCGCTTCAAAGCAACCTTCGAGCAGCAGAATAGGCCGCGACCAGCCTTCATCGCGTGCGCGCTGCGCTTCATCGAGGTCGAGCAATGCCAGTCCGCTTGCGTCAGCGAACGCGCGCGCGGCGCGCAGCAAGCCGTGTCCATACGCGTTTGCCTTGACAACAGCCCAGACAAACCTGCTCCCTGCATGCCGGCGCGCGAGCGCGAGGTTGCGGCGCATCGCGACTAAGTCAATCACTGCAGAAATTGGGCGAGGCATTGGAATTTATTGAGGAATTGCCGCTCAATAGCATAGTGCCGCGTTGTCATTGGTACGGCGTAAGTGCGTGATATAACGCCGAAAAGCGCAGCACCAGACATCAAGCGCACAACTTTCTAGGGAGACGGTTCGCTTGTTGCCACAGCATCAGCGTGTCGCGCCGTGAAGCGCGGCTTCTACGTCATCATGGCCGCGCAGTTTTTTTCGTCGCTGGCCGACAATGCTCTGCTGATAGCCGCGATAGCGCTGCTGCGCGACGTTCACGCGCCGGCGTGGATGACGCCGATGCTCAAGCTGTTTTTCGTATTTTCTTACGTCGCGCTGGCCGCGTTCGTCGGCGCATTCGCGGATTCGTTTCCCAAGGCGCGCGTCATGTTCATCACGAACATGATCAAGATCGGCGGCTGCATCCTGATGTTTATTGGGGTGCATCCGCTGCTCGCCTACGCGGTGATCGGCTTTGGCGCGGCGGCATATTCGCCCGCCAAGTACGGCATCGTCACCGAGCTGCTACCACCGGAAAAGCTGGTAGTCGCCAACGGCTGGATCGAAGGCCTTACCGTGACTTCGATCATCGTGGGTTTTCTGATGGGCGGCGTGCTGATCGACAAAAATGTGTCAGCGTGGTTGCTGACTCATGACATCCCGGTCATCGACCTGGGCATTGATCTACCGGCCGAAGCCGCCATCGCCGTCATCGTTTGGGTCTACGTGCTGGCTGCTGCGATCAATCTTATGATCGGCGATACGGGCGCGCGCTATGTGAAGCAGCATTCGCATCCTTGGAAGTTAATTGTCGGGTTTGTGCACTGTTGCAAGGTGCTGTGGCGCGACAAGCTCGGGCAGATATCGCTGGCGGTCACAACGCTGTTCTGGGGTGCAGGGGCGACGCTGCAATTTATCGTGTTGAAGTGGGCGGAAACAGTGCTCGGGCTCGACCTGGCGCGTGCAGCAATTCTGCAGGCCGTCGTCGCGGTGGGAATCACGATGGGTGCGGTGTACGCGGCAGCGACGGTATCTTTGAAAAGAGCGATGGACGTGTTGCCGGTCGGCATTGCAATGGGTGTGATTGTCGCTGGCGCCGCCTTTTACTCGCCGGCGGTAGTGCCCGAAGGTGCGATTCGGCTTGGAACGCTGAACGCCAGTTATTTCTTGCTTGTTGCGTGCGGGATTTTGGTGCTGATCGGAATGCTGGCGGGCTACTTCGTCGTTCCGATGAACGCGTTGCTACAGCATCGTGGCCATGTGCTGCTGTCGGCCGGGCATTCGATTGCGGTTCAAAACTTCAATGAAAACCTGAGCATCCTGATCATGCTCGGGCTTTATGCTCTTTTGGTGTGGTTGAATCTGGGAATCCAGACGGTGATGCTGCTGTTCGGTGTATTCGTTGCCGTGACGATGCTGCTGGTGATGCTGCGCCATCAATACAACCAGCGACAATTCGATTCAGTGGCGCTGATCGGCGAGGTGACGCATTAATGAACCGCGTGCACCTTGTTCGCCAGACAGAGATCCGCCCAGCTCTTTTCCTTATCGATCAAGTTTCGCAGCAAATACGCCGGATGGTAAGTGACGACCACCGGTATCTGGCGCCCCGCGACGCTGATTCGATGCGGTTTGCCACGCAGGCTCGCAATGCTGGCATCGGTACCCAGCAGCGACTGCGCAGCAAACCGGCCCATCACCACAATCAACGCCGGCGCCACGAGCTCGATCTGGCGTAATAAAAACGGCTCGCACTTGGCGACTTCATCCGGCAGCGGATTGCGATTGCCGGGAGGGCGGCATTTCAAGACGTTCGCGATATAGACCGACTTTGGCGTCTCGCCTTCTCGCGACATGCCGATGCTCGCCAGCATGTTGTCAAGCAGGCGCCCGGCCTGCCCCACGAACGGCTCTCCGCGCATGTCCTCCTCGGCGCCCGGCGCTTCTCCGATCAGCATCCACTCAGCGTGGGTGTTCCCAATACCAAACACGGTCTGCTTTCGAGTCTCGCACAATGAGCATGCCCGGCAGTTCGTCACTTCATCCCGCAGCGCAGTCCAGTCAAGCCGCCCAATAATTCCGCTTCGATCTGCGACCGGCGGTGTCATGTCGGCATGCAGCGGCACAACCTCCGACACACTTCGCAGCCTGTAGAGCGGACCGAGCCCCATCGCCTGCCACAGCCGAGCGCGCCTGATGTCCATCGTCAAAGCGCAACTCGCATCACTAGCGCATCCTCACGACCGGTTTGCGCCGGGTAATAACCGCGCCGCACGCCGATCTTTTCGAAGCCGTAGCGCTGATACATACGGACCGCTGACGCGTTGCTGGGTCTGACTTCGAGCAGCATTGTGCGGGCTCCGTAGCCGCGAGCTACTTCAGCCATCCATTCCAGCGTGCGCCAGCCCAGGCCCTCGCGCTGACAGTGTCGGGCAACGCTCAAATTGAGCAGGTGTGCTTCGTCGATCATCAAAGTCATCACCGAGTAGGCGACGAGTGCATCGGTTCGATCCCGCAGCACCCAAACGCTGTAACCGGCGCGCACCGAATCGAGAAAGTTCCCGCGCGTCCAAGGGAACGGGTAGATGTCGGACTCGATTGCCACGACCTCACGCAGATCAGCCTCGACCATTGGCGCGTAGCGATCGACCTCAGACTTGGGTAGCGCGCTCAAGGCTGCTCCGTCGCACTTTGCGTAACTCTCCCGTGCGGGCCGTTGTGCTCGCTGCCCCGCGCCGACGCAGCACTCGTAACTTTGCGCCGCTCCTCGATCGTCAGTGCGACGTGGTCGCGTACGTAGTGCGGCACGGCAAGCGCGGGATCCACCGCCAGGCCACGCGACGCATCGAGCCGCGCCAGCGTACCGATCGACGCGGCAGTTGAGGTCGCTTCCGGCAATGCGATCCAGCGCGCATCGTGCGACCAGATGTCCGGGAACATCGTTAACGCGTTGCCTGCGACGAGATCGACCGCCTCGTCAGCGGCGAGCTGCAGCAGCGACTGCGGCCGCTCGAGCGTGGGCGCTCTGGCCTCGGTCACTTGTGGGTCGCGCCGGTAGATCGCGCAATAAGCTTCGTTCATTCGTGCGTCGATGGCGGCAAGCAAAAGATTGCCCTGCAAGACGCTTCCAAAGGCGTCGGCCGCGAGCGCGCGCAGGTTGCCCACGGGTACCACTTGCTTACGCTTGCCGTACGCGAGACCCTGTGCAATTCCACACGCGATCCGCAGCCCGGTAAATGAGCCCGGGCCTGCTCCAAACGCAAAGATATCGACATCGCCAAGTAAAAGACCCGCTCGTGAAAGAGCAGCGTCGATCATTGGCAGCACCCGCTCGGAATGCTTGTTCCCGACCGACTCGACAAGCTCGGTGATCTCGTCGCCATGCAGTACAGCCACCGAACAGAATTCGGTAGCCGTATCGATCGCAAGAGTGGTAGGAAATTTGCCCGACATGCGCCAGCATATTAGCGGCGCTCGCAGAGCGATGCTGTCCTAGGCGATAAATTTGGGCGGATCAAATCGCCGCTGCGGCACCAGCTCGGACGGTAATTTCCACCCGTTTTCCAGCACGAACGCGTAAATCTGCAGCAAGTCGGCTGAATGTCGAAGGTTGCCGGCGCTAGTCGCGGGGAATACGCGCATCACTTGCCCGCGCCCTTGTTGCCGTTGCCTCGCCGGTATTGGTCGCGTCGTGCCTGCTCGATCTGTTCGCGCAAGCGCTGCCGTTCTTCCGGGGACAACTGGCGCGGCGGCACGCTTTGCTCGGCTCGCTGGCGATCCTGCTGCCGCTCGAGGAATCTCTGGCGCATCGCTTCTCGCTCGTCAGGCGTCATCTGGCCGCGAAGGTTCTGGCGTTGCTCAGGCGTGATTCGACGCAGCATCAACTCCCGCTGCTCCGGAGACAACTGCTGCCACGTCTCGCGCCGCTGCTCGGGTGAAAAACGCTGCCATGTGCCCTGACGCTCCTCGGGCGAGCGCGCGTTGCGCCATTGTTGACGCTGCTCGGGAGTCATCCGCTCCCACAGATCGCGTCGTTGTTCAGGAGTCAGGCGCAACACGTCCCTGCCGGCGGCATCGGCAGGCAACGACACCAGCGCCGACATGGCGAGCACCACGGCCGTGAACGCGCGAAAAACCGGCGCAAAGAAGCGACGAGAGACAGAACGAAACATGGTGCACATGATATTTCTTCAGACCCGCAGAAAGGCCAGTTAACGGCGCCGCCGATGCGCCGGGCGGGTAAATTCTGTAACACTTTGTTTGCACGAACGTGTTTGTGCACCAACTTCCATAGCATCGCGCCCCTGTTGCCGCCAATGAGTGCCCAATGACGCGTCACAAACCTCCGAAGATTCTCGTCGTCGACGACGATGCACGACTGCGCGACCTGCTGCGGCGTTACCTGGGAGAAAACGGTTATTCAGTTTTCGTCGCTGACAGTGCGCAGGCGATGAACCGACTGTGGCAGCGAGAGCGGTATGACCTGCTGATTCTGGACCTGATGATGCCGGGAGAAGACGGCCTGTCGATCATGCGACGGCTGCGCGGGGGCAACGACACGACGCCAATCATCATGCTGACAGCTAAAGGCGAAGACGTCGATCGCATCGTAGGGCTCGAGATGGGGGCCGACGATTACTTGCCCAAGCCTTTCAACCCGCGCGAATTGCTCGCTCGCATCACCGCGGTATTGCGCCGACGGGGGCCAGATGACGCACCGGGTGCGCCCGCCAATGAGACCAAGCCGCTTACGTTCGGTAAGTTTGTGCTGGATCTTTCTACGCGCACGTTGACGAAGGACGGCGAGCCGGTCGACCTGACCACCGGTGAGTTCGCTGTGCTGAAGACCTTTGCGCGCTATCCGCGGGTCCCGCTTTCCCGCGAAAAGCTGATGGAAATGGCGCGTGGCCGCGAATATGAAGCGTTTGACCGCAGCCTGGACGTGCAGATTTCACGCTTACGAAAACTCGTCGAGCCGGATCCCGCCAAGCCCCGCTACATCCAGACAGTATGGGGGCTCGGATATGTCTTCATCCCTGATCCCGAGGCTGAGTAGTGGCCTGTAACAGCCACTAGCGCCCGATGCGATCGCCATCGCTTTTCTGGCGCACGTTGTTGCTGGTATTGCTGCTGATCGTCGCCAGCCTGGCTGCGTGGCTGCAGAGTTACCGCGTGCTCGAGCGCGCGCCGCGCGCGCAAACCATCGCGCAGCAAGTGACATCGGTCGTCAATATCACGCGCGCTGCGCTTCTTTACGCCGACCCTTTTGTTCGAAGTGACCTGTTGGCCGAGCTGGCCGCCAATGAAGGCGTTCGCATCTATCCGTTGGAACCTGATGACAAAGTGACGCCGCTGCCTGACGGGGCGCTGATCAAACTGATTGAGCAGGCAATTGTTGCCAAGCTCGGCGCGAACACGCGGCTCGCGTCGGACGTCAACGGAATTCGCGGCTTGTGGGTCAGCCTTTCGATTGCAGATGACGACTATTGGGTCTTCATTGAGCGCGATCCGGTCGCTCGAACCTACGGTACCCAGTGGATCGGCTGGGCAGCAGTGGCCCTGCTGCTGTCGATCATCGGCGCCGTTCTGATAACTCGCTTGATCAACCGGCCGCTTGCGCAGCTGTCGCGGGCAAGTGGCGAACTTGGCAGCGGTCGCAATCCCGAACCGCTACCCGAAACGGGGCCGATCGAGATTCGCACCGTCAACGAAAGCTTCAACCGGATGGTCACCGATCTAGGCAAGCTTGACGCTGATCGCGCTGTCCTGCTCGCGGGGATTTCACATGATCTACGCACGCCGTTATCGCGGCTCCGCCTCGAATTGGAGCTTGCGCCATTGCCCGGCGACACGCGCGAGGCGATGGTTGGCGACATCGAACAAATGGATGCGATCGTCCGCCAGTTCCTCGACTACGCCCGCAACGCTCCACAGGCGCCTGCGACCGAAATCGATCTGACGGCAGCCGTTACCGCAGCCGTTCAGCGTGCGCGCCTCGATGCGGATGCGAATGCCACCGTCGACCTGAACCTGGCTTCAAGAGTGCGGGTCCGAGGCTACGCCGTCGAACTTGATCGAGCACTGGACAATCTGCTGACCAATGCAGTGCGCTACGGGCGCGACGCGGAAAGCGGCAAGCTGCAGATGGCGGTCTCACTGAAAGTTGCGGCCGACCGTGCCGTCATTTCAGTGACTGATCTGGGTTCGGGCGTGCCGCCCAACGAAATCGATCGACTGATGCGGCCATTCGAGCGCGGCGAGGCTGCGCGCTCGGGCAGCACCGGGGCTGGCCTGGGGCTACCGATTGTTGAACGTGTTGCCCGCATGCACGGCGGCGAATCCTGGTGCGACTTTGCGTAACCTAAGCTCGCTTCGCACGGGACTTGCGCGCCGAGATGCGTTTCCTTCGCCGCTCTTACGGCCAGCTCGCTGATCAGCAACGCGACAGCCATCGCGGCAATTCCTTCGCCGCGGCCGGTAAAGCCCAGTTTCTCTGTGGTTTTGCCTTTGACGCTAACAGCAGTCGCAGCAATCTCGCACGATGCCGCAATGGTCTGGCACATCGCCGTGATATGGGGCGCGATTTTCGGTTGCTCTGCGATGACTGTGGCGTCAATGTTCTCTATGCGCCAGCCGGCAGCACGCACCCGCCTCGCAGCACTCTGCAGTAACGAGCGGCTGTCGGCATCTTTATACGCAGCGTCAGTGTCCGGGAAGAGCTGGCCGATATCGCCCATCGCCGCCGCTCCCAGGATCGCATCGGTGATCGCGTGCAACAAAACGTCCGCGTCGGAATGACCGAGCAGTCCACGTGCGCTAGCGATTTCGACACCGCCCAGAACAAGGGCGCGGCCTGGAACCAGTGCATGCACGTCAAACCCTTGGCCGACGCGGATCTTCATGCTGCGCACCTTCCTGCATTCAGGATCACGCGCGCCAGCATCAAATCCTGCTCGGTGGTCACTTTGATATTTGTCGTCGACCCGAGTACCAGGCGCGGAAAGCTTCCGTTGCGCTCGATTGCACTCGCTTCATCGGTAACGCCAACCAGCGATCCCGTGCCCATTGCAGCCCGCAACGACGCAAATCGAAACATCTGCGGCGTTTGCGCACACCAAAATGCATCGCGATCCAGCGTCTCTACCGCATGCCCGTCTTCCGCGCGCTTCAATGTGTCCGTTAAAGGTACCGCCAGCAAACCGCCTCGATCGTCGCTGCCCACTTCGTCGATCAATCGGGCGAGTTCAGCCTGGGCGAGACATGGACGCGCCGCATCGTGGACCAGCACGCGGTCGTCATCACGCACTCGATCCGATAACGCGATCAAGGCGTTCAAAACGCTTTGTGCCCGTGATGCGCCCCCAACTGCGAGAAATTCGACACGATCGTCGGACCGAATCGATTGCCACATTGCATCTGCGGGCGCCACAACGACGAACACTCTCTCGATGCGAGCGTCGCCCAACATCGCGGCGATCGAATGCTCGAGCATCGTGCGCTCTCCCAGGCGCAGATACTGCTTCGGAATGTTGTCACCAACACGGGCGCCCGCGCCTGCGGCGGGAATCAGTGCGATGTATCGAAAAGTGTCGGTCACTAATGCCTGGCGCGCACGCGGCTTACGGATCGCTTCGTATAATAGCGATCGAGTTCGGCAGCTTGCGTAATTGCTTGGCTGCCGTATTTTTTTGCGCATTTCCTTGAACCAGGAAGAAGCTTCAATTCTTACGCCCGAGGCAACATCGGCGGGCACCACGCCGTGGACACTGCCGTCCGCAGGGACTCGCTTTGCCCTCACCCGGCCGCCAGGTTCCGGTGACGCCTGGTTGCTCAGTCAATTTGCCGCTCGCGCACGTGAGCAGCATCGCTTAGTGGTGGCGATTTCTGCAGACGCGCTCGATGCTCAGCGTCTGGTCGACGAGATCCGGTACTTCGACCCCTCGCTCGCGGTGCGTCCGTTGCCCGACTGGGAAACGTTGCCGTACGACACGCTGTCGCCGCACCAGGATCTCGTCTCGGACCGTCTGGAAACGCTGTATCAGCTGAGCCAGCCGCATCCGGACATCGATGTACTTGTCGTTTCAGCCACCAGCGCGCTGTATCGACTATCGCCGGCGCAATACGTCGCCGGTCATACATTCTTCTTCAAACAGGGCCAGACAATCGATGCCGAGCCGTTGAGGGCGCAGCTGGTATTCGCTGGTTATCAGCATGTATCGCAGGTGGTGGCGCCGGGCGAGTTTGCGATTCGCGGCGGACTGATTGATCTGTTTCCGATGGGCTCTGCACTGCCCTATCGCCTCGATCTGTTCGGCGATCAGCTGGACTCGATTCGCGCGTTCGATCCCGATACACAACGCGGGCTGTATCCGGTGCCGGAAGTGCGTCTACTGCCTGGAAGAGAATTTCCGATCGACGAAGCGGCGCGACAGGCGTTTCGCCGTCGCTGGCGGGAGCGCATCGAAGGCGACCCCAGCCGGTCGAGCGTTTACAAAGATATCGGCACCGGCATTGCCTCGGCCGGGATCGAGTACTACCTGCCTCTGTTCTTCGAGCAGACAGCCACGCTGTTCGACTACTTGCCGGCCAGCAGTGTGCTTGCACTACACGGGCCCATCGAGGCAGCTATGGCCCGGTTCTGGAACGAGACCAGCGAGCGTTACCGATTCCTGTCGCGCGATGTAACACGGCCGATCATGCCTCCCGCCGACCTGTTTCTGAACGCCGAAGATTTTTTTTCGCGCGCCAAGGAATACGGGCGCATATCGTTGACTGACGCTGCAACTACAGAGACGCACGACAACTTTGAGGCGCTGCCCGTACTTGCCGTCGAGCGGCGTGCGGAAGATCCGATCAGCCGGCTGCGTGCATTCGTCGACGACTCTTCTCGCAACTCGACCGGAGAGCACCGTGGACGCGTGCTGATCGTTGCGGATTCCGCCGGCCGGCGCGAAACCATTTCTCAAATGCTGACCGAGTATCGATTGGAGTTCGCTGACAACGCCGACTTCAATGCGTTTCTCGCGTCGGATGCGTTGGTTGGCCTCGGTGTGGCACCGCTGCACGAAGGCTTTGTGCTGCGCGAGCCCCGCATCGCTGTAGTCACCGAAACCGAGCTGTACGCAGCAAGCCCAAGACGTTTGCGCGGAAGGCAGCGAGAGCGAGCCTCGAACGTCGAGGCGATGATCCGCGACCTCGCGGAGCTCAGAGTCGGCGATCCGGTCGTTCACGTTGAGCATGGCATCGGCCGTTATCTCGGCTTGCAGAGCATGGACATGGGCGACGGTCCCACCGAGTTCCTGCATCTCGAGTACGCGAACGAGACAACGCTGTACGTGCCGGTTGCGCAGTTGCATCTTATTGGCCGCTATTCAGGCGCCGATCCCGACGCTGCACCGTTGCATCAACTCGGCAGCGGTGATTGGGACCGCGCGCGACGCAAGGCCGCGAAACAGGTCCGCGATACCGCTGCTGAATTGCTCCATCTTTACGCACTTCGATCAGCGCGCAAGGGTTATGCGTTCAACTTCAAACAGCATGACGTCGAAGCGTTCGCCGAGGGCTTCCCGTTCGAGGAAACGCCTGATCAACAGGCGGCGATCGAGGCGGTGCTGAAGGACATGAGCGCGGGCTTCCCGATGGATCGCCTGGTTTGCGGCGACGTCGGCTTCGGCAAGACCGAAGTCGCGTTGCGCGCGGCATTTGCCGCAGTTGCCGACGGAAAGCAGGTCGCCGTGTTGTGCCCGACAACGCTGCTGGCCGAGCAGCACATGCAGACCTTCCGCGACCGCTTCGCCGACTGGCCAGTGCAGATAGCTGAGCTTTCGCGCTTTCGCTCCAGCAAGGAAATCGCGCAGTCGGTGGCGGGCATCAACGCCGGGACGATCGACATCGTGATTGGAACGCATCGGCTTCTTACCGAGGCAATCAACTTCGAGCGCCTCGGGCTCGTGATCATCGACGAAGAGCATCGCTTTGGCGTAAGACAGAAGGAGCGGCTCAAGGCACTGCGCGCGGAGGTCGATGTGTTGACGCTGACCGCCACACCCATTCCGCGAACGCTCGCTATGTCGCTCGAAGGCATTCGCGAATTTTCCGTGATTGCCACGGCACCGCAGCGGCGGCTGGCGATCAAGACGTTCGTTCGCAAGGAGAGTCCTTCGCTGATCCGAGAGGCCGTGCTGAGGGAGCTGAAGCGCGGCGGCCAGGTTTACTTTCTGCACAACGAGGTCGAGACAATCGATAACCGGCGTGCGCGCCTGGCGGAGTTGTTGCCCGAAGCCCGCATCGAAATCGCGCACGGACAAATGGCGGAGCGCGATCTCGAGCGCGCGATGCGTGACTTTTATCAACAGCGCTTTAACGTGCTGTTATGCACGACGATCATCGAAACCGGTATCGATGTGCCGACCGCGAACACAATCATCATCCACCGTGCCGACAAGTTCGGCCTGGCACAGCTGCACCAGCTGCGCGGCAGGGTCGGCCGCTCGCATCATCAGGCCTATGCGTATCTGATGGTGCCGGACGCGGGCGGTCTGACGAAGAACGCTGAAAAGCGCCTCGAAGCAATCCAGAACCTTGAAGAGCTCGGAAGCGGCTTCTATCTGGCGATGCACGATCTTGAAATCCGCGGCGCCGGCGAAGTGCTCGGCGAAAGCCAGAGCGGCAACATGCAGGAAGTCGGCTTCGATCTGTATACGCAGATGCTGAACGCCGCGGTGCGTGCGCTGCGGTCGGGGCGCGAGCCGGATCTGCTTGCGCCGCTGCGCGTGGTCACCGAGATCAATCTGCACGTGCCCGCCCTGCTGCCGACCGATTATGTCAACGACGTTCATCAGCGTCTGTCGATGTACAAAAAACTTGCTTCAGCCGACAGCGAAGATGAGCTGATCGAGCAGCAGGAAGAACTGGTCGATCGTTACGGCAAACTACCTGAGCCAGCAAAAGCGTTGATCGAGACGCATCGGCTGCGACTGACGGCCGAAAAGCTCGGTGTCAAGAAGATCGATGCGTCGGCCGATGTCATCGTGATCCAGTTTGTTCCAGACCCACCATTTGACACGGCTAAGCTGATTCAGCTGATTCAGCGTGCAAAAACAATGCGGCTCGCGGGACCCGAGCGCCTACGTATTGAAGAGAAAACGGCCAACCTGGACGCGCGGCTGCAACGGCTGCGAGAAGTCTTAAGGGCAATCAGCTGACCAGCGACTTTTGCAGGATGAATTTTGACCCGCCGCCCGGAAAGCCATCGAACCGGCATGCCGTCTGGTAACCAAGCTGGTAATAGAACTCCGGCGCCTGGAAGCTGAACGTGTCGAGGTAGATCAACCGGCACCCGTGGTCGATGGCGGTCGCTTCGACCTGCTGCATCAACGAAGCGCCGATCCCGCGACGGCGCAGCGTTTCGTCAACCCATATCTGCTGCAGCTCGCAAGCCGTTCCCCACCACCGCGCCAGTGCGCCTCCGGCGAGCACTTGATCGTCGCGCCACGCATAGCACGCGAAGCGGCGAATCGCAGCCAGATCGGCAGCGCTCTGGTTGTAGCTATGCAGACCCTGGTCGATCGGCGCGACATCCGTCGCTCGTCGGGTCAAGCCGAGTTTCGACGCGCAACGCGGGCTCTACCAACGAAAAGCTTCCGCTACCAACCGGAGTGCTTCATTTTGTCGTAGCCGTCGGCTGATAGCCCTCGACTCCCATCTGCCACAGGAAGAACGTAAAGATATCGGCGCAAAAAACACTACTCGAATCACCGATGTCTCCAGTCAGGTAGTTGCGGGAATTGAGGGGCCGCAGGTTAGCGCACGGGCCGGAAACTTTAAACACGCCTCTAAACTGCTGCTGATGAAGGATCTCGTCATACAGGGTCCCGGGTTATCGACGGAAGCACTTGACACATTCAAGGTCGTTTGCCTTCCCGAGCGCATCACGCTCTATCGAAACGCGGCGCGCTGTGTGGCCGTGCGTGACGACGCTGAAACGCGCAAAGCAGTCCGGGGCTTGTCCGATTTCTGGAAACTCGACAGCGCGTTGGTCGATTCGAAAATGCGCCTGTCAGACTTTCGGCTGCTGGCACTTGATATGGACTCGACGTTGGTCAACATCGAGACGCTAGACGAAGTCGCCGCATATGCCGGGAAAGGCGAACACGTCGCTGCCATCACCGAAGCCGCGATGCGCGGTGAAGTCGATTACAAAGAGAGTTTGCGACGTCGCGTTGCGATGCTCGCAGGGGTGGATGCCGCGCTGCTGCAGCGGGTATATGACGAAAAGCTGGCACTGAATGACGGGGCGCAGCACCTCGTCTCCGAATGCCGTCGTCAGGGGTTGAAGGTCCTGCTGGCAACCGGCGGCTTCACATTCTTTACCGAAAGGATCAAAGCGAAACTGAACATCGATTACACGCGGTCGAACGAGCTCGAAATCCTCGACGGTCGATTGACGGGCAAGGTGACAGGCCCGAATGGCGCGGAGATCGTCGACGCCGAGGGCAAAGCGCAGGCCATACGCGATGCATGCGCAGAGATCGGTTGCGCAACATCAAAAGCAATCGCTGTAGGCGACGGCGCCAACGACGTCAAAATGATGCAGCTAGCCGGCCTGGCAGTGGCTTATCGAGCAAAGGCCATCGTGCGGGAGCGCGCAACTTATGCGTTGAATTACAGCGCACTGGACGGCATTTTGAACTGGTTTGCCGACGGTACCTGATCTGGAACATCGGGCCCTGGCGCGATATGCTCGCGGTGTCCGCGCCTCGCCAGGGTGCTGGGGCTGAAGGAGAAGCAAATGCGTAACTGGACACTTCTTGTGTGCGTGCTGCTGGCGGCGTGCGCCACCCCGCAGCAGCGCGTGGCGACGCCACAATTTTTATTCAACGACCGGGCTTTTTCTGCGCCTTCAGAGCGCATCAGCGCAGACGACGTTTTTGCCCTGAATGATCAGATGAAGCGTTATTTGAGGACATCGATCGCCAGCCAGCTGCAACTGATGGGAATGCAGCAGGGTTTGATCAGCGCCCTGTATCAGAAGGACCAGTTGAAGCTTCAATACGACGTCAGCATGACTCGCAATGCCTCGCAGGCATTTGATGCTCGCGCCGGAAATTGCCTTTCACTAGTGATCATGACCGCTGCCTTTGCGAAAGAACTCGGCTTGCAGGTCAGGTATCAAAGCGCTTATCTAGAAGAGACCTGGGGTCGCAGCGGCGATCTTCTCGTGCGCAGCGGTCACGTCAATGTAACGCTAGACAGGAGACTGGGCGACAGGACCAACATCGGAAACAGCAACTCGTTGACGATCGATTTCCTGCCTGCTGAGAATCTGCGCGGAATGCGTTCGCGCGATATTTCGGAAGAAACAATCGTCGCGATGTACATGAACAACAAGGGAGTCGAAGCGCTGGTCGACGGGCGGGTGGACGATGCCTATGCGTGGGTGCGCGAGGCCATCGTGCAGAGCCCGGAATATCTCGGCTCGCACAACACCCTCGGCGTCATTTACATGCGGCGCGGTGACCTGGCTCACTCGGCCACGGTTTTTGAGTATCTTCTGGAGCGCGAACCGACGAATGCACGCGCAATGTCGAACCTGGCGCAGGTGATGGCGCGGCAAGGACGTGATGTCGAGGCAGCGGCATTACAGCGCAAGCTCGCGCAAGTCGAGCCCATCGGACCATTTCATTATTTCAACCTCGGTCGGGCCGCGATGGAGCAGGAAAATTACGCGCTGGCGCGCGAGTTGTTCGAGAAGGAAGTCGCTCGCGCCGATTACCAGGCTGAGTTTCACTACTGGCTCGCACTCGCTAACTTCAAGCTCGGGGATATCGAGCCTGCAAGAAAACACCTGGCCCTGGCGATTGAAAACGGGACGACGCGCAACGACCGCGAACTGTATGCAGCGAAGCTTGCCTGGCTGCAGACGCATCGCGTGCAGTAGGCGGCACTACTACTCTAAGCCGGCTTCTTGTGTGGACGGTCGATCCAGATACGTTCGTCACCGGTGTCCACATGGACAAAGTTGCGTCCAGGATAAAGCCCGGTACCGCCTCGACCCAAGACGCTCGCCATTCCGGCCAGCTTCAGATTCGACACTCCTGCCACGCTGATATCCACTGCACGCCCGACGATATGCCGCGAGTCGAGCGCAGCGCCTTCGGTCAGTTTGTTCGTCTTTGGCGTCCGATAGCCCGAATGTATGCGCAACGGTGCATGAACTCCTGAGCGCGCAAGCCACGCCTGCAGGCCGCACAACACATCCAGCAATCCGTGATTCATCGGAAAGACGCGGTTAGCCTGCAGATCGCGCAATGCCCAGCAGACGTTTAGGTACTCGTCGCGGTTGTAACCGGCATCGGCTGACCAGTAAGTGGCCTCGACCCTTTCGTCGCCGCGCACGAGCCGCAGCGTGCGGCGCTCGCTGAGCAGAGCGCGCAGACGATCATCGGCCGTTGGATCGGGCGCCGCCTCCGCCCTGGCACCCGCCAAGCAGAAAACACCGGCGGCAGCCAGCAGCAACTGTCTGCGGACTTCTGGAAACTCTTTGGACGTCATGCCTGATTCAACGTTGTGCGCTTCGCTACCGCCGACACTGCTACGTGGCAGGCTAGATCCGCTCGAATACCGCAGCGATGCCCTGCCCGCCGCCGATGCACATCGTCGCCAGCGCATAGCGCCCTCCGGTGCGCTCGAGCTCGTACAGCGCCTTGACGGTAATCATCGCGCCGGTGGCGCCAATCGGATGGCCCAGCGAGATGCCGCTGCCGTTCGGGTTGAGCTTGTCAGAGGCGAATCCGAGATCCTTCGCAACCGCGCACGCCTGCGCTGCGAACGCCTCGTTCGCCTCGATCACATCGAGATCTGAGACTTTCAGCTTCGCTCGCTCAAGGGCCTTTTTTGTTGAGGGCACCGGACCAATACCCATGAACTTTGGATCGACACCCGCGTGACCGTAGCTGACCAGCCTTGCAAGCGGCTTCAGTCCGCGCTTTTCCGCGACGCTGCGCTCCATCAACACTACTGCGGCAGCGCCATCGTTGATTCCCGACGCGTTGCCGGCGGTCACCGTACCGTTCTCCTTTGCAAATACGGGCTTTAGCTTTGCCATGTCTTCCTGTGTTACACCGTCTCGAAAGTGCTCATCGGTATCGAACAGCGCCGCGCCTTTCTTACCTTTGACCTCCACCGGCACGATCTGGCTTTTGAAACGCCCTTCCTTCGTCGCCGCAGCGGCACGACGATGGCTTTCGACAGCGAGCTTGTCCTGATCTTCACGCGTGATGCCCCACTTCGTAGCAACGTTCTCAGCGGTCACACCCATATGAATCACGTCGAACGGATCGTGCAGCGCGCCGACCATCATGTCGATGGTCTTGAAGTCGCCCATACGCTGACCCCAGCGGCCCGTGGGGAGAATGAACGGCCCACGCGACATGTTTTCCGCCCCGCCGCCAATGGCGATGTCCGTATCGCCAAGCATGATCGACTGCGCGGCGGAGATAATCGCCTGCAGACCGCTGCCGCATAGCCGGTTCAGCGTCAAGCAAGGTGCGCTCTGTGCAACTCCACCATTGAGCGCGGCCACACGAGCCAGATACATATCCTTCGGCTCGGTGTTGACGACGTGACCGAACACGACGTGGCCGACTTCCTCACCCTTGACCTGCGCTCGCTTCAGCGCCTCCGCCACGACGATGGCACCCAGCTGGGTCGGCGGCACATCCTTCAAACTTCCACCGAACGTACCGATTGCGGTGCGCACACCGCTGACGACGACCACCTCTCTCATTGCTACCTCCTCAAAACCGCGCAGTTAGACCGAGCATCGCCTGGCCCTGCACGAACGAATCGCCGCTCAAGGCAACCGTGCACCCACCCGAGCAGAATAGTCCGCCCGAGCTATTCAGCAGAGTGAAGAAACCGCGCGCCTCGACCCGCACAGCCACTGCACTGCCAATCGGCCACATATAACCAAACCCGACGTTAAGTGACGCCCTTGTTTCGCTGCTCAGCCCACTCAGGTTCGGCGAGAAATGCGTGACGCCGACGCCGCCGACGGCGTACGGTCCGCGGCCGATCGGACCGTCAAAGAAATATGTTCCGCCAAGATGCAGATAACGCACGTCGATGTCGAAACGCGGCACCCCGCCGCCAGGGTCGAGCGACGTGCTCTGCTGCCCATAGAACAGTTGCAACTGGCGTGCCGAATCAAGCTCGTAGTCAGCGGCCACGCCGAACGTCGCGCCCGATTTGACGCTCGCACGGTCGCCGGTCGTTTCGTTTTCGATGCCTTCGCTGACCGCGTAGCCTCCAAACACCGTTGCGCTGACTTGTGAAAGCGCTGGCGACGCGGGCAGCAGCACCATCACCGCGATCGTTGCAAAGCGCAAGATGTGCAGAGCGGTCATGCCCAGTGCCGCTGCCAGACCGGCGCCACTTCGGGCAACGCATCGACTCTTTCCATCAGACCGCAGAACGCCGGATGTTCTGCACGCAGGTGATCACGCATCTTCCACCACTTCGATAGATTCGCCAGGTAGATGTCACACACGTAAGGGCGCTCACCGAGGAAAAAATCATTGCCTTTGTACTCAGCCGCGATGACATCCCAACCTAATTTCATCCGCATCACGGCTGCTTCTTCCACTGCTTTGCGCGCTGCCTCGTCGCTGGCTGTCGTCCACCGCTCAGGATAGTCGGCAACACCCACCGCTGTGTACACCGTTGAGGCAGCAAACTGCATCCAACGCAAACACTGCGCGCGATTGCGCGTCGACAGGGGCGGTACCCATTCGCTTGGATGCCTCTCGAGCAGCGTCCACAAAATAGCAACGCTCTCGGTCAGGACTTCGCCTCCGGGACTGATCAGCGTCGGAAGTTGCCCGAGCGGATTGACGCGTTTCAGCTCGTCGAAAAAGGGACCGGACGGCTCGACCCAAGGGGTGGCATCCTTCAGATCGACTTCCAGAGCGAGCGCATTCAACACCACTTCAACGCTCGCCGCCCCCGAGCGCTTCGCGGTGTAAAGCGTGTACGGAGTCATTCGAGCGTTCCGCGCAGATCGTGTTCGGCAGCGGACTCGATGCGAACATCGGCAAAGTCTCCGGCGGAGAGCTTGCGTCGGCCCGTCGCAATCTCGACGATCCCGTCGATCTCGGGCGCATCGGCCTTTGTGCGTCCGGTTGCCACGCTCGGTCCAACCTCATCGATCAATACGCGCTGCACGGTGCCGACCTTGCGCTGCAATCGCTGTGCAGAAATGTTCTGCTGCAGGTGCATCAATCGCGCGCGGCGCTCCTCGCGAACTTCATTCGGCAAGTGGCCCGGCAACGCGTTTGCTGACGCGCCATCGACCGGCGAATACGCAAAACACCCGACGCGATCCAGCTGTGCCTCGCGCAGAAAGTCCAGCAGATATTCGAACTCTGCTTCGGTCTCGCCCGGGAAGCCTGCGATGAAAGTCGACCGAATCGGTGATGTCGGGGCAGACTTCGCGCCACGCACGGATACGCTCGATGTTCTTCTCGCCCGACGCCGGCCGCTTCATCGCTTTCAACACGCGCGGATGCGCATGTTGAAACGGCACGTCGAGATATGGCAGCACCTTGCCCTCGACCATCAGCGGCACGATTTCGTCGACATGCGGATACGGATATACGTAGTGAAGCCGCACCCACGCATCGTTCGCCTGCGCAAGTTGCCCCAGCTCTTTGACCAGGTCGGTCATCCGCGTCCGCACTGCGCGGCCGCCGACAAAACCGAGCTGATACCGGACGTCGACACCGTAGGCACTGGTGTCTTGAGAGATCACCAGCAGCTCACGCACGCCCTGCTTCAACAGATTCTCAGCCTCTCGCATCACATCGCCGATCGGCCGCGACACAAGATCACCGCGCATTGAAGGAATGATGCAAAAGCTGCAGCGATGATTGCAGCCTTCGGAGATCTTCAGGTACGCATAGTGGCGCGGCGTGAGCTTGATGCCAGCAGGCGGTACGAGGTCGCTGTACGGATCGTGTGGCCTTGGCAGATGACGATGCACGTGATCGAGCACCTCGCCTGCGGCGTGCGGTCCTGTGACTGCAAGCACTTTAGGGTGGGTCTTCGCAATCAGGTTCTCGTCGCCGTCTTTTTTCGCACCAAGGCAGCCGGTCACGATGACCTTGCCGTTTTCGGCGATCGCCTCGCCGATCGCGTCGAGCGACTCCTGAACCGCAGCGTCAATGAATCCGCACGTATTAACGATAACCAGATCGGCGTCGCCGTAGCTCGAGCTCGTTGCGTAGCCCTCGGCTCTCAACCGCGTGACGATCAGTTCGGAGTCGACCAGCGCCTTCGGACAACCCAGTGATACGAACCCTATTGACGGGACGGGCTTTGAAGCAGGACGCGAACGATTTGAAGCAGGACGCGAACGGCGGGCCGCAGCCGTGGCGGTCATCGCAATTTGCTCACTTACTTCTTATCGCTGGGAAACCCCGGGAAGCCGGTGAACATCGAGCGAGCTTGCTTCTGCATGTTTTCCTGCATCTGCACAAACAGATCCTTCGACTGCTCGATGTAACTCGACATCATTGACTGGATCATCGGCGCCTGCATATTGACGAACTGGGTCCACATTTCCGGACCGATCTTGTTTGTCTCGTAAAACGCCTTGCTCTGCTCCTGCAGCTTGCCTTGAATGTCGATAAACGCCTGAATGTTCTTCTCCAGGTACGAGCCCATCATTCCCTGCATTGCGTTGCCATATAGGCGGATGATGTGCGACAGCATCGGAGCCGTGAACATTGGCAATCCGCCCGCCTCCTCCTCAAGAATGATCTGCAGCAGGATCTGCCGCGTCAGATCGTCGCTTGACTTGGCATCGATCACCTGAAAATCCTCGCGTTCGAGTACTAACTGCTTCACGTCGGCCAGCGTGATGTAAGTACTGGTCTGCGTGTCGTACAGGCGGCGATTCGGATACTTCTTGATCAGGCGAACGGACGTTGCCATGTTTGCCCTCTCCTTCGGCGAATCGGTAGATTCTAGCCACTTTGTCGCATCGCAGCGGCCGTCCTGGCAGCGTTGTTGGCTGTTCTGCGAGAATCGCAGCAAACCAGGGAGATAAACATGATTCAACTTGTAGCGCTGCGCGCAGCTGCACTCGTCGCGCTGATGTCGGTATCCGCAAGTCACGCCGGCACAGTCACCGTGATCACGTCCTTTCCGAAAGAGCTGACCTCGACGTACAAGGCTGCATTCGAGAAGGCGAATCCCGACATCAAGATCGAGATTCTGAACAAGAGCACGGTCGCCGGCATTGCGTTCGTGCGTGAAACGGCCGCAGGGCAGCGGCCCGACGTGTTCTGGGCGTCTGCACCTGATGCGTTCGAAGTGCTGAAGCGCGACAACCTGTTGGTCGCGGCATCCGACGTCGACAACAAGTCGATCCCCGCGAAGATCGGCAACTATCCGATCAATGATCCGCAAGGTTTTTACAAAGGTCAGGCGCTTGCGGGCTACGGCATCATGTACAACACTCGCTATCTGAAGGCCAACAAACTCGCCGCGCCGAAGGATTGGGATGATCTGCTGAAGCGTGAATGGTTCGGCCATGTCGCAATGACCGCGCCGTCGCGCTCAGGCACGATGCATCTGACGGTGGAGACGATTCTGCAGGGCGAGGGTTGGGACGCGGGTTGGGCGAAGGTCCTTGAAATGGCCGGCAACAGCGCGCAGATCACCGAGCGAAGCTTCGGAGTTCCTGACGGCATCAACAACGGGCAGTTCGGCGCAGGTCCGGTGATCGATTTCTTCGGACTGGCGGGTAAGTATTCTGGGTTCCCTGTCGAATTCGTCTATCCCGCATTGACCTCGATCGTGCCGGCAAACATCGCGCTCATTGCGGGCGGCAAGAACACGGCCGAGGCAAAGAAGTTCGTTCAGTACACACTGAGTCAGTCCGGTCAGGAGTTGCTGCTCGATCCAAAAATTTCGCGTCTGCCGGTACTCGCGTACTCGAGCTTCGGCAGCAAGATTCCAGCGGGCTATCCGGATCCGCAGGCGATCGTCAAGCGAGCCAAGGTTAACTTCAACGCCGACCTCTCCGAGGACCGCTACTCGGTCGTGCACTCGTTGTTCGATCAGACGATCACGTTCAGACTGAAGGAGCTGCAGGCGGCGACGAAGGCAATTCACGACGCAGAAGCGAAGCTTGCGGGCAAGACCAATCCGCCCGCTGCCGATCTGATCAAACAGGCTCGCGCGTTGGCCTTTGCGCCGGTCGTTTCGTCGACGCTGGCTGGGCAGAAAGAGTTCCTGAAGCTGTTTGCGTCGAACAAGAAGGAAGTCGCGGTCTCGAAGCAGGTCACCGGCCTTGAAGAAAGCTGGAATCGCAAGTCACGTGAGAGCTATGCGAAAGCGCTCGAGCTCGCGCAGCAAGCGTCTGCGCTGATCAAATAGCCGTCACGGCTTAATGGCAGTGACGCCGGCCGACGCGCTGCCTGGCGAGCCAATCCTCGGCCGCGTCCGCGCGCGCCAATGGCTAGGCGCCTCGTGGCGGTCGTACGCAGTCCTCGCCGCGATATCTGCGTTTCTGCTGGCGCTGTTGCTCGTACCCGTCGGTGCCGTGTTCATCACCGCGTTTCGCGACGGTGACGGCAGTTTCACGCTCGGCCACTTTGGCACCTTCTTCTCGACCGGCCTGATGCGCGAATCGTTCGGCAATTCGCTGTACGTGGCAATGGCAAGCGTCGTAGTCGCTTCGTTGATCGCGACCCCGCTCGCCTACCTCACTGTGCGCTTCCATTTTCGCGGCGCAACGTTGATCCAAACACTCGGCGTCCTGCCCCTGATCATGCCGCCGTTCGTGGGTGCGGTTGCAATGCAGTTGATTTTCGGCCGTTCGGGCTCGGTCAATCTTCTTCTTGACGAAGCCTTCGGTTTCTCCATCCCCGTTATGCAGGGGCTCAACGGTGTGATCTTCGTAGAAAGCCTGCACTACTTTCCGTTCATCCTGATGAACCTGATCGTTTCGCTGCGCGCGATTGACGGGGCGATGGAAGAAGCCGCACTGAACCTCGGCGCCAAAGGATGGCGGCTCTTTTCGCGCGTCGTGTTTCCGTTGGCGTTGCCGGGCTATCTCGCAGGCGCTGCATTGGTGTTCATCAAGGTCTTCGATGATCTCGGCACTCCGCTGGTCCTCGGGCAAACGAACATGCTCGCGCCGCAGGCGTACCTGCGCATCACGCAAGTCGGCCTCGAAGATCCGCTCGGCTATGTCATCAGCGTCATCATGATCGCGTTCTCGATCCTTGCACTTTGGCTTTCAATTCGGGTGATGAAAGGCAAGGACTATTCGACGTTGCAGAAAGGCGGGGCCGGGATCGCGCGACGCCGGCTGTCTGTTGGCGAGGCGTGGCTTGCCTATGGCGTCATTGCACTCGTGCTGCTGATTGTCCTTAGCCCCCACCTGGGACTGTTGCTGCTGTCGTTCGCTCGCGTGTGGAGCTTTTCTGTGCTGCCGGACGACTACACGCTGGCCAACTACGCCACCGTGTTCGCGGACAGCACCGGCATGATCACCAACACACTGCTTTACTGTGGGCTGGCAGCGACGATCGACGTGATCATTGGGGTTGCGATTGCCTATCTGATCCTGCGCACCCGGATTCCCGCGCGACAGTGGCTCGACTTCACTGCGAGTGCAGCCATTGCAGTGCCAGGCATCGTGCTGGCGATTGGTTACCTTCGCACGTTCCAGGGGCTGGAAATTGGCGGCGTTCCCGTTACGCAGACGTGGCTGCTGATCATGCTGGCGTACTCGGTGCGCCGACTGCCGTACGCGCTGCGCGCCTGCATGGCGGCGTTGCAGCAAATCAACATCAGCCTAGAAGAGGCCGCTGAAATGCTGGGTGCGAGCAAGTGGCGATCGGTCCGGCGTGTGCTGATCCCGCTGATGGCCGGAGGTATTCTCGCCGGATTCGTTTCGAGCTTCATCACCGCCGCGGTTGAACTCTCGGCAACGATTCTGCTGGTCGTCAAGGAATCGCAGGCGCCGATGAGTTACGGCATCTATCTGCACATGCAGTCCATTTCGGGCAGAGGCGCAGGCGCAGCGCTTGGCGTGTTGCTGGTGCTGACGGTTGCCGTGGGCACTTATCTTTCGCACATGCTCGCCGATCGCGCCAATCGCAATCTGGAGCACGCCCGATGAAGGCCGTGGCCGTCGAGTGCATCGGTATCGGGGTGGCGTACGGGCCCATCCAGGTGCTGCAGGACATCACGCTTGCAGTCGAGCCCGGCGAATTTTTCGCGCTGCTCGGGCCGTCGGGTTCGGGCAAGTCAACACTGCTTCGCTTGATCGCGGGTTTCAATCATGCGAACCGGGGTCGTGTACTGGTTGATGGCCGCGATATCAGCGGTGTACCGCCGCATGCACGCAATATCGGGATGGTCTTTCAGAGCTACGCGTTGTGGCCTCACATGAGCGTGTACGACAACGTCGCATTTGGGCTTGTCGAGCGACGCGTCGCGCGCAGCGAAATCAAACGGCGTGTCGGTGAGGTGTTGTCTCTGGTCGGCCTCGCCGACTACGCACGACGACGGCCGAACCAGTTGTCTGGCGGCCAGCAGCAGCGGGTCGCGCTTGCCCGAACCATCGTTATCGAGCCACAGGTTCTGTTGCTGGACGAACCGCTTTCGAACCTTGACAAGAAACTGCGCGAACAGATGCGCCTCGAGCTCAAGCGCCTGCAGCGCGCGCTCGGCATTACGACGATCTTCGTGACGCATGATCAGGAAGAGGCGATGACCACCGCCGATCGAATGGCGGTGCTGGATGCAGGCGTTCTGCAACAGGTGGGCCGTCCGCGCGAGCTGTTCGACACTCCCTCAAATCGATTCGTCGCGGAGTTTGTAGGGCGTACCAACCTGCTCGCAGGCCACTACGATGCGAGCCGTGGTGTCTTTGTCACGCAGAGTTTGGGCGACATTCCATTATCAGCCGGCGTTGAAGGCAACGCAGTGTCGATCCGCCCGCACGCGTTGACGATCGCCACCGACCGCTGCACCGCTGGCATCTGGTTCGATGGCGAAGTTCAGGAGAGCGAATTCCTCGGCGAGTTCACGCGCTATCAAGTGCGCATCGGGGAGGCGGTGCTGACGGCGGATGCACCTCATCTTTCGGCAACGCCGATCTATGCGCGCGGTGCGCGCGTGCAAGTCGCGATCGATCCGGCGGAAGTGCGAGCTTTCGGTTAACGCGCCGACTGGATATCATCATCCTGTCATTGGAATTAATGATTTTGACGAATGCAAATTACTGCGCGTGTTCATAACTCAGCTTCGTCGCACGAAGTGGTTGTTTCGACTGCCGGCACCGAACGGGCTCTTGCTGTGCCAGGCAAATCGTCTGGATCCGGCTCAGCAGTCAACGGCGGCGAGTTCCTGATGCTTGCCCTTGCAACTTGCTACTGCAACGATCTTTACCGCGAGGCCGCAAGTTTAGGCGTGCATCTCGAACGAGTAAAAGTCGAGGCAAGTGCGGAGTTTCCTGGAATCGGGCTGGCAGCCAACAACATCACCTATTACGCCGAAGTCTCTTCACCGGCGTCCGAACACGAGATTGCGAAGTTGTTGCGCCAGACGGACGCCGTGGCGGAGGTCCACAACACCCTGCGAGCAGGTGTTCAAGTGAAGTACGAAAAACTGGGGATAAGCCCTTTCGCTGCTTAATGCTTTCGTCGAGCAGCTGTGGCGGGACCCCGCCGTCACCAGGTGCAAACCGACCCGTCCCCCGACAATGTGCGAGCTATCCGAAGCTACCAGCGTGCAGGTTTCGTCATTGACTCCGAGATCATCACGCCTGACGGGCCGGCGCTACTGATGTTCGTCATCGTGATCAGCGATGAAAGAAAATCGGCCGTTCACCGCTCTGCTCGCTCTGTGCATCGCATTGGCTGCACCGGCACGCGCAGCCGACGATGCGCACATGGCGTTCATCGATTCGCAAATCGCCGCGAACATCGGGAAGACCGGGGTTTACGTCCTCGACACCGGCACCGAAGCGCTTTTGCGCGAGCCTGGCTGGCAGATCACGCCAAGGAGTCGGTCGAAGTTCAGTATTTCATTTGGAGCACTGACAACATCGGCATTCTGGCTGCCGAAGCGCTATTGCGTGCCGCCGAGCGCGGAGTGCGCGTGCGAGTGATCGTCGATGATCTGTTGATCGACGCGCCGGACAAGTCGCTGCTAGCTCTCGCTCGGCATCCGAACATCGACATTCGCATCTATAACCCGAAGACATCGGTCGGCATCCCGCTTCACAAGCGGCTCTGGAATGTGCTGACCGATTTCCGCGGCGTCAACCAGCGCATGCACGACAAGACGCTGGTCGTCGACGGAAAGATTGCGATTACTGGTGGACGCAATATGGCGGACGAATATTTCGATTACAACCATCAGTACAACTTCCGCGACCGTGACGTGCTGCTGCTGGGCGAAACAGTCAAGGACATGCGAGCCAGCTTCGAGCGCTTTTGGAATAGCGAAGTCAGCGTCAAAGTCGAGGATTTGTACGGCGGGCTGGGTGCGATGCAGAAGTATGTGCGTGTGAATGACGTGGAGACTCAACAAATCTATCGCGAGTTGCACGAATACGCAAAGTCGCCGGACAACTTTGCTCCTGAAGTACGCGCTGCAATAGCCGCCACGCCCGATTCCTTTGCACGGGTGGCGCGGAGCACGCGGTGGAGCAAAGTGGATTTCATCAGTGATCTCCCGGGCAAGAATGAAAACCGCTTTCGCCTCGACGGCGGCGGGCAAACGGCATCCGCGCTGGGCAAACTGGTCCAGGGCGCACGTGCACGCGTGGTCATACAGTCGCCCTATCTCGTCGTATCGGACCAGGCGATCGAGTTGTTTCGTCAGAGTCACCGCGCGCGGCGTTATTGTTCGCATCAATACCAATTCGCTCGCCTCGACCGACAACCTCGCAGCCTTCAGCGGGTATCGCAACCAGCGCGAAGAGTTGCTCAAGATGGGACTGCAGATCTATGAGTACAAGCCTGCGCCAGAGGTACAGGTCAAGCTGATGCAGCGCTCTCCAACCGCGACAAGAAGATGCCGGTGTTTGCGCTGCACGCGAAGACCATCGTGGTCGACTCAAAGATTGTGTATGTCGGAACATTCAATTTCGATCCGCGGTCGGAGAATCTGAATACCGAGGTCGGCGTGATCATTCACGACGAGGCGCTTGCACGCGCGGTCGAGGCCTCGATCGAAACCGACATGGCGTCCGGCAACAGCTGGGACGCCGCTAAGGATGATCCGGATCAATACGTCTCGCTTGCCAAGCGAAGCAAGGCACGGTTGTTTCAAATGATGCCGATCAAGCCGTTACTGTGACTCAGCGCGACTCATGACTGATCGATCCCTATGCGTTGCGTCACTAATCTATGGGATCCGCTATCTGATTCCTGCGATGCTGGTTGTGGCCGGGCTGATTCATTTGTTGCCGTTGTCGGGTGTGCTCGGCAGTGAAAGACTCGCATCTCTCTATGGAGTCTCCTTCAGCGAACCAAACCTCGCTATCCTGATGCGCCATCGTGCAGTGCTCTTTGGTTTGCTGGGTGTGTTGTTGATACTTGTCCGCGTTTCGTCCGATGTTTCGAACTGTCGCATTCCTCGCTGGCCTGATCAGCGTCGTCTCGTTTCTCTGGATTGCTCAGCAGCAGGCAACTATAACGAGCAAGTCGGGCGAGTTGTGACGGCAGATGTTGTTGCTCTTGTTTGTCTGATAATCGGGTTTGCGGATCCATCTGTACGTCCAGAATCGATTCGTTGCAAAGCGCGGGCCGAATGTGGTTTAAAGAAGCGCATCAGTGAATGAGGAGGATACATGCCGAAGGGATACTGGATCGTGCGCGTCGACATCACCGATCAGGAGAAATACAAGTCCTATGTCGCCGCAAATGCCAAGCCCTTGGCCAAGTTCGGCGCACGCTTTCCTGGTGCGGGCGGTCGCTTCGAAAATCCCGAAGGCGGCAGTCGTTCTCGCAACGCGGTTATCGAGTTCCCTAGCTACCAGGCAGCGGTCGATTGCTGGAAGTCCGCCGAGTACCAAGAAGCAATCAAGCTACGGGAGCCCGTGTCCACTGCCGATCTGATCATCATTGAGGGATACGAAGGTCCGCAACCTGGCTGACTTCGCGCGACGCAGCGCGTTAACTACCCTCGGCCGACAAAAGGCATCTTCGTTGCCATCACCGTCATCGTCAGCACGTTCACATCGAGCGGAAGGCTGGCCATGTGCAGCACCGCGTCGGCGACATGCTGAACGTCCATCACCGGCTCGACCGCAATCGCGCCGTGCGCCTGCGGCACGCCCTTTGTCATTCGGGCGGCAAGTATCGGTCAACGCGTTACCGATATCGATCTGGCCGACCGCAATGTCGTACTTGCGGCCATCGAGCGACGATGATTTCGTAAGGCCGCTGATCGCGTGCTTCGTCGCCGTATACGGAGCGGAGTTGGGTCGCGGCGCGTGCGCCGATATCGAGCCGTTGTTGATGATGCGGCCACCGCGCGGATCCTGCGACTTCATCAAACGAAATGCGCCCTGCGTGCAGAGGAACGCGCCGGTCAGATTGGCGTCGACAACAGCTTTCCATTGCGCGTATGTAAGGTCTTCGAGCGGAACAGGTGGCGCACCGGTGCCGGCATTGTTGAACAACACGTCCAACCGACCAAAGCGCTGCTGAATCTTTGCGAAAAGCGCATCCACCGAAGGCGGGTCACCGACGTCGGTGGCGACCACCAGCGACTTGCCTCTCGCGCCCTCGCCGAGCTTTGCTGTCGCTTCGAGTGCATCGAGCCGGCGACCTGCGAGCACTGTGTCGAATCCGTTTTTCAACAACGTGACCGCAACGGCGCGGCCAATGCCGCTACCGGCACCGGTCACCAGCGCCACCTTGCGTGATTCGGCCATCGATGCCTACCCCATGTGCAGTCCACCGTTGCACGAGAACTCGGCACCGGTGGTAAATCCTGCGTCGTCACCCGACAGCCATACGCATATCGATCCGATCTCTTCCGCCTTGCCCAAGACGCTTGACGGGAATCGTCTGAATGATTTTCTCGCGCACGTCTTCGCGCACCGCCATCACCATATCGGTCGCGATATAGCCCGGCGAAACCGTGTTCACGGTCACGCCCTTGCTCGCGACTTCCTGCGCAAGCGCCATCGAAAAGCCATGCATGCCGGCCTTCGCCGCGGAATAGTTGGTCTGCCCGAACTGACCCTTTTCGCCGTTAACCGAAGCAATGTTGATGATGCGGCCCCAGCCTTTATCCAGCATCCCGTCGATCACCTGCTTGGTGACGTTAAACAGACTGTTCAGATTGGTGTCGATCACTGCGCGCCAGTCTTCCAGCGACATCTTGCGGAATACACCGTCACGTGTGATTCCGGCGTTGTTGACCAGAATGTCGATCGGTCCGTGTTCTGCCTTGACCTTGTCGAACGCCTCCTTGGTCGAAGCCCAATCGGCCACGTTGCCAACTGAAACCGCGAACGTGTAACGGTCGGCCTTTTGTTCAGCGAGCCACTTCGCGTGATCGCGTGTCGGCCCACAGCCTGCGATCACTTTGTATCCGGCGTCGTGAAATCTGCGGCAGATTGCGGTACCGATGCCGCCCATGCCACCGGTCACATATGCCAGTTTTGCCATGCCTGTCTCCTTGGTGTTTTCTGTAATTAGACACTATTAGTCCAGCATCAGCCGCGGCTGGGCTTTGAAAGCGAGCCTCTATGATCAATTGATGACACCGAATCTTGTCTCCTTTGTTATTCCCGCGCACAACGAGGAGCCGTTGCTGGCTGCGACGCTCACTGGCCGTGCACGCCGCGGCCACGGCCTGCGCAATCGAATATGAAATCGTCGTCGCCGATGACGCGTCGACAGATCGAACCGCGCAGGTTGCGGACGAATTGAACGCACGCGTCGTATCCGTACAGCATCGGCAGATCGCCGCCACCCGAAATTCGGGAGCGCGTGCATCAACCGGCGATCTGCTCGTCTTTGTCGACGCCGACACACTAATCGATGAGGACGTGCTGCGTGCTGCGCTCGCTGCCGTCGCCAATGGCTCGATTGGCGGCGGTGCCGCCGTCCGCTTCGATGGCGAAGTTCCGCTGTACGCGCGAGTGTTGATTCCCTGGATGACAGCAACGATGCGGTGGGCTCGGCTCGCAGCGGGCTGCTTCGTCTTCTGCACACGTTCCGCATTCGAGACGGCAGGCGGCTTTGACGAACGGTTGTTCGGCGCCGAAGAGATCACGCTCAGCATTGCGCTGAAGAAGATCGGACGGTTCGTAATTCTGCGCGAAGCGGTGCTGACGTCGGGCCGCAAGCTGCGCACCTATTCCGGCCTCGAAGTGCTCGGCATTGTCATGCGCGGCGCGTTGAGCGGAGGCTCAATAATCAAGCATCGCGAACAGATGGATCTCTGGTACGCGCCGCGGCGTGTGGATCCTGCATTGCAACGTCCACAACGGCCGGCCTAGTTGCAGAGCGAGACCGAGCCGGCTTAACGCTCGACCGCCAGCGCGACACCCATTCCACCGCCGATACAAAGCGCGGCCAGGCCCTTTTTCGCATCGCGCCGCTTCATCTCGTGCAGCAGCGTCACAAGAATGCGCGCACCCGATGCGCCAATCGGGTGACCGAGCGCAATCGCGCCGCCGTTGACGTTGATCTTCTCCGTATTCCAGCCCATGTCCTTGTTAACCGCGCATGCCTGCGCAGCAAAAGCCTCGTTGATCTCCATCAGGTCGACTTGATCGACCGTCCACCCCGCCTTCTTCAGCGCCTTGCGCGACGCCGGCGCAGGTCCCATGCCCATAATCTTCGGATCGACTCCCGCCGACGCGAACGACTTGATCGTCGCGAGCGGCTTGAGTCCCAACTCCTTCGCCTTCGCTTCCGACATCACCAGCAATGCGGCAGCGCCATCGTTGAGTCCTGATGCATTGCCGGCTGTCACGCTCCCCTGCTTGTCGAATGCAGGCTTCAACCCGGACAGCGCTTCGGCGTTGGTTTTGCGGTTGATGAACTCGTCTGCATCAAAAGAAATGGGGTCGCCTTTTCGCTGCGGAATCGGCACGGCGACGATCTCTTCCTTGAAGCGTCCTGCGTCCTGCGCGGCGGCGGCTTTCTGCTGCGAGGCGAGTGCAAATTGATCCTGCGTCGCTCGGTCGACGTTGTGCTCCTTCGCAACATTCTCCGCAGTGATGCCCATGTGGTACTGGTTGTAAACATCCCAGAGTCCGTCGACGATCATGCTGTCGATGATCTTGGCGTCGCCCATCCTGTAACCATCGCGCGATCCCTGCATCACGTGCGGCGACGCACTCATGTTCTCCTGCCCGCCGGCAACGACAATTTCCGCATCACCGTTAGCGATCGCCTGCGCCGCGAGCATCACCGCCTTCAGTCCCGATCCGCACACCTTGTTGATGGTTGTCGCGGGAACCGTTACAGGCAGGCCCGCTTTGATAACCGCTTGCCGCGCCGCGTTCTGTCCAACACCAGCAGTCAACACCTGCCCCATGATGACCTCGTCAACCTGTTCGGGTTTAACGTTCGCGCGCTTCAGCACCTCCTTGATGACGATCGCGCCAAGATCAGCAGCAGGAATTTTCGCCAGCGAACCGCCAAATTTTCCAACTGGAGTGCGCGCAGCTGCAACGATGACTACATTGGACATTTAAGAACGCTCCTAAGCTTTTTCTTGAACGTAACGGCCGGGTGCCGCTTCGATGACTTTGTACTTCGAATTGCCGAAACTTTTCGGTGCAGCTTTCTTCGGCCCGCCGAACTGCGCAAGCCATTTACTCCAATCGGTCCACCAACTGCCAGGCTGCTCTTCAGCCGCGCGTAACCATGCCTCCGGGTCGGCCGGTAGCTTGGATTGCGCGCCGGTCCAGTAACTGCGCTTGTTCTTCGATGGCGGATTGATGCTGCCGGCAATATGACCACTGGCACCGAGCACGAATCGAATGCCACCTGACTTTCCGGTGCCCGGTAGCAGCCGCGCCGACGCATACGCCGCCTTCCAGGGAACGATGTGATCCTCGCGCGCCGCGAAGACGTACGTCGGCACCTTGATCGAACCCAAATCGATGCGCTCTCCGCAGCACACCAGCTTCCCAGGTATCCGCAAATTGTTTTCCAGATACATATTGCGCAGATACCAGGCATACATCGGCCCGGGCAAATTCGTGCTGTCACCATTCCAGTACAGCAAGTCAAACGCCGGCGGCTGCTTGCCTTGCAGATAATTGTTAACGACGTAGTTCCATACCAGATCGTTGGAACGCAAGTTGTTGAACGTGATCGCCAGATCGCGGCCGGGCATCAACCCACCCTTGCCAAGTGTCTGTTCGCGCTGGCGTACCTGATGCTCGTCGATGAACAAATCGAGCATGCCGGGCTCTTCGAAATCGAGCAGCGCAGTCATCATCGTCACGCTGGACACAGGCGACTCGCCACGTGCCAACATAACTGCAAGTGCTGTCGCCAGGATCGTCCCTCCGACGCAGAAACCAAGCGCGTTGACTTGCTTCTGGCCGCTGATTTCCTGCGCGACGTGAATCGCCTTGATCGCCCCCTGCTCCAAGTAATCGTCCCACGTCAGATTCGACTCGGGTTGGTGCGGGTTTTTCCACGACACGACGAAAACGGTGTGACCATTTCCGACAGCGTGCCGAATGAAAGAGTTTTCGGGTTGCAGATCGAGGATGTAGTACTTGTTGATGCATGGCGGCACCAACACGAACGGCCGTGCATAGACCTTGTCAGTCAGCGGCTTGTATTGAATCAGCTGGAACAAGGCATTCTGGAAAACGATTTGCCCTTCGCTGGTGGCAACATTGCGCCCCACTTCAAAGGCGCTTTCATCGGTCTGCGAAATGCGGCCACGCTGGATATCGTTCATCAGGTTGTCGAGACCTGACTTCAGACTTTCTCCGCGCGACTCCAGCAGCGTCTGCTGTGCCTTGGGATTGGTCGCAAGAAAATTGGAAGGCGAAGCAGCATCGACCCACTGCGATACCGCGAACTTCACCCGCTGCTTAGTCTTGCGATCAGCCTCGACTGTATCGGCCAACCGATTCATGAAATCCGCATTCAGCAGATACGCGCGCGCGTAAAAAGATGCCAATGAGTTGCTCTGCCAAGCGGGATCTGAAAACCGGGAGTCGGCGATTGGCTCGGACGACTTTGCGGGATTCTGAAAGAAATCGGTCCATAACGTGGCAAGTCGCGTCAGATAGTCCTGTTGCAGGTGAATTAGCTGATCGGGCGATGGCGGAAGCGCGTACGGCGCAGGCAACGCGTCGGGCGCTTTGGAAGCGGCAGGATTCGCCAAGGCCGATTCGCTGCGCGATTTATCGGCGCGGCGCGAAGGTGCTGCTTTCGCTCGCGTCCGGCGGCTGGTCGATGTCGTACCTGTCGAAGTGGGCATTTATGTCTCCTGAACGCGGATTCTCCGCACAGCATGACTGCCGGTCAAACGCGCCAAATAAGCGCCGCGTGGCGACCCGTGGTTTGATCGCGGCGAAAGCTGTAGAAGCGTGCGGGATCGCTGAAACGTGCAGTCGTGCCCGCCATAAATGCGGGTGACGCCGACTTGATCAAGCGCCTGGCGCCCGAGTTCGAACAGATTGGCCAGATACTTGCCTTGCGGTCGTGCGCTGAACGCACGCTGTGCGTCTGGCAATGCCGCCTGCATTGCATCGAGCACTTCTGCGCCAACTTCGAAGTGCGCAGGGCCAATGGCAGGGCCAAGATACGCGATCAACTCAGCGCCGCGATCTTGAAGGCTTGCGCGCATTGATTTGACCGTCGCCTGAATGACACCCGCCGCGAGGCCGCGCCACCCGGCATGCGCCACGGCGACAGAACGACCTGATGTGTCGGTCATAAGCACCGGCATGCAATCTGCGATCGATACCACGCACACGACGTTGGGCGTCGTCGCAAACGATGCGTCAGCTGTGGAACCGGCGTCGACTTGTGCGGCATCGACCACGCCTGCGCCGTGCACCTGGTGCAGCCAGCGAGGATCAGATGGCAACGACGTCCGCAGCAACGCCCGATTCGCTGTCACGTCTGCCAGATCATCGCCACTGCCAAGCCCAATGTTCATTCCGCCATGCCCATGCGGAGGCACACCGTACGGCCCTCGCGAGACGCCGTCCCTTCGCGTGGTGATGATCGCATGCACGTTGGGCGGCGCCGGCCAATCGGGGCGAATCCATTGCGCACTCATCTGAATACTTCGGCTGCAACGTCGAGCGGGCGAAAGCCAAGCTCATGCATCAACTGCGCGAGATCGGCGGCGGGAGAGTGAAACCAGTTCAAACGCTGCCTGCTCACCGGGTGGTCCAGAGCCAATCGGCACGCGTGCAGCGCCTGTCGATCAAACTCCTTCCACCGCGCTGCTGGCTCGCCGCGTGGCGGCAGCCTGCGCCGATACACCGGATCGCCAATCAGCGGATGCCCAATATGCTCAAGATGCACGCGAATCTGATGCGTGCGGCCCGTTTCAAGCCGGCACGCTAGCCAGGAAATGTCGGCACCCGCATTCTTTGTAGAGTCGAGCGTTGCATAGTGCGTGCGTGCAGGCTTTGCCGATTCTGAGCTGCTCACTTTGAAGCGCAGCGGATTGCGCGGATCACGCCCGATGGCGGCGTCGACGACGCCGCGTGGCGCGGGAACGCCGAGGACAAGCGCCCAATATTCGCGTGTCACCGTGCGGGCCTGTAACTGACGCACCAGATCGGCATGAGCGGCCAGTGTTTTAGCGACAACCATCAGGCCCGACGTATCGGCGTCAAGCCGATGGACAATTCCCGCACGTGGAACGTCGATCAGCGATGGCGCGTAAGCAAGCAAGCCATTTAACAACGTTCCCGACCAGTTCCCGGCGGCAGGATGCACGACAAGCTTCGGCGGCTTGTTCAATACGAGGATCGTGTCGTCCTCGAATATCACGTCGATCGGCATCGGCTCGGGCTGATACGCGGCCGCGTCGGGCGCGGGTTGCGGCGTCACCTCGACAACGTCGCCAAACGTCAGGGTGTGCCGCGCTCTGACCGCCTCGCCGTTTACCGTGACAGCGCCGGCGGCGACCCATTGCTGTAGCCGGCTCCTCGATACGTCCGGAATCATCAGCGCGAGCGCCTTGTCCAATCGCTCGCCTGCATAACGCTGGTCGATACGCAGCTGCAGCGCGGGCGAGGCGTCCGGAGCATCGTCGCTTTCTACCGCGTCGTCCGAGTGCGAGATAGGCATCGTCGAACGATATACTGCCGAGCAACTTGCAAATGGTAAGCCGCTCGATGAAAACCCATTGGATGCAACGGGTCGCGCCGTTAGTCGCCACGGCCGCGATGGTCTTTTTCTCTGCAGCCCTCGGCGGTTGCAGCTGGCTCGGCATCAATTGGGGCGACACCGATGAAACGCTGAAATGGGATCCGGACAAGCTGTACTCGGAGGCCCGCACCGAGCTGAACAACGGCAGTTGGAAGCGTTCGCGGGAGCTTTATCAAAAGCTCGAATCGCGCTACCCGTTCGGCCGCCATGCTCAGCAGGCGTTGATGGAGATCGCCTACACGTACTACAAGGAGGGTGAGAGTGCGCAGGCCATTCAAGCTGCCGATCGCTTCATCCGTCAGTACCCGAATCATCCCAATGTCGATTACATGTATTACCTGAAGGGGCTCGCGTCCTTCAATGACGAGCTTGGTTTTCTCGGCCAGTTCCTCGGGCAGGACATTTCGGAGCGTGATGCGAAAGCTGCGCGCGAAGCGTTCGATGCATTCAAGGACCTTATCACTCGATATCCGGACAGTAAGTACGCTCCGGATGCGCGCGCGCGCATGATTTACCTGGCCAACTCGCAGGGCCAGGCGGAAGTCAATGTCGCGCGCTATTACTTCACGCGCAAGGCCTATCTCGCTGCCATTCAGCGCGCACAAACCGTCGTGCGCGACTTTCAGCAGACTCCTGCCACCGAAGAAGCGTTATCAATCATCGCGCGTTCCTACGAGGCACTGCAGATGAAGGATTTGCAGGCCGACGCCGAACGCGTGCTGGCACTAAATTTTCCCCAGAGTAAGTATCTGAGTAGTCGCAGATAACTGCAGATAACTGCCTTCGCCCACGTCGCCGCGCTCGCAAGGAACAACTGACATGCAAGCCGATGACGTCGAATACGCTGGATTCTGGATTCGCGTCGGCGCCGCGCTGATCGACTCGGTGCTTGTTCTCATGGTCATCGTTCCGCTACTCATTGCCATTTACGGATGGGGATACTTCGGCGAGCAAACCAGCCTGATAGCCGGACCTGCTGACTTCCTGATTTCCTGGGTTGCACCGGCCGTCGCAGTAATTGCATTCTGGCTTTACCGGCAGGCGACGCCTGGAAAAATGGTGCTATCGCTGCGCGTGGTAGACGCAAAAACGGGCGGCACGCTTTCAGTAGGTCAATCGATCGGTCGGTATCTTGGGTACTACGTTTCAATGATTCCGCTTTTCATCGGCCTCATCTGGGTTGCGTTCGACCGAAGGAAGCAGGGCTGGCATGACAAACTCGCGGGCACGGTCGTTATCCGCTCCAAGGCGCGCAGCACCGAGCCCGTCAGATTCGTAGCAAGAGGTTAGCTCCGCCGGCGGGTCAGGAACTCGACCGCCTCGGCTTCGCTGCGCGTACGCGAAAATGGCGGCAGGCTGGACAGGACAACCTTTCCATACGGCTTCGTCAAAACACGTTCGTCCAGGATCATCAAGACGCCGCGATCTGTTTCATCGCGAATCAGGCGACCAACACCCTGCTTCATCAGCATGATCGCTTCGGGCAGTTGATATTCGTTAAACGGATTACGCCCGCTCTTCCGCAAGTAACGAATTTTCGCTTCGACGATTGGATCGTCTGGCGGTGCAAACGGCAGCTTGTCGATAACCACCAGCGAGAGCGCATCGCCGCGGATATCGATGCCCTCCCAGAAGCTGATGCTGCCCACAAGCACCGCGTTACCTGAGCTGCGGAATGCTTCGAGCAACGCGCGCCGCGTACTTGTTCCCTGGATCAGCAGTGGCAGCGGCTGATCATCGAGTGCCATCAGTTGGCGCAGACGATCGGCCACCCTGTCGACGGCGCGCAACGTCGTGCACAGGATAAACGCTCGGCCACCATTGGCACGCACCAACGGCCACGCCGCCTCTGCTACGTTCTGCGCAAAGCTCGCGTCGTACGGCGACGGCATCGACTGCGGCAGGTATAGCAGCGCCTGTTGCGGAAAATCGAACGGGCTGTCCCAACGCGCAGTCGATGCTTCTTCAAGTCCGACTTCGTTGAGATAGTGATCGAACCGTCCCGCCGCAGTCAGCGTTGCCGAAGTCAGCACCCATGCCTGCGGCTGCGCCTCGCGGGCTCGCGCCAGTGCCTCGCCCGGCGCCAACGGGGTCTGGTTGAACTGTGCACCGTGGGCGGAAACCGAAATCCAACGGACAGTCGGCGAATCGTCGGTGTCGGTGTTGCCATCATCGTCACGATGCGGCGACTTGTTAAGCTCCCTGCTCCACTTGGATAGCTCGCGTCGTAGCTCTGCCACTCGCGCGATCAACAGGTCGAGCTCCGCGTCGCGACCACGATTGACTTCAAGGGCACGCGCCAGATCAACGCACGCGGCATCAACATCATCGAATGCCGGTTGCAACTCGCTTCGTCGTTCGATTCGCTCGAGCGGAGTACGCGAACCGACCGCAAGCCCGACGCCGCCCAGCGCTAGCCTCATATCGCGTATTGCGCGCTCGAACTGATTCGTCAGCGTGATCCATGATGCGCCATCCGGCGCGCGCGCCAAACCAAGAGCGCGAGCATCGCGGCCCGCTTCGAGCAACTGCGCAAGCGACAATGAAGCGCCAAAGAAGTCTGCAGCGATTGCCGGCAGCTGATGCGCCTCGTCGAGAATCACCGTGTTGACGGTCGGTAGGAAGTCGCGGATCGCGTCGTCGCGAAACGCCAGGTCAGCCATGAACAGGTGGTGATTGACGACGACGATATCGGCCGCTTGCGCATCGCGCCGCGCCTTGTAAACGAAACACTCGCCAAAGCGCGGGCACTCGGCTCCCAGACAGTTATCTCGCGTCGAAGTGACGACCGGCCAGATTGCCGCGTTTTCGGGAACGTCCGCCAGTTCGGCTCGATCGCCTGTTGTCGTGCTCGCCGAAAAGCGAATCACGGAGCGCAGATGCCCTACATCTTCGCGACTGGGCAACAACCCTTCGGCTTCAGCGCGCCCCATTCGATGCAGGCATACATAATTGGCGCGACCTTTCAATAACGCAGTTGCCGCGTTGATTCGCAGCGCGTCGAGCACGGCGGGAAGATCCTTACGGAACAGCTGGTCCTGCAAAGGCTTGGTGCCGGTGGATAGAAGCACCTTGCCGCCGGCCAGCAACGCCGGCACCAGATATGCGAACGTCTTGCCGGTGCCGGTGCCGGCCTCGGCGATCAGCGTTCCGCCCGACTCGATCGCGTCGAAAACCGCCGCCGCCATTTCAGCCTGCGATGGGCGTGAAATGAAGCCCGGAACGGACCTAGCAAGCGAGCCGTTTGCGGAAAACGCGGCGGTGACTTGCGTTCGAACGGTGTTGTCCGAGCGCAATGCAGCGGCAACCGGCGTCACGCCGGTATGTCGGGCACCAGACGAATCTCGAGCTGCGTCAGCGCGTCTTTTATCTGCAACTTGCGCTTTTTCATACGCCGTAGCGCGAGGTCGTCGATACTCAATTGCTCGGCAAGACGGTCTATCGCCGCGTCCAGGTCACGATGCTCCATTTGCAGCTCGATAATGCGCCGCTTTATTTCTTCCTGATCCATCGTTGTGCAACTATCAGGCATGGGCTGATAAACGATTGAGTTAAGCCCCAAAGACGCGCTGTCATCGTCGCTATCAGGAGGGCATGAGAGCCGATGATAGACTCAACTAAACGACCGTTACCACCGCGTGTCCAGCTTTAAAGTCAACGCTTGCGTCGCCACCCATATCGGCGACCGCCACGAGCAGCAGGATCGGGTCGCCATCATCACGAGCGAGCGCAATCCCGGTGCCATGCTCGCCATCGTCGCCGACGGCATGGGCGGCCGCACCGGGGGCCGACAGGCCGCCGATCAGGTGATTTCCACCGCAGAAAGCCTCTTTTGCGACATGTCTGAGCATGACTCGACGTTTCGCGAGATGTTGCTGCATCTTGCCGCCGAGGCACACACAGTCATCCGTCTGACAGCGATCTCGAGCGAGAAGGAACCGCACGCCACGCTATGCGCGCTGATCATCAAGAAGCAGTACGCAATCTGGGCGCATGCCGGGGACTCCCGGCTTTACTTTTTCCGCAACGGCCAGCTGGCGCATGTCACCGAGGATCAGACCTATGCGCAACAGCTGCGCGAAGAAGGACGGCACGAAGATGCGGAGATCGCCGCCCAACGCTACAAGAACATCCTGGTCAGCGCGCTCGGAATCAACAAGAAACCGAAAGTGGTGATCGGCGAAGAACATGGCCTGCGCGTCGGCGATGTGTTCCTGCTCGCGAGTGATGGCATGTGGGCCTATTTCGAGGACGATGAGTTGGCGCGCTTGCTGACGGACCTGTCGCCACGCGATGCATCCGAGGAAATGATGTCGCTCGCGCGCGAGCGCGCCGAGGGACGGGGCGACAATCTGTCACTTGCGATCGTCAAGTTCGAGCCACCACCTCGCAGCCGCGCCTAATGCTGCTCGCTATTACTTGATCGACTCTGCTGCCTTCTTGCGTATTTCTTCGCGAGCGGCTTCCTGTGCTTCGATCTGCTTGCGCTTTTCTGCGCGCCGCTGTTCGCTTTCGACTCGCTTGGCTTCCTGTTCCTGAGCCCGCTTCTGCGCCTGCTCTTGTTTTTGCTGGAACTTGCGGAGATTTTCAGCACGCTCTTCGGCAGTCATTCGCGGCTGCGCTGACCCACGGCGTTGTTCGCCCGCTTTACCCTCACCAGCCTGGTCAACCTTTTGAGGCTTAACGTCCCGCACTTCGCGCTGCTTCGCTTCCACTTCCCTTGCCTTTGCAGCGTCTAGCGCACGCGATTCCTTCTGCGGCCGCTGGGCGTCTTCAACTGCTCGCGCAGCCTGCTCGTCGGCACGTCGCTTGGCCACTCTTTCGGCTTCGCTTCGACGCTGCACATCGCGCGCTTCGATCCGCACACGTCGGACTTCGCGCTCCGCCAGTTCCTTCTCGCGTCGAACGTCGTCGCGGCACGAATTGACAAGGAATGCACGCAGGCATTCGGTATCGCGCGCACTTGCGTCACGCGCGATCCGCGCCATCTCCGCATCTGCTTCCTTCAACACTGCCCGCGCCTCCGCGTCATCGCGAATGCTTCCTGCCGGGTAGCGAGCGCCAAAGTCTTGCGCCACCGCCGGCATTGCCACCACTGACAGTAGTGCAAACAGGATTTTCATCGGATATTCAAAAAATCGCGAGTCCAGCAAATCAACGTATTGCTAGACACCTGCGCCGACACTACGTTTCGGCGCCTCCAGATACTCGCGCGACTGCATCTCACGCAAACGGGATACCGTGCGCGCGAACTCGTTAGTAAGCGCACCCGCAACGTACAGCTGCTCGGGCGGCACTTCCGCCGAGGCGATAAGGTGCACCCGATGGTCGTAGAGGACGTCAACCAACCACGTGAAGCGCCGGGCCTCCGAAGCCTGGCCGGCGCTCATGCGGGGAATGTTTGAAACGAGCACGGTGTGAAATTGCGCGGCGATCTCAAGATAATCATTCTGCGAACGTGGACCGCCACACAGGACGGCAAAGTCAAACCAGACCACGCCGCCCGCCCGCCGCCGCGCGCGTATCCGTCGCGATTCAATCTCAAGCAGTGGATCCTCATCGTCCGCTTCGGCAATCCGAGCAAAGGCTGTCTGCAGGACGGCGTCCGCGGCGGCGCCTCCAGGCGTCACGTACGCGTCGATACGTTGCATAGCGCGCTGCCGGTAATCGATCCCGGCATCGACATGGACCACATCGAGCTGCTGAGTCAACAGCTCGATCGCCGGCAGGATGCGGTCACGGTGCAAGCCATCTGGGTAAAGCCCCTGGGGTGGATAGTTCGACGTCATCACGAATCCCACGTTGAGCTCGAACAGCTTTGACAGCAGCCGATGCAGGATCATTGCGTCCGCGATGTCGGAAACATGAAATTCGTCGAAACAAATCAGCCGGTGGCTTGATGCGATTCGCTTACCGACTTCATACAGCGGGTTCTCGATGCCCTTCAGCTCATCAAGCTCGTGATGAACGCTGCGCATGAATTGATGAAAGTGGACGCGCGTCTTGCGGACGATCGGCACGGCCGCAAAAAAAACATCCATCAGGAAACTCTTTCCGCGGCCGACGCCGCCCCACAGGTAAACACCGCGAGGAACCGGTGGGTGCGCCAGCAGCTTCTTCAGCGCATTGGACCGCTGCAGCTTGTAGTCGACGCACTCGTCGTACAGTTGCTGTAATCGATCGGCCGCAGCCTGTTGCGACGAGTCGAGCACATATCCGCGCTGCGCGAGCGCATGGTCGAGTTGACTGCGAAACGACACGGTCGCGGAAGCGCGCGGCTAGAAATTGAGCGCGCGCTTATCTACCGCGAGTGCGGCTTCTTTCGTAGCCTCCGACAATGACGGATGCGCATGGCAGATACGCGCGATGTCTTCGCTCGAAGCACGGAATTCCATGGCCACCACCGCTTCAGCGATCAGCTCGGACGCAAACGGGCCGACGATGTGCACGCCGAGGATCTCGTCGGTGGTCGCGTCGGCAAGGAACTTGACCATCCCGGTGGTTTCGCCAAGCGCCCGCGCGCGCCCATTGGCCATGAACGGAAACGTGCCGGCTTTATAGCTACGGCCTTCGGCCTTCAGCTGCTGCTCGTTCTGGCCGACCCAAGCGATCTCGGGTGACGTGTAGATCACCCATGGAATCGTGTTGAAGTTGACATGACCATGTTGCCCGGCAATACGCTCGGCAACTGCAACGCCCTCTTCCTCGGCCTTGTGGGCAAGCATCGGCCCACGCACCACATCGCCTATTGCCCACACATTCGGCACATTGGTACGGCACTGATCGTCGACCCCGATAAATCCGCGCTCGTCCACCTGCAGGCCGATCGCCTCGGCATTCAACCCCGCGGTGTTCGGGACACGGCCGATGGAGACGATCAGCGCGTCAACGCTCAGCGACTGAGCATCGCCCTTCGCGTCGGCGTAACTGACCATCACACCCTTCTTGTCCGCTTTGACGGTGTCGATCTTTACCCCGAGCTGAATCTTCAGTCCCTGCTTGCCAAACGCCTTCGCAGCTTCCTTCGCAATCTGTTGATCGACCGCGCCGAGGAACTCGGGGAGTGCCTCGAGGATCGTGACGTCCGCACCAAGCCGCCGCCACACTGAACCCATCTCAAGGCCGATGACGCCGGCACCCACGACGCCCAGTCGCTTCGGCACCGCGCTGATCGATAGCGCACCATCGTTGCTCAGGATGCGAGCTTCGTCGAAGGCAACGCCTGGCAACTGGCGGGCATTGGAGCCGGTGGCGATAACGACGTGCTTGCCAACGATAGTTTCGCTGGTTGGCTCCGAAACGGTAATTTCGATACCAGCATCGGACTTAGAAACTAACTTGCCGCGTCCATGAAAGAACGAGACCTTGTTCTTCTTGAACAGATACAGGATGCCATCGTTGTTCTGCTTGACCACGGCATCCTTACGTTCAAGCATTTTATGAAGATTAAGTCCTAACCCTTTGATTTCAATGCCATGATCGGCAAATGAATGGCCGGCATGCTCGAAGTTCTCTGAGGATTGCAGCAAAGCCTTGGATGGAATGCAGCCGATATTTGTGCAGGTTCCGCCGGGCGCCGGTCCGCCCAGCTTGTTCTTCCAGTCATCAATGCACGCAGCGCTAAAACCGAGTTGTGCGGCTCGTATTGCAGCGATGTAACCACCCGGTCCGCCGCCAATGACGACGACGTCGAAAGTCTTTGCCATTAGGAGCTACCTACTGAGCCCGCGTGACCGCGAGCGGAGTGGGCGCGGCGCAGAGCTAGGCGCCGAGGACGCCGTGTGTTGATACACACCAGGACGAGGCAACAACGCCCTGCGCCGCGCCCACCCCGCTCCCGAAGGGTTGTCACCAAAACGGGCGTCTGCGTCGTTGCGCTCCTTGCCAAGGCGTCCAGCCTTGGCGGCGTCGCGACGCCTAGCATCCATCCCGTTTTGGTGGCAACGCGGCTCATGCGGGCTCAGCAGGTAGCTCCTAAACCTCGAGCAGCAGCCGAGCCGGATCTTCGAGCGCTTCTTTCATCGCCACCAGTGCGAGCACGGCCTCGCGGCCGTCGATGATCCGGTGGTCATACGAGAGCGCCAGGTAGTTCATCGGCCGGACCACGATCTGGCCGTCTTCGACAACCGGACGATCCTTGGTCGCATGAATTCCTAGGATTGCGGACTGCGGCGGATTAATGATCGGCGTGGACAGCATCGAGCCGAACACCCCTCCGTTTGAGATCGAAAAAGTGCCACCAGTGAGTTCTTCGAGCGAAAGTTTGCCGTCACCAGCGCGCTTGCCGTAATCGGCGATTTTTTTCTCGATTTCGCCGAACGTCATCTGGTCTGCATTGCGCAGGATCGGCACGACCAGGCCCCGTGGCGAGCCGACAGCGATGCCGATGTCGAAGTAGCCGTGATACACGATCTCGGTTCCATCGACCGACGCGTTGACAACCGGGTAGCGCTTCAACGCTGCAACCGCCGCCTTGACGAAGAACGACATGAAGCCGAGTTTGACGCCGTGCTCCTTCTCAAACTTTTCCTTGTACCGCGTGCGCAGCTGCATCAGCGGCTGCATGTTCACTTCATTGAACGTCGTCAGAATCGCAGCGGTCGATTGCGATTGCACCAGCCGCTCGGCGACGCGCTGCCGAAGCCGCGACATCGGCACGCGCTGTTCGGGCCGATTGACGAGCTCCGAGATGTCGAGCGGTGCCTTGACGTCGGGTAAGGCGGGTCGCGCAGCCGGTGGTGCCTGCGCAGGTGTTGCGGCGGGTTGTGTCTTTGCGTCCCGGGCTGCGATCACATCGCCCTTCGTGATACGGCCATCTTTGCCGGTTCCTGCAACCTGCGAAGCCGAGATTGCGCTATCGGCCATCATCTTCGCGGCCGCTGGCATGGTGATCGTGCCTTTCGTGCCACCACTTGCGGCAGGCGCCGGAGGTGGCGCTGCCGTAGCGGGCACTGGTGAAGCCGACTGTTTAGCAGGCGCAGCGGCAGCCTTCCCGTCAGTGTCGAGTCGCGCAATCACCTCGCCTGCCAGCACGGTGCTGCCGTCAGGTTTGACAATCTCGGCCATCACACCGGCAGACGGCGCGGGAACTTCAAGCACAACTTTGTCGGTTTCGACTTCGATCAACGTTTCGTCAATCGCAACCGCCTCGCCCGGTTTCTTTTTCCATTGCAGCAACGTCGCTTCCGCGACTGACTCGGACAGCTGCGGCACTTTGACTTCGATGATCGACATTTCTCTTTCCTACTTGTTCAACACCAAGCCCTTGAGCTTGCCGAACGCCTGTTCGATTAACGCCTTCTGCTGTTCGCTGTGCTTCGCGTAGTAACCAACAGCCGGGGATGCAGACGCACCTCTGCCCGCATAGGCAAGCTTCTGTCCATCAGTCATGTTTTCAAGTACATGATGTTGCACATAGAACCAGGGACCCTGATTGGCAGGCTCGTCCTGGCACCAGACGACCTCGGACAACACCGGATAACGCTTCAACTCGGCCGCGAGCGCTTTGTGCGGGAACGGATACAGTTGTTCGACACGGAAAATCGCGATGTCGCTGACCTCGCGCTCGCGTCGGGCATTAATCAGGTCGTAGTACACCTTGCCTGAGCAACCGATCACCCGCTTGACCTTATTTGGATCGATGGCCGGGTTGACCTCTCCAATTACTGTGCGAAATTCGCCTTTCGCGAGCTCAGACAATTCGGACGTTGCATCCTTCGCACGCAGCAAGGACTTCGGCGTCATGATGACGAGCGGCTTGCGAAACAGCCGGATCATCTGCCGGCGCAGCAAATGGAATATCTGTGCTGCCGACGTCGGCTGCACCACCTGCATGTTGTTGTCGGCCGCGAGCTGCAAAAAGCGCTCGAGCCGGGCCGACGAGTGCTCGGGGCCCTGCCCTTCGTAGCCATGCGGCAACATCAGCGTCAGTCCCGATTGCCGGCCCCACTTCACTTCGCCGGAAGAAATGAACTGGTCGACGACGACCTGCGCGCCGTTGACGAAATCGCCGAACTGCGCCTCCCATACCACCAGCGCATTCGGCTCCGCACTCGAGTAGCCGTATTCAAATGCGAGCACCGCTTCCTCTGAAAGCACCGAGTCGATGATCGTGAATGGAGCCTGGCCATCCGAGACATTTTCGAGCGGCGTGTAGTTGCCTTCGTCGAACTTCTCGCGGTTCTGGTCATGCAATACCGCGTGTCGATGTGAGAACGTTCCACGCGCAGTGTCCTGGCCGGTGACGCGAACCGCGTAGCCACTCGACAGCAGCGTCGCATAGGCCAGATGCTCGGCCATGCCCCAGTCAAGCGGAAGTTTGCCTTCGGCCATCCCGCGCCGATCTGCAAGAACCTTTTCCACCAACGGGTGCAATTTGAAGTTCGACGGGATGGTCGTGATGCGTTCGCCTAGGCGCTTCAACTCTGCCAGCGGCACACCGGTGTCGGCACTGTCGGTCCATTTGCGATTCAAAAATGGCGACCAGTCGACCGCGAACTTGCTCTTGTAGTTGGTCAGCACCGGATCCGACGTGCTGCGACCTTCGTCCATAGCGGAGCGAAAATCCTTCAGCATCTGCTCGGCCTGCTCGGCGCTGATCGTGCTCTGCGTGATCAGCTTATCCGCATAGACCTTGCGCGTTCCCGGGTGCTGCGCGATCTTCTTGTACATCAGCGGCTGCGTCACCGCAGGAGTGTCCTGCTCGTTGTGACCGAGCCTGCGGAAGCACACGATGTCAATGACGACGTCGGAGTTGAATTCCTGCCGGAAGTCCATCGCAAGCTGCGTGACAAGCACGACCGCTTCGGGATCGTCGCCGTTTACGTGAAACACCGGCGCTTCGATCATCTTGACTACATCGGTGCAATACAGAGTCGATCGCGTATCGCGCGGATCCGACGTCGTGAAGCCGATCTGATTGTTGATGACGATATGCACCGTGCCACCGGTGCCGTACCCGCGGGTCTGCGCCAGGTTCAGTGTTTCCATCACGACACCCTGGCCCGCAAACGCCGCGTCTCCATGAACGAGCACCGGCAGCACCGTGTCGCCCTCAGCGTCGCCACGACGTTCCTGCCGTGCGCGCACCGAACCTTCGACCACCGGATTGACGATCTCGAGATGCGATGGATTAAAAGCGAGCGACAGATGAACCGGCCACCGGGCGTCGAGATATCGCTCGAAAACCCGTTGTGATACTTGACGTCGCCGCCCGGCAGCTCCGAGGCGACCTTGCCTTCGAACTCCGCAAACAAGTCCGCCGGCATCTTGCCGAGAATGTTCACCAGTACGTTGAGCCGGCCACGATGCGCCATACCGATGACGATCTCCTGCACGCCGCTGGCGCCTGCGCGCTGTACCAGCTCGTCCATCGACGCGATGAAGCTTTCGCTGCCTTCGAGTGAGAACCGTTTTTGGCCAACGTACTTGGTGTGAAGATAGCGCTCCAGCCCCTCGGCTGCGGTCAAGCGGCCGAGAATCTCAATCTTCTGTTCGGCGCTGAACGACGGTGTCGAACGAATCGACTCGAGCCGCTGCTGTACCCAGCGCTTCTGCGCAGGATCAGACACGTACATGTATTCGGCACCGATCGACCCGCAATAGGTTTCCCGCAGCGCCTTCACAATCTCACGCAGCGTCATCTGCTCGGGACCGAAGTACGTGTTGGACGCGGAAAAAAGCCGTATCCATGTCCGCTTCGGTCAGGTCATAGAAAGCCGGCTCTAGCTCGGGGATCGGCGGGCGCTCGCGTCGCTGCAGTGGATCGAGGTTTGCCCAGCGGTTGCCGAGGAACCGATACGCGGCAATGATTGACTGGACGTGAACCTGCTTGCGAGCGACCGACAGATCGCTTGACGCGATCTTCGGCGCAAACGCATTGGCCTTGGCGCGCTGCGCAAACGACTCGACAATCGGCGCGTGGGCGACGTCGCGCGAGTCCGCGGAGCCATCGGCCGCGGGCACCAGTTGCATTTGATCGAAATAAGCCCGCCACTTTTCCGGAACAGATCCGGGGTTATCGAGGTAGCGTTCGTACAACTCCTCGACATAGGGGGCGTTGCCGCCGAACAGGTATGAGTTGGCCTGCAACTGCTTCATCATTCGCTCATCCTCCGAAACGAGTTTCTCGTTCAAAGCGCCCGCGCGTCTCTGCACATGCAGAGCCGTGTGGGTAACAGCGTTCCCGGCTTCCGGTCGTCGCTGCGCGTATCCACCGCACGCTTGCCGCGCGGTAAACGGCGATGCTACCACCGGCGTTGTGCCTTTGACTCGCGCATGCCACAGATGTCGCGCGCTTGCCGCGCTGTCCGCCTCTTGCTTCGCTTGGCGGCAAGCAGGCATACACTGCGCCTAGCTTGGCTTTAGGAGACAAGGTGCAACCAACGGATATCAAAAATCCGGACTATTTTCATCACGTCGTCGACTGCCAGTGGGCCTGTCCCGCGCATACGCCTGTCCCCGAGTACATCAGGTTGATTGCTGCCGGGCGTTACACCGACGCCTACATGGTCAATTGGCGTTCGAACGTGTTTCCCGGCATTCTGGGCCGTACCTGTGACAGGCCGTGTGAGCCTGCTTGTCGGCGCGGGCGAGTCGAGCAGCAGCAGGCAGACAAGCCCGAACCGGTCGCAATCTGCCGCCTGAAGCGCGTCGCAGCCGACTACAAAGACGACGACATTGCCAAGCGTTTGCCAAAGCGGCGGGTGCCGATGAACGGCAAGCGAGTCGCGTGCGTTGGTGGTGGGCCCGCGTCGCTGACTGTTGCACGGGATCTCGCACCGCAAGGCTACGCAGTCACCGTGTTCGATCAGGATCCACAAGCAGGCGGCATGATCCGCACGCAGATTCCACGCTTCCGCTTACCGGAAGAAGTGATCGACGAAGAGACCGGCTACATCCTCGGCCTGGGGGTTGAGTTTAGGGGCGGAGTGAAGATCGAGTCGATGAAGGCGTTGCTGGCGGAAAACTACGACGCGATATTTGTTGGCTCGGGAGCACCGCGCGGACGCGATCTCGACCTTCCTGGACGCAACGAAGCCGCGGCCAAAATTCATGTTGGTATCGAGTGGCTGTCGTCGGTCTCGTTTGGCCATGTCAGCAGGATTGGCAGGCGCGTCATCGTGCTTGGCGGCGGCAATACAGCGATGGATTGTTGCCGGACTTCAAAGCGGCTTGGCGGCGAAGAAGTGAAAGTCATAGTTCGTTCCGGCTTCGAAGAGATGAAGGCATCTCCTTGGGAAAAGGAAGATGCGATGCACGAAGGCATTCCGATATTGAACTTCCTGGTGCCGAAGGCTTTTCTGCACGACCACGGGCGGTTGACGGGAATGCTCTTCGAAAAAGTGCAGGCGCAGTTCGACGAAAAGGGACGCCGCTCACTGAAACCGACCGGCGAGCCCGACGTGATTCACGAGTGCGACGAAGTGCTGATTGCGGTCGGTCAAGAGAACGCTTTCCCGTGGATCGAACGTGACAGTGGTATCGCGTTTGATGAATGGGGCATGCCGGTGCTCGACAAAACCACGCTGCAATCGTCGATTCCCCACGTCTTTTTTGGCGGTGATTCCGCACTTGGTCCCAAGAACATCATCTGGGCAGTAGCACATGGCCACGATGCTGCCATTTCGATCGACAAGCTGCTGCACGGCGAAGACGTGCGTGACCGCCCTGCTCCGGGCGTGACGCTGCTATCGCAGAAAATGGGAATCCACGAGTGGAGTTATGACAACGAAGTTGCCAACGACGAGCGCTACAAGGTTCCCTGGCGCGACGTCAATCAGGTGTTGCGCAACATCAAGGTCGAAGTCGAGCTTGGGTTCGATCCAGCTACAGCGTGGAAAGAGGCGCAGCGCTGTTTGAACTGCGATGTGCAGACGGTATTCACCGCGCAGCTATGCATCGAGTGCGACGCGTGTGTCGACATCTGCCCAACCGATTGCATCAACTTTATCGTCAACGGAGAAGAGGCGGAATTGCGTCAAAGGCTGCGCGCACCTGCGCTGAATTTCGAACAGGATCTGTACGTCGCGGAGGGCTTGAAGACCGGGCGCGCAATGGTCAAGGACGAAGACGTTTGCCTGCACTGCGGTCTGTGTGCCGAGCGCTGCCCGACGGGCGCGTGGGACATGCAGAAGTTTTTGCTCGACATGACGAACGCCGGCCGAGACTGCCGACCGCGGCAGAAGGTGGCCGCATGAACGCGCCCGATCAGAGCCGCCGCTTCAGCGCAACAGAAAAGTCGCATTCACGCGGTCAATGACTTCGTCATCAAGTTCGCCAACGTCAACGGCTCAGGATCGGCGTCGGCAAACGAGCTGTTCGCGCGCAGCATTCTTCGCATGGGCGTTCCGGTCTCGCCACGCAATATTTTTCCGTCGAACATTCAGGGCCTGCCGACCTGGTACGAAGTACGGGTCACTGAACAAGGCCATCTCGGACGGCGCGGAGGAGTCGACCTGATGGTCGCGATGAATCCGCAGACCTGGGAAAAAGACATCGCCGAGATCGAGCCTGGCGGCTATCTGATGTACGACAGTACCAAGCCGATCTCCGCGGCCAAGCTGCGCGCCGATATCAACCTGATTGGCGTGCCGCTGACCGACATTGCTGCCAGTAAGTACGTCGACGCCAAGGAGCGGCAGCTGCTGAAGAACATCATGTATGTCGGCGTGCTGACCGAACTGCTCGGTATCGAGCCCGATGTCATCGCGCAGCTGCTTGGCGAGCAATACAAGGGCAAGGATCGTCTGATCAAGCCGAACCTCGATGCGTTCATGACCGGGCTGCATCATGCGCGCGAGCGGTTGGAAGACGCGATCGATCTGCGCGTTGAGCGACGCAACGCCGTGGGTGACCGCATTTTTATCGAAGGTAACGCCGCCGCAGCGCTTGGCTGCGTCTATGGGGGCGCCACCGTATGCGCGTGGTACCCGATCACACCATCGTCGTCGCTGGCGGAGGCGTTTCAAAAGTACTGCAGCAAGTATCGTGTCGATAAAGCCACTGGTACCAACAAGTTCGCGATCGTGCAGGCTGAGGACGAGCTTGCGTCGATCGGCATCGTGATCGGCGCCGGCTGGAACGGTGCACGGTCGTTTACGGCAACCTCTGGCCCGGGTATTTCGCTGATGAGCGAGTTCATCGGGCTCGCCTACTTCGCCGAGGTTCCAGCCGTCATCATCAATGTGCAACGCGGTGGCCCATCCACCGGCATGCCGACGCGAACGCAACAGTCCGATCTGCTGTCGTGCGCGTATGCATCGCATGGCGACACGAAGCACGTGCTGCTGTTTCCCGAAGACCCGTACGAATGCTTTGAGTTTTCGGCGGCCGCGTTCGATCTCGCCGAGCGGCTGCAGACGCCGATCTTCGTGATGACTGATCTGGACATCGGCATGAATCATCGCCTGTGCGCACCGTTGGCGTGGGACGACTCGCGCCGTTACGACCGCGGCAAGGTGATGACCGAAGCAGAGCTCGAGGCCGGTCGTGATTTCGGACGCTATCTCGACGTCGACGGCGACGGCATTCCTTTTCGCACTCTTCCAGGGACGCACGCTACGCGCGGTGCATATTTCACCCGCGGAACGACGAAGGACGCGTACGCGCGCTATTCGGAGGCCGGTCCGGATTACATCTACAACATGGAGCGACTGCTGAAGAAGTTCGCGACAGCGGCGAAGCTCGTTCCGGCGCCGGTCAGTGCAGCTGCTGCCCAGAAGACATCGCAGGGTGTCATTTACTACGGTTCGACCAGTCCATCAATGAACGAAGCGCTCGCCGAGCTGCAGCGTCAAGGCGTTCATTTGGATCAATTACGCGTACGCGCATTCCCGTTTGCACCGTCGGTGAAGCGGTTCATCGCCGATCACGAGTCCGTGTTCGTCGTCGAACAGAATCGTGACGGGCAGATGCGCTCTATGCTGATCAACGAGCTGCAGATCGACCCCGCACGCCTGGTGCCGGTACTGCACTACGACGGCACGCCTATCACCGCACGCTTTATCGTCAACGCGATCGCATCGCGCGTACGTGGCGCGAATGTGCTGCCGATCAAGTCCGGGAAGGCTGCGTAATGACGTATCTGGCGAAACCGAAACTTCGTCATCCGACACTGCCGGTGAATAGGTTGGGCTATACGCGGCGCGACTATGAAGGAAAGATCTCAACCCTGTGCGCGGGCTGCGGTCATGATGCGATTTCAGCTTCGATCGTGCAGGCATGCTGGGAGCTGGCGATCGAGCCGCACCGCGTAGCGAAGTTGTCGGGCATCGGTTGCTCGTCCAAAACCCCAGATTATTTCCTCGGCGCCTCGCACGGCTTCAATTCGGTACACGGTCGCATGCCGTCGGTGCTCACCGGCGCCAACCTGGCGAATCGCGATTTGCTGTACCTGGGTGTTTCCGGCGACGGCGATTCGGCGTCGATCGGACTGGGCCAATTCGCGCATCTGATGCGGCGCGGCGTCAACATGACGTATATCGTCGAGAACAATGGTGTTTACGGGCTGACCAAGGGCCAATTCTCAGCGACTGCGGATCAAGGCTCGAAGTCGAAGCGCGGCGCAGTGAATCGCGACGCGCCGATCGATATGGTGGCACTGGCGCTTCAACTCGGCGTCACATACGTTGCCCGTAGCTTTTCGGGCGACAAGGACCAACTGGTACCACTGATCAAAGGAGCGTTAAGCCATCGCGGCGCCGCGCTGATCGACGTACTCAGTCCATGCGTCGCATTCAATAACCATCCGGGAAGCACCAAAAGCTACGACTACATTCGCGAACACAATGATGCAGTCAATCGGCTCGACTTCATGCCGCTTCGCGATCCGATCGCGGCCGACTATCGCCCGGGCGAAGTGATCGAGGTCACTCAGCACGACGGTAGCGTGCTGCGTTGCGAAAACTTGAAGAGAGCTACAACGCCGGTGACCGACTGGCGGCGATCAATCACATACATTCGCATCAGGCGCGGGGCGAGATCGTCACGGGTTTGCTCTATATCGACCCCGACGCCGACGACTTGCACCAAAACCTCGCCACGCACGCTACCCCGCTTAACCGGCTTGCCGAAGCCGACCTGTGCCCCGGCGCGGCGGCGCTCACCGCGCTAAACGCTGAACTCAGATAGTCCGCGCAGCACTCTCATGGAGTGCGCGTAGTCCATGTGACGTTTCACCGTTTGCTCACACCAATTTCGCCGCGCGTTAACAAAAGCAACTCAGGCTACGAGCTCCTCTGCTACTGGAGCTTCACGTGCTCAAACCACCGCGCAACTCGCTTTTCCTGAAGTGTCTTGTGATCGGCGTGCTGGCCATTCTTATGCTGGTTCCGCTGGGAATGATCGAAGGACTGATCGCCGAGCGCGCGTCACGGCGCGCAGAGGCAATTGCTAGCGTCCAAGCGAGCTTTGCGGGGCCACAGACTGTTGCGCTGCCCTTCTTCGTGTGGCCGTACACGGAGCAATGGTCCGAGCAGAGCTTTGATGCGGCGAATCGCGTGCGGGCCATACCGATGAGCGAATCTAGGAGTCTGGTGTGGTTTGCAGACCAGGCGCAGGCAGCGGCCGACGTGGTGGTCAAGAATGAGCGCTATCGCGGCATCCATCGAGTACGCACATTCGAGTCGGCAATGGTGATCGATGGCGCGATGAACTGGCCGGATCGCAGCCAGATCAAGCCCTCGGCCGAGGGGCGTCGCATCGTGTGGGGAGAACCACGGATGGTGCTGCCAATCTCAGACGTTCGGGGAATTCGGGGCACGCCCGCCATTAGCTTCAACGGTCAGGCCCTGAGGTTTCGCGAAGGCACGCAGCTGCCGATGCTGGCCGCCGGGTTACATGTGCCAATGGCGCTGCTCTCTGATGAATCTGCGCGTTTCTCCATCAGTCTCGAATTGGCAGGAACAGAGCGTTTGGCGTTTTCGCCGACTGCTGCAACCAGCGTCGTGATCGTCAAGTCGGCTTGGCCCGATCCTCATTTCAGCGGTAGCTATCTGCCGCGCGATCGCACCGTCAGCGCCAACGGGTTTTCCGCAGAATGGTCGATATCCGCGCTCGCTTCCGATGTGCAGCAACAGGTGCGCCATCTGGCATCTCAAACTCGGTCCGAACAGCGGCCGCAGCACGCTCCGGCACGCGTCGATGCGTTCGAAGTGGGGTTCATTGAAGCCGTCAATACCTATCTGCTCGCTGAGCGCTCGGCGAAGCATGGCGCGCTGATCATCGTTCTCGTTTTTGGTGCGATGTTTCTGTTCGACGTGCCGCGCTCGCTGAATGCGCATCCGTTGCAATATGCGTTCGTCGGCCTCGCGCTGGTGATTTTTTTCCTGTTGCTGCTTAGCCTGTCTGAGCACATTGCATTCGGCATCGCCTATCTGATCGCTGCGTCGGCGTGTACGTCGCTGATCACCTACTACCTGAGTTACGTACTGGCGAATCAGAGACGTGCGCTTGGGTTCGGTGCGGCGTTAATAGCGATGTACGCAACGATCTATTCCATTCTGATTTCCGAAGGTACTGCTTTGTTGATGGGCAGCGTCCTGCTGTTCATGGTGCTCGCAGCGGTAATGATCATTACGCGCAAGATCGACTGGAGGAAAGCAGCCCGGGGTTGAATGGCGGTCCCCCCTAGCTATTGCCGTGAAGTACGGAGAGCTACTAGCAGCCGCGCTAAAGTGCGGCGATGCGAAAGTTTGCCAGCAATGCCAGAAAGGCGCTCCGACACCCGTTCGCCTTTGCGCTTGCAGTTCTAAAGCAGTTTCGCGCCAACCAGGGCCTGCTGCTGGCTGGCGCGGTTGCCTACTACGCACTGCTATCGCTAGTGCCGCTGTTGATCCTTGTCGTGCTTGCGCTCACGCGCATTTTCGACGAGGCGCAGGTACTGGCAGCGATTGGCACCTATCTGGAGTTCGTCGTGCCGGGGCAGTCTGGCGCGCTGATCGGCGAGCTGAACAACTTCCTGACGCATCGTGAGCTCGTCGGCTGGCTGCTGCTCGCACTGATGCTTTTTTTCAGCACGCTTGCATTTACGGTGCTTGAAAATGCGATGTCAGTCATTTTCTTCCATCGCGTCCACGTCCGACGGCGTCACTTTCTCGTATCGGCAGTAATGCCCTACCTGTTTATTCTGTCGCTCGCTGTCGGATTGATGATCATCACGGTTGTCTCGGGCGCGCTCGGCCGCCTCGGAACGCACGCCGTTGTCATCCTGGGCGAATCTCGTCCGCTCGACGAGTTCTCCGCGAAGCTGTTGTATCTGATCGGCGTCGGCGGCGAAATCTTGCTGTTGACCGCGATCTATCTTGTGATGCCTGTCGGGCGCCTGTCGTGGCGTCACGCGTTGATCGGCGGGACGGCGGCGGCAATTCTGTGGGAGATTTCGCGGCATATCCTCGTCTGGTACTACTCGACGATTTCGCAGATCCAGGTGGTCTATGGCTCGCTGACTACTGCGATCGCAGTGCTGCTAAGCGTCGAGATCGGAGCGATTTTTTTGCTGCTGGGCGCGCAGGTAATCGCCGAGTACGAGCGTATCGGCTACGAACCGATCACGACAAAAGCTAAACCGATGGAAGCTGAGAAAGCCTAAGAGTCGGCACCCTTGCGCATCGCGATCGGCTGCACGTCGCGCCGTGTTGCTCCAACAAACAGTTGGCGCGGGCGGCCAATCTTGTACTCCGGATCCGCGATCATTTCGTTCAGCTGTGCGATCCATCCCACCGTGCGCGCGAGTGCGAAGACCGCGGTGAACAACGGTACGGGCACTCCGATCGCTTTTTGCACGATGCCGGAGTAATAATCGACGTTCGGATACAGCTTGCGGCTGACGAAATACTCATCCTCGAGAGCAATCTTCTCAAGCGCCATTGCAAGCTTGAACAGCGGGTCATCCTGCAGGCCCAGCTCGTCGAGCACCTCGTGGCAGGTCTCACGCATCAGCTTGGCGCGCGGATCGTAGTTTTTATAGACGCGATGGCCGAAGCCCATTAGCCGAACTTCGGAGTTTTTGTCCTTCACCTTCGCGATGAATTCACCGATCTTGGCAACGCCGCCGTTGCGCTGAATGTCGTACAGCATGCCCAAAGCGGCTTCGTTTGCCCCGCCATGCGCTGGCCCCCACAAACATGCAACGCCGGCCGCGATCGCTGCAAACGGATTCGTGCCTGATGAAGCGCACAGCCGTACGGTCGAAGTCGACGCATTCTGTTCATGGTCAGCATGCAGGATAAAAATTCGGTCCATCGCGCGTACCAGCACGTCGTTTACGGTGTACTCCTCGCACGGCGTGGCGAACATCATGCGCATGAAGTTGGCGGCATAACTCAGCTCATTGCGTGGATAAACGTACGGCTGGCCGACGGTGTACTTGTAAGCCATCGCGACCAGCGTTGGCATTTTTGCGATCAACCGATGCGCGGATATTTCTCGTTGGTGCGGATCATTCAGGTTCATCGAATCCGGATAGAACGCGGACATCGCCCCAACCAGGCCGGTCATCACCGCCATCGGATGCGCGTCTCGCCGGAACCCGCGCAGAAAAAACTGCATCTGCTCGTTGACCATCGTGTGATACCTGACGGTCCGATCGAACTTTTCCTTCTGCGCCACATTCGGAAGTTCTCCGTACAGCAGCAGGTAGCAGGTTTCCAGATAATCACATTGGGTGGCAAGTTGCTCAATTGGATAACCGCGATACAGCAGCTCGCCCTTGTCACCGTCTATAAACGTGATCGATGAAGTCGCATGCCGCTGTAGAGAGGAAGCCGGGGTCGTACGTGAACTTTCCGGTCTTGGCGTACAGCTGCCGGATATCAATCACCTCGGGCCCCATTGTTCCCTTGTAAATCGGCATTTCCAGCGGCGCAGCTCCGTCGGAAAACGTCAGCGTGGCCTTCTTGTTCGAGGAATCGAGCGCCATGATCTCCGTCCTGATTAAAGTCAGCTGGTGCGCAGCCGGTCCAGCATCTCACGCACACCGGGAACATCGAGCCCGGAGGGCAGTTGCTGACGCGCCAACAACAAGTCGAGCAATTCGTTTTCCGGCAGATCGAGCAATGCCTCGAAAGAGACCATCTGATCGCTGGTCATTCGATCGCCGTGGCGATTGAGAAAACGGGTGATCAGCAAATCGTTTTCGAGCAGGCCGCGTCGGGCACGCCAGCGCAGCCGTTTACCGGCCAGAGACAACGCGCCAGCTTCCTCAATCACACGCTTCTCCTGACCAGCAATTCCTTGATCTTGCCGATCGCCAGGGTCGGATTCAGATTCTTCGGGCACACGTCGACGCAATTCATGATCGTGTGGCATCGGAACAGTCGATAGGGATCATTCAAGTTGTCAAGCCGTTCGTTGGTTGCCTGGTCGCGCGAATCCGCAATGAAGCGATACGCCTGCAACAAGCCAGCGGGGCCCACGAATTTATCCGGATTCCACCAGAACGATGGGCACGCAGTCGAGCAGCACGCACAAAGAATGCACTCGTAAAGGCCATTGAGCTCCTCGCGCTCGGCGGGCGACTGCAACCGTTCCCTTTCAGGGGCCGGCTCTTCGTTGATCAAATATGGCTTGACCGATTCGTATTGCTTGAAAAACTGCGACATGTCGACGATCAGATCTCGAATCACCGGCAGCCCGGGAATAGGCCGCAAAACGATCGGCTCTTTCAGGTCGCGCATGTTGGTCACACAAGCGAGGCCATTCTTGCCATTGATGTTCATGGCGTCGGAGCCGCACACGCCCTCGCGGCAACTACGCCGCAGCGACAAACTGTCATCTACCTCCGCCTTGATGCGCAGCAACGCATCGAGCAGCATGCGATCGGTCGGCTGCAGCGTCACCTGAACAGACTGCATGTAAGGCTGAGCGTCCTTCTCCGGGTCGTAACGATAGATTTCGAAGCGGACTGTTCTGGTCCCTGCAGCGGTGGCGGTGACTTCAACGGTATCGGCGCTCATGCCTTCCCTCAGAATGTGCGTCTCTTCGGTTCGAATGTCTCGACGCTCAGCGGTTTCATATTGACCGGCTTGTAATCCAGGCGGTTGCCGTGCGAGTAATACAGCGTGTGCTTGATCCAATGCGCGTCATCTCGCTCGGGAAAATCTTCGCGTGCGTGGGCTCCTCGGCTTTCGGTCCGGGCCGCAGCTGAAGCGATGGTCGCCTTGGCGGTCTCGACCAGATTCTCGAGCTCGAGTGCCTCGATGCGCGCAGTGTTGAAAATTTTGGATTTGTCTTCGATCGACACACGCTTGGCGCGCTCCTCGAGCGCGTCGATCATGCGCACGCCCTCCTCCAGCGTCTTGCCAGTACGAAAAACGCCGCAATGCGACTGCATCGTCTTGCGAATGTCATCGGCGACATCCTGCACGCGCTCTCCGCCTGTCGAGGCATCAAGAGCAGCCAAACGCCCTAGCGTCGGTTCCGCGCCGTCGGCCGGAAAACTGCGGTGGCCGTCCGCGCACACATTCTGCTGAACGATGTGATTACCGGCGGCTCGACCGAACACCAGAAGATCCAGCAATGAGTTCGTGCCCAGCCGATTGGCGCCGTGGACGCTTACGCACGCACACTCGCCTATCGCATACAGCCCATTGACCACTGCGTTGGGATCGCCGCCTGTCGATAAAGCGCGGGCGCTACTACCTGGCCGTGATAGTTGGTGGGAATGCCACCCATCTGATAGTGAATCGTCGGCACAACCGGGATTGGCTCGCGAATCGGATCGACGTTCGCGAACTTGATTGCAATTTCGCGAATCGACGGCAGCCGCTTCATGATCGTTTCGGCGCCAAGATGATCGAGCTTCAGCAGGACGTAGTCCTTGTTCGGACCGCAGCCGCGCCCTTCCTTGATTTCCTGATCCATCGAACGCGAGACAAAATCGCGCGGCGCCAGGTCTTTTAACGTCGGCGCATAGCGCTCCATGAACCGCTCGCCGTTGCAATTCAGGAGGATGCCGCCCTCGCCGCGGACACCTTCGGTGATCAGCACGCCGGCGCCCGCCACACCGCTTGGATGAAACTGCCAGAATTCCATGTCTTCGAGCGGCAAGCCGGCGCGCGCGGTCATGCCCATTCCATCGCCAGTGCAGATATAGGCGTTGGTCGAAGCCGCCCAGATGCGGCCCGCACCTCCGGTAGCAAGCACCGTGACCTTCGATTCAAAAATCATCGGCTCGCCGGTTTCCATCTCGAGCGCAATGACGCCAACTACATCGCCGTCGGCGTTGCGAATCAGATCGAGCGCCATCCACTCGACGAAGAACTGGGTGTGGGACGCTACGTTGCGCTGATACAGCGTGTGCAGCATCGCATGACCGGTCCGATCGGCCGCGGCGCACGCACGCGGCACTGGCTTTTCGCCGAAATGCGCGGAATGTCCCCCGAACGGGCGCTGATAAATGGTGCCATCGGGATTGCGATCGAATGGCATGCCGAAATGCTCGAGCTCGTAGACAACGTGCGGCGCCTCACGGCACATGAACTCGATTGCATCCTGGTCGCCGAGATAGTCCGAGCCTTTGACGGTATCGAACATATGCCAGAGCCAGTTGTCCTCGGTCATGTTGCCGAGCGATGCGCCGATGCCACCCTGAGCAGCCACCGTATGCGAGCGCGTAGGAAAAACCTTGGACAACACTGCAACGTTCAGGCCGGCATTCGCGAGCTGCAGCGAACACCGCATGCCCGCCCCGCCGGCGCCGACGATGACAGCATCGAATCGCCGGCGTGCAATGGTCGTCGTCGTCCGGCAGGCGATCTTTTCATACCCGCCACAGAATCTGAACCGACCACACGCCGCACGCGAGCAGCCATAGCACAGTGATCGTTTGCAGGGACAACCGGGCCCACACCGGCGAGATGTAATCCATCCAGATGTTTCGCATACCGATCCATGCGTGATACAGCAGCGAAAACAGCGCGATCAGCGAGACCACCTTCATCCACAGCGGCGCGAACAGCGCTGCCCATGTTCGTAGGACAGTGGACCGAACAGAACGCTGACGCCGACCAGCAATACCCACAGCGTCAACACGATGGACGTCACTCGCTGGCCAATGAAACCCGCCAACCCATAGTGCGCGCCGACGACGAGGCGCTTGGATCCGATGCCGGGCACTGTGCGCACCATCAGAAGACCCCGAATACCTTTAGAGCCGCGATGAAGGTCAACGGCAGACTGATCGCGTACACGGCCATGGCGCTGGCACGCGCGGATTTCAGGTCAATGCCTACATGCAGATCGAGCAGCAGGTATCGAATACCTGCAACAAGATGGTGAACGAACCCCCAGATCAGAAAAACCAGCAACAGCTTGAAGAAAAAATTGGCCGTGATGCCACGCAGGCGCGCAAAGCTGATCTCGGACATCAGGCTCAAGTCAAACAGCCACAGCAGCAGCGGCAACATCAGGAACAGCGCCGCTCCGCTGATCCGATGCATGATCGATACGACACCGGGAAGTGGCAGGCGATACGTCAGCAGCAGCGGAAAGTTGATGTTGCGAAACTTGGGCCGTGGCTGTTTCTCTGCGGTGAAGCTGCTCATCAATGGCCGTAGGGTTTTAAAAAGCTTCGCGACCAGTATTCTGACCGAATTGCTGCACTGAACCAAATCGGCTGAGCGGGCCGTTAACTCAACGTGTTGCGATAGTGATACCGCTCAGTTACTGAAAGGCCGCGTCTGACCTCGACCGGCCGCTCACCGTACGTATAGGAGACGCGCTCTACCAACAGCAGCGGCGAGCCTGTCGTGACTTTCAAGTGCCTGGCTACGTCAGACGAAGCAGCAACCGCCCTGATGCGCTCATCAGCCCGGATCATTCGCGTTCCGAATTCGCTTTCAAACAGACCGTACAGCGGCCCTTTGTATTCGGCGAGCCGTTCGGCAGTCAGCTTCTTGAACAGATTGCCCGGAAGCCAGATTTCATCCAGTACCACTGGCGTTCCCTCGAAGCTGAGCAATCGGCGCAAGTACACGACGGGATCACTCGGCCGCACCGCGAGGTGTCGCGCAATCTCGCCTGTTGCACGAGTGCGCTTGCAGTCGAGATAGCTGCTCGTGGCAGGGGTTGGCTCGTGTTCATCGGGAACCACCCGCAGAAACCGAAATTGCGCCCGCGGCTCGTGATGTGTGGCGACGAATGTGCCCTTGCCTTGCCGGCGCACCAGCAGGTTCTCGGTCGATAGCTCGTCGACAGCCTTGCGCACCGTTCCCTGGCTAACCTGAAATCGCGCGGCAAGCTCGAGCTCGCTCGGAATCATCTCGCCGGGCTTCCACTCACCGCGCTGCAAGCCCTGCACAATCAGCTCCTTGATTTGCCGGTACAACGGCGCATACACGGCGGCCTGACTGGCGGGATCGGCATCCTTTAACGGTCGACATCGTTCCATTTCACCATAAATAGTCGTACAATATCATCATCTATCTTATATAAGACTTACGATGCTCGTGAGGTCTTTTGCAGTAGACTGCTCGGCGACCCGCTTGCGGACAGCCGGTCTCCACCGGATGCAGAGCGACGATTCCATTGGAGAACACGACCATGAATAAATCTCCCGTTCGTGTCGCCGTCACGGGCGCCGCCGGGCAGATCGGCTACTCGCTGCTGTTTCGGATCGCATCCGGCGAAATGCTCGGGCAAGGCGCAGCCGATCGATCTGCAGCTGCTGGAGATCCCCGACGAAAAGGCACAGAAGGCTCTCAAAGGCGTGATGATGGAGTTGGAGGATTGCGCCTTTCCTCTGCTTTCAGGAATGCAGGCGCACAGTGATCCCGCAGCTGCGTTCAAGGACGCTGATGTCGCTCTGCTGGTTGGAGCACGGCCACGAGGGCCAGGCATGGAGCGCAAGGATCTGCTGGCCGCCAATGCCCAGATTTTCACAGCGCAAGGCAAGGCGCTTGATCGGTCTGCCAAACGCAGCGTCAAGGTGTTGGTGGTTGGCAATCCTGCCAATACCAATGCGTACATTGCGATGAAATCGGCGCCGTCGTTGCCCAAGTCAAGCTTCACGGCGATGATGCGACTCGATCACAACCGTGCGTTATCCCAACTGGCCGCAAAGACCGCCAAGCCCGTAGCGTCGATCGAAAAGCTGATCGTATGGGGCAATCATTCCCCGACCATGTATCCGGACGTGCGATTTGCAACGATCGACGGCAAGCCCGTGTTGGATCGAAAAGCGCCGATGATCGATGACACGTGGTATCGCGAGACCTATATTCCGACGGTCGGCAAGCGCGGCGCGGCCATCATCGAGGCACGCGGCCTATCGTCGGCAGCGTCGGCTGCCAATGCGGCGATCGATCATGTCCGGGACTGGATTTCCGGAACCTCCGGTCGCTGGGTCACGATGGGCGTGGCTTCTGACGGCACCTATGCAATTCCGCAAGACATTATCTATGGCGTGCCGTGCGTCTGCGCAAACGGCTCGTACGAAGTCGTCAAGGGGCTGGAGATCGATGACTTTTCGCGGCAAAAAATGGACGCGACGCTGAAAGAGCTGCTCGAAGAGCGTGATGGTGTCGCGCAGCTTTTGGGATAGCGAGCACGCGCGATGAACGAGGCTGCTAGTCTCTGCTTCCGGCGCCGCTGCGACGAAGCCAAAAAAATCGGTCGCGTTGTCCGGCGTTGTAGCTGGCAACACGGCGTTATGCACAGTAGGCCGCACAGGCAACGACCTGCACTATCGCGGTTACGACATTCTCGACATCGCGGCGCGGTGCGAATTCGAAGAGATTGCTTACCTGTTGGTGCATGGCAAGCTGCCAACAGCATCCGAGCTCGCGGCCTACAAGCGCAAGCTAAGGAGTCTGCGTGCAATCCCGGCCGCCGTACAGCGCGTGCTGGAATCCGTGCCGGCAAATACGCATCCGATGGATGTGATGCGCACGGCATGCTCGGCACTAGGCTCAGTGCTGCCTGAAGGGCCGGAGCACAAGCTCGCAGAAGCGCGCGACGTTGCGGACCGTCTAATGGCGTCGTTCGGATCGATGTTGCTCTACTGGTATCACTTCTCTCACTCTGGCCGCCGCATCGACGTCGAGACCAATGACGATTCGATCGGCGGGCACTTTCTGCATTTGCTTCATGGGCGCGCCCCGTCGGAATTATGGACGCGCTCGATGCATACGTCGCTGAACCTGTATGCGGAGCACGAGTTCAACGCATCCACGTTCACGGCGCGCGTCGTTGCGGGCACCGGCAGCGACATGTACTCGGCGATCACCGCCGCGATCGGCGCGCTAAAAGGCCCCAAGCACGGCGGTGCCAATGAATTTGCCTTCGACACGATCGGACGTTACGACAATCCGGCTGACGCTGAACAGGACATCGTCAAGCGCGTCGCCGACAAGCAGGTGATCATCGGATTCGGGCACCCGGTTTATACGGTCGCGGATCCACGCAACGAAGTGATCAAGGAAGTCGCGCGCGCGCTTTCAGCCGACGCCGGCAGCATGAAATTGTTCGACATTTCCGCGCGGGTCGAACAAGTCATGATGCGCGAGAAGAAAATGTTTCCGAATCTCGATTGGTACAGCGCGACCAGTTACCACATGATGGGCGTGCCGACCGCAATGTTCACGCCGCTGTTCGTCATCGCACGCACCAGCGGCTGGAGTGCGCACGTGATCGAGCAGCGGATTGACAACAAGATCATTCGACCGAGTGCCAACTACGTCGGGCCCGAGGATCTCAAATTCGTGCCGATAGAGAAGCGGCAATGAGATACGCGTCGGTTGCGCTTTTGATTTGGCTTGTGTTGCCTGCGGCCCAGGCAAGCAATACCGCACCGTTGCGGAGCTTTACGACCGACTGGCTCTGCGACAACGGGCGGGTCCTCCGTTTCAATGCACATCCCCGGCGCCCGGAGGGAGATGCCCAGTTGACTTACATAGGAAGCCGCGTGGCAGTGACGCCGACAGCAGCGGCGTCCGGCACCCGGTATGAGAGCAAGGACGGCAAAGTCATCTGGCACAGCAAGGGTGACGAGGGCGAGCTTACGTTCGATCCGTTGCTCGCCGAGCCGATCACCTGCCGCCTGAAGCCGCCCGCCCGTACAGACACCAAACCACAGTCAAAAAAATAATCCAATGCGCAATGAGTAGCCACATCAGCAACGTTCGTCCAAAGCCCGACAAAGTTCTGGTCGACATCGTCGACTACGTCACCAAGTACAAAGTCAAGAGCACCGAGGCCTACGAAACAGCGCGCTATTGCCTGATGGACACGCTGGGATGCGGATTCGAGGCGCTCGAGTTTCCCGCCTGCACAAAGATGCTTGGTCCGATCGTGAAAGGCACGGTAGTGCCGAATGGGGCCAAAGTGCCGGGTACCCAGTTCCAGCTTGACCCCGTCAAAGCGGCGTTCGATATCGGCGCGATGATCCGCTGGCTCGATTTCAACGACACCTGGCTCGCAGCTGAATGGGGACACCCATCGGACAATCTGGGAGGCATCCTTGCGACTGCCGACTGGCTATCGCGCAACGCGGCCGCGTCCGGCAAGAATCCACTGACCGTCAACGATGTGCTGACGGCGATGATCAAGGCGCACGAAATTCAGGGATGCATCGCGCTTGAGAACTCCTTCAACAAGGTCGGCCTTGACCACGTAGTTCTGGTTAAGGTTGCCTCGACCGCGGTCGTTGCGCAAATGCTCGGCCTACCGCGGGACGAAATCATCAACGCGGTTTCGCTCGCCTGGGTCGATGGCCAGTCGCTGCGCACCTACCGACACACACCGAATACCGGATCGCGCAAGAGCTGGGCCGCAGGTGATGCGACCTCGCGCGCAGTGCGCCTGGCGTTGATCGCCAAAACCGGCGAGATGGGCTACCCGTCGGTATTGACAGCCAAAACGTGGGGCTTCTACGACGTCTTGTTTAAAGGAAAGCCGTTCACATTCCAACGCCAGTATGGCTCGTACGTGATGGAGCACATCCTGTTCAAGATCTCATTTCCCGCCGAGTTTCACTCGCAGACCGCGGTCGAAGCGGCGATGACTTTGCACGGCCAGTTAAGCAAGCTGGGCAAGACGGCTGCTGACATTAAGAGAATCACGATCCGCACGCATGAAGCGTGCATTCGCATCATCGACAAGAAGGGGCCGCTCGATAATCCTGCGGATCGTGATCACTGCATCCAGTACATGGTCGCGGTGCCGCTGATCCATGGCCGGTTGACGGCCGACGACTACGAAGACGATGTCGCCTCCGACCCGCGCATCGACGCATTGCGCGACAAGATCGTATGCGTCGAGGACAAACAATTTACGAAGGATTATCTCAATCCTGACAAGCGTTCGATCGCCAATGCGCTGACCGTCGAGCTGGCCGACGGCACGAAATTGAAAGAGATCGTTGTGGAGTATCCGATCGGGCACAAGCGGCGTCGCAAGGACGGCATTCCGCTGTTAATTGGGAAATTCAAAACCAACTTGGCGCGCGTGTTTCCCACCAAGCAGGCTGATGCAATTCTGGAGCTTTGCATGGACTCGAAGCGTCTGGCTGCAACGCCAGTGCACGAGTTTGTCGACTTAATGGTGATATAGACGGACGAAGTGCAACGCACTTTGTCCGATTGAATAGCGCGGAAACGGCTGGCAACGGCACTGGCGCAGCGTCTGTCATTGGAGAATTTTTTTATGCCGCACAATCTTTTTAACTCGCTGCAAGAATTCAATGTCGGCCCGAAGCGCGGCAAGTTCTACAACTTGGCGGCGCTTGAAGTCGCAGGCCTTGGCAAGGTCTCTCGCCTGCCGGTCTCAATTCGCATCGTGCTCGAATCGGTACTGCGCAATTGTGACGGCGTGAAGGTCACTGAGGAACACGTGCGCCAGCTTGCGGGTTGGAAGCCGGGCGCCGCCCGCACCGACGAGATTCCGTTCGTGGTAGCCAGGGTTGTGCTGCAGGACTTCACCGGCGTGCCTTTGCTTGCCGACTTGGCAGCAATGCGCAACGTGGCCGCCGAGATGGGTAAGAACGCAAAGACTATCGAGCCGCTGGTACCCGTCGATCTGGTCGTCGATCACTCGGTGATGATCGATCACTACGGTACCAAGGACGCGCTGGATCTGAACATGAAGCTCGAGTTCCAGCGCAACCGCGAGCGCTACGAGTTCATGAAGTGGGGCATGCAGGCGTTCGACACATTTGGCGTCGTGCCGCCTGGGTTTGGCATCGTGCACCAGATCAATCTCGAATACCTTGCGCGCGGCGTTTACAAGAAAGACGGCATTTACTACCCCGATACGCTGGTCGGGACCGACAGTCACACGACGATGATCAACGGCATCGGCGTCGTCGGCTGGGGTGTGGGCGGCATCGAGGCCGAAGCAGGCATGCTCGGGCAGCCGGTTTATTTCCTGACGCCGGACGTGGTCGGCGTGCATCTGAAAGGAAAACTGCGCGAAGGCGTCACCGCCACCGATCTGGTGTTGTCGATCACCGAGCTGCTTCGCAAAGCCAAAGTCGTCGGCAAGTTCGTCGAATTTTTCGGCGAAGGCACTGCGAGCTTGGCCGTGCCGGATAGAGCCACTATCGGCAACATGGCACCCGAGTACGGTGCGACGATGGGATTTTTTCCCGTCGATGAAAAGACGATTTCGTACTTTGAGGGCACGGGTCGCACACACGACGAGCTTGCAGCTTTCGAAGCGTATTTCCGCGCGCAAGGGTTGTTCGGCATTCCGAAGGCCGGCGCGATCGACTATTCATCGGTCGTCGCACTTGATCTCGGTACCGTAGCGCCTTCGCTCGCCGGGCCAAAGCGGCCGCAGGATCGAATTGAGATCGGCAATGTGAAGCGCGAATTCACGCGCCTGTTTTCCGCGCCCGTCCTCGACAACGGATTCAATCAGCCCACGGCACGCCTGTCGCAACGTTTCGCCATCGGCGCGGATAACGGTGTCCGCGCAGGACCGGGCCCGGCGACCCCCAACGGCGCACCACGTGACGTCGTTGAGATGAAGGGCAATCGACCACTGCTGCAGCCGGCCCGAGCGCCCGAGCGCAGCGGCGTCGCGATCGCCGACGGTGACGTGCTGATCGCGGCGATCACTTCGTGCACCAACACCAGTAATCCGGGCGTGCTGCTGGCGGCCGGGCTGCTTGCGAAAAAAGCGGTCGAGGCAGGCCTGACAGTGCAAAAGCACATCAAGACCTCATTGGCCCCGGGCTCGCGCATCGTTACCGACTATCTGCAGAAAACCGGTCTGCTGCCTTACCTCGAGAAGCTCGGATTTTCGCTCGCTGCGTACGGTTGCACTACATGCATCGGGAACGCGGGTGACCTGTCACCCGAGATCAACGAAACGATCATCAGCAACAATCTGGTGTGTGCCGCAGTGCTGTCGGGCAATCGCAATTTTGAGGCGCGCATTCATCCGAACCTGAAAGCAAACTTCCTCGCGTCGCCGCCCCTGGTCGTGGCTTATGCAATTGCCGGCACTATGTTGAAGGACCTGATGACCGAGCCACTCGGCAGGAACTCGAGCGGCAAGGACGTGTGGCTTGGCGATGTGTGGCCGAGCTCTGACGAGATTTATGCACTGATGAAATATGCGATGGATCCGCAAGCATACGAAGCGAATTACGCCAAGGTGAAAAGCGATCCGGGCGAGCTGTGGAATAAGGTCGGAAGCGTTTCGGGCCAGGTCTACACATGGCCAAAATCCACCTACATTGCGAAGCCGCCGTTTTTCGACGACTTTGCTATGCAACCCAAAGCCCTGCCGACCGGTATCAGCGGTGCACGCGCGCTTGGCATCTTTGGTGATTCAATCACCACCGATCACATTTCTCCAGCGGGAGCGATCAAGGACACTTCACCCGCCGGCCAGTGGCTGATTGGCAACAACGTGCTCAAGGCGGACTTCAATTCCTACGGAGCGCGCCGCGGCAATCACGAAGTGATGATGCGCGGTACCTTTGCGAACGTACGCATTAAAAACCTGATGATTCCGCAACAGGCGGACGGTTCGCGCATCGAGGGGGGGTTCACGCTGCGCCAACCTTCGGGCGAGCTGATGTCGATCTACGACGCCGCGATGAAGTACATCGACGAGGGTGTCCCGACGATTGTTCTCGGCGGCGAGGAATACGGCACGGGATCATCGCGCGACTGGGCGGCAAAGGGCACGCAACTGCTTGGCGTGAAGGCAGTCATCGCGCGCAGCTTTGAGCGCATACACCGCAGCAACCTGGTCGGCATGGGGGTGTTGCCGCTTCAGTTCCTTGGCAGCGACAGCGCACAGACATTGAAGCTGATAGGTAACGAGACATTCGATATCGAAGGTCTTGAAGGCGGCATCAAGCCGCAGCAGGATGCAACCTTGGTGATTCACCGCGCCGGAGGCAAAACGCAAAGCGTGACCGTCAGGCTGCGCATCGACACGCCGATTGAGGTCGAGTACTACAAGCACGGTGGCATTCTGCCGTTTGTGCTGCGGCAATTGCTCGCGGCGTGAGCTTCAGATATGCGGATGCGGAGGGCGACCCAGGTGTCGCCCCTAACGCAGTTTTAATTCCGCAAGGAGCGGATGCCGCGGTCATTCAACTGACCGGCACCTGGCGCTTGTCGTTTCTTGAGGGCATTACGACACAACTCTCGGCCCTGAAACTGCCGCCGAAAGTCATTATTGACGGCAGCAAGATCGCCGAGATTGATTCGGCGGGTGCTCTCGCGCTGCTTAACTATCTCGAGCTTGCCGGGGAATCGAGGGCACAGTTGACTGGCTTTGCTCAGAACGAGCTGCGCATCGTCGAGCAAGTGCTTAAGCGCCTCGACGCTGCACGCGCCCCGACCGAGCATCACCGCGAGCGCATTGTCGAAATGATAGGACGGCGCGCGATAGAGGTGGGCCACGGGATCGTTGGCGACGTCAATTTTCTAGGTGCAACTGTGGCAGGAATCGCGCACAGCCTGTTGCGCCCGCGCTCAGTGCGCATGCGCGAGCTTGCGGTGCAGTTCGAACAGGTTTGCCTGAACGCGATCCCCGTTGTCGCGCTTGTGACATTGTTGATTGGCATCGTTTTTACTTACCTTCTCGGACTGCAGGCCGAACAGTTCGGCGCCAATATTTTTGTCGTCGATGGCGTCGGCATCGGAATGACGCGCGAGTTTGCGCCGATCATTGTCGCGGTGATTGTGGCCGGCCGCTCGGGGGCAGCGTTTACGGCGCAGCTCGGTGCGATGAAGCTCACGGAGGAGACCGATGCGATTCGAACGCTCGGCCTGTCGCCGATGGATGTACTGGTATTGCCGCGGGTGATCGCACTGATGGTGGCGATGCCACTTCTCGTATTCGTTGGCGACCTGATGAGTCTGAGCGGCGCCATCATGGTTGCGGATTCCATGCTCGATGTCACGCCGACGACGTTCATCAGCCGGCTGCGCGATGGACTAGACATTTCGCATCCACTGGTCGGGCTGGCCAAGGCGCCGGTGTTCGCGCTCGTCATTGCGGTAATAGGGTGCCGGATGGGAATGTCGGTTGATCGGGACACGCGTGCGGTCGGCATGGCAACCACGTCGACTGTCGTGCAGAGCATCGTGTCGGTCATCCTGCTCGACGCCGCATTTGCCGTGTTCTTTCAGGAACTCGGAATATGACGACGCGCGCGGAAACGATTCTGGAAGTCGACTCCGTAGTCACGCGCTTCGGCGAACAGAAGGTTCATGACGGAGTGAGCTTCAGTTTGCAGCGTGGAACGCTGACTGCGCTGATCGGCGGCAGCGGCACGGGAAAGTCGGTGCTGTTGCGCGAGATCATCGGCTTGCAGCGACCTACTTCGGGGCGGATTCACTTGCTTGGGACCGATGTGTGGCAAGACTCGGCGGAGCAACTCAATGCAATGCGCCGCCGTTTCGGAATGATGTTTCAAGATGGCGCACTGTTTTCCTCGATGACCGTTGCGCAGAATGTCGCGGTTCCGTTGCTCGAGCACTCGCGGGTACCCCCTGCTCTGCTCGATCCGCTGGTCAAGCTGCGACTGTCGCAGGCGGGGCTAGGGCCAGACGCTGCGGAAAAAATGCCGAGTGAGCTGTCCGGCGGTATGCGCAAGCGGGCTGCCATTGCGCGTGCGCTCGCGCTTGAGCCAGAAGTGCTGTTTCTGGATGAGCCCACTTCGGGCCTCGACCCCACCACGGCGCGTGCATTCGATCAGCTGGTGCGTTCGCTCGTGGACGATCTGAACATCACGGTGTTTTTGGTGACGCACGATCTGGACACGCTGCTCACCGTAGTCGATCGAATCATCGTGCTCGGCGGCGGAAAAGTGCTGGCCGACGGCCCGATCGAAGAGATCGTTCGATCCGACGTCGAGTGGATCAAGTCCTACTTCTCTGTGCGCACGATGGTTGCACCTGACACCGAGGCCGTCTCGTAGAATCAGCGCGATGGAAGCGGAAGCCAAGTACACCTACGTCGGAGTCGCGTTGATCGTGCTCGTTGCAGCACTGATTGCCGCCGTCGTTTGGCTCAATCGCGCCGGCGGCCGCGGCGATTTCAAGTACTACACGATCTACTTCGAGCGGCAACCCCTCGACGGGCTGCAGATTGGTGCCGACGTTGACATGCGCGGGATCAAGATTGGGCGCGTCGAAGACTACGATCTGCTTGCCGAGAAAATCAACCGTGTGCGCGTCACGATTCGCACCGACCCGCGCGCTCCGGTGCGAACCAATACGGTCGCTATCGTCGTCCGCAATTTCGTAACAGGCATTGCGCGCATCACATTGATTACTCCCGAGCCTGCAGGGCCGCCGCTGACCGAAGTAAACGATGGTCAGTCCTACCCGCTGATAGCGGAAGGTGAATCGAGCTTCGATGCAATCGCCGGCAAGGTCGGTCGTATCGGTGACATCGCGGCTGAGACGCTCGAAAACATCAATCTGCTACTGACGGCCGACAATCGAGCCGCAGTGACATCGTCGCTTGCCAATATCAAAGAACTGACGGCCGGACTGAATCAGCGCATGAAGGACTTGGATAAGACGCTGGTGACGTTCAATGCTGCGGCGACCGACATTGCCGGTGCCGCCACCAAGGTGGGTCAAGTTGCGGAACGAACCGGTGCCGACATTGCACCCGCCCTCAGGCAAGCCGACCAGACATTGAAAGACGTCTCACTCGCGGCCAACGCGCTCGAGAAGCAAACCCTGGCACTTACGCGCACCTTGTCGGACGTGGCATCGTCGACGGACGAACAGTTTACGGTCGGAGTGATCGAGCTGCGGGCCACCGTCGAAGCAATGACACGCCTGCTCGACCAATTGCGCGACCCGCGCGCTGCATTGCTCGGTCCCGGCAAAACGCAACGAGGGCCGGGTGAGTAGCCTGCCCTTCCGTCGAGTGCGCATGATCCTCGTCGCATGCATGGCAGCAGCAGTGGCCGGCTGTTTCAGCATCGGGTTGGGTGGCGAAGGCAACGCGCTCGCACAGTACCGTCTCACAGACCTGTCTCCGCAGGTAGAGCCGCGAGCGACGTCGATCGATCGTCGGTTGCTGCTGTCGACGCTTCCGTCAGAGTCGATCGGAGATACTTATTCGATGGCGTACACACGGGCCGTGCAGCAGCGCCAGTTCTATCAGTTCGCGAGCTGGACCGATCGCCCTTCAGAACGCGTCGTGAATTTGTTAAGTCAACGGATCGAAGCACGCCGAATTTTCGATTCCGTGGCACGGCTTGGCAGTGGCGTTGGCGGCGGACTGATTCTGAACGTGGGTGTCAACGAACTCGTTCACGATGTGACCGCCGGCACGGCGCGGGTTGAAGTAACCGCAGAGCTGATCGAACGCCGCGGCCGCAACCTGGTCGAGCGCAAGCGCTTTATCGCGTCTGCGCCGGTGGCACAGGAGAACGCGCCGGCCGCAGCTGCCGCACTGAGCAGGGCACTGACAACGCTACTCGATGAGATCGTGCCCTGGCTCGAGCGCACAGCCGACGCGCTACCACCGCCCGAACCCCGCCCTTCACGTGACGGCAAAAGTTGAAGGCCCGCTTTAAATGCGCGATCCGGACAGGCCCTCATCGGCTCGCAATGTTCTCGGCGGCGAACTGACCGGTTGTTGCGACTCTCCGGCGACCGGTTTCTATCGGGACGGGTACTGCCACACCGGTCCGCAGGACATCGGCTCGCACACCGTCTGCGCGAAGGTCACGCGCGAGTTTCTCGAGTTTTCAGTTCAACGCGGTAATGATCTCGTCACACCGCATCCTGAGTTCGACTTTCCGGGACTGAAGCCGGGCGACCGTTGGTGTATCTGCGTCGCACGCTGGAAAGAAGCATTCGACGCCGGAGCCGCGCCACAGGTTCTGCTGACAGCGACGCACGAGACGGCGCTCGATGTGGTGACGCTAGAGCAATTGAAGCGTCACGCGGCGGATCTGCAATAGAGCGCCTGCGGCGGACAATTCTTATCCGCCCGAATGCATCACCAACTGACGCAGCGCTCTTGCGTCGTCCAGCGCATGATGACGGCGCAGATTCATCTGCTTGGTCGCGTCGTCCATCTCTTCATACGAAATCGGTACGCGCTTCCAGTCGATACCGCTCGGAAGGTCCTCCCGGCCGAGCAGTTCGGTCAGTGCCCAGCGGTCGTATCCTGAGTCGCTGACTATTGTGGTCGGGGCGCGCCCCGCCCGCTCGTCGAGCCACGCGGAGAATGCTTCGGCTGCCAGCGGCAGTGGAACCGCATCGCCATCGAGCAGTGGCACAACAATTTCCTTGACGAACTCACTGGAGCGCTCGCGACTCCAGCCCTGCACTTCGGCATAGAAAGCCGTGGAGTCGGTAGCCACAGCGCCAATGCTGATCAACTCGGGTGTCTGCAAACTTGTGAACTCGCTGTCGAGAAAAACGTAGATGCGCGCAGGATCCGGAGCCATGGTGGTCGTCGGCACCGGGAGGATTCGGAATAGCAGCACTTCGTCCGAATAGTCGCCGGGCGGCAAATGAAGTTTCTCGATCACTTCGGCCGCCGGCAGGTCAGTTTCGCGAAATCCTGCGCGGCGCATCGCACGCAAGGCCCGCACGTTACGACGAGAAGGCCGCACGAGGAAACGGTTGACGCCATAATTGGTTTGCATCCAGTCGGCCAACAACACGAGTGCCTCCGACCCGAGGCCGCGGCTGGTCAGGCGGCGCTCGGCAAGCCAGATGTCGAGCTCTACAACATCGTTCAGCAGATCGATCGGTCCGTGCGATACACAGCCGATCTCGTCGCCGCCAGCCACGATGACGAACATTCGGCCCGCGTAAGGCCGTGTGCCGTCGAAATAGGCGTTGACGTACTCGGCCGAAAATTCGTCGAGGGTCGGCACCGGCCGTTCGGGATAAAACGGCGTTCCCATCGTGTTGGTCACCAGATCCGACTGCGTCAACCACTCATAGATGCGCGGCCGATCAAGCAGCCTCGCGCGGCGCAGCGTTAGCCGAGAACCGACGGCAACCGTCACGAGCCCGACCCGGTGCGAACGAGATGCTGACGAATTGGATCGAGCATTGCTGCGCCGAGTTGCGCACTGCGTGCAGCGCTCCATCCGAATCGCAAATCAGGCGCATTTGCGTTGTCCTTGAACGGCATCTCGAGCGTCAATGACAGGCAGCCAAATGTGTGGCCGGCATACTTCGAGGCGAGTTTCAGAACGTCATCCTTGTATTTGCTTGCGTGATAACCGTGCTCGCTCTGAAAGTCCGGACTTACGGCACGAAAGTCGGCTGCGAAAGCGTCCTGATCGGCGGCCTGCTGCGCTGTGAAGCTTGGCAGCATTTCGCAACCGGCGACGAACACATAGGGGAGATTCTCGTCACCGTGAATGTCGAAGAACGCATCACAGCCGCTTACATGCATTGCGTCGCGTACGCACTTCACTTCCGGGCTGCGTTCAACCGATGGCTCAAGCCATTCGCGATTCAAATTGGCGCCCGCTCCGTTGGTCCGCAAGTTGCCGAGGATCGAGCCGTCCGGATTCATGTTGGGAACGATGTAAAAGGTGGCGGCGTTCCGCACTGCTTGTGCCGACGCATCGGTGCTGTCAAGCAGCCGTTGCAAAAACCCGTCAACAAACCATTCGGCCATGGTTTCGCCCGGATGCTGGCGGGCGATAACCCAAACGGGCCGCGTGCCGTCACCAATAACGAGTGCATCGATATCACGTCCTTGAATGCTGGCGCCTAGCCGTCGCAGCCGCGCGCCGCGTGAGATGCAGTCTGCCAACAGCATCAAATGACGTTCCCATGAATACGGCTCGAAATAAGAGATATACGAAGGCCCGGGCGCGGACGGTAGGTTGATTGTCAGAACTTGCCCGTCATAGCTTGTAGGAATTCGCTCCCAATCGCGGCGGTTCCAGCTTGCGACCGCTCGGTAGTCGCGCCATCCGTCCGGATAGGTCGTCGCGCCGGCATTGACGATTCGAAACTCGGCGCCGCTCTGCTCGGCGCCAGTGACGCGAAAATGAAACCACTGCAGGAATTCCCCAGCCTCGCCGGTCGCAGTGATATCGCGGCGAATCGCAAGGTCGGCGCGTGCGCCGTTACACGCAATCACTTCGATCGCGCCACTGTCGAAACCTTGACTCACCTGCATATCGGCGACCTGTCAAACAATGCCGGGGGCTTAAGCAATACGACAGGCCTCATCGAAATCGAGTCGCGGCGAACGCGGAAAGAGCTTGCCCGGATCACCGTGACCGAGACTGCAGACGTAGTTGACCTTCAGCTTGCTATCGGGAAAAAACGTGTTGTTAATCCTGTCGGAGTCAAAGCCCGACATCGGACCGCAATCGAGGCCCAGTGCACGAGCTGCGATGATGAAATACGCGCCCTGCAGCGAGCTGTTGCGAAGCGCTGTTTCCCCGATGTGCGCGGGCTTGCCGGCAAACCACGAGCGCGCCGCTTGATTGTGCGGGAAAAGCCGCGGTAGTTTTTCGTAGAATTCAAGATCCATCGCCAGAATCGCCGTCACTGGAGCGGCTCGTGTCTTAGCCTGATTGTTCTCGCTCATGCACGCTACCAGCCGCTCTTTTGCCTCTGTCGACTGAACAAAAACAATCCGCAGCGGTAAACAATTGGCGCTGGTCGGGCCCCACTTAATCACATCCCACAAGGCGTGCAGCACAGACTCCGGCACCGGTATCGGTAGCCAGACGTTATGCGTTCTCGCCTTGCGAAAAATCAAGTCGAGGTCTGCATCGTCGAGCCGCTCTTTTTCGTCCGCGTTCATATCTGGCGTTGTCGGTAATTGCAAAAGTATAGTTACCGGCGCTTATGCGCCCGATTGACACTTCCAGCAAGCTGCCTCGCGTTGGCACCACCATTTTCACGGTGATGTCGCAACTCGCGGTAAAACATGGCGCGGTCAATCTCGGTCAGGGCTTCCCGGACTTTGATTGCGATCCGCTGCTACAGCAGCGGCTGACGAACGCGATGCGAGCGGCGCACAACCAGTACGCACCCATGGCGGGCGTGCTCTCGCTGCGCGAAGCCATTGCGAGCAAGAATCAGGCGCTTTACGGGTACCGGCACGATCCGGATACGGAAATCACGATCACGGCGGGTGCAACGCAGGCGTTAATGGCCACCGTTCTCGCGCTGCTTCCCGCGGGTGAAGAGGCTATTGTGCTGGAGCCCGCATACGACAGCTATTCCCCAGCCATAGCGCTGGCGGGAGGTCGACCCGTGTTCGTACCACTCGACCACACCCAGGGTTACGTTCCCAACTGGGACGCAGTGCGCGCGGCGGTGACCAACAAAACGCGGCTGATTCTGATCAATTTTCCGCACAACCCGACGGGCCGCACACTTAGGGACGCAGATATTCGCGCGTTGGAACGTATCGTCGATCAAACCGGCGTACTGATCGTTTCAGACGAGGTGTATGAGCACATTGTGTACGACGGCGTGCCGCACCGTTCGATCATGCGCTCCCCGATACTCGCTGCGCACAGCGTCGTGGTCTCCAGCTTTGGAAAGACCTTTCATACGACCGGATGGAAAGTGGGTTATGCGTGTGCACCTGCCGCGCTATCCACCGAGATTCGTAAAGTGCATCAGTTCATGGTGTTCGCGGTCAACACGCCGGCGCAGTTTGCGTTCGTCGAGCACCTGGCCGATTCTCGCCCGTACCTCGACTTGCCCGCTTTCTACCAAGCGAAACGCGACTTGTTCGTCAGCGGGCTGGCAAATACACCGTTTCGCCCTCTCGCGTGCGAAGGCACTTACTTCGTGCTTGCGGATTACTCGCAGATCTCAGATCTCCCCGAGGAGGAGTTCGCGAAGAAGCTTATTGAGGACCATGGCGTCGCTTCGATCCCGGTGTCGGTGTTCTACGACGTGCCGGTTGACCACACGGTCGTGCGGTTTTGCTTTGCGAAGCAGGAGAGCACGCTGAAAAAGGCGCTCAAGCGCCTGTCAGCGCTGTAGTTACTGCAGCGGATTCTTCAGCAGATTGGCAAACGGCACCGGCATCACTTCGATGCCCTCATCCTTCAGATCAGCCGCTTCTTCCTTTGAAGCCAGACCGCGAATCGAGCGCTTAGGAGCTTCATCGTAGTGAATGCGGCGCGCTTCTTCCGGGAAACGCTCGCCGACGTCTTCGCTGTTGACCGCAATGTGCCTGGCAATTTGCACCATCATCGCGCGCATCGATTGATCGTTCGGCATCGCGACGGGTTCCTTGGGCGACGACTCGGGACTTTCCTGCGACGCGCCTAGATTCAGCCGAGGCGCTGACAGCAGTTTCCGCACATCGGTACTCGTGCACACCGGGCATTCGATCATGCCCACCGCGAGTTGGCGATCAAAGTCCTCGGCCGAAGCGAACCAGCCTTCGAACGGATGCTCCTGATCGCAACAAAGATTGAATACTTTCATCGCCTCTTAAAACACCTGACCGGAGTTCCCCGCATCAGTACTTTCATTGTCGAAGCATTCTAGGTCAAGAACCATAACGGCCTAGGCCGATAAGACGACTACAGAGGCGTTACCATCACCTTCCGGCTGCCCGGGTGGCGAAATTGGTAGACGCACAGGACTTAAAATCCTGGGCCGAAAGGCGTGTGGGTTCGATTCCCGCCCCGGGCACCAGCGATTTGCGCGATCCGCAGCTGTCAACTCCGCTTCGCGGCCTCGCGCGCGGCCCAGAAATCTGGCGCGCGCTTCTCGAGAAACGCGTTTGCCCCTTCCTGTTGCTCATATTTCCAGAACTCCGGCGTGATCATGTATCTGCGCAACTCATCGCCCTGACCCAGCAGCGCCTTGTATTCCTCGACGAAAGACGCCTTGAGGATCTTCATGCATGTCGGCGACAGAGCCAGAATTTCCTTGCACCACTTCTCGACCTCGTCATCGAGCTGTGCGTGTGGAACCACCGTGTTCACCAGTCCCATTTCCATCGCTTCCTTCGCGCTGTAGCGACGGCACAGCATCCAGATCTCGCGCGCCTTTTTCGCGCCGACAACTCGAGTCAGATAGCTGACCATCGCGCCACAGGCGGGACTTCCCACTCGCGGACCGTTCTGCCCAAAGATTGCCTGGTCGGAAGCGATCGTCAGATCACAGAAGTAAGCCATATGGTGCCCGCCGCCAATTGCGTAACCATTTACGCGTGCGATGGTTGGCTTCAAACACCGTGAGAGCGTGACGTGAAACAGATACGGCTCAAGAATCTGCCGCTCGAGCCCACCCTCTTTTTCCCAGTTGACATCCCCGCCGGCAGAGAATGCGCGATCACCCGCGCCGGTTAAAACAACAACGCCGATGTCGTCATCCGCTCCCGCTGTCTCTACAGCGAGCGTGAGCTCCTTAAGCGTATCGCCGGTGAAGGCGTTCAGCTGCTTGGGACGATTGATCGTGATGCGGGCTACGTGGTCCCGTGCTTCATAGATGATGTCTTTGTACTCCACGTAGCCTCCTGATCAGGCTTGAAAGCCGATAGCAACAGGCAGTGGAGGCGGGGGTCGGAATCGAACCGGCGTACACGGATTTGCAGTCCGCCCCCCCCCCCCCCCCCGTCACGCTTCGCCGCCTCCGCGCGCGCGCGCGGGCCTCGTCGTGTCTACTCTCGGTGGGTTGCGGGCGTGCCTGGGACGGTGCTCACCGGCTCTGCCCTGCGGCGCGTGCGGCTGGACGCTGTCCGTCCGGCGGCTACGCGGGCCCTGTCTGACGAGCCGCTCCGGGTACGACGGGGTGCGGGCTCGTGGCTCCAGCCGGTGCGTGTGGCCTGACCGGCGCGGCCGTGCTCCGGCCGTCGCGCTCTGCCCTTGTGCCCGCTGTATCTGCTCCGCTACGTCCGGCGTCTCGCCTCGGCGGGTTCGGCTCGTGTTCTTCTCTCCCTTCGTCTTGGCGTGTCGCTCTACTGGGTCGCCGGCGTTTGGTCTGTTCCTGTGGCGGTGGGGCCGCTTCGGCGCCGCGCGCCGCGGTTTGGTCGCGGGCAGACCTAGATGAGTGCTTCGCTGCAGTTAACGGCTGACTGACTGCCTACTGGTCTCGTTGCTCGTTGGGGCTGCGAATCGACTTCACTTTCACGACCTGGGCGTGCTCCTCGAACGCAGGAAGCCCAACCACGCGGACGAGGACGGTAAGCCGGGCATCGGTGACTTGGCTTTGACCCAGGCTAGGTCGCAAGGCATCCCAGTCGACGCATTTGAACACCATGCTGATTTCGTGAACCCTGCTCCCAATAACGCGGGTTCATCGGCAATGACGTGGTTTTGGATGTGGACGGTAACCACGCGTACTACGCTCACGAACTGGGCCACATGCTCGGGCTCAAGCATCCTTTCGGTTGGCCGTCGAGTGAGGAATACGCAGACCCGTACTGCGTAATGGGATATACCGAAGACAATTCTTTTCTGATGAGCGATCCCAATCACAAGGGGACACGTCACCGCGTAGGTTGGTTGATTCAAGGCATACAGTGGACCTCGCCAACTTAGCGCTGCTCACTCTTCCCGCACCTCAGGCACTTCGATCGCGTATTGGAGTCAAGTTTTGGCGCGCTGATCGCATGGCGGTGGGCACTATGTACAAATATTGGTCAGAGTCGCTGACGACGTGCAGGGTCGAGTGCAAAAGCTCGTTGTTGCGTTCAACGCCAACCGCAGCCTGTGACGTTGACCGCGCTCAGTGAGCATGTGCCTGGTGCCGTGGTGTTGCTTGTACTACCGGGACCGGGGAACCAGGAAGTAATGGTGGAGTATAGAAAGCCAACCAAATGGGATTTTGGGATTGGTACCGCGGCAATTGTTGTTCACGCACAAAATCTGCGATCCGATTACTCCCGCGTTGAGAAGCGGGACAAGCATGGCAAATTAATTACAGGGCGAGGAGCCCTGTGGTTTCATGGAGCGATTAGTTCTCCGTACCACGAGGAAATCATTGTCGATACGTCGGCATTGAGGTCATCGCCGAAGATCTTCAAGCAAACACGGTCACCGTTCAGTGTGGCGGCCCGCCTATTATCCTCGTGTCCAATTGCTCGAGTTGCGGCGGCCGGTCGCCTGTCGTCTGGTCGTCGCGCGCTGTTGTCGTGCGTTGCCTCTTGCGCGTTCGGTTGTTGGTGCCGTCTTCGTCGTGCGGTTACCTGTGTGTCGCCCCGGCTGTCGCCGCGCTCGTGGCCTTTTGCGGCCCTCCCGGGTCCGGCGCCTCGTCGTTCGTCGCTCGCGCGGTGGGCGCCGCCTCGCCTCCTGGCCGCCGTCTTCCTCCTCACGCGGTTACCTGCCTGGCGCCCCGTACCGCGTGTCGTCCGTCGCGTTGTTCGGCCTTCCCTCCGTACGCGCTGTGTCCCTGGCCCCCGCTCGCCGCGTCGGCTGTGCTTCGCTGCGCTGGGTCCGGTTTGTCCGGCTGTCTGTCGCCTCGATACTTCTCTTTGATCGGCTTTTCCTTTATGGACTGGTTGGCTCAGGTCGTCGCCAGAAAGCGCGCTTGTTCAACTACTTGGAGGCGGGGTCGGAATCGAACCGGCGTACACGGATTTGCAGTCCGCTGCATGGCCACTCTGCCACCCCGCCATCATCTCAAATCAAAAAAGGGAAGCGCGCTGGCTTCCCTCTCATCAAAAACTTGGAGCGGGAGACGAGTCTCGAACTCGCGACCTCAACCTTGGCAAGGTTGCGCTCTACCAACTGAGCTACTCCCGCACGAGGCTGCGAAGTATATCGAAATTACGGCGCTGTCATCGGCCCCGATCGTTCAAATGGGGCCATGCCAGCCTCAAGTAAATCAGCATCGAATAAACGGTCAACACCGCTGCAACGTAGATCAGCAGCGTTCCGATCAGGTGCAGATCAATCACGCCGAACAAACGATCATGAAACAGCAGCATCGGGATCGCGGTCATCTGCGCAATTGTCTTGATCTTGCCCATCGAATTCACCGCGACGTTGCTCGATTTACCGATCTTTGCCATCCATTCGCGCAGCGCGGACACCGTTATTTCGCGGCCGATAATGACAAGCGCGACAAGCGAGTCCACGCGACCGAGCGCGATCAGCACGATCAATGCAGCACTGACCATCAGCTTGTCGGCCACAGGGTCGAGAAATTCGCCAAGCTTGCTGACTGCACCGTACCTGCGTGCGAGATAGCCATCCAGCGCATCGGTGATCGCGGCAAGAATGAAAATCCAGCATGCGGCGACGTTTTTCCAGTGCGGAGCGATCCAGGCATCAGGCAGGTAGTAGATGCCGACGACGAGCGGAATCATCGCGATGCGCGCCCACGTGAGCGCCATCGGTATGTTGAACGTGATCGCGCGGCTAGTGGGTGGGCTGGCCATGCAACTGTGCGTAAATGCGTTCGGCCAGCTTACGTGAAACGCCTTCAACGTTTGCTATGTCGTCTATTGAGGCGGAAGCAAGCCCGCGCATGCCACCGAACCGGGCGAGCAGCTTCTGTCGCCGCTTTGGACCGATCCCTTCCATGCCTTCGAGCTGCGAGGTATTGCGCGTCTTGGCACGACGCGCTCTCATGCCGGTGATTGCGAAACGATGCGCTTCGTCGCGAATCTGCGCAATCAGCATCAGCGCTTGTGATTCACGGCCGAGCACGAGCGGCGGTCGCTCGTCGGGGAACACGAGCTCTTCAAGACCCACCTTGCGCTCGTCTCCCTTCGCAACGCCGACGAGCACGGATGGATCGAGTCCAAGTTCGACAAATACCTGACGCGCCACTGCCACCTGCCCTCTTCCGCCATCGACCAGCACGAGATGCGGCAATCGGCTCTCTCCGCGCGATACCGGAGAAAAACGCCGCGTCAGCACCTGCCGCATTGCGGCGTAGTCATCGCCCGCTTCGACGCCTTCTATGTTGTAGCGCCGATATTCTGAGGGTCGCATCTTGTGTTCCGCGTATACAACGCACGATGCTTGCGTAGCCTCGCCCGACGTGTGGCTGACGTCGAAGCATTCCACGCGCAGCTTGTCGGCGTCTTCTTCGCCGAGCTCAAGTCCGAGTGCATCGATCAACGCCCGCGTGCGCGCAATTTGCGACCCTTCCTCGGCCAACCGACGCGCCAGCGCCAGACGCGCATTGGCTTCGGCCATCTCCAGCCAGCGCCGCCGCTGCTCCTGCGGATGACGCACGATCTGAACGCGCCGGCCACTGGCTTCCGACAGCATCGCCGAGAACTCTTCAACATCGACGTCGGCATTGACCACCAGTGTCGGAGGCACTGGCTGCGTCAGATAGTGCTGCGATATGAACGCTTCCAGAATTTCCGCAGGCTCCGTGCCTTCGCCAGCGCGGGCCGGAAAGTTGGGCTTGTCGCCCAGGTGCCTGCCGCCGCGAATCATTGCCAGATTCACGCACGCGCATGCGCGGTCGGTGACAACAGCCAGCACGTCCGCATCTGCATCGGAACCGGTGGTATCGACTGCCTGCTGATGCAGCACCTTCGCCAGCGCACCGATCTGGTCGCGCACCGCGGCCGCCTGCTCGAACTTCAACTCCACCGATAACTGATGCATCCGTGCCTCGAGCTCACCCATGATTTCATCGGTATTCCCGCGCAGGAAGCGCACCGCACGATCGATGTCCTGCGCATACGTGTCCGGGTCGATCAGATTCACGCACGGCGCGCTGCAGCGCTGTATCTGATGCAGCAGGCACGGCCGCGAGCGATTGGCGAACACCGTGTCTTCGCACGTGCGCAACCTGAACACTTTCTGCAACAGCTGAATGCTGTCCTTCACTGCCCAGGCGTTCGGATACGGTCCGAAATATTGCGCTCGCCGATCAACGGCACCGCGGTAATACGCGATGCGCGGAAACTTGTGCACGGTGAACTTCAGGTACGGGTACGATTTATCGTCGCGAAAGACAACGTTGTAGCGTGGCGCAAGCGATTTGATCAGCGTGTTTTCAAGCAACAGCGCTTCGGCTTCGGATCGCGTAACGGTCGTTTCAATGCGGGCAACGCGCGCCAGCATGTGCCCGGTCCACGGGCCGACATTCTTGTTGAAGTACGACGACACGCGCTTACGTAAGTCGCGCGCTTTGCCGACGTAAAGCGCAGTGCCGTCGGCGGCAATCATCCGATACACGCCAGGCAAATGCGGTAGGCCAGCCAATACCGGCTTGGGATCAAAGGTGGCGGTTTGTGTATTCACAAGCTATAAAAACGGGCAAAAAGCACGGCCCACCTATAATCGCGGGCGCACCATCAATCATCGGCGACTGGCAATTGTAGGTTCGCCGGCCTTCAGAATCAGATCAGGACTTCAATGGCAAAGATTCTTGCGACCGAAATCCGCGTCGGCAATTTGCTCGAGCTCGACAAGAAAGTCTGGCGCGTGCTGAAAAGCTATCACGTACACGTCGGCGGACGCGGCGGCGCTTACATGCAGATCGAAATCAAGGACATCGAAACCGGGCAGAAGCGCAATGAACGGCTGTCGACCGACGATCGCGTCGAGCGGCCGTTTATCGATCGCCGTGCAATGACCTACTCGTACCAGGACGGTGATACGTACGTTTTCATGGACAACGAGACGTATGAACAGTTATCGCTCAGCGCCGAGTTTCTGGAAGGCCAGACCGGCTATCTGCTCCCCAATTTGCAGGTCGAAATCAATTTTCACAATGGGCGCGCGATTGGAATTCAGCTTCCGACGACCGTGATTCTCGAAGTGGTAGACACTGAACCTGGCATCAAGAACGCTACGGCGACGACCAGCTTCAAGCCGGCAGCACTTGAAACCGGAATCAGCGTACAAGTCCCTCCGTTCGTCAATATCGGCGAAAAAATTCGCGTGAATACCGACGATGGAAGCTATATAGAGCGGGCCTAGGGACTCGCGGCGCTATGCCGGCGCAGACTTGCTGAGAGGTTCGAGTTCGACAACCTCATCGAGGTCGCGGCGCGCACTTTGGTACAGATCAGTGGCTTGCAGTTCGACCATCGTTGCGGCCTGTCCGCGCGGCTGCAATCGCGAGAACCGCGTCTCGAACGCGGGTGTCCGCTTCCACCGAAGCGTGTCCAGCACCTGATCCATCGCTGCAAGGTCGTTGCAGACCAACGCAAAGTCGCAACCGGCCTCCAGCGCGGTGGCTGCGCGCTGGCCGACGCTGCCCACCGCGCCTGCGCCCGCCATTAGCAAATCATCGCTGAAGACGGCGCCGCTGAAACCTAGCTGGCCTCGCAGCACCTTTCTGATCCAATTGCGCGAAAACCCCGCCGGCTGCTGATCGATTTGCGTGTAGACGATGTGCGCCGGCATCACCCCGGCCAGCATTGGCCCAAGCCAGCGATACGGAGCAGCGTCTTTTTTCAGGATCTCGCTTCGACTGCGACTATCGATGGGGATCGCAACATGCGAATCCGCCTCGGCCCAGCCGTGCCCGGGAAAATGCTTCCCGCAATTGGCCATTCCGGCGATCAACAGTCCGTGCGTCAGGTGGGCTGCCAGCATGCTGACGACGCGCGGATCCGAATGGAATGCGCGGTCACCGATCACCGTGCTGCGTCCGTGATCGACATCAAGCACCGGCGCAAACGTCATATCGACACCGTGTGCGCGCAACTCGGCACCCATCAGATAACCGAGCGATGCGGCGACACGGCAGGCGAGCAGAACGTCGCGGTCCCACAGCTCGCCCAGCCACCGCATCGGCGGCAGGCGCGTAAAGCCTTCGCGAAAGCGCTGCACGCGGCCGCCTTCATGATCGACTGCGATCAACAACGGTGGATCGCGCAGCGCGTGAATGTCGCGACACAAATCAATCAGCTGCTGTGGCGACTCGTAATTCGCGCTGAACAGGATCACGATGCCCACCAGCGGGTGCGCTAGCCGTTCGCGGTCAGCAGCGGTTAGTGACCTGCCCTCAACGCCAACAGCGACCGGCCCGAGTGGGTTCATTCGATCTCGGCGATCGCGTACGCCGCCGCGGTGGTTTGCTCATCGGTCAACGACACGTGCAGTCGCAATCTATGGCGCTCTACGAAGCGCCGCAGGTCTGCGTGAACCGAGGCAAGGGGTCGCCCCGACGCATCGTTCAATATTTCTACAGCGTGCCAGTGCATCGGCGACCGCATTCCAAGGCCCAGGGCTTTGGCCACCGCCTCCTTGCCGGCGAAACGCGTCGATAGAAATGCCAGCCCCCGCTTGGCAGAACGAGCGCGCCGCGCTTGGAAGCGCTCGAATTCGCGTGGCCCCAGGATCCGCCGTGCGAACCGCTCGCCAAAGCGCGCATAGCTCGCAGCAATGCGATCGATCTCGATGATGTCGATACCTACACCGAAAATCATCGATGACGAAGCCCCACTTGCGCCTTTCGAATCTCTGCCTGGTACAAGCGTACGGTGGGCCCGAGTCCGAATTCAATCGAGTCGGCAATCAGCGCGTGTCCAATCGAAACTTCGGACACTCCAGGGACTGCAGTGAGAAACGCAGCCAGGTTGTCGCGATTCAGATCATGGCCGGCATTGATGCCGACACCGACACGCAGTGCTGCCTCGGCAGACGCGGCGTACCGCGCAAGCACCGAAGCCTGCTCGGACGTTCCGAACGCCCTTGCATATGGCTCCGTATACAACTCGACGCGATCGGCACCCGCAGTGGCGGCATGCTCCATCGCCTCAGGCAACGGGTCCATGAAAAGGCTGACTCGCGCACCCAGTGATTTAGCGTGCTCGATCAGCGGGCGAAGCTCCTCGACCTGCGCAGGCAAGTTCCAGCCATGGTCAGACGTGAATGCTCCAGACTCATCTGGAACAAAGGTGCACTGCTGCGGGCGCACTTGTTGAACGTAGTCCAACAGCCCATGCGCCGGATTGCCCTCGACGTTGAATTCGGCGGCAGGCCAGTGGCGCATCAGCTCAGCCAGCTCGGCCACGTCGGGCGCACGCACGTGGCGTCCGTCCGGGCGCGGATGCACGGTGATGCCATCGGCGCCTGCCTCAAGTGCGATCCGCGCCGCGTGCAGCACGCTGGGAATCCCGTTGCTTCGCGTGTTCCGTATCAGCGCCACCTTGTTCAGGTTGACGCTCAGCGCCGTCATGGCTGTCGCATTACAGCTTCCTAAGGTCCTGCAGGATGCGCCGTGTGTTCAGCGGCTTGCCCTCAAGGTGATAGCGAATGACCTGCCGCAACAGCGTCTTGCTTTCGGCAACCACTTGGGGATGCTCGAAATTGCGTGCGGCCATCGCGATCAGCGTGCCACCGCTGACGGTGCCCCCATCGGATTCTCTGACGACGTTTACATCGATGCGCCGGGCACCCTGCCCGCCCGCAAAAACATACTGCGCTCGTACGTCGATCTCGCTGCCTTCGGTACAACGGTCGAGCGGCATCTCATATCCGATGTCCTGCAGCAAATCGAGCTCGAACGTGCGCAGCGCCGCGTCGTGTCGCGCCTGCCGCGTCAGCGACTGCAGCAGTTGCACATAACTGCCGAAGGTCTGCGGATGTGCGTCGCCGCGCGCCAGCAAGCGCACCAAAAGCTCGTTCGCGTAAAACGCCGCGAGCAACGCGTCGCCTCTGAGCGGCTGCATGCCACCCAACCATTCGGCGCGGACCAACGTTTTGATTTCGTTACGGCCGCTCCAAGACAGCGCGATCGGATTAAAGGGTGATAACAGACCGCGAAACTGCGACGTCGGCCTCTTCGCACCGCGCGCGACGACTGCGACACGTCCAAACTCACGCGTAAACGTCTCGACCACCAGGCTGGTCTCACGCCATGCATACGAGTGCAACACAAATCCCGGCTGATGATCGATTCGTGCATCACTACTGCGGCGCCGCGCAGGCCGCTGATTCGTCGTATCCGGTATTGCTTCAGCGCCGATATCGGCGACCTCACTCATAACCAAGGCTCTTCAACGCGCGCGCGTCATCGCTCCAACCACGCCTGACGCGCACCCATACTTCGAGAAATACCGACTTCCCGAGCATTTGCTCGATGTCGGCGCGTGCCAGTCGCGAGATTTCGCGCAGCTTCGCACCGTCCTTGCCGATAACGATTGGCCTATGCGCATCGCGCTCAACGATCAATGTCGCCGCAATCTGCGGCGTCTCGCGCGATTCGTCCCAGCGGTCGATCGTCACTGCAATTCCGTAAGGCAGCTCATCGCCCAGCAGCCGATATGCCTTTTCGCGAATCGATTCGGCTGCGAGAAAGCGAACGCTGCGATCGGTGTACTGCTCGGCGTCGAAAAGCGGCAGGCCTTCAGGCAACAGCGGACGAATCTCCTTCAGCAGGTCGTCGAGTTGCCGTGATTTCTCGGCGCTGACCGGCACAATCGCCCGGAACGGATAGCGCCGCATCGAATCCGCCATCAACGGCAACAACTGATCGCGCTGCTCCAGCAGGTCAGACTTGTTGATTGCGAGGATGACGTTGCCCGGTTCGTTGTCAACAGGGGCAGGCAGCAGCGCCAACATCTGCTCGTCCTCTTCGGTCCAGCGACTCGCTTCAATGACGAGCACAACGGCATCGACATCGTTCAGCGCGCCGGTGACCGTTGCATTCATTCGGCGATTCAAAGCGCTGCGGTGCCGGCGTTGAAAGCCGGGTGTGTCGACAAAGATGTACTGTGCGTTGTCATCTGTGCGCACGCCCAGAACTCGATCGCGCGTCGTTTGCGGCTTGCGCGAAGTAATGCTGACGCGCTCGCCCACCATCGCATTAACCAGCGTTGATTTGCCGACATTCGGCCGTCCGATGATCGCGACCATACCAACCGGACGCACCGCCGCAGGCGCAACCACCTCTGCTTGCATCTGTCAGGCAGCTGTCTGTGCGGCGTCTGCCGGCACGCTCGAATCAGCGGGGGGCGGCGCATCACCCGCTGGGACGACAGCAGCCTTCTTGCGGGAACGCCGGCCCAGTTGCGCAATCGCGTGCTGTGCGGCTTCGAACGCAAGCTTGGCTGCCGTCTGTTCGGCCGCGCGGCGGCTCTTCCCACTACCACGCACGCTGATCTCAAGCTTCGGGATCGCACACTCGACTTCGAACTCCTGATTGTGGGCGGCGCCCCGTGTTTCAACGACGGTATAAACCGGCAGCGCGATTCGTTTGCCCTGCAGATATTCCTGCAGCAGCGTCTTGCTGTCTTTCCCGAGCGTCTTAGGATCGACCGTCTTCAATACCGGTTCAAACAGTTTGCCGATCACCGTACGTGCCGCATCGAAACCCTGATCGACGAAGATCGCGCCAAAAATCGCTTCCATTGTGTCGGCAAGGATCGAAGGACGCCGGAAACCTCCGCTCTTCATCTCGCCTTCGCCCAGCCGCATGAATTCCGACAACACCAGTTTTTCGGCGATATCGGCGAGCGAAGATTGCTTGACCAGGTTGGAACGCAGCCGCGACAAGTCGCCTTCATTGAGGCGCCCGTACTTCGAGTACAGCAGCTGAGCCACCGCGCAATTCAGTATGGCGTCACCGAGAAACTCAAGACGCTCGTTGTGAACAGCGCCGTGGCTGCGGTGCGTGACAGCCTGCTCGATCAGCGTGCGCTGGACGAAGGTGTAACCGAGGCGCTCTTCCAGCGCCGCTAGGTCCATCGCTACTCCTGGACGCGCGCTCTACGGAACATCCCGGCGCTGCCGATCACGCGTAGTGCCCGAAAAATCGATCACCAGCGATACGTTATCGGTGATCGGAACCTTCTTGGCGTACGCGTAGCTGATCACGATACGGTCACCTTCCTTCGTGATGTCCAGATCGCGGCTGTTGATCGACGTAATGTCGTCGATCGTCGCATGGCGGTCAAAGGCGGCCTGAATATCGCGCACGGTCGACCCTTCGTTCTTGATCTTCTGCACCGCGCGCTCAATGGCGATGTATTCGACCACCGCCGGCACCACTTTGAACCCGAGCGCGATCAGCCCGACGACAATGATCCCGACCAAAATGAGCCCGACCAGACTGAGCCCCCGCTGGCGCCGGATCGAACCCCTACGATCGGTACGTACACCTTTATTACTTGTCATTTTCTTCAGCATTTTCAACGTTCTGCCGTTGCCGGCTACCGGAAGCCCCCAATGCGGCCCATATTGCCAAAATTCATCCAGATGAAGAAGGCTCGACCCACAATGTTTTCGTCTGGTACGAATCCCCAAAAGCGGGAGTCCTCGCTGTTGTCCCGATTGTCCCCCATCATGAAATAGTGCCCGGCCGGCACCCGGCACACCACCCCGCTCCCGCTGTATTGGCAAGCCCCCGGGTGGGTGTTACCCGGCGCTTCCCGCCCCATGCCGGGCGAGACCGAGTCATCAACGATCAGCCGGTGAGACGTGTTTCCCAGCCGCTCTGCAAACTGAGGATAGCTGCGCATTCGCTCGGCCTCGTAATACGGCTCGACTTTTTCGAGCGGCACCGGCTGCCCGTTGATCGTCAGCTGCTTGTTGACGTATTCGATGCGGTCGCCGGGCAAACCGACGACACGCTTGATGTAGTCCTGAGAAGTGTTCAGCGGATACCGGAATACCATCACGTCGCCACGCTGGGGCTGGCCGAGGTCGAGCACCTTCTTGTTGATAACCGGCAAGCGAATTCCGTATTCGTACTTGTTGACCAGAATCAGATCGCCGATCTCAAGCGTCGGCACCATCGAGCCCGACGGGATCCGAAACGGCTCAAACAAGAACGAGCGCAGCAGGAAAACAACGAGAATGACCGGGAAAAAGCTCGCCGTGTATTCGAGCCACGCGGGCTGACGCACCGCGCCGTCCTCAAGACTCTTCCGCTCCTGTTCAACGATCGGTTCATGACGGTCGAGCGCGGCGCGATTGCGTGAATCAAAGTCGGCCAGCAGGCGCGCGGCCTTGGCTTTGCGTTGCGGACGAAAGACCAGCTTGTCGGCCACGTACAGCACGCCCGTGAATACGGTCAACACGAAAAGAATCAGCGCGAAGTTCATTACTTATCGTCTACCTGGAGGATCGCCAAGAATGCCTCCTGCGGAATTTCGACCGTGCCGACCTGCTTCATTCGCTTCTTCCCCGCTTTCTGCTTTTCAAGCAGCTTTTTCTTGCGTGTGATGTCGCCGCCGTAGCACTTCGCAAGAACGTTCTTGCGCAGTGCCTTGACGTTTTCGCGCGCGATGATGTTCGCACCAATGGCGGCCTGAATCGCAACGTCGTACATCTGGCGCGGGATCAGCTGACGCATCTTCGCCGCGATCTCGCGCCCACGATACGGTGCATTGACCCGATGAACGATCGCCGATAGCGCGTCGACACGGTCTCCATTGATCAGCATGTCAACCCTGACAACGTCGGCAGAGCGGTACTCCTTGAACGCGTAGTCCATCGAAGCGTAGCCGCGCGATACCGACTTGAGCCGGTCGAAAAAATCGAGCACGATTTCCGCCAGTGGCAGATCGTAGGTCAGATGCACTTGCCGCCCGTGGTATGCCATGTTGGTCTGCACGCCTCGCTTGCCGGTGGCCAGCGTGATCACCGGCCCGACATATTCCTGCGGCACGAAGATCGTGACGCTGACGATCGGCTCGCGAATTTCCTCGATACGTGCCGGGTCCGGCAGCTTCGACGGATTCTCAACCGATAGCACCGTGCCATCGCGCAGCACGACTTCATAGACCACCGAAGGCGCCGTCGTGATCAGCGCCATGTCGTACTCGCGCTCGAGCCGCTCCTGCACGATGTCCATGTGCAGCAAGCCGAGAAAGCCGGCACGGAAGCCAAAGCCCAATGCCTGCGACACCTCCGGCTCGAAATGCAGCGCCGAGTCGTTCAGCTGCAGCTTGGTCAACGCGTCGCGCAACGCCTCGTATTGATTCGCCTCTACCGGAAACAGTCCCGCGAATACCTGCGGCTTGGCCTCCTTGAACCCGGGCAGCGGCAGCGTTGCGGGCTTTGCGGCAAGCGTGATGGTGTCACCAACGTGTGCATCGCGAAGCTCCTTGACGCCGGCGATGACGAATCCGACAGCGCCGGCCGCAAGCTCTTGCCGCGCACGCGATTTTGGGGTGAACACTCCGACCTGTTCGACCAGGTGCGTCGCACCGCTTGCCATCAGCAGAATCTTGTCGCGTGGCCGCAGCACGCCGTTGAATACGCGGACCAGAACGACCACGCCGACGTAGTTGTCGAACCACGAGTCGATGATCAAAGCCTGCAGCGGCGCTTCCGCGTCGCCCTTGGGTGGCGGCACGCGCTCGATGATGCGCTCGAGGATCTCGTCGATACCCTGCCCGGTCTTTGCGCTGATGCGAATCGCGTCGGTAGCATCCAGGCCGATCACATCTTCGATCTCGGCGGCAGCCTGCTCCGGATTCGCTGACGGCAGGTCCATCTTGTTCAGCACCGGCAGTACTTCGACACCGAGCTCCAGCGCCGTGTAGCAATTGGCTACTGTCTGCGCCTCGACGCCCTGGGTGGCATCGACCACCAACAGAGCGCCTTCACAGGCGGACAGTGAGCGGCTTACTTCATAGGAGAAGTCAACATGGCCGGGTGTGTCGATCAGATTCAAATTGTATTTGCCGCCGTCGGCTGCCGTGTACTCGAGCGCTGCGGTTTGCGCTTTGATGGTGATTCCGCGCTCGCGCTCCAGATCCATCGAATCCAGCACCTGCGCTTCCATTTCGCGATCGCTCAGGCCGCCGCAGCGCTGAATCAGCCGGTCCGCCAGCGTTGATTTGCCGTGATCGATATGAGCGATGATCGAAAAGTTTCGGATGTGCTGCATGCGGTCCAATTAGAGCCGGCAAGAAAAAGGGGGTGGCCGTTAAGACACCCCCTTGCGGTGTTGGGCGCGGATTTTACCGCGCTGCGGCACTGCCGCTCACACTATCGACGGATGATCACGAATCGCGTTGCGTCGGCGCGCCTGACCAGCACAGCCACGTCGCGTTTGGGATCCAGTTTGGCAACGGCATCGTTGAATTGACGCGTGTTTTGCACATCAACGTTGTTTAGCTGCAGTATCAGGTCGCCCGCCCGCACCCCCGACGCGGCAGCAAGGCCTTCGGCTGCATCGACTTGCACTCCGCCGCGCAGGTTGAGCTCCTTCAGACGATCGCCCGGGATATCGGATACCGCCAGACCGAGGACATTGGCGGCGGCGCCGGGCTTAGCCGTATCGGGGCTGCGCGCGCTGGCGACGCGTTCGGCCGGCAACTCGACGACGGTAATCGGCAGCTCGCGCTGTGTTCCCTTGCGGAACACCGTCATGTTTACCGCCGAGCCAGGCTTCGTGCTGCCCACCACCCGCGGCAGATCACTGGCGCGCTCGATTGCGCGGCCGTCGAACCGCAGAATGACGTCACCTGCCTCGACGCCGGCCTTTTGCGCCGGACCGTCCTTGTCGACGCTCGTAACGACGGCACCCTGCGGTTTCGCAAGACCAATTGCGGTAGCCACATCACGCGAAACAGCCTCGATACCGACGCCGATCCTGCCGCGAATCACGCGACCGGACGTGCGCAATTGCTGCTGCACGTTATTCGCCTCGTCGATTGGGATCGCGAACGAGATCCCGTTGTATGCGCCCGATGTGGTGAAGATCTGCGAGTTAATGCCGACCACTTCGCCGCGCATGTTGATCAATGGGCCGCCGGAGTTGCCGGGATTGACGGCAACGTCGGTCTGAATGAACGGCAGGAAGTCACCGGTATCACGCGACTTGGCACTGACGATTCCGGCAGTGACCGTGTTTTCGAGCCCGAATGGCGAGCCAATGGCGATTACCCATTCGCCGACGCGCAGCTTGTTCGGATCCCCCATGCGCACCGCTTGTAGGCCGGTCGCTTCGACTTTTAGAAGGGCAACATCGGTGCGTGTATCGGAGCCGATCACTTTCGCCTTGAACTCGCGGCGGTCGGACGTGGTTACCGTGATGTCGTCAGCACCGCGCACGACGTGTGCGTTGGTCATCACGTAGCCGTCAGGCGACAAGATAAATCCCGAACCGAGGCCGCGAGGAACGTCGCGCCGCGGTGCAGGCTGTTGCGGACCCTGCCGCGGCTGCGGCTGCTGCGGAGGATTCGGAAAAAATCGACGGAAGAATTCGTACATCGGATCGTTTTCATCGATGTCCGGAAACGGCAATGCGCTCTGACCTGTGCCCGCCCGCGCCGTTGTGCGCACACCCACCACTGCGGGCCCAACGCGGTCGGCAAGGTCCGCGAAGTCGGGCAACACCTGCGTCGGCGCGGAGCCAACGTTCGGCTGTGCCGAAACATCCGAAGTGAACTGCGGAATCGACGTGATCGCCAAGGCCCCGAGTGCCAGGGCGAACACAGCGGCAGACAACCTGCCGAATTTGCCAGTCATCATGCTTTGTCCTCTAAAGAAAGATTTCTGCGCGACTACCGCGCACCGCGAAATTCGACCGAGCCCGCAACCGAACGCACCGTCGACGGCGGGACTTCCCCGACCACGGTCACCAGCGCGTCGCCAACTCGACGCGAAAACGCGGAAGTCGGTCCGTGAATCTGCAACGCATCACCCGACGGCATCTGCGACGCCGCGCCCGGCGACGACAATAAGGAGTGCGGCTCGATAAAGACAGACACCGTCGCAAGCCCATCCGAGAAGACGGCCTGCATTGCATCGGTTCCACCAATGCGACGCGCGACCTCGCGAGTCTTACGAAAACCTGCGGGTGCCGGAACAAGCCACCCGTGCTGCGATAAATCGGCTTTGCGATAGTCGCTTCGCTCAACCGACCAACCTTCGGTCGACCAGGACGGCCGCAGCTTAGCGCGATCGATTTTCTCGCCGATACGCACGTCGGTAAACGCAATCTGCTCGATCACTTCGCGTCGCTCGTTAAGCGTCTGCGCTCGCAACAGCAGTCCGCTCGCGCGATCCACCCACAAGCGGTACCCATAGCGCGCGCTGTCTTTGGGCTCAAGAGTCAGCATCTGGCATTCGATGCCGGCGACCCGCTCGATCTCTCCCAACTTCAATGTATAGCGTTCAAGAATCTCTTCCGGTGAGGCACTTGATAGTCCCGGAAACGATTCGTCGACTTTCCGATGTTCGACAACGATGCGGCGGGTTTCCGGAATAAAACATTGCACCTGATCGCTTGCATCAGAGCGGCGCCGAATGTACTCGCGCGGCTTGCCATCCAATGTCTGGATGCGCTCGTGAGATTGCGTACCGTCGAACAGATGCGTGATCCGCGACGAGCGCATTTCGCCATTCGCCTGGTACACGACGGTGCCCTGATAGTTGACACGCTGCGCGGCCTGTCGCACAGCCTGGATCCACTGCACGTCCGTGCGTGGGCGTGACTCCTGGGCAGTACTGGCGCTTCCTAACAACGCACCCGCTGCAACCATCAGCGTGCTTGCGACACTGAGCAAGCTGCCCGCCGAGTTTGAACCTCTTAAACCGACTGCCTGCACGATTAACGATCCTCGACCGAACGCAAATAGACCGTCGCGCGTGGAACGACCGAATTGCCGGTCAATTCGCGATGCGCAGCAAGGTACGGATTAAACGACGGGCTCAGCCCACGCGCATTAACAATCGTCGGCAACGATTTCTGAGCCGCCACCTCTATGGCGGCGGGAGCTGAACTCTTTGCCACCGAAACCGTCTCGGGCGCTCGCATCAACGGTACCGCGACAAATGCCACCGCAGCTGCGGAAGCGGCCACCGCCAGGCCGGGCATCCAGTAACGGCGAGCAGTCGACGCACCATGTGCGGCGCGCGGCGCCAACACCGTCGGCTCGGCAGCAATGGAAGCCGCTACACGTGAACAGAAATCCACCGCGTCCAGCGCGGCAACCTCATCGGATCGCAGCGCGTCGCCCGCGCGATGGAGCTCATGCCAATGACGACGCAACGCTGCGTCTGAGCACAGGGCGGCGATAGCCGCCCCCGCTTCGCCCCGATCCATCTCACCATCGAGCAGGATCGAAATACGCTCGACCGTCAAGGTTGAGGCAACCTGGTTCTTTTCAATCTGATTGTTCATGCACTCACCAGCGCTTGTCTTTCGCTATGTCCAAAATCGGCCTCAATTCGAGCGCGATCGCTTCGCGAGCGCGAAAAATACGCGATCGCACCGTGCCGATTGGACACTGCATCGACTCGGCAATTTCCTCATAACTCAAACCTTCAATTTCACGCAGCACAATCGCCGTCCGCAGATCCTCGGGCAACTGATCGATTGCCCGGTTAACCGCCTCCCCGACCTGCTTGGTTACCAGCATCGAATCGGGTGTGTTCAGGTCTCTTAGGTGGTCGCCGTCGTCAAAAGTTTCCGCATCTTCAACGTCGGACTGCGTGGAGGTTGGTGCGCGCCTGCCTTGAGAGACCAGATAATTCTTGGCAGTGTTGATGGCAATCCGGTACAGCCACGTATAAAACGCGCTGTCGCCACGAAAGTTTGGAAGCGCCCGGTACGCCTTGACGAATGCCTCCTGTGCGACGTCTTCTATCTCTGCCGCATCGCGTATCAGGCGTGAAAGCAGGCGAAAGATCTTACGTTGATACTTGACGACAAGCAGGTCGAATGCTGCTTTGTCCCCGCGTTGCACGCGCTCGACCAGCTGCTGATCGATTTCCCGATCAGACATGCAGGCAGCCTCGACTCACACCGCGCACGCGTCACTGATCCACTGAATTGGCACGGTTACTAGGGACTGTCCCTTGGTTGTCGCTTGGCATCGCTCTTCCCCAGCGTAGGTACACCCAAAGCTGCCGATAGGTCGATTGCGGTAGTGAATCTGGCCAGATTGCTACCAACATGGTGCCGCGCCGCAAGCTTATCAACCAGGGTGAGGCGAAAGCAGGTTGCACGTTTTCAGCCGGAACAGGGTCCGCTGCGTCCCGTTCGCGCAGCTTTATTTGTCCCGTTGACGAGACGCCGACTTCGAACTGCTTGTTGCTGCGCCTTTTTACCAGCACCCAAGCAGATCAAACCACCGGCGACGGAAAGCAGTGCCGGGACAGGGTTAAATGGATCAGCCGCGAATGCGGCGGCGGCCAATGCTGCGCATGAGCCTAGCGCGAGCCCGACCCCGACTCGACGCAACAATAGTGCGCGGGATGACGGCTGAAGCGTGGTCCATGGCAACAGCAAAGTCGCTAGATCCGCTTGAACACTAAAGTGCCGTTGGTGCCACCGAACCCGAACGAGTTCTTCAGAGCCACGTTGATGCGCATATCGCGTGCGGTGTTGGCGCAATAGTCAAGATCGCACTCAGGGTCCTGGTTAAAGATATTGATCGTCGGCGGCGAAATTTGATGGTGCAGCGCCAGCGCAGTGACGACCGACTCAATGCCGCCCGCGCCTCCGAGCAAGTGTCCGGTCATTGACTTCGTCGAATTGACGACAATATTCGCCGCCGCCTCTCCAAGTGCCGCTTTGATTGCCTTCGTTTCGTTGATATCGCCCAGCGGCGTCGACGTGCCGTGCGCATTCAGATAGTGAATTTCGTCAGCGTTGACGCGCGCGCTGCGCAGCGCGGCCAGCATGCAGCGGCGCGGCCCGTTCATGTCGGGCGCGGTCATGTGGTACGCGTCCGCGCTCATACCGAATCCAACCAGTTCGCAATAGATGCGAGCGCCGCGGCGCTTCGCATGTTCGTACTCCTCGAGCACCATGATCCCGGCGCCCTCGCCCATCACAAATCCGTCGCGATCACGGTCAAAGGGCCGGCTCGCCGTCTTGGGATCCTCGTTGCGAGTCGAAAGCGCCTTCATCGAATCGAATCCGCCGATACCGAGCGGCGAGATCGTCGACTCGGAGCCCCCCGCCAGCATCACGTCGGCATCATCGTGTTCGATCATCCGGCCGGCGTCGCCGATCGAATGCAGGCCGGTGGTGCACGCGGTCACGATCGCCAGATTCGGACCCTGCAGCCCGTACAGGATCGACACCGTGCCTGCAATCATGTTGCTGATCGAGCCCGGGATCAGAAAAGGAGACACGCGGCGCGGCCCGCGGTTCATCAGCTCGGTGTGATTGGCCTCGATCATCGGCAGTCCGCCGATGCCCGAACCGATCACGCATCCGATGCGCTCGCGGTTCGCGTCCGAGACTTCAAGCCCTGAATCCTTCAGCGCCTGTGCGGACGCCGCCACACCGTAATGAATAAAGGTATCGAGCCGCCGCGCTTCCTTCGGCGGCATGTATTCCGCGACATCGAACCCTTTGACTTCGCCGGCGATCCGGCACTGCAGGCCGGTCGTATCGAAGCGGGTGATGCGATCGATGCCAGAGCGTCCGGCCAGCATTGCTTCCCATGCTGTGGCGACGTCATTGCCGACCGGGCACACCATCCCGAGGCCGGTGGCCACTACGCGGCGGCGTTGCAAAGTATTCCCCGGGATTGGTGACGCGGATGAAGCGAAGGGTCAGACCTTCTGATGCGAATTGATGTAGTCAATGGCCTGCTGGACCGTACGAATTTTTTCGGCTTCTTCGTCCGGGATCTCGCACTCAAACTCGTCTTCGAGCGCCATGACGAGCTCGACCGTGTCAAGCGAATCCGCGCCCAGGTCTTCGACAAACGCCGATTCGATCTTGATATCGGCTTCGTTGACGCCCAGTTGCTCGGCGACAATCTTCTTGACTCGTTGTTCGATGTTTTCCATTCACTCCTCCAGAGCAAAAAAGCGCGCGAATTCTAACAGTCTGAGGCAAAACGACCGCGCGCCCCGATCTCCCGCTTGCAATGCGGCAGTGCTTCAAAAATCTCACGTACCTGGCGCTCGACCCCATCGAAGCACTTCGAGCTTGCTAGCTTTCTCTGCTGTCATGTCATGTACATGCCACCGTTGACGTGAATCGTAGCCCCTGAGATGTACGACGCTGCGTCCGATGCAAGGAACACGACTGCCGCGGCAATTTCAGCCGCATGGCCCAGCCGACCCAGCGGGACCTGTGCAAGCAGCGCCCGAGTCTGCTCATCACTGAGCTCGCGCGTCATGTCGGTGTCGATAAACCCGGGGGCGATGCAGTTGACAGTGATATTGCGGCTGCCGAGCTCACGAGCCAGTGCACGCGTCATTCCTGCCACGCCCGCTTTCGCAGCCGCGTAGTTAGCTTGACCGGCGTTCCCGCTGGATGCGACCACCGACGTAATGTTGATGATGCGGCCTTGACGCGCCTTCATCATGCCCCGCAGCACCGCGCGCGACAGGCGAAACACGGCCGACAGGTTGGTGTCAATCACAGCCGCCCAATCTTCGTCCTTCATGCGCATCGCAAGCGTATCGCGCGTGACGCCGGCGTTGTTTACGAGAATAGAGAGCTTGCCGTGCTCCTTGCCAATCGCATCGATCAACGCGTCACCGGCCGCTGCATCCCTTACATCGAGTAACGCCCCACGCCCGGAAGAAAACCCGGCAAGTCGCTGTGAGATCTGATCAGCACCGCCCTGTGACGTCGCCGTGCCAATGACGATCGCGCCCGCACGCGCAAGGTGATCGGCAATCGCCTGACCGATTCCGCGCGACGCGCCGGTGACTAACGCCACTTCACCTCGGAGGCAATCTGGTGTGAACACACTCATTGGGAAAGTGCGGCTGCAGTAGCCGCGAGCGTCGCGGTGTCATTGATGACCAGGCTCTCGATGCCCGGGACGATCCGCTTTGTCAAACCTGACAGCACACGCCCTGGGCCGCACTCGACCACATGTGTCACACCCAGCTCACTCATCTTGCGAATGGTGTCGGACCACCGTACTGGGCTCGCGGCCTGTCGAGCAAGAGCATCCGCAATTCTTGCTGGCTCCGATTCGATCGATACATCGACGTTGTTGATCATTTCGATGCGCGCATTTCTCAGCGGCACGTTTGATAGCCGCTCGCGCAGACGTTCACTCGCAGGCTGCAGCAGTGACGAATGAAAAGGAGCCGACACCGAAAGCGGCACGGCCCGCTTGGCCCCGAGACGCTTCGCAACATCGCACGCGCGTTGGACTGCTGCGGAATGGCCGGCGATGACCACCTGCGAGGGCGCGTTGAAGTTCACCGCCTCGACAATTTCGCCTTGTGCGGCTTCGCTGCACGCCTGTTGCACCTGTTCGTCGAGCAGACCGAGGATCGCAGCCATCGAACCCATGCCGACTGGAACAGCTTCCTGCATCGCTTGCGCCCGAAAGCGAACCAGCCGCACTGCGTCTTCAAGTTCAAGTGCGCCCGCCGCTACCAGCGCGGTGTATTCGCCCAGACTGTGCCCGGCAACGATCGCTGGCTCGACACCACCCGCTGCGCGCCACGCGGCATAAATCGCATAGCCAGCCGTGACCAACGCGGGCTGGGTGTTGATCGTCAAGTTCAATTCTTCGGCAGGCCCCGCTTCGATCAACGCACCAATATTCTGGCCAAGAGCACTCGACGCGCGCGCCACGATCGACTGAACCGCTGCGTTGTCGCGAAACGAATCGAGCATGCCGACCGACTGCGAGCCTTGGCCAGGAAACACGAATGCGACTTTCAATGTTGACTCCGGCTATCACCAACGCAGCAACACCGAACCCCACGTGAACCCGCCACCGACTCCCTGCAACATCACATGCTGACCGCTCCTGATGCGGCCATCACGCACGGCCAGGTCGAGTGCCAAAGGGACCGAGGCAGCAGATGTGTTGCCGTGCTGATCGACAGTCGCGACCATTTTCTCTTCCGGCACGCCGACTCGCTTCGCGACCGCGTTCAGAATTCTTACGTTGGCCTGATGCGGTATCAGCCAATCGAGCTGTTCGGCCTTCAATCCGGCTTGGTGCAACACGTTCAACGCCGATGCACCAAGCACATTGACCGCAAGCTTGAATACTGCCGGCCCATCCATCGTCAGAAACGCGTGGCCTTCGACTTTTCCCTGCGATACGCGGCCGGCGGTACACAGCACGCCCGCATGCGATCCGTCGGCTTTCAATTCGGAAGCGATCAAGCCGGGTTCACTGCAGGCCTCGAGAACCGCGGCGCCCGCACCGTCGCCGAACAGCACGCACGTGGTGCGATCGTTCCAGTCGAGAATTCTGGAAAACAATTCGGCGCCGATCACCAGCGCCCTCCGATTCATTCCCGTCCTAATCATTGCGTCAGCGACGACCAGCCCATAGACGAAGCCGCTACACACCGCCTGCACATCAAACGCAGTCAGCTGATCGGCCTCAAGTTGGGCCTGCACCAGGCATGCAGTACTGGGAAAGATCTGATCTGGCGTTGAGGTGGCAACAACAATCAAGTCGATATCACGAGCGGTACGTCCGGCCGCTTGCAGCGCAGCGCGCGCGGCGCGCGCACCGAGGTCAGCAGTCGTTATGCCGGGCTCGGCAAGATACCGTTGCCGGATTCCGGTGCGTGCAACGATCCACTCGTCAGACGTGTCAACACCGCGTTGAGCAAGGTCGCGTACGAGTTCAGCGTTTGAAACGACGCGCGCCGGTAGTGCCGAACCGGTGCCAGTGATCCGCGAGTAGGCAAGGCTCATGCGCCGGCGGCGGCCGGCTGAGCACCTCGGCTTGCCTGTTCCAACTGCGCCAATTGCGCAACGAAGGGGCGCATCTCCGCAATCGTTCGGTCAAGCACCTGGTGACGCGCTTGCTCGAACCCGCGTTTTAGTGCGCTTTCAAAGGCAACCGTATCGGCCGAGCCGTGGCTCTTGATAACGAGGCCGCGTAATCCGAGCAGGCTCGCACCGTTATGACGGCGATGATCTACTCGCCGCTTGAACCGCCTCAGCACCGGCATTGCCGCCATAGCCTGCAGTCGGGACAGCGCGCCGCGCGTGAATTCTTCGCGTACGAACCCCGCGAGCATAAGCGCCAGTCCTTCCGAAGTCTTCAGTGCGACATTGCCGACAAACCCATCGCACACGACAACGTCCGTAGTACCTCTGAAAATATCGTTACCTTCGACGTTGCCGACAAAGTTCAAGGGACTTGCCCGCAACAGCTCCGCAGCGTGCTTGACGACTTCATTTCCCTTGATCAGCTCTTCGCCGATATTGAGCAGTCCGACTGTAGGCCTGTCAATCTCTTCGACAGCAGCCACAAGCGCGGAACCAAGGACCGCAAACTGCACTAGATGTTCAGGACTGCAATCCACGTTGGCGCCAAGATCAAGCACGGTTGTGACACCGCCTTTTTGATTCGGCAACACTGCTGCAATCGCAGGCCGATCGATGCCGTCCAGCGTTTTCAACACGAAGCGCGCAATCGCCATTAATGCGCCGGTGTTGCCTGCGCTGACACATACATCCGCGCGACCCTCCTTTACTAGGTTGATCGCGACCCGCATTGATGAATTACGCTTGGTGCGCATCGCAATCGCGGGAGCATCGTCGCTTGCGACGACCTCATCTGCGTGTATCACCTCTATTCGCTCGAGCCGCTCGCCCTTCAGTGCCGCTTCGACGTCCGGACGCCGGCCAACTAGCAACAGTTGTGCGTCGGGCTGATGTGCGGCAAAGGCGATCGACGCAGGCACGGTGACCGCGCAACCGTGGTCGCCGCCCATGCAATCAACGGCGATTCGCGTCGTCACTATGAAATCGCTCGCACGCCGAAACCAATCAGTGCGCGCGTCGCGAACTACTCGTCGCTCTTCGTTTGAATGACCTTCTTGCCGCGATAGAAACCGGTCGGGCTGACGTGATGGCGACGGTGAACCTCTCCGGTGGTCGGTTCGATCGCCGTTGGAGGATTCGTCAGAAAGTCGTGGGAGCGATGCATCCCACGCTTTGAAGAAGACTTCTTGTTCTGCTGGACAGCCATGGCTAACCCCGCGAAAAGGCGGCGATTGTACCCGAGCAGCCGCGCGCAAGTGACATTTAGTTGGGCCGTTTGCTGCCATCGGCGTCGGCCCCGCAATTCAAGCAACACCGCGAAAGGATTGGGCGCACCCGGCGCGCCCGGATCAGTTTCCAAAGCCAGTGGCACGGAACATTCGCCATGGCGCGGCACCAGCGGCAATGACAGGATCGCTTCATCCTCGATCCAATCGCGGACGTTGAGGTTTCGCGAGCCCACGATCGCTTCGTTCTCGTCATCGTCGATCGGCAACGCGTTGAGCTCCTCTTCGTTCGCGACAAAGCGAAACCGCGTAGTTCGATCAAGTTTGAACTCGAGCGGACCATTACAGCGCTGGCAAATCAGCTGCAGTCGCGCACTCAGATGCAAGTCGGCCGCGGCGAAGCCGTCGGTGTCGATCAATCCCGAAATTCGATACCGCAAGTCGCCCTGCGTCGACGCAACGAGGTCAGCCAGACGCGGGCAATTGCACGATGGCGAATTCGCCGTCGAGGGTCCCGCCCGAGTGGGCAAGTTCAAAACTATCAATTGTTGGCGAAGGAACAGACATAGAAGATGCGAAGCAACGCGGTCTCGATCAATTTGCAAGCTGCGCATCTACACTTGGTAGATGGCATTTCCATCGATCGTACTCGCCTCTACCTCGCGTTATCGGCGCGAGCTGCTCGAGCGGTTGCGCTTGCCTTTCGACGTGTCGGCTTCCGACATCAATGAGACGGCGCTGCCCTCCGAGTCACCGCGCGAAACTGCGATACGTCTTGCACGCGAAAAAGCGTTAACCGTTGCCGCACGCTTTCCGGGCGCAGTCGTCATCGGGTCGGATCAGACCGTCGACGCGGATGGCGAATCGCTTGGCAAACCGATGACGCACGACGGTGCGCTGGCGCAGCTGCAACTGCTGCAGGGTCGTAGTGCGGTCTTTTACACCGCGGTGGCAGTGGTTGGGCCCGCATCCGGCAGCGTTCAGCAAGACTGCGTTCAGACCACGGTCAGATTCAAACGCGTGGCAACGGAAAGGCTTGAGAACTACTTGCGAGCCGATCAGCCATACGACTGCGCGGGCTCGGCCAAAATCGAATCGCTGGGCATTGCCCTGATCGACAGCGTTGAATCGAGCGACCCCACTGCACTGATCGGTTTGCCTTTGATCCGCCTGACGTCGATGCTTGCTGCAGTAGGCGTGGACGTGCTCGCACAGCGATGAATGGCACGCTTTACCTGCTTCCGACACCCATTTCGCAGGGTTCGCTGAATGCCGCACTTCCGCCGACTGCGATCACGCTTGCGCATCGCATTGGGCACTTTCTCGCGGAAGACGCCAAATCAGCGCGTGCCTTTCTAAAGCAAGTCGGTCACCCGAAACCCCTGCGCGAACTTTCGATCGTCGAAATCGGCCATGCGCCGGCTGACGCGGACCTCGCTGCGTGGCTCGCACCGTTGCGTACCGGCGCTGACATCGCATTGTTGTCGGAGGCGGGCTGCCCAGCCGTGGCAGACCCCGGTGCGACGCTCGTTGCAGCCGCTCATCGCAACGGATGGACAGTTCAACCGCTGGTGGGACCGTCATCGATCATTCTGGCGCTGATGGCGAGCGGGCTTAATGGCCAACGCTTTCGTTTTGTCGGCTACCTGCCGATAGCCAGCGAAGAGCGTGCGTCCGCTATCCGCGCGCTGGAATCCAAATCGAAGGACGAGACTCAGATTTTCATTGAAACGCCTTACCGGAATGTTGCGTTGTTTGATGCCTTATTGCAGCACTGCCGCCCGACGACGCGGCTCGCGGTGGCGGTCGACCTGACGGGCGAGGCTGAGTTCATTCGGCAATTCACTATCGACCAGTGGCGTGCGCACCGCCCCGCCGCTCACTCCGCGCTCGCCAAACAACCCGCTGTGTTCTGCTTGCTGGCCTAGGTTGTATTCAGTTGTTGAGGCGGCTCTGCATAGCCATCGGGCTGCCACAGTACCCGGCCGTCTTTCTCGATAACCGTCAGCGCGCGCAGACCGCCGTGGCCGTTACATGCGCCCCCACGACATGCGCCACTTACGGGGTCATAAAACGCGCCGTGCGTCGAACAGAGCAAGTATTCCGCATCGAAGTCGAAGAACATTCCCGGCTGCCAGTCGAGCTCCATTGCCACGTGCGCGCATCTATTCAGATACGCAAATGCGCGCCCGCCGTAGCGAATGGCAAACGCTGGTGCGTTTCGCCCTCCGATGTCGACCTCAAAGCGGACACCCTGCCCACCATTGAGCAGTGCCGTTGACGCGCAAATGTCGATCAGAGATTCGTTGTCAGCCACGTATGGAGCTCTGGCACTGACCTGACCAACGCCAGAGTGGCGTGCGGGGTTAGATGCTCATGCAGGTGCGCGCCATACGTGACGCCCACACTGTGCGCGCCGGCGGCGGCGGCCATTTGCAAGTCGTGTGTCGTGTCACCGATCATCAGCATCCGCTGTGGCGAAACGCTGAGCTCGCTGGCAAGTTCGATCAGCATGGCGGGATGCGGCTTCGAATGCGATTCGTCGGCACAGCGCGACGCTGCGAATAGCCGCCCCAACCCGGTCGTCTCGAACGCGCGCGCAAGCCCGCGCCGCGTCTTTCCCGTTGCCACGGCCAGCGGCACACCGCTTATATGCAGTTCATCGAGCATCGTCCGCATCCCGTCGAACAGTACGATTTCCGGCTCACCCGCCAGGTAGTGGTGGCGATAACGCGCCGAAAATTCTTCCGCGCGCTCCAATGCCAATCCGGGAACCGCATGCGACAACGCGTCAAGCAGGCCCAAGCCGATGACATGGCTCGCCTGTTCCATCGTCGGCACCGCCAGCCCAAGGTCGGCAGCAGCGCTACGAATACTCGCTGCGATCATCGCCGTTGAATCGACGATCGTGCCGTCCCAGTCAAACACGATCAGATCAAAGCGGCGCACCGGGACCTGCTTGCTCTAAGCCCTTCAAGAATTCGGCGCACTCGCTCGGCAAAGGGGCTTCGAGTGCCATTGGGTGGCTACTGATGGGATGCTTGAACTCCACCGCGCCCGCGTGCAGGAACATCCGCGTGAGCCGAGGCAGACTATCCGGCGGAGTTGCGCGAGCGATGCGTTTGTTCAATTCGAAGTCACCATACTTGTCGTCACCGACGATCGGAAATCCGAGGTGCGAAAGGTGCACGCGAATCTGATGCGTGCGACCGGTCTTCAGGTTCGCCTCCAGTAAAGAAAACTGACGATAACGCTTGCGCAAACTGAAAACGGTATGCGATTCCATGCCGTCCGCATCCACACTGACGCGACGCTCACCGTGTCGGTTGGTGTACTTCGTGAGCGGCAGCCGGACATGCTGCCGATCATTGACCCAATCGCCCTTGACCAATACCAAATATCGCTTCTCGACGTGCCCCTCGCGCAGATCCTCGTGCAGTTCAAGCAGAGCGCGGCGCGACTTCGCGAGCAGCAGGATGCCCGACGTTTCCCGGTCGAGCCGATGTACGAGCTCAAGGAACGGCTGATTCGGCCTCGCCGCGCGCACGCGCTCGATCAGCCCGAAGGCGATGCCGCTGCCGCCATGCGCCGCCAGTCCTGCAGGCTTGTCGACTGCCATCAGATGCTCGTCTTCAAAGAGGATCGGCGGCATCTCGGCCGGAATAGCGGTCAGTCGCGTCGGAGCGCGCTCGGCAACGCGTATTGGCGGGATGCGTATTTGATCGCCGGCCGCCAATCGGTAGTCAATCGCGACCCTGCCCTTGTTCACGCGAACTTCGCCCTGCCGCACGATCCGGTAGACGTGGCTCTTAGGCACTCCCTTGGCGATTCGGATCAAATAGTTGTCGAGGCGCTGGCCTTCGGCTTCAGGGCCGATGGTCCGGTACGAGGCACGATCGGCCGAAACTGCCTGTGTATCCCCGTTTGCCAGACTCGCAGCGCCTTCGCCGGCCCCCGCTTTTCTCGTTTTACGGACAGGGCCCATCTTGCCTATACTCGCGCGGTTGGGACATTTGCAAAACCACTGAAAGCAACTGAACCCGCATCGCGGAGATTGTAGCTAGGCTCATTTCCGCACAGGCGCCCGGGACGCGTAGCGTTCCTGGCATGTGGAGGTGACGATCACCTCCTGAATTCGCAGTGCGCGGTTGTCCGTCGACTACCGCTGCGGCTGCACCCGAGCCGGCGATGAGCCGGTTCCGCTGAAACGATTTGTTCGGACCTCAGAATAACGAGCTAACAGACCAGGCCTCCGGAACAGTGCTGCATGCGATCCGCCCCCCACGCTGAAGATTCCGAGCCGCGCCCAGCTGGCGCCGGCCCGTGGACGGCGCATCGTCTGTTGAACGCACGTTGCATCGTTGCTGTCCGCCCACTTACTGTGCGGGCAGCCTGCATTTCCGAGACCTGAGACTTTAGTTTCCGGCAGCTTCGTTTCAGCACAACAACAGCGCCCGTATCTAGATTAGATGCGGAAGGCGCAGAGGAGTGCTGATGAAACGCATGTTGTTCAATGCCACGCATGCAGAAGAGCTGCGCGTGGCCATCGTCGACGGCCAAAGGCTGGTCGACATCGATATCGAAACCGCCGGCCGCGAACAACGCAAATCGAATATTTATAAAGGCGTTGTTACCCGCGTCGAACCCAGCCTCGAAGCGTGCTTCGTCGATTACGGCGAAGAGCGCCATGGCTTCCTGCCGTTCAAGGAAGTTTCCAAGGTCTATTTTCGCGATGGCGTCGATGTGCGCAGCGCGCGCATTCAGGACGCGCTGAAGGAAGGTCAGGAGCTCGTCGTCCAGATCGAGAAGGAGGAGCGCGGCAACAAAGGTGCGGCGCTGACGACGTTCATCTCGCTTGCAGGCCGCTATCTGGTGCTGATGCCCAACAATCCGCGCGGCGGCGGTGTGTCGCGCCGCATCGAGGGCGAAGACCGGCAGGAGCTACGCGACACGATGGATCAGCTCGATTTGCCATCCGGCATGTCGATCATCGCGCGCACCGCGGGCATCGGGCGTTCGGTCGAAGAGCTGCAGTGGGATCTGAACTACCTGATGAAGCTGTGGCACGCGATCGAAGGTGCCGGGCGTCCGCAGTTTGAGTTGAGTGTGACCGACTCCGACGGCAACAAGACAACCACTTATATCGACACCCCGAACGGACCGGATGGACAACGGTTGAAGCGCGCGAATCCACCGCCGTTTCTGATCGTTGAAGAGTCGAACCTGGTGATTCGCGCAATCCGGGACTACTTTCATCCTGAAATTGGCGAGATTCTCGTCGATACCGACGACATCTACGAACAGGCACGCCAGTTCATGGCGCATGTGATGCCCGACAACCTGCAGCGCGTAAAGCGCTACAAGGACGACGTGCCGTTGTTCTCACGCTTTCAGATTGAACACCAGATCGAAACGGCTTACTCGCGGCAGGTGCCACTGCCGTCAGGCGGCTCGATCGTCGTCGATCACACCGAGGCGCTGGTCTCGGTCGATGTGAACTCCGCGCGGTCAACGAAAGGTTCGGACATCGAAGAAACCGCGATGCGCACCAATCTGGAAGCTGCCGACGAGGTCGCACGGCAGCTTCGGTTGCGCGACCTCGGGGGGCTGATCGTCATCGACTTCATTGACATGGAGGATTTGAAGAATCAGCGCCAGGTCGAGGCACGCCTGAAAGACGCGCTGCACTATGACCGCGCTCGCGTGCAGATGGGCAAGATTTCGCGGTTTGGCTTAATGGAGCTGTCGCGTCAGCGTATCCGTCCGGCATTAAACGAAGGAAGTCACATCACGTGCCCACGCTGCAACGGCGTCGGTGTGATTCGGGACACTGAAAGCTCGGCGCTGCATATCCTGCGCATCCTTCAGGAGGAAGCGATGAAGGAAGGCACCGCGGCGGTTCACGCCCAGGTCCCGGTCGAAGTCGCCAGCTACCTGCTGAACGAGAAACGCGCCGATATCGCGAAGATCGAAGCGCGGCTGCGTCTGTCCGTCGTGCTGATACCCAACAAATTTATCGACACACCTCACTATCACATTGAACGCTTGCGGCATGACGATGCGAGGCTTGAAGTCGCAAAAGCGAGCTTCGAGCGCGCTGCCGAGCTTGCTCCGAGCACTGATACGCCCTACTTGCCTGGAAAACTTGGCGGCAAAGTCGATGATGACCGTACCCGCGTCAGGCAGGAGGCCGTGGTCAAAGGCATCGTGCCAGAGACCCCCGCACCACTCCCCGTACTGGCCGCGCCTGCTCCGGTGCCACCGGCACAGCCCGATCGCTCGCCTGTCAGCATCTGGGATCGAATCGTCGCGTTCTTCACGGGCAGCGATGTTGCCGAGCCGGCGCCAATCGTAGTGTCTCCTGCACGCGAGACTGCAAGACCTGCGCGCGCTGATCAACGCGGTCAGGGGGGACGCCACCGAGGTCGCGGCAACGGCGACGGCCGCCGCGATGGAAGGCGCGATGGACGACGTGATGGAAAGACTGCCGCTGAGCGCCATGACGGCAAGCGCGATAGCGACGCCCGGCAGGCAATCGACGGCGGCCCTCGTGAGGTCAAGCGCGATACCAGGCGCGCGGATGAGCGCCGCCCAGCAGGCGCAAACCCGGATGGCAAGCCACGCAAGGAACAGCCGCCGTCGCAAAGTTCGCGCGGTACAGATGAGGCAGGCGAAAAGCGCAAGCCGCGCGCTCGTTCTGAAAGAGACAAATCGATCGTCGTCGAGACAGCCGAGCGGCTGACGATGCCCGAGGACATCGGACCGTCGCCGTCAATCGCGGCGGTCGGTGTACTGGTGACTGCTGATTCAGTTGCGGAAGGGGCGCGCGCTGAGACGCAGGAAGATCGAGGCCGCCGACGGCGGCGCAGGCGCGGCCGAGGTGGTCGTGGCGAGGGCGGCTCGGATGCTGCCACGACTGGAAATGGCAACGCACTGCATGCTGACCAAGCCGAAGATCAGCTTCATTTTGCTGAACTATCTGTTGAGCAATCTGAATTCGTTCAGGTGCCGGCCCCCGGACCAGCATTGACCAATGAACCCCTGACAAATGAGGTCGCGCCGATCCTCCCGCCCGCACCGGTGAGCGAACCTGTCGAAGTCAGCAACATCACCGCGGTGCGTGTTCCCCCGATGGTCACCGCTCCGAGAATGATTGCCCTACCGGTCGTGCATCAGGCGCCTCTGCCAGTTGAGGAGTTGCAGCCGGTGCTGCAGAGCGCGGGCCTGGTGCTCGTCCAGACAGCGCCCGAGCGTCATGCCGAGACACTGGCAAAGATGGCGGCGGAGCCGCAGGCACCTCGCATCCCGCGCGAGCGTCCGCAGTTACCACCGATGGACGACGCAGCGCTGGTGCAGGTCGAAACGCAGCGCACGTCCCAGGAGCGCGCGGCCCTCTAGTCATATCGATGACGAGCCGCGTGATCCCGCTGATCGATTCGCGCGTGGCGATTCCGCCGCGCGCGACGCGTGATTACGGAGAGGCGCCCGCAGTCGGCGCGCTCGCCGATCAACTTGGCCGCCCATTGCGCGATCTGCGGATCTCGGTCACCGATCGCTGCAATTTTCGGTGCACCTACTGCATGCCAAAGGAAGTCTTTGATTCGAACTATCGCTTTCTTCGGCACGCGGATCTTTTGACGTTCGAGGAAATAACACGGCTCGCCCAGGCATTCGTGCGACAAGGCGTCGAAAAAATTCGCCTGACAGGCGGCGAGCCGCTGCTGCGCAAGGATTTGTATAAATTGATCGCGATGCTGTCGCCAATAACGACGCGCGCTGGCAGCAAGCTCGATATCGCTTTGACAACGAACGGCTCGGTTCTGGCCCGCAAGGCGCAGCAGCTGGTCGAAGCAGGTTTGAAGCGGATCACCGTTTCGCTGGACGCGCTCGATGACACGACGTTTCGGCGCATGAACGATGTCGATTTTCCGGTACGTGACGTGCTGGCAGGCATTGACGCCGCAACGGACGCCGGACTGGCGCCGGTCAAGATCAACATGGTGGTCAAGCGCGGCGTCAATGACCGCGAAGTCGTCAAGATGGCGCGACAATTTCGCGGCACTGGTCACATCGTTCGTTTTATCGAATACATGGATGTGGGCACATCGAATGGCTGGCGCATGGACGAAGTGGTGCCGTCCAGTGAAGTACTTCGCATGATTGGCGGCGAATTTCCGCTTGAGCCGATTGATGCGAATTACACCGGCGAAGTCGCCGAGCGCTGGCGCTATCTCGACGGGCAAGGAGAGATCGGTTTCATTTCGAGTGTTTCGCGGGCTTTTTGCCGCGAGTGCACGCGTGCACGCTTGTCCACCGAGGGCAAGCTTTTTCTTTGCCTGTTCGCCAACCGAGGACACGACTTGCGTGCACTCGTGCGGGGGCACGATCAGGCAGCGCCGCTCACCGACACGCAACTCGAAGCGGCGATTATCGAACATCTGGCGCGCGCGCGACGACCGCTATTCCGAGTTGCGTACGCAAGCCACCGCGAAGATGCCGAAAGTCGAGATGTCGTACATCGGCGGCTAACGGGTCAATGAAGGACGTGACCGGCTTGATCCTTGCCGGTGGACGCGGCGAGCGCATGGGCGGTGCTGACAAGGGATGGGTGATGCATGAAGGTCGCCCGTTGATTGTCAGCGTTGTCGAGCGCTTTGCTCCGCAGGTCGGTTCATTGTTGATTTCCGCCAATCGAAACATCGAACGCTACGCAACGCTCGGCACCGTCGTGCAGGACGACTCCGCGTTAAACGAACCGTTCGCTGGCCCGTTGATCGGCATCCTTAGTGGCCTGCGAAACGCACGCACCAATTGGATTGCGACCGTGCCATGCGATGCACCCTATTTGCCATTTGACCTGGTCCACCGCCTGACGACCGCAGCATCGGTTAATGGTGCACTTGCGGCTTGCGCGCGCATTAATGATCGGCTACAGCCGGTATTTGCGTTGGTAAGTACCCAAGTTGACCAATGATCTTGCCAGCGCGATCGCCACCGGCGAGCGCGCAATTCATCGGTGGCTAGAGTCGCGAGGCGTCCTTCCCGTGGACTTTGATGATGCCCACGCTTTCGCGAACATCAACCGGCCGGCCGGTGCAAGCTGACAATCAGAACCGCTTCATCAAGCTAAGGACCTTCGCGGCATACGACTTGTACGGTGGCAGGAACAGCTTCGTCGCGTTGAATCGTGACTGACGGAACACCGGTGTCAGCTTGCTGAACGTATCGAACCCCCAACGGCCGTGGTAGTGACCCATGCCGGAGGCACCAACGCCCCCGAACGGGAGATCTTCCTGCGCGGCGTGCAGCAGTGTCTCGTTGACGCAAACGCCGCCCACATGTGTGTTCTTCAGCGCCACTTCAACGCGCTTGGCATCGTTGTCGAACCAGTACATCGCAAGCGCACGTGGCTGCGCGTTAATCAAGCCAATGGCGTCCTTCACATCATCGTAGGGAATCACCGGCAGCAACGGACCAAAAATTTCCTCGCGCATCAGATCGAGATCGGGTGATGGGTCGATAACCAGGGACGGTGCAAGCCGATGACTCTGCTGATTACGTTCTGCGCCGATGAACATCGGGATGACGGCTGTTCCCGACGAGCGTGCCTGGTCGACGTATCCTGTCAGGCGCTCGTACTGTCGCGAGTTAACGATGCTGCAGTAGTCCGGATCATCAAGTCCAGCTGGATACATGGACTGCGCTTGCCGCGTGGTTGCATCGATGAACGCCGACACCTGCCCGCGTGGCACCAGCGCGTAGTCGGGCGCAATGCATGTCTGGCCCGCATTCAATAGCTTGCCGACGAGGACGCGCTGCACGGCGTTCGCGATCGGGTAACCGGGGGCTATGACGACCGGCGACTTCCCGCCCAGTTCAAGCGTCACCGGCGTCAGGTTCTGCGATGCCGCACCCATCACCTTGCGGCCCACCGATGTCGAGCCGGTGAATAAAAGATGATCGAACGGTAGCGCCGAAAACTGCGCGGCAACGTCGGCACTCCCGACGACAACGGCCACCTCATTCGTACGGAATGCACTATCGATCAAACGCTGAAAAAGCGCGGAAAACGCCGGAGTGAGTTCCGACATCTTTACCATTGCACGGTTGCCGGCGGCCAGCGCTGCTACAAGCGGGCTTACTGCAAGGAACAGCGGATAGTTCCACGGCACGATGATGCCAACGACGCCTAGTGGACGCGGGACTACGTTCGCTCGCGCGGGCAGAAACCACTTTGACACTCCAGCGCTACGCGGCTTCATCCATCGCTTACCGTGCCTGATGGCGCCGCTGATCTCGGAGAGGCTCGGGAAGATTTCGGCGATCTGAGTCTCGATCGGTGGACGCCCGGCGAAGTCAACGTCAATTGCCGCTTCGATCGCCGCTTCATTTTCTGCAACCAACCGGTGCAGTCGTTGCAGACGATTGCACCGTTCGTCCCACTCTGCAAACGGGGCCGCGTCGTAGGCAGCCCGCTGAATTTGAAAAACAACGTGCAGCTCGGCTGGGGTGTCGGAGGCGTTCATATCGTGAGCTTAGTGCCCTGCGAGCTGCTGCCTGCTTGTGTGCATCAGGCAGCACCGCAAACTGATAGCCGCGCCGACCGGCGAGCACATTGATTGCCGCCGTGACGCACCCTCTTACCGGAAATGACAGGGAGCACTAAAAGTTACTGAATCTCTTCGTAGAGCGGCAATGTCAGAAATTCGGCGAACTCTGGCTGCGTGCTCATCTTTTCAAAAAACTGTGCGGCATAGTCGTAAGTTGGCGAGTCAGAGCCCACGACTGTCTTGACCTTCGCCAACTCTTCCGGAATCAAGGCGCGCACCAAGGCCGCATCCACCTTGCGCCCATCGTCGAGCACACCCTTGGGCGAGCGAATCCATTGCCACACTTGCGACCGGCTGATTTCGGCTGTTGCGGCATCTTCCATCAAGTTATGGATCGGAACACAGCCGTTTCCGGACAGCCACGATCCAATGTAGTGGATGCCGACGTTGATGTTCATCCGCAGTCCTGCTTCGGTAATCGGTGCTTCAGGCTCGAAGTCCAGCAGCGCCGCCGCATCCACCTTGACGTCATCGCGCTTCTTGTCGATCTGATTCGGGCGATCCCCCAGCACGTTGACGAACTCTTCCATCGCGATCGATACCAGGCCAGGATGCGCGACCCATCCTCCGTCGTAGCCGTCGGTAGCGTCGCGACGCTTATCGCTGCGAACACCGTGCCATCGCAGCTTCGTTTCTGGTCGGATCATTCTTGATCGGAATGAGCGCGCTCATGCCACCCATCGCGGGAGCGTTTCTCTTATGACACGTGGCAAGAAGCAACAGCGCATACGCCCGCATGAACGGCGCCGTCATCGTCACCTGCGCGCGGTCAGCAAGTACAAAATTCCTGTCGACCTTGAACTTCTTGATGCACGAGAAGATGTAATCCCAGCGGCCGGCGTTCAAGCCGGACGAGTGATCGCGGAGTTCGTAAAGAATCTCGTCCATCTCGAATGCGGCAAGAATCGTTTCGATCAGCACGGTGGCCTTGATCGTTCCCTGCGGGATATCGAGCTCGTTTTGGGCGGCGACGAAGATGTCATTCCACAACCGCGCCTCGAGGTGCGACTCCAGCTTTGGCAGGTAAAAATAAGGTCCGGTGCCGCGGCCGATCAACTCCTTTGCGTTATGAAACATGTACAACGCAAAATCAAAAATGCCGCCCGACACACGCTGACCGTCTACTAGTACGTGTTTCTCATCGAGGTGCCAGCCGCGCGGACGTACGATGATGACCGCGACCTTGTCGTCCAACGCATAGCTTTTTGCGCCCTGCTGCAGTGTGATGTTGCGACGAATCGCCTGCATCAGGTTGATATGACCTGTGATCTGGTTGTCCCAATTGGGCGTGTTGCTGTCCTCGAAGTCCGTCATGTACGCGTCGGCTCCAGAGTTCAGCGCATTGATGACCATCTTGCGATCGACCGGGCCGGTGATTTCCACGCGACGGCACTGCAAATCCGCGGGCAGTGGAGCAATCGTCCATTTGCCGTCGCGAATGTGCTTCGTTTCGGCCAGAAAATCGGGACGTTCACCTGCGTCGAGTTGCTTTGCACGCTCGATACGCTTTGCCAACAGCTCCTGCCGCCGCGGTTCGAACTGCCGATGCAGCTTCGCGACGAGTGCGAGCGCCTCGGCCGTCAAGATCCGGTCGAAGCCCGGTTGCATCGGAGCGTTGATTGAAACGCCCTCGCCCTTCGTCATAGCGACAATTCCTTTCCCTGATGAACGTCTTGCATTACAAATTCCGCAGCGTCGGTCAGGCTGGTGCCGACCCCGTTCAACTTCACATCCAGGTGCTCGAGCACCGAATCATTTCGATTGACCCAGAAACTCGTGTAGCCATACCAGGCCGCTCCGCACGCATCCCAGCAATTGCTCGAAACAAACGTAATCTGATGCGGTTGCAGCTTCAGTGCCCGGGGCCCGAGCGCGTATACCGACGGCGATGTCTTGAACGCACGTACCTGATCGGCCGACAGCACGAGATCGATATAACGATGCAGGCCGGAGGTCACCAGCGCAGTTTCGAGCATCTCGGAGTCGCCATTGGAGAGCACGCCGAGCTGCACACCGGCCGCGTGCAACCGCGCCAGCGCGGGGGCAACATCGGCAAACGGCGTAAGACGCTTGTATTCATCGGCTAACTGCGTTACTTCTTCAGGTCCAGCTTCAAGCTTCAGCGACTGCAATGAATACTCGAGTGAATCGCGTGTCACTTTAGAGAAGCTCACGTAACAACCGGACATCGTGCGCAATCGCGAATACTCGATCTGCTTTTCACGCCAAAGCTTCGCCAGCCGTTCACCGTGACCGGCGAACAACTCCTCGGCCCGACGCGTGACCGAATAAACGTCGAGCAGCGTTCCAAAAACGTCAAATAAAGCGGCAGCCATTGCCGCGCAGTTTAATTGCTGTGCCTAGGCCGCCTGCTTGTCAACCTTACGATCGAAAAACTGCTCGTCTTCAGTGGAACCGTGAAGCGCGGCGGTCGACGACTCGCGCTCGATCGTTGTCGTGACCGCATCGAAGTATCCGGTGCCCACCTCGCGCTGGTGCTTGACTGCCGTAAATCCCTTATCCGCGGCGGCGAACTCCGCCTGCTGCAATTCGACGAACGCGCTCATCTGATTGCGAGCGTAGCCATGCGCCAGATGGAACATCGAGTAATTGAGCGAATGGAACCCTGCCAGCGTGATGAACTGGAATTTGTAGCCCATTGCGCCGAGCTCGTTCTGAAAGCGGGCGATCGTGGAATCGTCCAGATTTTTTTTCCAGTTGAACGACGGCGAACAGTTGTAGGCCAGCATTTTTCCCGGAAAGCGCTTGTGAATCGCTTCGGCAAACGACTTTGCGAACGCCAGATCAGGCTTGCCGGTTTCGCACCACAACAGATCCGCGTACGGCGCGTAGGCCAATCCTCGCGACACTGCCTGCTGCAGACCGGGCCGGGATTTGAAGAAGCCTTCGACGGTGCGCTCACCGGTCAGGTAGGGGGCGTCGTTCTCATCGACATCAGACGTCACCAGGTCCGCCGCCTCGGCATCGGTGCGCGCCAGAAGCACCGTCGGCACGCCACACACGTCAGCGGCCAGGCGTGCTGCCACAAGCTTCGCTACGGCCTCCCTTGTCGGGACCAATACCTTGCCGCCCATGTGGCCGCACTTCTTCACCGACGCCAACTGATCTTCGAAATGGACACCGGCAGCGCCCGCTTCGATCATCGACTTCATCAGCTCGAACGCATTGAGCACGCCGCCGAACCCTGCTTCCGCATCTGCGACGATCGGCGCGAAGTAGTCGACATAGCCGGCGTCACTGGGGTTCTTGCCCTCCATCCATTGAATCTGGTCCGCGCGGGCAAACGTATTGTTAATTCGCCGGACCACGGCCGGCACGGAATTGACCGGATAAAGCGACTGATCCGGGTACATCTCGCCTGCAAGATTCGCATCGCCCGCCACTTGCCAGCCCGACAGGTAAATGGCCTTAAGTCCTGCCTTCACCTGCTGCATCGCCTGATTGCCGGTCAGCGCACCCAGCGTATTGACGTAGTCCTCGCTGTTCAGAAGCCGCCAAAGCTTTTCAGCGCCGCGTTTGGCGAGCGTGTGCTCGATCTGCATGGAGCCGCGCAGCCGTACAACGTCCTCAGGACCATAGCCGCGCTTGATCCCCCTCCAGCGGCCGCTCTCGTTCCATTCTTTTTGAAGTCGCTGCGCATCGAGTTCGCGTGCCGTCATGAATGCTCCTGCAGTGGGCCCAAATTGCCGGGCGGTTGGTCGTGAAAACAAACAGCAGAAATCGTACGAGCATTTATGCATTGCAACAAGCCAGTTAATTTATATAAGACTTGGCAATTAATCCGCTAAAAACAACCAGATAAGGCATGGATTCCGCGATACGGAAGGACGGATGTCAATTTGAAAAATTATGTGCTGTTCTGCAATAGCCGACGTTTCGGATGACGAAATAAAGTGCGGTTCATGAAACGCGCTCGATTACCAAAGATGCGGCATTGGACCGCGCACACAAATTAGATGCGTGAGCCTGCGCATTTCGGGCAAATCCCGATGAACGCGATCTGCGACATTGCGTTACTCAATAACGCGCACGCAAAGGGCTTGCGCACCAACCACGCGAAACACGATGAACGTCCTAGGTATCCAACTGAACGCTCCCTCCCTGATGGGCCTGATTCGAATGCTGGGCTTCACGCTGTGTGCGATCGCACTCGTTGAAATTGCCGATTCGCTGAACTCGGGTGTGTGGGCCAGTGAAGGATCGCTGTCGTTTATCGTCGGAGGGTTCTCAGGGTTCCTTCTCAACGAGTCTGGCGCAGACTTTTCAAAGCACGGCTGGCGCGCATTTGCGCTGCTGATGGCTTGCGCAATCTTCGTTTTCCTGGCGTTCAGCCTGGCGCTATAAGCAGTACTACGCGGCGACCGCCCTGCTGCGGGCGGCATTACCAATACGCATCGCCGTGACCAGCGCCGCGATCTGCAGGATCGCTACCGCCACCAACGCCGCTTGAAACTCTCCGGCGTCCAATAGCGGACCGAAGGCTAGCGGCGACATCGCAAGGCCGACGTCCAGTCCCGAATAGACAAAGCCGTAAATGCGGCCAAACGACGTCTTCCCGAACTGGCTCGTTGCCGCGCGGCGCACCAGCAAATCCCGATTCGGTCCCGACGTGCCCACTCCAAAGCCCATCAGCGCCATCACGGGAAACACCAGCGCCGCCCCGATTTGCCCCGATGCGAGCAGCAGTGCCATCAGCGCACTGAAGCCCAGCGCAATTGCAATCAGGCGTTCATTTCGCTCGTTGCGTGACGCGAGGAAACCGCCGGTGATAGTCCCTGCGGCGCTGCCCAGCAGATAGGCCGTCAGGCTCCCAGTCGCCACAACAAGGGACATGCCGTACACATTGCCGAGAATCGCCGGCGAATAGTTTTGCAGGATGCCGAACGCGGCGGTTGAAAAAAAGAAAAACGCCAGACACATCCAGACGGCCGTCGAACGCAGAAAAGCAAACTGGTTGCCACCGCCGGCTTTTCGGCCTCCGCATGCGCATGGCTAGGTACAACCAGTTCCGCGGCCACGTTGGTCAGCATCCTGCGCCGCCAGAACAGAACGACAAGGACCACAGCGCCTACTGCAGCCGCAGCAAAGCCCGCCGCCTGCCACCCGGCAACTGTCGCAATGCCTGCCATGAAGACTGGTGCAACGGCCCAGCCCAAATTTCCTGAAAGGCCATGCACCGAGAACGCGTGCCCCAGCCGCGGCTGCGCGACTCGACGATTGAGCAACGTGAAGTCGGCTGGATGAAAAATACTGTTACCAAGCCCCGCGACCGCGGCGGTAAGCATCAACATCCCATAGCTGTTCGACAAGCCCAGAATCACGCCGGAAAACGCAAGCAGACCAATACCGAAGAACAGCACAGGGCGTGAGCCCACCCGGTCGACGATAAAGCCGGCGAGCGCCTGCCCGACACCACTGACAACGAAAAACATTGTCATCAGCAGGCCCGCTTCCGTGTACGACAAGTTGAAATCTTTCATCAGCCACGGAAACAGCGGTGGCAACATCAAATGAAAGAAGTGCGATGTACCGTGCGCAAGCCCGACCAGCCCGATCACTTCGGCATCATGGCGAATCGAAGAAGACGTGGGTTGACCCGAACTCGATGAATTCATTTAATTCGAAAGTTGCGATGCGGTGTCGAGCGAATGTAGCAGTTAGAGTGCGCGCGATTTCGTATTCGCTGGCCGTCGTTGCGTACGCGCTTTTGCTTCATGCCGTGCTTCATCCCCTGGCAGCGTCTGCGCAAAACATTCCGCTGCGAATCATCGCGATCAACGATTTTCACGGGCATCTGGAGCCTGCAGATAACACAATTGCCGTGCCCGATCCTGCCAACCCGAGCGCACCGTCCCACTGCGCACCGGCGGCGCGGCGTTCCTGGCGGCACGCAATTCAATCAGCTGAAGGCGGAGCAGCCAAGGCACGTGATCGTGTCCGCCGGCGACCTCGTCGGTGCGTCACCACTGACCTCCGCCCTATTTCATGACGAGCCGACGATCGAGGTGATGAATGCAATCGGCCTCGAGATCAGCGCGCTTGGAAATCACGAATTCGATCGGGGTATCGCACATTTGCTTCGCTTGGCGAATGGCGGTTGTCAGTCGCAGGCAGCGGCGAATCATCAGACGTGCGCCGGAGTCGACGGCCAGTTTGCGGGTGCGCGCTTCACACTTCTGGCGGCCAATGTGTTGTCCCCGGGAGAGTGAGCAGCCGATCGTCGCGCCGACACGAGTCAAGAACCATCGATGGGGTGCGCATCGGCTTCATCGGCGCAGTGACGCGCTCGACCCCGGGCATCGTCGTGCCAAGCGCGGTTGCGGGCATTCGTTTTGTCGACGAGGTCAAAGGCGATCAATCAGTATGCAAGGGAACTTCGAGCGCAAGGCGTAGAAACAATCATCGCAGTCGTGCATGAGGGTGGTGACGCCGACGGCGGCTACGACGCGTGCCGCAATCCGCGCGGCCCGATCTTTGATATCGCAAGAGAGCTCGATCAGGCGGTCGAAATTGTGCTGTCGGCACATACCCATCGCGGATACAACTGCGTGGTTGATGGCAGAGTCATCATTCAAGCGGCCTCCTATGGAAGGCTCATCTCAGTGATCGACATCGAGCTCGATCGCAGCACAGGAAAGATCGTGCGCGAGCGGACACGCGCGCGCAATGTTCCGGTGCCCAATGGCGTTAAAACCGGTTACGCACTGCGGGCTGCGTATCCGCCGCTCTCGCCCGACCCGAAAGTCGCCGCCATCGTTGAGCACTACGCAAAGCTTGCGGCACCTCTCGCCGGTCAGCCGATAGGCCACATAGTTGACAAACTTCGACCGCCGCGCATCCGCCGGCGGAGACAGCGCCCTGGGGCGTCTGGTCGCTGATGCGCAACTCGCCGCGACCCGAACGCACGGTGCACAGATCGCATTCACAAACCCCGGTGGCTTGCGTGCGGACCTTCGCGCCTCCGGCGCGAATGGCCTCGTGACCTACTCCGATGCTTTTCTTTCACAGCCGTTCGGAAACACGCTGGTTACGCTGACGCTGTCCGGTGCCCAATTGAAGCAGATGCTTGAACAACAATGGAGCCCCGGAGAGAGCCGGCCCGAACGGGGGCGCATGCTGCAGCCCTCGCGTGGATTCGCATATGCTTGGCGCTCAACCGGCGCGCACGGCGAGCGGATCGTTTCCGATTCAATGCGACTTAATGGCCGCCCAGTCGATTCAGCCCCGAGCTATCGGGTGACAGTGAACAATTTCCTCGCCGATGGCGGCGATGGCTTTCGCGTGCTGCGCGAAGGCACCGATAGAGTCGGCGGGCCAGTCGATGTCGATGCGTTGATCGCACATCTGAGCACAGCGTCGCCTGCACGCCCTTTGGCACCCGACCGCACACCGCGAATAAGCCGGCGCTAGCCGCGGAAGTGCGCCCCGCGGTGCGATAATCGCGCATTCCGCTTGAAGGTCTTTTATGCGCCGCACTCGTATCAGCTCGCGCAGCCGACAATCCGTCGACGCGCAGGGTTTGGTCAAACTAGCCCGACGCCTTTCCGAGTCGGGCAGTCGGCTTGAAGAACAACTCTGGCAGCGCCGATTGATCGAGCTGATCAACGACCGGCTGGGTCGCCGTAACGATGACGCCATCGAGGCCGCTCTTGAAGATCTGGCGCGGTCGAGCCAGCCCGCCTATGACGATTTGGCCGATCTCGCCGAGAGCTGCGCCGAAAGCACGGTGATCGATGTCGATGGCCGGCCGCACGACACCCTGTTGATCGTGATGCCGCTACTCGCGTGGTCGCGCTACCGTTTACCGACGACAACGTTAACCGCTGCGGTGTGCGATGCTTTGCGCGCGCACTTGAGCGGCCATCTGCTTGCGCAAAATGCGCGCATGGCCCTTGCGGATTATTTGTTCTCGATCGATCAATTGCCCGAAGCGTTCGCTGACGTGCGCAGGCAGATTGAACAGCTGGGAGATGCTGTTGCCGAAAACATCACACTGCACATCGATTCAAAAAAGCTGCGCGAGCCGGTGGCGATGCTTGCCGACACTCGGTACGTACTGATCGCCATCGCAGCACCGCAGGGTGCGCCGCTATATCACTGGCAGGAATCGGGTGTCGATCCGGATTCGAAGATGGGTGCGCTGGCGGCGTTCAGCGAACAGGTCGCCGGCGCATTGCAGCCGGTGATGACCGGCTGCCGATTCCGTGTGCTGTCGCCCAACGCGTTTCACGCGGCGCTGCGCTACGCCGACCGCGAGCTGCGCGAGTTTTCGCTGGAGGCTGCGGTTTCGTTTCTGAAGCTTGCGTATGACTTCACACCTGGCGCGCTGACCGCGGCCTTTGGTGTTTTCGAGGATCCTAGCGGTAATTCCGGAGGCGAAGTGCGTATCGGACTTGCCAAGACCAGTAGCGACGATGACGTGATCGAGGGTGTCGTGTGGCCACTGCTCGGAGATGATGAAGAACAGACGATGGAAGACGTCGACAAGGCGCTGAAGGCACTCAACTTGAGCAGGGTGGTCGCTCACGCACACCGCTTTCCGCTCGAATTTTGCGACGACTGCGGCGCGCCTATGTTTCCGAACGCGGCGGGCCACGTCGTCATGCAGAGCCGCCGGAAGAAGCGGAAGATCGCCCGGCGGCACCGCTGCACTAGTTCTTAGGACTCGCTCAGTTCAACCAGCGGCTGACGATGCGCTGATACTCGCCGCTCGCTTTGGCGAGGTGCAGCCATTGATCAACGTAGTCTTTGGTCAGTACGTCGCCACGGGGCAGGATGTAGGCCATCTCACCGTACTGCAGCGGCTTGTCCGGATTGACCGCGCATAAACCAGGCTTCTGCTTTTGTTGCACGATCGCTTCGGCGGACTCGGTGACGAATACATCAGCGTTGCCTTTGAGCACCTCGTCGAAGATTCCGAGGTTGTCCTGGTGAATCGTCAACTTGGCTGTCTTGAAGTTCGCTTTCGCAAACCGCTCGTTGCTGCCACCGGGATTGGCAATCACTTTGACATCCGGCCTTATCGATGTCCGCGACGGTCTGGAAGCGCTTAACGTCCGCGCACCGCACCAGCGGCGTCTTGCCGTTGACCATGTACGCGTTGCTGAAACCGACGCGCTTCTGCCGATCGAGCGTCACGGAGATGCCACCAACCGCAATGTCGCACTTATTGGCCGTGAAGTCGGCAAGCAGGTTCGCCCACGTCGTCTTCACGTACTCAACCTTAACACCCAGGCTTGCGGCAAGCGATTGCATCAGGTCGATGTCGATGCCCTCGTAAGTCCCGTCCGGCTTGGCGAAGCTGAACGGCTTGTAATCGCCGGGTGTGCACGCACGCAAGACGCCTGACTTGATCACATCGTCAATATTTCCGGCGTGTACCGGTGCAGCCATCGAAGATGCAATGGCTAGAAGCGCGAATGTTGCAGCTTTTAAGACTGACATGAATTGACCTCCTCGTAGTCTTGCGCAGGATACGGTTCGTTATTCGGCCTTGATATTCGCGTCTTTGATAATCTTCGCCCACTTCGCCAGTTCCTCCTTTTGAAACGAGGCGAATTGCGCCGGCGTCGTTGGAATGAACCGCGCGCCTTCGGCTTCAAGCCGCTTTTGGACGTCCGGAGAGTTCATGATTTTTTGCACCTCGGCGTTCAGTTTCGACACGATATCGGGAGGTGTTCCCGCCGGTGCAAACAGTCCGATCCAGTTGCTTACTTCGAATCCGGGCAAACCGGATTCCGCCACGGTCGGTGTATCCGGCAGCGCGACGGTACGCACCGGCCCGATCGATGAGATCGCGCGCAGCTTGCCGGCTTTGACGTGCGGAAGCACGGTCGGCATCGTCGCAAACGACAACTGCGTCTGACCGCCAAGCAAATCTGAAATCGCCGGTGCGTTGCCTTTGTAGGGCACGTGAACGATGTCGACCTTCGCGATGGACTTGAAGAGTTCGCCCGCGAGATGACTGGTTGTGCCCAAACCGCCCGATGCGTAACTGAGCTTCCCGGGTTGCGCGCGTGCGAGCTCGATGATCTCGCGCACCGAATTGGCTTTGACCGACGGATGGACCACCAGCAAGCCATCGGCGTCCAGCACATGTGCAATAGGCGCAAAGTCCTTTATCGGGTCAAATGGAATACTTTTGAAGAGACTCACATTCACTGCGTGCGAGCCAATGTTGCCCATGACAAGCGTGTAGCCATCGGCCGGCGACTTGGCCACAACCTCCGCGCCGATATTGCCACCCGCGCCGGTTTTGTTTTCGACAACGACCGGCTGCCCCCAGGTCTCGCTTAGTTTGATTCCGATCGTGCGGCTGAATGTGTCTGCGATACCGCCCACGGGGAACGGCACGACGATGCGGATCGGTTTATTCGGATAGCTCGACCCCTGCGCCAGCGTCGTTACGGGTGTTGTGGCAGCGGCGGCGATCGCAAAAGCATAAAGCAGCACGTGTCGCCTGGAACTGTCGATGCTCATGTCATCTCCCTGATCGTTACCTGTGGTTTTGCCTGCTCACGGCCCATCGCTTGTGCGAAAAGATTTTCGAAATCATCGCGCGTCAGCCGGCCGCGGATTGGTCGCAGTCGAATGGTCCTTCAGCGCACCATCGATCATTCTCGGAACCATGTCGTCGGTGACGCCCATCGCACGTAGCGTGGGGGGTAAGCCGATCTCTGCATTCAGCATCTCAATAAAAGTGGCGAGGTCGCTCGATGCCGGGACATTAAGTGCGGCTTCCAGTGCGTAAAACTTCTCTCCCACATGACTTGCGTTGAAACGCAACACCGCCGGCAACACGACGGCGTTAAGCGTTCCATGATGAAGCACCGGCGCCTTTAAACCGCCGAGCGGATGCGACATCGAATGCACAGCACCCAATCCCTTCTGAAACGTCAGGCCGCCTTGCAGCGCAGCCATCATCATGTTCCAGCGTGCATCGCGGTTGCCGCCATCGTCGACAGCGTCGCGTATCCAGCGTGCGGCGCGTGCAGCGCCATCCAAGCGATAGCGTCAGCAGGAGGGTTAACGCGCGGCGACAGGTACGTCTCGATGCAATGGGTCAATGCATCCATGCCAGTGGCCGCCGTGAGACGTGCAGGCAACCCGAGCGTCAACTCAGGATCGCAAAGCGCAATCTTCGGAATCATGTGCGGACTGATGAAGCCCAGCTTGCGACCGTCATTCAATGTGATCAATGCGCCGCGCCCGACCTCACTGCCGGTGCCGGCTGTCGTCGGAATTGCGATCAACGGTGCAACCTTCGCCGTTATTCTCGCGAGACCGCCACCGATCAACGCATATTGCTCGAGCGGGCCGGCGTGTGTCGCCAGCAGTGCAACCGCTTTCCCAAGATCGATCGGCGAGCCGCCGCCCAGGGCGATGACGCCATCACAATCACTAGCGGTGTAAAGCGCGACCGCATCCTCGACCGCGCTTTCGTCAGGATTCTGCGGAGTACCCTCGAAGACCACCGGCTGTAATTTGCCAAGCGCATCGAGCACGCGCGCCATCACATCGCTGCTCGCCAGACCGGCGTCGGTAACCAGCAGCGGTCTGCGAATGCCCAACGCGCGGACGCTGTCGCCGAGCTTGCGCACCGCTCCGAAGTCGAACTCTATCGTCGTCAGATAGTTGATCGTCGCCATCGGATTGCTGCTACTAGGCAGCCTGTGCCTTCAGCATGTTGTCGTAGTTGACCCGCTCGTGCGCCTCGACGGGATCCGCGCCCGCTCTGATTTCTGCAATCACGCGGTCTTCCGTGGCTTTGACTTTCTTGGCAAATTCAATAACTTCAGTCACGCGCTCTTTCGGAATCACCACGGTGCCGTTATCGTCGGCAAGGATGAAGTCACCGGGTCGCACCGGAACGCCGCCGAGCTTCACTTCAATTCCGTAGCCAGCGCACGACGAACGCCCGCGCACGGATTGCTGCGCAATTCCCCTGCCGTACACGGGCATTCCGTACCCCTTGTACTCGTCGACGTCGCGCACGACACCATCAGTGACGCAGCCAACCAGGCCGTTGTGTTTCGACGTCGCCCCTGCAACGCCGCCATAGGCATTAACCTTTGGATTCTCCGAAGCGTCGATCACCAACACCGATCCCGCGCCGCCCTTGACGATTGCTCGCAGCGTACCCAGTACCGTCGACTCTTGCGCTTTGCCGTTTGGCACCAACTTCAGGGTAGCCGCAGGCCCGGCAATCTTCGGACAGTTATAGATCGGCAGAATGCCTTGCGGTGCTCCTTCGATTCCAAGACGATCGAGAGCGTCCGAAACATTGGGTGTCGAAACGCTTAGCAGCTGACTAATGAGACGAGAATCGACTGAGGCCATTGTGATATCTCCCTTTGTGCTGGGAGCATGGTAAAGCGCGAGGTTTGTCGGCGACAAGCGACCCCCTTCAGCGACCGGGTGGACATCAACTAATCTCTGGGATGGATATGGAAGCAAGCGCGATCATTCAGCAACGTGGCCTCGGCTTTACGTGGGATACGGTCGATCCGTTTCTGTTGTGTGTTCATCACGATGATTCCTACCCGCGGGGCAATGGCCAGCTGGGTCCCGATGCGTCGCTTGCGGGGCGTGACATCGGGCAGGACTTCGCCGGCAAAGATGGCTGGCGCATGTATCACGGCCGTAGCGTTCCAGGGTTTCCGTCGCATCCGCACCGCGGATTCGAAACCGTGACGATCGTTCGCAAGGGATTCATTGACCATGCCGATTCACTCGGTGCCGCAGCGCGCTTCGGCAACGGTGACGTGCAGTGGTTAACGGCCGGCCGCGGCGTGGTGCATTCGGAGATGTTCCCGCTGCTACAGACCCGATCGAACAAACCCGCTCGAGTTGTTCCAGATCTGGCTGAACCTGCCTGCGGCGGGAAAAATGGTCGAGCCGCACTTCACGATGTTCTGGTCCGAAGATATTCCGCGTCACGTGTGGGCGGATCCGCAGGGTCGTGTCACCGAAATCACATGTATCGCCGGCCAGCTGCCCGACGTGCAAGGTGTCGCCCCGCCTTTGGCCCCTCCGCCTCATTCGTGGGCTGCGCGACCCGCCTCAGATGTAGCGATATGGACGATTAAGATGGCGCCGAACGCTCACTGGTTACTGCCGGCAGCAGCGAACGCGGCAACGCGCAGGAATCTTTATTTCTTCAATGGGGAACGAGTTACTGTCGGCGGCAAAGAAATCACCGAGCACGCCGCGCTGGAGCTGCGGCCGACACAGGCGGTGGAGCTTATAAACGGTAATGAAGTCAGTGAATTCCTTTTGCTGCAAGGCCGCCCGATCAACGAGACCGTAGTGCAATCCGGACCCTTTGTGATGAACAGCCCGCAGGAGATCACGCAAGCGTTCGCGGACTACAGCCGGACGCGCTTCGGTGGCTGGCCATGGCCCGACACCGCACCTGTACACGGCAGCGATCACAAAAGATTTGCGAAGTACGCCGATGGCCAAACGCTAGTCAAACCGGTCACACACGCGGGCTAGTCGATTACCGGCATGCCTTCGCTTTCTCATCTGATTGCCAATAATCGCGCATGGTCCGAGGGTATCCGCCGCCGCGATCCGGAATTCTTTTCAAGACTTTCGCAGCAGCAGCGCCCTCGTTACCTGTGGATCGGCTGCGCCGATAGTCGCGTGCCTGCGAATGACATCGTGGGCCTGCTGCCGGGCGAGTTGTTCGTCCATCGCAATATCGCGAACGTCGTCGTGCATACCGATTTGAACTGCCTATCGGTGATGCAGTTTGCAGTCGATGTTCTTAACATCGAACACATCATCGTATGCGGGCACTATGGGTGCAGCGGAGTTTCGGCCGCTTTGCAGAATCAGCGCGTCGGTCTGGCCGACAACTGGCTGCGCCACGTGCAGGACGTCCACACAAAACACGACCACAGGATCGCCTCGATCCGTGACACGCCGGAGCGAGTCGACCGACTGTGCGAACTCAACGTGATCGAGCAAGTTGCCAACGTTTGCCAAACCACGATCGTGCGCGATGCGTGGGATCGCGGACAGGAGCTCACAGTCCACGGCTGGGTTTACGGATTGAAGGACGGTCTTGTGCGCGATTTGAGCAGCAGTGTGATGAAGACCGCTGACGCATCAACCGTTTATCAGGCGGCGCTCGACGCGCTTTAAGCAAACAGACTAGCTGCGCGATGAGCGACGCCCGATGGCTTGTCGTGCTGTGCCTAAGCCGTGTCGGCTTTTCGCTGATCTTCACGGTGTACTCCGCTCTGCTGCCAGTCCTGATGGGTGCGTGGCAGATGAGCGCTGCCGACGCCGGTCTGGTACAGAGCGGATGGCACGTCGGTTACCTGATATCTCTATTTGCCGCAGGCCTGCTGACCGACCGAATCGGCGCGCGCAGGACTTTTCTTTTAATGAGCGTCGGTGCGTGCGTCAGCGCCGTACTCTTCGCGATTTTCTCGAACGGATTCTTGTCCGCGTTGGCCTTGTATCTTTTGGCCGGCGCAGCCTCGGGCGGCTCGTACACGCCGGTGCTCGCGTTGATCGCGCAACGTTACGGCGCGGCCAAGCGCGGCAGCGCAATGGGGTGGTATCTCGCAGCCGGCTCGTTCGGATATGCAGTCTCACTGATCGCAAGCGCAGCGCTCGCGCCATGGGCAGGTTGGCGCGCAGCGCTTGCGCTGTCGGCGATAGCTACGATCGCCGGCGCGTTCCTGGGATGGTTCGCGATGCGCGATACGCGCGATACGCCAACGCATCCCAGCACGCAACTGTCCTGGCTCGCTTCGGCCCGCCAGTTGTGGCAAAACAAACCCGCACAGCTGGCGATCTGGTCGTATTCATTTCATTGTTGGGAGCTGCTCGGCATGTGGGCCTGGCTGCCGGCTTTTCTCGTCGCAGCAGCAGCGCACGGTGGAGATGTATCGGCAGGCCCGCTCGCCATCGGCGTCGGCATCGCCGGGCTTACACATCTGGCATCGGTTGCCGGCAGTATTGCCGGCGGCACGCTGTCCGATCGAATCGGGCGCACGCGGGTGATTCTGATCATGAGCCTTGCGAGTCTGGTGTGCTCGTTCTCGTTTGGCTGGATGCTCGGCGGCGCGATGTGGATGATTACTCTGGTTGCGATGTTCTACAACCTGACGGCGATCGGAGACTCATCGGTGTTTTCCACCGTGCTCAGCGAAACTGTGCCACCGAGTCAGATCGGATTTGCGTTTTCCATCCGGTCCGTCGTGGGTTTCGGTATGGGCGCCATCAGTCCGTGGGTATTCGGTCTGGTGCTTGACTGGGCCAGCGGACCAGGCAACCCCGACCAGAAAGCCTGGGGACTTGCCTGGTGCTCGATCGGTGTCGGCGCGCTGCTGGGTCCTCTGATGACGTGGCGCCTGCACAGGATCCTCACACGACCGCACTCTCCTGCGTTACCGGTTTCGAGGGCGCCGTCCGGTCGAATGTGAACTTGCTGTTCCTGAAGTCAACCGTGATTACATCCTTCGGTCCGAAGCTCCCGTCGAGCACCAGCCTGGCAACCGGGTTTTCGATCTGCTGCTGAATCGCACGTTTTAGCGGACGCGCACCGTATAGCGGATCGAATCCGGCCTTGCCGAGCTCGGCCAATGCCCTCTCGCTGACCTGCATCTTCATCTCCTGCGCAGCCAGCCGCTGTTCGAGCCGGTTCAACTGAATACGCGCGATCGCCTGGATCTGCTTGGAGTCGAGCGCATCGAACACAACAATCTCATCGATTCGATTGACGAACTCCGGCCTGAAGTGCTGGCGTACTTCGGCCATCACTGCCTGTTTGATGATGATCGGCTCCTGTCCCTGCATGCGCTGGATCTGATGCGAGCCCAGATTCGAGGTCATCACAATCACCGTGTTCTTGAAATCGACCGTACGCCCCTGGCCGTCGGTCATGCGGCCATCATCCAGGACCTGCAGCAGGACATTGAAAACATCCGGATGCGCCTTTTCGACTTCATCAAACAAAATCACCGCGTAAGGCTTGCGGCGCACCGCTTCGGTCAGCGCGCCACCTTCGTCATAACCCACGTAGCCCGGCGGCGCACCGATCATGCGGGCAACCGAGTGCTTCTCCATGTACTCGCTCATGTCGATGCGGATCAGTGCCTCTTCGGTGTCGAACAAAAATTCTGCAAGCGCCTTCGTCAGCTCCGTTTTACCGACACCGGTCGGGCCTAGAAACAGGAACGAACCATACGGACGGTTTGGATCGGCCAGTCCGGCGCGCGAGCGGCGAATCGCATCCGAGACCAGCCGCACGGCTTCATCCTGGCCGACGACACGCCGATGCAGAAACGCTTCCATGCCAAGCAGCTTGTCACGCTCGCCCTGCATCATCTTCGAGACTGGAATTCCGGTTGCCCGCGAAACCACCTCCGCGATTTCTTCGGCACCGACCTGCGTGCGAAGCAGGCGGGGTTTGTCGCTTGGCGAATTCGCCGATGAGTTACTCGCCTGCTCGGCCTGCTTGAGCTGAGCCTCAAGCTGGGGCAACTTTCCGTACTGGATCTCGGCGAGCTTGTCGTATTGGCCTTTGCGCTGCAGCTCCGCGATCTGAGACCGCAAACGGTCAATCTCTTCCTTGATGTGTTGCGTGCCCTGCACGGCCGCCTTTTCGCTGCGCAAGACCTCGTCGAGGTCCGCATACTCTCTTTCGAGCCGCGCGATTTCCTGCGTCAGCAGTTCAGCTCGCCGCGAAGATGCTTCATCCTTTTCGCGCTTCACCGCCTCGAGCTCAATCTTCAACTGGATCAGCCGGCGGTCGAGTATGTCCATCACTTCCGGCTTCGAGTCGATTTCCATCTTGATCCGCGCAGCCGCTTCGTCGATCAGATCGATCGCCTTGTCTGGCAGGAACCGATCGGTGATGTAGCGATGCGAAAGTTCGGCCGCCGCAATGATCGCGGGATCGGTGATTTCGACTCCGTGGTGCAGCTCGTAGCGCTCCTGCAGCCCGCGCAAAATGGCGACCGTCGCTTCAACGCTAGGCTCGCCGACCAGCACCTTTTGGAAGCGACGCTCCAGCGCTGCGTCTTTTTCGATGTACTTGCGGTACTCGTTCAACGTGGTTGCGCCGATGCAGTGCAGTTCGCCGCGTGCCAATGCCGGCTTCAGCATGTTGCCGGCGTCGATCGCGCCTTCTGCCTTTCCAGCGCCAACGATCGTGTGCATCTCGTCAATGAACAACACGATTCGCCCCGCTTCGGCGGCGACTTCTTTCAGCACTGCCTTCAGCCGCTCCTCGAACTCACCGCGATACTTTGCACCCGCCAGCAAACCTGCCATGTCCAGCACAAGTACGCGCTTGCCCTTCAATGTTTCTGGCACTTCCTCATTGACGATGCGCTGAGCGAGGCCTTCGACGATCGCGGTTTTGCCGACGCCGGGCTCGCCAATCAGCACCGGGTTGTTTTTCGTGCGCCGCTGCAGAATCTGGATCGTGCGTCGGATTTCGTCGTCGCGTCCGATCACCGGATCGAGCTTGCCTTGCTGCGCGCGCTCGGTCAGATCGATCGTATATTTAGTGAGCGCCTCGCGCTGTTCCTCAGCCTCGGCGCTGTCGACCTGATGGCCACCGCGCACCGCATCGATCGCGGCGTCGAGTGCCTTCTTCGTCAGGCCATGCTGGCGTGCAAGACGGCCCAGTTCATTTTTGTCGTCAGCCACCGCAAGCAGGAACATCTCGCTGGCAATGAAGCTATCGCCGCGCCGCTGGGCTTCCTTGTCGGCAGCGTTCAACAGGGCGTTGAGTTCACGGCCAATTTGCACCTGGCCATCGCCGCCCTGCACCTGCGGCAGCCGTTTGACTAACCCGTCGAGCCCTTGCGTCAGTGCGGAGACGTTGACGCCGGCGCGCTGCAGCAGCGACCGCGTACCGGCATCGCTTTGCCGCAACATCGAGAGCAGCACATGCGCCGGATCGATATATTGATTGTCATGGCCAACGGCGATCGATTGCGCATCTGCCAGCGCTTCCTGGAATTTGGTGGTGAGTTTGTCAAGACGCATGGTCTGCTTTCAGATTAATTGCTCCGTCGCGCCTTATTTCGGGCCGGTAGCTGTCGAATCAAGGCGTTTTCAGGCGGGCGGCTTACCCTTTGCTAGCATCGGCGACCTACCAATGCTCCCATTGTGCAACGTCATCTATCGGCCGCGGTTTTGGCCATTGCTCTTACTTGGCCACTAGCCGCATCGGGTCAGACAGCGCAACCGATCGTAACCTCGGGCACGTCTTTGCCCGCACCACTTGCCGGCCTGGTCGATGACGCACTGGCGCGGTTCACGATCGGTCCCGACGCCGATGAAGCGGATGAAGAACGCGAGCTGCGCCGCGCAGAACGCGCAGTGCTGGAAGTTCTCGCCACCGAAGGCTATTTCGCTCCCACGTTGCGCTTCGAACCGATTGCAGCAGCCGCGGCAGGCGCGCACTACCGTTTGATCATCGAGCTGGGACGCAGAACTAGCGTCGGCGCTTTTGACTTGAAATTTGTCGGGGCGCTGAGCGAGCCCGCCTACCAGGAGCGCGCAGCCGCGTTGCGCGCCCAATGGCCGCTGGCGGTTGGTACACCGTTTCGTTCGCCTCAATGGGAAGCTGCAAAAACTCAACTGCTCGCTTCGGTTCAGGCGCGCGACTTCGCAGGCGCCAAGCTGGTTGACTCCGAAGCGAAAGTCAACCCGGATGACGCAACCGCCAGCCTAAGTGTCGAGATCGACAGTGGCCCCGCCTACACCGTAGGCGAGTTGCAGATCACGGGACTCGAAAAATACGACGCCAGGCTCGTCCAACGCTACAACCCTTTCAAGGTCGGCGAACGCTTCGACCGGGCCAAGCTGATCGAATTTCAGCAGGCGCTCGAAGACACTCCTTATTTTTCATCGGTTCTCGCTTCAGTACACCTTGACCCCGCCAATCCCGAGAACGCACCACTGCGTTTGGTGCTGCGTGAATCGCGCACAAAGCGAGTCAGCGTTGGCGTGGGCGTTGCTTCGGATACGGGCGCTCACCTGGAGCTTGCGTATCGGCAATCGCTGACCTTCGGACGACCGTATTCGGTGCAGACCGGAGCCCGCATTGATCAGAACGGCGGCTTCGGTTACGTCGACCTGCTTCTGCCGCCGAAGCCAAATGGTGCGCGCGACAGTGTTGGGGCGTTGGTCGAAGACTCTGATATCGAAGACCTGCGTGTCAAGCGCTGGAGTGTGGGTGCTGCCCGTGCAACCCTTCGCGGACCACGTGGCGGGCGCCATATCGACACCAAGCTCGGCGTGAACTTCGAACACGAGGAGCGCAAGACTCCACTCGAACCGGTGATCGTGCTCGATACGCTATCGACGACGTACACGTGGATCCGACGTAACGTGGACGAAATTACCAACCCCCGGCGCGGCAACGTGATCGAGCTCGAAGGCACAGTAGGTGCCAGCGGCACCAATCTGAACGAAACTTTCGTGCGCGGTTATAGCCGTCTTGCTCAGTATTTCCCGGTCGGCGAACGCGACGTCTTGATCATGCGAGGTGAGTTAGGTTCGGTGAAGGTCGACACCGCAGACGTCGTGCCGACGCGTTTTTTGTTTCGCACCGGCGGGTCGACGACTGTGCGCGGCTACGACTATGAAAGCATCGGCGTCAGCCGAGGCGGAGCGATCGTTGGCGGACGCGCCCTAGCAGTGGGCTCCGTCGAATACGTCCACTGGTTGCAGCGCTGGGGCGGCAATTGGGGTGTTGCCGGATTCGTCGATGTGGGTGATGCGGCGGACTCATTCAAGGAGATGAAGGCCGCAGTCGGTGTTGGAATGGGCGTGCGCTGGCGGACGTTGGCCGGGCCGCTCGCCGTCGATGTCGCTTACGGCGAGCGAGAAAAGCAGCTCCGTCTGCACTTCTCGGTTGCCATTGCCTTCTAGCTGATTTGGCGAACGTGAATCCATCGCAGAACGCAACGCCGCGCCGACGCTCGCGTTGGATCACGCTGCTTTTCGGACTATTGACCGGATCGCTGCTGATTCTTGTCAGCAGTGCCGCAGCAATCTGGTGGATGTATACGACTCCAAGCGGGTTGCGCTTTGTCGTGTTGCTCAATTCGCGGCTCAACACGTCGGTGACCGTCAGCGATGTCTCGGGATCGTTGCGCGATGGGTTTACCGCAGGCAGCTTGGCGGTCAAAGGCCCGACCTGGTCATTGCAGGCAGCCGATATTGCTGTGGAACCGTACGAGTTGCGCTGGCGGCAGCGCGTATTCGATTTCGAGCGCGTCGCCGCCCGCACAGCGACGCTCGACTGGGTGCCAAGCGATGAGCCTGCGACACCGCCGCAGTCGCTCGCAACGCCGATCGATTTGCGCGTGCGCAATCTGGAGGTTGCAGAACTGCGATTTGGCGCCCGAGGCGCTGCGCAGCGCGTCATCCATAACATCGCGGCCGACATCCGCTTGAACTCGGACGCTGTGCTAATCGAGCGCGCCGCGCTTCAATATGGACCAAGCAGGGTTGCGCTTAATGGCCGCGTCGACGCGCGCAGTCCATTTTCGCTGCACGCCGAGGCGCAACTTGCGTCCACGCTGCGCGACCATGGCGTTGCGGCGAAAGCGCGTGCAAGCGGCACGCTGCTTGATGCGTTCGTAGAAATCGAAGCGGACAGTGAGGACGCGCGTGCGCAGATCACCGCACGCTTGACGCCATTTTCTCCGGTGCCGCTGGGTCAGCTCAATGCGGACATTGCGCACTTCAATCCTGCGGCGTGGTTCGACGGCGCGCCGGCGATGCGGTTGCGCGGTCAGGCGAGCCTGAAACCTGTTTCTGCAACAGTCGCGGCGAACTCCGGATTCAGTCTTGAGGGACCATTTTCAGTCGAGAACCTGGATGCCGGACCGATCGATAAGCAGCGAGTACCCGTACGATCAGCGCGTGGCGCGCTCACCTGGTCTGCCGACACGCTGACTCTGGCACTGCATCGCGTCGAAGGCATTCGCGGCGCAGCCAGCGGAAACATGACCTGGTCCTCTGCCACTGGCATCAATGCCACGCTGACGTTGACCGGCATCGATGCATCGACGATCTACTCCACTGCCGCGCCAACTCGCATCGATGGCTCGCTCAACTACGTGTTGGTCGATCGATCGCAACGATTCACCGGAACCCTGCGTACCGACAATGCCATTGCACTGGGAAAAGTGAAAGGTCTCGCGATCGCCGCAGATTTCAATCTGCTTCTGCGTGACCAGATATTGAATGTCGAAACCGCGCGATTGCGTATTGCCGACGGCACCGCCGAACTGACGGGTCGCATCGAGCTGCACGGAAGTTACGCCGCACGCGCCAAAGGCGTATTCGACAGGCTCGACCTCGCACGGCTCGTCAAAGGACTCGACACGCGATTGAATGGAACGCTCGAGCTCGATGCGCGATTCAAGCCAACGATCATCGGCCGTGCCGATATCGCGCTCACTAACAGTCAACTGATGGGCCGCGCGCTAGACGGCCGCGCCACGGTTGCGCTAGCGGATCAGCGCATCGACCTCGACGTCAATGTCGCATCTCGTTCCGCACGCCTCACGGCAAGTGGCGGTTTGGGCGCGGGCCGCGAGTTGACGTTCGAGCTGATCGCACCGCAGCTGGCAGAGATTCTGCCCCGCACGTCAGGAAGCCTAAGCGCACGTGGGACCGCCAGCGGCGAATTTTCGGCGCCGCAGTTGCGTGCGGAGATCACCGCGAGCGACTTGAAATTTGCCAACGCTCAGACCGTCGACAGCCTCGTCGTGTCGATCACCGGCGGAGCGGCAGCAACCGCTCCACTCGCCGTGATGGCGAAGATGACCGGCCATCGCGCTGCCAATCCCGATGCCTCACTTGCCAGCGCGACGTTGGTCGCCCGCGGCGTGACGTCGGATCACACGCTTGAATTGAACGGAACAACGCTGTCGAAGCAGCCGGTGCGGTTCGTCGCCAATGGCGGCTGGCGTGCAGATGCCGCGCAAAAATACGGGTGGCGCGGAACGCTGATCGCAGCTGAAAGCGGCAAGCCACTCGAGCTTCGCTTATCAGAACCAACGCCGCTTGCACTCGCGCAGGGCACAGTGACGTTCGGGCCCGCACGCTTCGACGCGCGCGGCACGCAGTTTTCCGCAGTCGAAGTTCAGTTCAGCTGATGGACGCTGGCGCACGTCAGGCACGTTCGAAGGGCTGAAGCCGCAGGCGCTTGACGCACACGCGACTGCCGCGCGCCGCGTCATCCGTAGTGGCAGCCGCGAGCGGCCTCCACTTACGCTGCGCGGCCGGTGGGAGTTCGAGCTTGCCGAAATGCTGACGGGTGTGATCGTCGTCGAGCGCACCACGGGCGATATTTACGGCGGGATCGATGCACTTAATCCAATCGGCATCAGTGACCTCGGACTTTCGTTGAACGTCTTGAACAATCGCGTCACGGGTACGGCCTATGTGCGCGGCAGAGCGCTGGGTCGTCTGGATGCAACGATCGATGCCTACGTCGACACCAGTGGCGGCGTTCAGATCGCGCGCAATCGCCCGTTTCGAATTGACGTTGACGCGGTGCTGCCCGACCTCAGCTGGATCGGGCCGTTGATTGGCGACAGCGTGCAGGTTGAAGGCTCAGGCAGCATCAAAACTGCAATTACTGGCACGCCCGCCGAGCCGACGGCCTCGGGGCCGATTCGAGCCAGCGGACTTCGCATTGCGTACGTTGAGCAGGGCCTTCGCCTCGAAGACGGCACGCTCGACGCGAATCTGGAAGATGGCGTACTGGTCGTCAACGAGCTGTTGTTCAGCGGCCGTCCGCGTGTGGCACCCGACGACAAGCGTGCGACTGAGGATGTGAAATTCGATACGCCCGGACGACTGCGCGCGGTTGCACGCATTGCATTGCGCACGTTCACGGGGAGTGTCGGAATTCAGGCCGATCGATTGCCGGTGCTGCAGCGGCGGGATCGGTGGATGGTGCTGAGCGGCGATGGTGGGATCACACTTGCACCCGAGCGCGCAGATTTGTACGCGAAGCTGCAGGTCGATGGCGCGTATATCGATTTCTCGCGCTTGCGCGGTGCGCGTACTTTGCCAAATGACGTCGTCATCGTGCGCGCCGAGCAACCCTCGAAGCCCGAGACGGCAGTTGATGTGACGCTCGATATCCGCGGCAACCTCGGTCCGCGTTTCTACATTCGCGGCGCAGGTCTCGAAGCGCGGCTCGATGGGGCGCTCGACATCTCGGGCCGCCCGGGCCAGCTGCTCGCCGAAGGCAATGTCAGAACTCGTGCCGGCACGTATCAGGGCTATGGGCAGCGTCTGCAGATTCAGCGTGGCATCCTGACATTCCAGGGGCCGGTTGAAAACCCTGCGCTGAATGTGCTGGCGGTGCGAACCGGATTGCCGGTCGATGTGGGCGTATCGATCGGAGGCACTGCGTCGCGGCCAATTGTGCGGCTGTATTCCGACCCATCGATGACCGACGTCGAGAAGCTCAATTGGCTCGTGCTCGGCAGGCCCCCAGGTGCATCCGGTGATGGCGGCCAGGAGCGTGCGCTGTTGTCGGCGGCAGCCAGCGCACTTTTTGCGGGACAGACCGACAGTGCGAGTTCGACGTTGATGCAATCGCTGGGCATTGATGAAATCAGTCTGCGCCCGGGGCAGGACAGCTCATCGATACTGCCGCGCGAAACCGTTGCCGGCACATTGCGTAGCGCAACCGGTACCACGGCCGCCAGTGACTTCGTTGCGATCGGCAAGCGTCTGAATGACGACCTGTATCTGACGTTTGAGCAGGCAATCTCTGGCGCCTCCACGTACGTCGCGTTGAATTACCAGCTCAGTCGGCGCCTGTCGCTGATCGCTCGGGCAGGCACCACAACAGCGCTCGATCTGGTCTACTCGATCGCGTTTGATTGAAAGAAGTTTTTCAACCTATTGAACGCTCCACACTAAATGCGCGTTGCCGCCGGTTGCGGCTAAGCGTCATCTCATGAAGCAAGTTCGTCGACTTCTTGCTTAGCGCTAGTGACCATTGGATGCCGCGTGACCGCTCTCGACCCATCGGCGACGTCCGTTGTCCGTTATTCGTTCGCCATAATGCCGCTGCTCGAATCCCTGCGCAGCCACGCTAATTCAGCGCGCATCCGTCACCGCAGATTGGCAGGCAGCACTCCGAGCGATTGAGGTTTCGCCAGCTTCTATCTTCCGCCGGTGACGGACCGGTCAAGGATTCACGACGTTGAACTCGCTGGCCGCGCTCGCGAAGTGGCCCCGCACCGCGGGGCTGCCCATGTTCGAGGTTATGGTCGTCCAGATGCGCTGCGCGCCGACCGTCGAGAACGTGACAGCAAAGACACCGCTCCCAACAATGCGGCCGAAGTTGACGACGAAGGTTTTGGGTGAGAACGTCGCGCCAGGATCGGTTGAGTTCAAGGCGACGGTGTAGGAACCGTGGTCGAATCCGCAGGCCACGTTGATGCTCCCGGACATCGAGACCCCACGTGGTACCACCTTCGGAGCGGCGGTTGTTGGCGCAGGAGCCGCCGGACACGTGGGGACTCCGGGTTCGACGTAGTAGAAGTTCTGGCAGGCGGCGTGCTCGCTGCTGACAGCAAAGGCGAGCGCCAGCAGGCTTCGGCACACCGCACTCATCTTCGTCCCCCAAGGCCCTTGCGAGGCGTCCCCAGCGGATCACTTCAACGACAGCACGTACTGCGCCAACGCGCGCGCCTCCGCGGCCGACACCTGCGGCTGCGGAGGCATCACGTCCTCGCCCCAAACGCCGGTTCCACCACTCCTGATCTTCTTGGCGAGGATGTCGACCGCGTTCTTCCGATCGCCGTACTTAGCGGCGACCTCCTTGAAATTGGGGCCGTACTTTCTCTTGTCGATCTGGTGACAGGCCGTGCAGTTCTTCTTCAAGGCAAGGTCGTAGTCCGCACGCACCGGCCCCGCGGCGCCCAGCAGGCCGATGACGGCAATCCATTGAAGCGTGATTCGCAACGGGTTCTCCTTCGTCCCACAAAAGGCAAACGCGCTGCCGCGAGGCAGCGCGTTTGCAAGTGGCAGTTACTGCGGCTTCACACGGATGATCTTGCCCTGGTCCTCGAGCGCGACATACAGATTGCCGTCCGGGCCCGATTCACACGCACGGAACCGTCCGGCGACCGTCGGCCAGGGGAAATCGGTCTTCGTCGCAGACGACCCGTCGGCACTGACCTTCAGCAGCTCCAGGCGGTTGCCCACGGGAGTGCCGTGAATGCCGATACCGGCAAAGCCGACCACCATCTGGCCGTTCCAGTCCTTCCACTGCGCGCCCGACAGGAATGCGTTGCAGAACATGCCCTGCGACAGCCCCTTGTTGTTCCACGCCGGCTTCATCGCCTTCGGATAGGTCTTGAGATCGGTCATGGGCATGAAGGCCGCGCGCTGCTTGGGATCCATGGCGCCCATCTGGTTGGGCGAGTAGCCGCAGTAGTCGTCCGGGCAGTCTTTCCGGCCCCCCACGTTGGGGCGCGGATCCCAGCCGGCATTGCCGCCATTCACCAATGCGGTCACTTCATCGCTGTGCCAAGGGCCGTTCTCCGCAGTGAACGGACGATTGTCGCCGGGACGGAATGCGAGGCCCTGCGGATTGCGGTGACCGTAGGTGAACACGCGCGGATCGAAGCCGGCCGGCGGCTTGTTGTCCGGAGCGGCTTTGCCATCCCTGTCGATACGCAGGACCTTCCCGCCGATGTACTTCGGATCCTGGGGCGCGATGCCGAGGTGGTTGTCGCCCGTTGTCACATATAGAAAACCATCGGCGGGGCTGAATCGAATTCGACCGCCGTTGTGCGCACCGGGGCCGCCGAACGGATGCTTGCTGGCCTTTGGCTTGTAGCCGATGTCGCCGACGATGTCGGTGCGATCCGAAACGGCCGTCATCGCATCGTTGAGCTTGAACCGCATCACGCGGTTGCCATGCTTGCCGTCCTTGTTGGAACTGGAGTACACATAGATGAAGCGATTGCTGGCGAACTGCGGGTCGATCGCAACGCCCATCATGCCGGCCTGTCCGTCGCAGAACAGGTCGGCGCTCGCCGAGGAATATCCGGTGGTGGTGCCAACGCCATGCAGCTTGTTGATGGCGCCTGTTGGAAGTCGAACCGAGAGTCCCTTGCACTTCTCGGTGAAGAACATGGTTCCGTCCTTCATGAACGCCATGTCCCAGGGCGAATCGATCTTGTCGACGAAGTCTTCCGTCGCGACGGTCGGTGCAGCTGCAAACAAGCTGCTCGACAGCGCGAGGCCGACCGAAGCGGTCAACACCAGTCTCACCATTCCAGCCATGTCTATACCCTCCTTGTTTGATGAACGAGCCTCCGGGCACACTTGCTACAGCATAAACAACGGTACCCGGGAACCCCGACTGCGTCTCGATCATATCGTTATTGTGGCAACTGACGCGCAGTACATTCGCCGTACCGACCGCTTTCGGTGTTGGGCCTGGACGACGGCTTCTGGCCGATAGCGGACGGCTGTTCGCTACGTGCTTTCGGAGCTTCTCTGCGCGGCACTACCGCCAGCGCTCGCGCGCGCGCGTGTCGCCGTCGCGCGCCTCGACCCAGCGCATCCCGTCGCCGGTTGTCTCTTTCTTCCAGAACGGCGCGTCGGTTTTCAGGTAATCCATTACGAACTGGCACGCCGCAAACGCGTCGCCGCGATGCGAGCTGGTGGTCACAACCAGCACGATTTGGTCGGTCGGCGCGAGCGTGCCGATGCGGTGAATGATCAGCACATCGAACAAATTCCAGCGCGCTTTCGCTTGCTCTGCAATCGCCGCCAGCGACTTCTCGGTCATGCCGGGATAATGCTCGAGCGTGATCGAACCGACTGTCGCACCTTCATTCACATCGCGCACGATGCCGATGAAGCTCGCCACCGCGCCGATCTTCGAATTGTCTGCACGCAAGCGTGCAATCTCAGCGCCCGCGTCGAAGTCCTCGTACTGCACACGTACCGTCGTCACAGATCACCCGCCCGTGACCGGTGGAAAAAATGCAACTTCGGCGCCGTCATGCAGCGAGTGTCCGTCATCGACCATCGCCTGGTCCACCGCCGCGCGCACGCGCCGTGTCTGCGCGAACGCTTGCTGCCACGGCTCACCGCGCCGCGCCAGCCAATCGCGCAGCTGCGCAACAGTGGTGACGCCGTCGGGCGCATTGACGGTCTCGTCGCTGCGGCCAACACGCTCGCGAAGCGCGGCAAAGTACAGAACATGCAGCTTCATGACAGCAGCTCGGCAAACGGCAGGAAGCGAACGATATCTCCGCTGTGAATCAAATGCTCGGAAGGATTGTCGATCAACCCGTCGGCCCAAGTGACAGATGTCAGCACCGAAGAATTCTGATTCGGAAAAATATCGAGCCCACCCCGCTCGTTCAGGCGTGCCCGCATGAACTCTCGTCGTCTGCTGGACTGCTGCCAGTCGAAATCGGCGCGCAAAAAGATGGCGTGCAACGGCTCGACTCTCCCCTGGCGCTGAAGGACAAAGGGCCGTGCGAAAAGTACGAACGTCACGAAGCTCGATACCGGATTACCCGGCAGCCCAATGAAGGGTACGTCTCGCACGTGCCCAAAGGCGAGCGGCTTGCCCGGCTTCATTGCGATCTGCCATAGATCGAGCGAGCCTTCCGCCTGCACCGCCGGCTTGACGTGATCTTCCTCGCCAACGGAAACCCCACCGGACGAGATGATCAAGTCGGCATCGGCCGCCGCCTTTACAAGTGCAGTGCGCGTGCTCTGCAAATCATCCGGCACGATGCCGAGATCATTGACCTCGCAACCCAGCGATTCGAGCAGGCCGCGCAACATGAACCGGTTCGAGTTGTAGATGCTTCCCGGTGGCAGTGGTTCGCCTGGCATCACCAGTTCATCGCCGGTGAAGAACGTGGCGACACGCAGTCTTCGATGCACAGTGAGGCGTGCAGCACCAATGGAGGCAGCCAGCGCGCAATGCTGCGGCTGCAGTCGGACGCCCGGTTCGAGCACCACATCGCCGCGTCCGATATCGATTCCCGCTCGTCGAATCGCCTCGCCGCGCGGCGGCCGCTCACTCAATGTCACCTTGTCGCCGACGGCTTCGCACTTTTCCTGCATCACTACCGCGTCTGCTCCAGCGGGAATCGGCGCCCCGGTAAAAATGCGCGCAGCGGTCCCGGGCTGTAGTGCAACGCCGACCTGTCCTGCGGCTATGCGTTGACTGATACGCAGTGTGGTTGGGACTGCCGGCACATCCGCTATGCGCACTGCGTAGCCGTCCATCTGCGAGTTGTCCAGCGGCGGCACGTCGATCGCCGACACCACCGCAGTAGCCAATACGCGCCCGTTCGCTTGCATGGTTTCGACCGGCTCGACGTCGGTGACCGGTTGAGCTGCGGAAAGCAGCTTCTCTAGCGCTTGTTCGACGGAGAGCAAGGAATTAGACGCGCGGCGCCGGTAACTGCAGCAGTTGCGTGATGAACGCAGCGATTTTATCGGGGTTGTTCAAATCCAGCACCGGAAGGTGCGTCTGTACTGGGTGGTCGGTGGCGAGGGCAACAACGTTTGCATCGTGCGGAAAAATAGGCGGATCGACATTGCCGGTTCTTCTTACTTCGATGCGCGCAATGTTGCCCTCGCTCTTGAACCCTTCGACGATCACCAGGTCGCACGCAGCGAGCTCGCTCAGCAACTCGTCGAGCGTCGCAGCTCGCTGCGGTGTTTCACTCAGCAGCGCCCAGCGCGAGCCGGTCGCGATCAGCACCTGCTGCGCACCAGCGTCGCGATAGCGAAACGAGTCCTTGCCGGGCCGGTCCATGTCGAATCCATGATGCGCGTTCTTGACGGCCGACACTGCAAGCCCACGTGAGCGAAAAATTGGAATCAGCTTCTCGATCAGCGTCGTCTTGCCGCTGTTCGAGTAGCCGATAAAGCCGATCGCTTTCACCCGCGCTTTTAACCGACGTGTTTGGCAATGAACGACTTCACCGCATCCACTTCAGCGGGAAGCAATTCGAATCGCTGCGGAAGTGATTCAAGTCCTGCATAAGCCGCTGGTCTATCAGGCTCGCGCCCGATCGCTTCGACGATGGTTTGCGGAAACTTTGCGGGAAGTGCAGTCTCCAGGCAAATCATCGGCACGTCCCGGTCTATGTGTTCGAGTGCGACCTTGATGCCATCGGCGGTATGCGGGTCTACGACGATGCCGTACCTCTCGAATGTCGTGCGAATCGTTCGAAGACGATCTGTATGCGTGCTACGGCCGGACACCAGCCCACTCGAGCCGACCAGAGGCCAGATGGGTGTTCCGCCCAAATGAAACTCGCCACGCGTGTCGACTTCCCACCACAGTTCTCGCAACAGCTCCGCGTCGCGTTCAACCAGATCGAAGATGAAGCGCTCGAAGTTCGAAGCTTTTGAAATATCCATCGACGGACTGCTGGTCGCGTGGGTCTCGCCACTGCCGCGCACACGATAGCGGCCGGTTCGAAAAAATTCGTCGAGCACGTCATTTTCATTCGTCGCCAGCACCAGCCGGCGAATCGGCAGTCCCATCTGCTTGGCGACCCAGCCCGACAGGATGTTGCCGAAGTTGCCCGACGGTACGGCAAACGACACCGTTTGCTCGCTCGAGTCAGACGCGGCAAGATAGCCCTTGAAGTAGTAGACGACTTGCGCCACCACCCTGCCCCAATTGATCGAGTTGACGCTCCCGATGTTGAAGCGTCGTTTGAAGTCGAGATCACCGGCAACGCTCTTGACGATGTCCTGACATTGATCGAACACGCCTTCAACAGCAAGGTTGAAGATATTCGCGTCGGCAAGCGAGTACATCTGCGCTCGCTGAAACTCGCTCATTCGACCCAATGGTGACAGCATGAAGACGTTGATGTGCTCACGGCCGCGCATCGCGTATTCGGCGGCGGACCCGGTATCGCCCGACGTGGCCCCAAGCACATTCAAGCACTGGCCGCGCTGCTCTAAAACGCGCTGGAATAGCGCACCGAGCAGCTGCATCGCGATATCTTTGAACGCCAGTGTTGGACCGTTGGAGAGCTCAAGCAGTCCCAGACCGGGCGCCAACCAGCGTAGCGGTGCAATGTCACCCGCACGGCTTGGGTCGCGAGCGTTCGAGAAGTTCTCCGCCGCGTAGACGGCGTGCGTCATCTCGGAAAGCTCGCGTGCCGCGATGTCGTCGGCAAACTTGCCGATCACTGCACTCGCGAGATCAGCGTACGAAAGCGCACGCCAGGCGTCGAGCTCGGCCGCACTCACGCTTGGATAAAAAGCCGGCACATACAATCCACCGTCGGCGGCCAGCCCTGACAGCAATATTTCGCTGAACGATTGCTCGGGCGCGCGGCCGCGCGTCGATACGTAGCGCATATCGCGCCCTACACTAATTCTTCTTGCCGCACCCGGATTACCGGTGCGAGCACAGTCGGCAGCGCTTCGATGCGTGCAATCGCGGCGTTCACATCCCGCTCCAGAGCGTCATGCGTCAGCATGATGATGTCGGTCTGATTTTCGCCCTCGGACGGCTCACGTTGAAACAGCGCATCGATGGAGATCCGACCCTCGGCCAGATTGCGCGTGATGTCGGCCAGCACCCCGGGCTGGTCTGCGACTCGCATTCGAAAGTAATACGAGGTGACCGTATCGTCGACACTGAGCCAAGGCAGCGCGGCGACGCCTTCCGGCTGAAACGCCAGATGCGGAACGTGATTCTCGGGATCTGCCGTGTGCAGCCGCGTGACATCAACGAGGTCAGCGATGACGGCAGATGCGGTCGGCTCGGAGCCCGCACCCTGGCCGTAGTAAAGCGTAGTGCCCACCGCGTCGCCCTTGATCAGCACTGCGTTCATCGCTCCTTCGACGTTCGCGATCAATCGCTGCAGCGGCACAAGCGTTGGATGAACCCGCAGCTCGATACCGGCCAACGTTCGTTTGGTAATGGCGAGCAGCTTGATGCGGTATCCCAGCTGCTCGGCGTACTTGATGTCTTCCTTGGCCAGCTTGGAAATGCCCTCGGTATACGCGGCATCGATATTGATCGGCACGCCAAAGGCAATCGAAGACAGAATCGCCAGCTTTTGAGCGGCGTCGATGCCCTCGATGTCGAACGTCGGATCGGCTTCGGCATAACCCAGCCGCTGCGCCTCGCTGAGTGCAGTCTGAAAACTGATCCCGCGCGAACGCATCTCGGACAGGATGAAATTGCTGGTGCCATTGATGATGCCAGCGATCCACTCGATCCGGTTTCCGGTCAACCCTTCGCGCAGCGCCTTGATGATTGGAATGCCGCCAGCAACGGCAGCTTCGAAGGCGAGCATCACCCCATGCGTTCGCGCGGCATCGAAAGCTCGTTGCCATGCCGCGCCAGCAGCGCCTTATTGGCGGTGACCACATGCTTGCCGTGCTTGATCGCATCGAGCGCCACCGAGTTCGCGGGCTCGTATCCGCCCATCAGCTCGACAACGATGTCGATATCGGGATTGCGAATTACGTCATTGAAATTCGATGAAATCGGAACTTTCGAGCCGACGATCGCTCGTGCCTTGTCGACATCGCGCACTGTGATCGCCGCGACCTCGATGCCGCGTCCAGCACGCCGAGCAATTTCCTGTTGATTGCGCTGCAGAACCTCATAAGTTCCGCGGCCGACAGTGCCGAAACCGAGTAGGCCAATTTTGATTGGCTTCACAGCAACAAGCCGCCGGACGCGGACGCGGCCGGCTCCGCTGACATTACCCTATGCAACGGCTCGCTCCGGCTCGATCCATCCATCCTTCCGCAACATCTCCTTGATGCCGCGCACGGCCTGCCGGATCCGATGCTCGTTTTCGATCAATGCAAAGCGAACATGATTGTCGCCGTAATCGCCGAAGCCGATGCCCGGCGAGATGGCGACCTTCGCATCGGCGAGCACCTTCTTCGCAAATTCGAGCGAGCCCATTGACAGGTATGGCGGCGGAATCTCGGCCCATACGTACATCGACGCCTTGGGACTTCGACCATCCAGCCTGCTTCATGCAGGCCGCGCACCAGCACATCCCGACGCCGCTGGTACTCCCTTCGAATGGCGTCGACGCATTCCTGCGGACCTTCAAGTGCGGCAATCGATGCGACCTGGATCGGCGTGAAGGTTCCATAGTCGTGATAGCTCTTGATGCGCGAGAGCGCGGCGACCAGGTCCTTGTTTCCGACCATGAAGCCGATGCGCCAGCCCGCCATGTTGTAGCTCTTGCTCATCGTAAAAAACTCGACAGCGACCTCGCGAGCTCCGGCGACTTGCATGATCGACGGCGCGCGGTTGTTTGGGTACGCATCGTCAAACGTGATGTCGGCGTACGCAAGATCGTGCACGACGTAGATGCCGTATTGCCTCGCAAGCTGGATGACACGCTCGAAGAAACCGAGTTCGACACATTGCGCCGTCGGATTGCTCGGAAAGCCGAGGATCATCATTCGCGGCTTCGGCAACGACTCACGGATCGAGCGCTCGAGCTCGGCGAAGAAGTCCACGCGACCGTCCATGCGCACAGAACGAATGTCGGCGCCGGCGATGATCGCACCATAGATGTGAATCGGATAGCTAGGGTTTGGTACCAGCACAGTGTCACCACGATCGAGCGTGGCTAGCATCAGGTGCGCCAATCCCTCCTTCGATCCGATTGTGACAATTGCCTCGGATTCGGGGTCGAGCTCGACGCCATACCGCTGTTGGTACCAAGTCGCTATGGCGCGTCGCAGCCGGGGAATGCCCTTCGAAACCGAATACCCATGGGTGTCCTGGCGCTGAACGGCCTCGATCAACTTGTCAACGATATGACGCGGAGTCGGGCCATCGGGATTGCCCATGCTCATATCGATGATGTCTTCGCCGCGCCGACGCGCAGCCATCTTCAGCTCACCAGTGATGTTGAAGACGTAGGGGGGAAGGCGCTTGATGCGCGAAAACTCGGTCATGTCTAGAGGTCTGATATCCGACGTATTTCTATACGTCTGCAACGCCGCAGGGCGTGCCTATAATGTACTCGAACGCTTGGCCAATTCCGATTGAGGTCTCACGCGATTTGAAGCTGCACGCCGACACGCCCACCACGCAAAATACCGTTACTGCTTACGGTCCGGGCTTCGTTGAAATCAATCGGGTGCGCCACACAACCAATTTGATCATCACGCCTGATTACGTTGAGCCTTGGCCAGTCGCGAGCTTCGAAGCGCTTGACACGGCAAGCTTCGAGCGATTGCGAGATCTGCGCAGCGAGGTAGTTCTGCTCGGGACCGGCTCCCGGCAACGCTTTCCCCATCCGCGCCTGACACGACCGCTGACTGAGGCACGCGTTGGGCTCGAGGTGATGGACACGCAGGCTGCGTGCCGCACGTACAACATACTGGCAGCTGAAAGCCGCAAGGTCTCGGCTGCCCTCTTCGTTGAAGCCTGAGGATTCCCACCTCCAATGCCCGTTGCAATCGACAGCAACGTACCCGATTTCACCGCAGCCGCCACCGGTGGCGACTTCACGTTGTCAGCGCATCGCGGAAAGACGGTCGTTCTTTATTTCTATCCTAAGGACAACACACCCGGCTGCACGACCGAAGGCCACGACTTCGCCGCGGCAAACTCGAAGTTCAAGAAGGCAAATGCGATCGTGCTCGGAGTATCGCGCGATAGCTTGAAGTCGCACGAAGGGTTCAAGTCCAAGATGAAGTTTCCTTTCGAGCTGATCTCGGACCCTGATGAGAAGTTATGCGAGCTGTTCAATGTGATGAAGATGAAGAATATGTATGGACGCCAGGTGCGCGGAGTCGAGCGCAGCACCTTCGTCATCGACAGTGCCGGCAAGCTTCGAAAGGAGTGGCGCGGCGTCAAGGTGCCAAACCATGTCGATCAGGTGCTGGCCTTTACTCAGTCGCTCGCATGATGCTTGCCCTTCGATGTTTCCTCTGATCATTCGATCGTCTCACTGATGCCACTTCCGAAAGCACCGACCAAGCCCGCCACCGTTCTGACGTCAATCCCGTTGGAGCCCGCTCGCGAGCCAGCCCACGCGGAGCGCCCATCTCACACCGTCGTACCGCTGGCACCGGTCGCTCGCGAAACACATCCGCCGCAGCCTTTGTCCGGAAGGCCCACTCCGGCCACGCGTCTTGCGGTCGTCGAGTCGCAACCGCATCCCGGCAAAGGCGTGACGAAGAAACCGAGATCGACCGGTGCTCCGCGGCTCTTTGTGCTCGACACCAATGTGTTGTTGCACGATCCGACCAGTCTTTTCAGGTTCGAGGAACACGACGTGTTCTTGCCAATGATGACGTTGGAAGAGCTCGATTCGCACAAAAAGGGCATGTCGGAAGTTGCGCGCAGCGCGCGCCAGGTTTCGCGCACGCTCGACTCGCTGGTGGCGGCGACCAAGACGCCGATCGAGGAAGGAATTCCGCTCTCAGCATTGGGCAACAAGGACGCAGCGGGCCGCCTGTTCTTTCAAACACAGGCGGTGTCTGGCACGCTGCCCGATAGCTTGCCGGCGGGCAAGGCGGATAACCAGATACTCGGCGTCGTCCGTGGACTGAAGGAGCTGCAGACCACGCGGGATGTCGTGCTCGTGTCGAAGGACATCAACATGCGCGTCAAGGCGCGCGTGCTCGGGCTGCAAGCCGAGGATTACACCAACGACAAGGTGCTCGAAGACACCGACCTGCTCTACACAGGTGTGATGCAGTTGCCGGCGAGCTTCTGGGACAAGAACGGCAAAGGAATGGAGTCGTGGCAGCACGGCGGGTTCACCTACTACCGGATCAATGGACCGATCGTCGGTGGATTGCTGGTCAATCAGTTCGTGTATCTCGAAAATGGGACGACGTTTTACGCGCAAGTGCGAGAGATTCGCGGCAAATCGGCGGTGCTTCGGGTGTTGCGCGACTACACCCATGCGAAAAACGCGGTATGGGGCGTGACCGCACGCAATCGTGAGCAAAGCTTCGCGCTGAACTTGCTAATGGACCCCGAATGCGATTTCGTCACGCTGATCGGCCAGGCGGGCACCGGCAAGACACTGCTGGCGCTCGCCGCCGGCTTGTCGCAGACGCTCGAAACCAAGCGCTTCTCCGAAATCATCGTTACGCGCGCGACGGTGCCGGTGGGTGATGACATCGGCTTTCTTCCAGGTACCGAAGAAGAGAAGATGGCTCCGTGGATGGGCGCGCTGGAAGACAACCTTGAAGTGTTGAACAAGACCGACGATAACGCCGGAGAGTGGGGCCGCGCGGCGACCAATGATCTGATTCGCACGCGCATTCGCATCAAGTCACTCAACTTCATGCGCGGCCGGACGTTCATCAGCAAGTATCTGATCATCGATGAAGCGCAGAACCTGACGCCGAAGCAGATGAAGACGCTCGTCACACGTGCCGGGCCGGGAACCAAGGTCATCTGCCTGGGCAACATTGCACAGATCGACACGCCTTATCTGACTGAAGGCTCGTCAGGACTGACTTACGTGGTCGACCGGTTCAAGGGCTGGCTGCATTCCGGGCACGTCACCTTGCAGCGCGGTGAGCGGTCTCGACTCGCGGACTACGCGGCGGAAATCTTGTAACGCCCTGGTGAGAACGCGGCAGCACGCATGTTTGCGATCGCACCGCCAGTGGAACCGATGCTGGCCAAGATCGCGGAGGAGTTGCCAGGCTCGCCTGCCTTTCTGTTTGAGCCAAAGTGGGACGGCTTTCGCGCGATCGTTTTTCGCGGCACATCCGACGTCTTCATTCAAAGTCGCGACCTGCGCCCGCTCGACCGGTATTTCCCGGAACTGCACGATTCGTTGCTTGAGCGCCTTCCGATCGGTTGCGTAATTGATGGCGAAATCGTCATTGCCGGGCCGGCAGGCCTCGATTTCGACGCGCTGCAGTTGCGACTGCATCCCGCGGCTTCGCGCGTTGCCAAGCTGGCGAAGCAGACGCCTGCATCGTTTGTCGCGTTCGATGCGCTGGCGCTCGACGGGACGAACCTGATGACAGTTGCGCAAAGCGAGCGCCGAGCCCAGCTTGAAGAAGCACTGCGAACAGTGGAACCTCCGGTGCACCTGACGCCGATGACGCGCGATCGCGCAGTGGCACTGCAGTGGCTACAGCACTTCGAAGGAGCAGGCCTCGACGGTGTGATTGCTAAACCATCGGACATTCCTTACGAGCCGGGCAAACGCGTGCTAATCAAGGTCAAGCACGCCCGAACCGCAGATTGCGTCGTCGCCGGCTTCCGGTGGCACAAGAGCGGAAACAACGTCGTGGGCTCTCTATTGCTTGGCTTGTACGACCATCGCGGCGTGCTGCACCATGTCGGCGTGACGTCAGCATTCACGATGGCAACGCGCAAGCAGCTCGCACTCGATCTCGCGCCGTTGAGAAAAGACGCGCTTAACGACCATCCCTGGCGCGAATGGGCCAGTGCCGATGATGCCTCGACCCGCATGCCCGGTGCGCAGAGCCGCTGGAGTGCTGGAAAGGATCTGTCGTGGGAACCACTGCGCATTGAGCGCGTATGCGAAGTCAAATACGATCACCTGCAAGGCGATCGGTTTCGGCACGCTGCGATTTTTCTTCGGTGGCGCCCCGACAAACCGCCGAGCGAGTGTCGGTACGACCAGCTCGAAGTCACGACACCTTTCGAGCTCGAGAAGGTTTTCGGCGCGGCTCACTCGCAGCGTTAGGATCGTCATCACGATCGGGCTCCGCGTCCGGATCGAGCGGCTCTTGTTGAGGTCGGATGTTTTCAGGCACATGCTGCAGATTGACCCGGATGCGTGTCCAGCTTGAAGAGCGGCCACGCATCGAATCAACCAGCACATCGGCCGGCTCGAGGTGTTTCGCCGCGTCGGCGTGACGCGCTTTCCAGCGTTCGAGGCCTGCAAGCACATCGTCTTTGCGCTGCGCACGACCGATTTCAATCAACGGATGCTTGCTCGCTCGCCTGCGCGACGGTTGAACGCGCGGTGGCTCGCCGGGTTGCTTCTTGTACTGCGGTGGCCACGGTGCATCGCCAAGCCCTTCGCGCTCGTGCCGCGCGGATAGCTCAAGAAGGCGTTCGAGCGAGTCGGCGCGCGCGTCGATGCCGTCGTGACGGTCGCCCAATCGCTGAAAGCGCGAAGGCATCGTCGCCACCGTGAAGTCGGCAGGGTCGCAAGAATCGACCTCGTCCCACAACAATGGCGCGGACACGCGCGCATCGGCAGTCGGACGCACTGAATAGGCAGCCGCGGTGGTTCGGTCCTTTGCGTTCTGGTTGTAATCGACAAACACACCGTGGCGCTCCTCTTTCCACCACTTGCTCGTCGCGATGCTCGGCGCGCGCCGTTCGATTTCACGCGCCAGTGCAAGCGCAGCCCGACGCACTTCATCAAAAGTCCACCGACGCTCGATTCGTGCATAAACGTGCATGCCGCGCGATCCTGACGTCTTGGGCCAACCTATCAGCCCGAAGTCTTGCAACGTCGCTTGTGCAACTTGCGCCACCTCCCGCACCTGCGTCCATGAAACGCCGGGCACGGGATCCAGATCCACTCGCAATTCATCCGGATGATCGAGATCATCGGCGCGTACCGGATGCGGGTGCAGTTCGAGGCACGCCAGGTTCGCCATCCATACCAGTGCCGAGGCGTTGCGCGGCACGACTTCCTCGGCACTTCGTCCGGAAGGAAAACGCAGCGATACGACTTCGATCCAGTCAGGGCGCGACTCCGGCGCACGCTTCTGAAAGAAGAATTTTTCTGCAATACCGTTGGGGTATCGCACGAGTACATTGGGCCTTCCGCCCGCGCCGCGCAACGCACCGGCAGCGACTGCGATGTAGTAGCGGGCCAGATCGAGCTTCGTGTAGCCAGCGGCGGGAAACAGGATCTTGCGTGGATTCGATATCGCAATTTCGCGGCCATCGACCAACAGCAACTCACGCTCTGCTGACTTAGGCATCGGGTTTCAACGCACGACGCGACGATAAGTACCAGCACCGTGCGGCGCCGCGAGAAATTCTGGTAGTAATTCTGCGTTGCACGAAAATGATGTCAAAGTCGGATAATTCTTCGCGACGACCACTTCGGGAAGTGTTTGCTGCGTGAAATGCCAGGCAACCGCAGCGCTGATGCCCGCCTGGCTGATCTCGTTGCTCGTCACCGCTAGCGGCTTGGCGGCAACTTCCGATTCCAGCGCTGCGTAAGCCGCAAGCAACTGGCCCGTTACTCGCGCAACCCACGGCTCGTGTAGCTTCTCGACTGGGCGGAGCTGCCGCTCGTAAATGATCTGAACGCTTTTCTCGCAGGCTGCCAACGCCAGCCCGATGATGCGCAGTGCGTGCTGGCGCCCGCAGATATCGGAAGGCATCAGGCTCTTGCGCTGACCGGCAAGCGCCTCTGCGTATTCGATGATCAACGTTGAGTCCATCAGTACCGTACCGTCGTCGCAGACCAGTGTTGGCGCCTTGACGACCGGATTGATCTGCTGAAATTGTGCAAACGTTCGAAATACGGAGATCGACGCGTGATCGAATGGCACACGCAATAGCTGCAGCGAGATCGCTACCCGCCGCACGTACGGCGAATCGAGCATTCCAATCAGTTGAATGAGCGCCTCCTGAGACGAACGATTGTACGGAAGCTCTACGTGCCGAGCATTGAGCGGATGAAAGCCACCGCTTGCTCGGTCGAACACGCCGCGTCGACAATCAAAGCTGCTTGCGGCTCTTCAAGGTCACGGAACTGACTTTCAATCAGCTGTGGCGGCATGTAGTGACCGCGCCGAAGATCCAGTCGGGATCGAATCAGATCAGGTTGTGCCTTCAGGTAAACGACCTTGACATCGCCATCGGCACAAAGAATCAATCGGTATTTTTTCTTGAGGGCCGAGCAGGCAAGGACGCCGTTTTCCGCTTGCTCTGTGCGCTCAGCGATCAGCTGATGCAGTTGGTCCAACCAGGGGCGGCGATCATCATCGGTTAACGGCTCGCCCGACGCCATCTTGCGAACGTTTTCTGCGGAGTGAAAGTCGTCCGCATCGTAAAAGGGCCAGCCCAATGCATCCGACAGCGCCTTGCCGACGGTTGTCTTACCCGATCCGGCAACGCCCATGACGAGAATGAACATTGCAGCAGAACGAGAGTGTGAAACTCATTGCCCGTCGGGCGGTTGCCAAAGCTCGACTTTGTTGCCCTCAGGATCCATGACCCAGCCACGCTTTCCATACTCCGTGACACTGCTCATTGCTTCTCCTCAGTCAAGAAACGTCCACGTGTCCGCCCCGTCGAACCGCCGAATTGTGACGGACGTAAGTATCTTGGCGTCGAAGTTTCTGATGTTTACACCGTGGCGGGCTGTGACTTCCGGGTTCAGTGGTTCCCAATGCGTAATGCATCCACAAGTTGCGCATCGAACCGTGCGCAGCGTCTTGTCTCCCCAGATGTACTCCGATGTCTTCTCGGGGTGGCCTTCGATGCGAACGCTTCCCACTTCGTAATACGCCCAGAGCGCCCCGAGTCGCCGGCAGAGCGAGCAATTACAGTCCGTAACTTTTTCTGGAACGGAAGGCACTTCGATCCGAACCGCGCCGCAGTGGCAAGACCCTGAGACCGTGGGCATGGGTTACTCCTGAAGAAACCGCGGTCGAAGGTCCTGGGCTTGGCGCCATGCATGCTTCAAGACGTTCAAAACACCAGCGCTGCAATGAATACGCCAACCATCGTGAACGCGATGGCCAGTTTGATTGCGGTTCCGATCAGCAGACCAAACCACGTGGCCGCACCGACCTTGCCGGCACGGAATGCGTCCTTGTGCGCAATGAATTCACCGATTGCTGCGCCCATCAGCGGCATGAACAAAAGCCCCCATAGCCCGGTGAAAATTCCTGCAACGGTGCCGATGGCTGCGCCGGCGATTCCTTGCTTGCTCGCTCCAGCCCGCTTAGCTGAGATCGCAGCCGCGATATAGTCAATCACGATTCCCACCACCGCGAGAACGGCCAGCACGACGACCGTGAATACGCTGATGCGTTGAAAATCGCCGATCCATGCAGCTAGCAGCACGCCGCCAAAAATCAGCGGCACACCGGGAAGCGCGGGCAACACGGTGCCGGCCACTCCGACGACTATCAGCAGCACCGCGACGATCCAAAGTGTCGTTGTCATCAGCGCAGTGCGAGCGCCTGTACTTCAGCCGCCGCGTGCTTACACGCGTCTGTCAGCTGCTCCAGCAACTCATAGATCGCGCGCAGCTTCACCAGCTGGCGCGTATCCGGTTCATCGCGAAAGAGCTTTGACATCGCGGCGCGCATCACGTGATCAGCCTGCGATTCGAGGTCGTCGACTTCCTGACACAGCGCCAGTGCAGTGCGCGGGTCATCCACTGCCTGAAGCTGCGCAACGGCCAGCCGGAGCTTGTCGGCGCCCTGCACCGCGAGCGCCGCGAGCCGATGCGCATCGGGTGTCAGCGTCGTCACGTGATAAAGGTGCAGCGACTGTGCGACATCTTCGGTGAGATCCAGTATGTCGTCTAAGCGATTGATCAACGCGTGAATCGCTGAACGCGGAAACGGCGGCAACAGAGACCGCCGCACAAGGGCCAGCGTGTCATCGACGACGGTATCGGCACGCTTTTCTAGCGCCTCGATTTCACGTACGCGACCATCAGGGTCACGCACATCAGACAGCAGGTGCGCCAGTGCGGTCACCCCCTCGACGCAGAGCTCTGCCTGGCGGTCGAACAACGCGTAAAAGCGCCGGTCACGTGGCACCAACCGCCGCAGCACGCTACGCAGCGGACGCGGAGTACGGCGCTCGGCAACAAAGTTCGAAGTCATACGTGTCAATAGGACGTATTGCGGGCAAGATTTTCGAACTTGGTGTACTGCCCATCGAAGCGCAGGTTCAGCCGGCCGATTGGGCCGTTGCGCTGCTTGCCGATGATGATTTCGGCAATGTTTTTGTCAGTCGTATCCGGGTTGTAGACCTCATCGCGATAAATGAACAGAATGACATCGGCATCCTGCTCGATCGCGCCGGATTCCCGCAGATCCGACATCACCGGCCTCTTGTCTACACGCGTCTCGACGGTACGGTTCAGCTGCGACAGCGCGACGACGGGCACTGAAAGCTCTTTGGCCAGCGCCTTCAGCCCGCGTGAAATCTCGGAGATTTCGGTTGCGCGATTTTCACCGGCAGAACTTGCGCTCATCAACTGCAGGTAATCAACGATGATCAATCCGAGCCGGCCGCAGGTGCGTGCAAGGCGCCGCGCTCGTGCGCGTAAATCGATCGACGTCATCGCTGCGGTCTCGTCGATATACAGCGGCGCTTCGTGCATCTTCTGGATTGCCGTCGTCAAACGCGGCCAGTCTTCGTCCTGCAGTCTTCCGGTACGCAGCCGCTGCTGATCTAGCTTGCCGACCGAACTCAACATCCGCAGCGCCAGCTGCGATGCGCCCATTTCCATCGAGAAAACTGCGACCGGCATGCCCTGATCAAGCGCAACGTGTTCGCCGATGTTCAACGCGAGAGCGGTCTTTCCCATGCTAGGCCTGCCGGCGATGATGATCAGGTCGCCCGCCTGAAAGCCCGATGTCTTCGAATCGAGATCGGCAAATCCGGTGGGAACGCCGGTCACATCCGACGGGTTCGCGCGCTCGAATAGTTCCTGAATGCGCTCGACTACCCGGGTCAGCAGCGGCTGGATCTCGATAAAGCCTTGACGGCCCCGGGCGCCCTCCTCAGCGATCTGAAAGACTTTGGTCTCGGCCTCGTCGAGTATCTGCTTGGTGTCTTTGCCGGCAGGATTCAGCGCACTGGTCGCAATCTCGTCTCCAGCGGTGACAAGCCGGCGCAGCACCGAACGCTCACGGACCAGCTCGGCATAGCGGCGAATGTTGGCGGCCGACGGCGTGTTCTGCGCCAGCGAATTCAGATAGACGAGCCCGCCGGCCTGTTCGGCCCGCCCTGTATTGCGCAACGCCTCGAACACCGTGACCGAGTCGGCCGGCTTGCTCGCATCAACGAGACGGCTGATCGCAGCAAAGATGTACTGGTGGTCCTGCCGATAAAAATCGTTAGTACCAATTAAATCTGCGATGCGATCCCACGCGGTGTTATCAAGCAGCAGCCCGCCGAGCACCGATTGTTCGGCCTCGATCGAGTGCGGAGGAAGCCGCACAGCCGCAAGCTGAGGATCGATCGGCTGATTCACGAGGACAAGTGGGGAGACTACAGAGCGGGCTGCAAACTATAACAAGCGACCACGCAGCAAACGGCCGTGCGCCAAAAAAAATGGCGGCACACTGCCGCCATTTTGTTCCCAGGTTCGCTCTAGCCCTGCTCGCCGACGACGACGACCGTGATGTCTGCCACCACATCGGTATGCAGTGCCACTGACACGTGATGTTCGCCGACCGCCTTCAGCGGCCCCTGCGGCATACGGATCTGGCCTTTGTTGACCGCGAAGCCCTGTTTGCCAAGCGCTTCGGCGATGTCGAAATTAGTCACCGAACCGAATAGCTTGCCATCAACGCCCGCCTTGGCCGGAATGCGAACGCTAAAACCGCTGAGCTTGGCGTTAACCGCCTGTGCCGCCGAGAGGCGATCCGACTGCGCTTTCTCCAAATCGCCTCGGCGCGTTTCAAACTCCTTGATGGCCGAATCTGTCGCGCGCCGGGCCTTGCCCTGCGGGATCAGAAAATTGCGTGCGTAGCCCTGCTTGACTTTGACCACATCGCCCAACTGGCCGAGGTTAATGACCTTTTCCAGCAAAATAATTTGCATGTTCTGTCCTCTGCGCAATCAATGCGTATCGGTATACGGAAGCAGCGCCAGAAAGCGCGCGCGCTTGATTGCGGTGTCGAGCTGACGCTGATAATGCGCCTTGGTTCCGGTCAACCGAGCCGGCGTGATCTTGCCGTTCTCGCCGATGAAATCGCGCAGCGTGTCCACGTCTTTGTAGTCGATCTGCTCGACCTTTTCAACGGTGAAGCGACAGAACCGCTTGCGCTTGAAGAGCGCGTTCTGCTTGTTCTCGCGGCGCGGGCCCTTGCCCTTGCCTTTGAATTTGCCCCGTCCTGCTCCGAATGCCATCTCAAACTCCGTCTTTTATTCGTTAACTTGGTATTCCGTCACGTGCACCAGCAGCCGCGTCGTTCGACGCGAGCGCGGTGCAATGAATCCTTGCAGAGTCAGTGTCGTACCCAGTGACTCGCGATCCAGCGCCTGCGCTACCGCGCCCAGAGCGATCGCCGAGAACTCGAAGGCCAGCGTCCGCTCCACTGCAGCTTCGGTCACGCTGCCATTGTGTTCGAAGGTTGCTTCCAACACGGCTACGCCAGCCGGCGTGTAGCGCAACGCGCTTTTCCCCACGGCCTTCGCACGAATGCGGAGCTGATTCACTCACGGGTTGCACGGTGTACTGACCTGCTCGCCGACCGACTACGCAGTCGCTTCTGCGACCGGTGCGGAAGAGTCGCTCGGCTGCGCGGGTGCCTGTGATGGCACCGACGACTGTTCCGCCGACGCCTTACGCGCTTCTTCGCGCTCGACAATTTTCATCATCGGCGAAGCGCCGGTCTCGGCGCGCTTCATCTTGACAGTCAGGTGGCGCAGCACCGCGTCGTTGTAGCGGAACGCGTTTTCGAGCTCGTCCAGCGTCTTGCTGTCACACTCGATGTTTAACAGCACGTAGTGCGCCTTGGCGAGCTTGTCGATCGGATACGACAGCTGGCGCCGGCCCCAGTCTTCGACACGATGGATCGCGCCTTTGTTATTGGCAATCATCGCCTTGTAACGATCGATCATCGCGGGCACTTGCTCGCTCTGATCAGGATGCACGATGAAACAGATTTCGTAGTGACGCATTAACGTTCCTTGTGGGTTAGCCACCCGCGGTGTTCTGCGACACGCTCGGTGTGGCAAGGAGAGGAGCTGAGCCAAAGGCTGCAAGCCCCTTATTTGCAAACTTATGTGCAAAAACAAAAGCGCGCGATTCTAGCCCAGAACAGCCATCAACGCGAGGGCTTCTCGGCGGCCGGGTCGTTGGCCGGCAGCAGCGCCGGCAGCTCGATTGCCGCCGTCCCACGCACGACGACGCTCGCCAGGTCGTCGAGCTCACTGGCCTGCGGATTGACGACAATCACCTTCGCGCCGCGGCGTAATGCCTCGGCGGGCAATCCTGCTGCCGGATACACCAGGCCGGAAGTGCCGATAACCAGCATCAGGTCGCACCGCGTGGCTATCGCTTGTGCGTGCTGCAATGTCGCGGGATCCAGCATTTCGCCGAACCAGACCACGCCTGGGCGCAGCCAATCGCCACACGCGGGACACCGCGGCGGCTCACCCGCAGGCAGGCGCTGCAGGTCATGCTCGACGAAGCCGCAGCGGGCCAGGCAGATTGTGCGCATCAGGTTGCCGTGCAGCTCGATGGGCGCACTGCCCGCGCGAACATGCAAGCCGTCGACGTTCTGCGTGATCAGATCGAAAGAATCGAACCGCGATTGCGCCGCCGCCAGTGCGAGGTGGCCCGCGTTCGGGTGCGCGGCGCGAACCAGTTCACGCCGCCACGCATACCAGCGCCATACCAGCGGAGGATCCGCTCGAAAGCCGTCCTCGGAGGCAAGCTGCATCGGATCGAATTTCGCCCATAGGCCGCTGGTTGCATCGCGAAATGTCGGGATACCGCTTTCCGCTGAGATGCCGGCGCCCTGTCAGAACCGCAACGCGCCGCGCTTGAGCGAGGACATCTCGCGCTCCGCTCACGCTTGCCAGGTTCAAGCGGCGACCGGCAGGCGCGGGTTCATCACCGCATACCACGCCGGCGGAACCAACGCGAGCAGGACCATCGCCGGGTAACCCGCGGGCAATTGAGGTGCAGACGCGACCGAACGCAGCTGGTCGAATGGGCGCTGCACATGGGTGTGGTGGTCCGGATGCAACTGCAGATTGAACAATAGCCAGTTGCTGACGGTGTAGTTGGCGTTCCATGAGTGCTCTTCGCGCACGGGTTCGTAGCGGTCGTTGATGCGCCGCCTCTGCAGGCCGTAATGCTCGATGTAGTTGATGACCTCGAGCAGCACGATCGCCCACGCCGCCTGCAGCGACAAGACAAGGGCCGCTTTCGCACCGCCGAATGTCGCTGCGACCGCAAGCATCAGCAGTGACAGCAAGCTGCCGCTCAGTACCCAGTTGCGCAAACTCCATGGCGGGCGGCGTTCATGTTGGAGCCGTATCTTCTCTAAACGCCACGCGTGTTTAAAACTGCCTGCCACGGAGCGCGCGATAAAGCGATAAACGCTCATGCCGCGCGGCGCAGTCGCAGGATCGTCGGGCGTGCCGACGCGAACATGATGGCCGCGCACATGCTCGACGACGAAGTGCCCATAGCCGACGCTGACCAGCAGCGCTTTCGCAATGAAGCGGTCGATGCGCTCGGCACGATGGGCGAGCTCGTGCGCCACCGTGATGCCGATACCGCCGGTGACGGTGCCAACGGCCAAGCCGAAAACGACAAGCTCACCCCACTCCAGGTTCGACGCGATACGTACCACCTGTACCAGCAGGATCGATTGCACGATCAACTGCATACGAGGGATGTATCGAACGAATGCAACACTGGCGCCGTCAGAGTGTCCACGCGGCGGCCCGACCCACCTGTCGATCAGCGGGATCGCGATGAAAGTCACTAACAGTGGCACCCACGGCGCGCCGATGCTGACCCAGTGCAGCGGCAGCAGCGCGAACGCGCCTAGGAACAGAATCGATCCGAAGGCAGAGATCACCGGCATCAACTTATGTTGCTTCACCGCGCGCGACCGATCAAGCCCCGGCGCCGGACGCACCGCGCTGCCGCTTGGATTCGAACAGGCATATTCCGGCTGCGACCGATACGTTCAGACTCTCTACGTGCCCCGCTAGCGGGATGTGTGCTAGCACATCGCATCGCTCACGCGTCAGGCGTCGCAACCCTGCATCCTCCGCACCGAGAACCCACGCAAGCGGACCCGTTAAATCGAGATCGAACAACGACTGCCCGGCTTCTCCGGCCGCACCCACCATGCGCACATCCGCATCGCGCAAATCATCCATCGCACGCGCAAGGTTGGTCACGGCAATCAGCGGCACTGTTTCAGCGGCGCCCGCAGCAGCTTTCAGCGCCGAGGGCGTCAATCCCGCCGAGCGATCGCGCGGCACGATGGCGGCGCTGACGCCGGCAGCATCCGCCACTCGAAGGCACGCACCGAGGTTGCGCGGGTCCGTGACACCGTCAAGCAACAACAGCAATGTATTCGCATCGACTCGATTCAGTACGTCATCGAGCGTTACCGCGTGCTCAAGTTCAGCCGCCAGTGCAACCACGCCCTGGTGCGGCACTTCGCCGGCTAGACCGCGCAACCGCTCCGTGTCGATCGATGCGACTCGCACACCGAGAGACTTGGCGCGGTTCTGCAGGTCGACCATGCGGCCGTCGCGCCTTCGTTCGTCCACATAAATCGTTTCGATCGACTCCGGTGAATGCCGCAATCGTGCGCCAACCGCATGAAAACCTGCCAACACTCGCTTGGTCATACGCAAACTCAGCGTCCGCGCTTGGTCGCGCGCACTTTGCTGTCACGTCCGCGGACACCTTTGCCGCCGATCTTGTGCAACTGCCCTCTGCGCACCTGTCGGCGCTCGACCTTCGCCTGCCGCGCACGTCGCTCTTCAACGGTTTCGCCGCGCTTGCGCTCGCGCTCCTTCGACTCTGGCGCACTTGCTGCCAGCAGCGACTTGCGTGTGTCAGCCTTGACCAGCCGGAAATCGATGCGTCGTGCTTCAAGGTCAACACGTGCGACCTGAACGGTAAGACGATCGCCTAATCGGTAACGCAATCCCGTACGCTCCCCACGCAGCTCATGCAGGGCTTCGTTGTAGAGGAAATATTCGGTGCCAAGCTCCGACACATGCACCAGGCCTTCGATGTAGAGATCATCGAGCACGATGAACGCACCAAATGGCACGACCGAACTCACCGTGCCGGTATATGTTTCGCCGACACGCTCGCGCATGTAGTAGCTCTTCAGCCATGCTTCGACGTCGCGCGAAGCATCGTCCGCGCGGCGCTCGTTAGCCGAACACAGCAATCCGAGCTTTTCCCACAGCGGAGTGCCTTCGCTTTCGTCCGTCGGCTTGCGGCTGTGCGAGGCGCGCAACGCAGCCCGCGCGGCAGCGGGCGCAACAGCAGCATCCGCGTTGATGAAAACTTCCGGTACGTAGGATTGCTTCGACAAAATCGCCTTGATCACGCGATGCACCAGCAGGTCCGGATAGCGTCGGATAGGTGACGTGAAGTGCGTGTATGCCTTGTAGGCAAGTCCAAAGTGGCCGGAATTGTGCGGACTGTAAATTGCCTGCTGCATCGAGCGCAGCAGCACCGTTTGCAACAGCTGTGCGTCCGGCCTTGGCTTGATCTGTTTCAACAGCCGCGCGTAATCGGAAGGCTCCGGCTTGTCGCCGCCGTCGAGCGCCAATCCCAGCGTCTTTAGCAGCGTGCGAACGTTGGCAAGGCGTTCGGGTGTTGGCCCTTCGTGTACCCGATAAAGTCCCGCCTGTTTGGAGCGCCCAATGAAGTCGGCCGTGCACACATTGGCCGCCAGCATGCATTCCTCGATTAACTTGTGCGCATCGTTGCGCGTGCGCGGAACGATCTTCTCGATGCGGCCGTTCGGGTCGCAGACGATGTAGGTCTCCGTGGTGTCGAGATCGATGGCGCCGCGCGCGTCGCGAGCGCGCTTCAGCAATTCAAAAAGCGCATACAGGTTCTGCAGGTGCGGCAGCACGCTAGCCAGACGTTGCGCTTCTTTGCTATCCGGCGCTGACAACGCCTCCCACACTTCGGTGTAGGTCAGGCGCGCATGCGAATGCATCACAGCCGGGTAGAACTGGTACGCGTCAAGTGCTCCCTTGTTGGTGACCACGCAGTCGCACACCATCACCAGACGATCGACTTCGGGTTTCAGCGAGCAAAGGCCGTTGGACAGCTTCTCCGGAAGCATCGGAATCACTCGTCGCGGAAAGTACACAGAAGTCGAGCGGTTTTGGGCTTCGATGTCGAGCGCATCGCCCGGCTTCACGTAGTGACTGACGTCGGCTACAGCGACGATCAGCCTCCAGCCTTTATTTCTTCCACCCGTGCGCCCGCCCTGCATCAATGGCTCGCAATACACCGCGTCGTCAAAGTCGCGAGCGTCCTCGCCGTCGATAGTTACGAGAGGAATGTCTCGCAGGTCGACTCGACCGCGCAAATCCTTTGGCAATACGGTGTCGGGAAGCGATTCCGCAAGCCTGGCGGTAGCGTCCGAAAACTCATGCGGCACGGCAAACTTACGAACCGCAATTTCGATTTCCATGCCGGGATCGTCAATCGCTCCGAGGACCTCGATTACGCGGCCCACGGGCTGCACGTAACGCTGCGGTTGCTGCAGGATTTCGACGACAACGACTTGCCCGGGTTCGGCGGACAGTGATGCGCCGGGAGGGACCAAAATGTCGTGCGCAATGCGCTGATCCTCCGGCACCACGATGGTCACGCCGCGCTCATTTAACAAACGACCGACGAGCTTGTTCGTGCGGCTCTCGATAACCTCGACAATCTCGCCTTCGGGCCGGCCACGCCGGTCGGCGCCGGTGATTCGCGCGAGCACGCGATCACCGTGCAGCACCTTTGCCATCTCATGCTCGGACAGCACAAGGTCGGGCCCACCATCGTCGCGGATCAAAAACCCAAAGCCGTCGCGATGACCTTGCACCTGCCCAGACAGCAAATTGGCGCGCGCCGCAACGAGCAACAGCCCGGCACGATTGCGGACAATGCGGCCCGCGCGCTCGAGTTCCTCGACTTCTCGATTGAAAGCTTCGTAATCGTCTGACGCAACGCCCAGACGCTCGGCGAGGTCACGCGGCGGCAACGGCGTTCTAGCCGCGGTGAGCGCTTCCAAGATCGCATCGCTATTCGTGCGATTTATTTTTTTGTTCACAATTTCTTTCTGTGGCTGCAATGCTGACCACTGATTAACAACATACTTTATTTGACTAGATATGTACCACCGCTAGAATTCGCGGCTTGCCCAGGTGGCGAAATTGGTAGACGCACTAGGTTCAGGTCCTAGCGGTGGCAACACTGTGGGGGTTCGAGTCCCTTCCTGGGCACCAATGTATTCAGGGGAGCCGGCCGCTTACGCGTCCGGCGACTTGTTTTGTTTCTTTAACCGTTGAGCCAACTTCTCCGGCCCCATCGCGTCGTACACCTCGAATGGCTGATGAATCCAGGGATTGGTCGGTAGGTACTGAACAAAGTAATCGGGCTTGAACGCCGAATCTCCCTTGTACCAAATGACGGCGGTTCTGACTTCTTCAATCGCCGGATAGCGCGATCGCAAGTGGTCGACAACTTTCGACAGTGTCACTCCCGAATCGACCAGATCGTCGACCAGCAGCAGATTTCCGCGTAGCGCATCACTCGTCATCGTGATGTATTCACCGATGTCGAGCTGCCCCTGCCGCGTGCCGGCCGCCGCGCGGTACGAGCTCGCCGCCAGAATCGCCAGAGGAACATCGTAGATGCGCGAGATCACGTCGCCCACGCGAAGCCCGCCGCGCGCGAGGCACAGCAGCGAATCGAAGTGCCAGTTCGACTCGTGCACTTGCAGACACAGCTGCTCGATCGAACGGTGATACTCGTCCCAATCGACATACAGATCCGATTCCGAACGGGCTGGGTTGGTCATGAGTTAAAGGGGTGACGCAGCACAATCGTCTGATCGCGATCCGGCCCGGTTGAAACAAGATCGATTGGAACGCCCAGCACTTCGGACAGTCGCTCGAGATAGCGCTGCGCACCTCCGGGCAAGTCTTTCCAGCGCTGCACGCCAAGAGTCGAATCACTCCAACCCTCAAACTCTTCGTACACCGGCTCGCAGCGGCTTACGGCGTCGGCACCGTAAGGCAGGATGTCGACCTCCCTGCCGTCCATCTTGTAGCCGATGTTCAACATTACGCGCGGCAATCCGTCGAGCACGTCGAGCTTGGTGATGCACAAGCCGGTTGTCCCGTTTAGCTGCACCGCGCGCTTTAATCCCGCGGCGTCGAACCATCCGCAGCGTCGCGGGCGACCCGTTACCGAGCCGAACTCCTGTCCGTTATTGCGCAGATGATCGCCGGTGGCATCGATCAGCTCGGTTGGGAACGGGCCCGAGCCGACGCGCGTCGAATACGCCTTGGTGATCCCGAGCACGTAGTCAAGCCGCTGCGGCGCGACGCCCGCACCCGCCGCCGCTGCACCCGCGACCGTATTGCTCGACGTAACGTACGGATAAGTCCCATGGTCGACATCGAGCAACGCACCCTGTGCCCCTTCGAACAGCAACCTGGCGCCGGTTGCCATCACGCTGTTTAGTTTGTACGAGACGTCGATGATCAATGGACGCAGGCGATCCGCCAACGCAAGCGTGTCGTCGATGACCTTGTCGGCAGCAACTGGGCTAGCAGCCAGGTAGTGCTGCAGCACGAAGTTGTGCAGATCGAGTGCTTCGCGCACGCCATCGGCAAAGCGTGCGGCGTCGAAGAGATCCTGCGCACGTACCGCGCGACGCGCGACCTTGTCTTCGTACGCGGGCCCGATGCCGCGCCCAGTGGTTCCGATCTTCGACGCGCCGCGCTTGATCTCGCGCGCCAGATCAAGCGCGACGTGATACTCGAGAATCAACGGGCAGTTGCCGCTTATTGCAAGCCGCGAGGTAACGTCGACACCAGCGGTTTGCAGCTCGTCTATCTCGGATAACAGCGCCGTCGGCGACAGCACGACGCCGTTGCCGATGTAGCACGCGAGTCCGGGCCGCAAAATGCCCGATGGAATCGATCGAAGAATTGTTTTTTTTCCGTTGATTACCAACGAGTGACCGGCGTTGTGTCCGCCCTGAAAGCGCACGACACCATCGACACTCTGGGACAACCAGTCGACGATCTTTCCCTTGCCCTCATCGCCCCACTGCGTGCCGACAACCACAACGTTCTGAACCATTTGTTATTCGTTTCCCTGTCGTGACACGACTTCCCACGTTTGGTCCTGACGCTTGATGACGCGATCAAATGTGAAATCGCTCTCCTCAACGCGATCGGATTCGCCTTCGAGTCGCTGAACGACGATCTCGCCCTGTCGCCGCAGCTGCGCGATCAGCTCTCGCAAGGGTAAATCGCTATCAGCAGGCGCGAGTATCGCGTGCGGAGGATCATCGACCGCGAGCTCAGCGAGCTCGCGCAAGTAGATAGAGAAACCCACCGCCGGACGTGCTCGGCCAAATGCCTTTCCTATATCGTCATAGCGGCCTCCGCGTAGCACCTCGTTTGACGAGCCCTCGGTATGCACCGTAAATGTGACACCGGTCTTGTAACGGTATCCATGCAGGTCCGAGAGATCGATCGACACGTCGTCGGCGTTTAGGGACCTGATGATCGCTTCAAGCTCGTCGAGCGCGGCGCTGATCGCAGCAGATGTCGGCAGCCTGCGACGTGCTTCGTCTAGCACCTCACGGCCACCGTTCAGGCGCGTCAGTGCAAGCAATGCTGCCCGCACTTCGGCCGGCAGCTCGCTCGCCTGTTGACGCAACGCGGGCACGTCCTTCGAATTCAGCGACGCCAGCAAATCATCAACCAGTGCAACTGGCAGTGGCGCAAGCTCGATAATTGCGCGCACGACGCCCGTATGCCCGAGATCGAGTCTCACACTCTTAAGCCCCGCCAGTCGCAGAGAAGCCACGGCGAGCTCGAGCACTTCAACGTCGGCTGCAACGCCGCTAAGGCCATATAGCTCGGCGCCAACCTGCAACGGTTCGCGTGCCGCCAACGGATGCAACGGCCGGGCATGCAGCACGCTGCCTGCGTAGCACAGCCGCACCACTCCCTGGCGATTCAGAATATGTGCATCGATGCGCGCAACCTGCGGTGTTGTATCTGCGCGTAGTCCGAGCAGGCGGCCGCTCGATTGATCAGTCAGCTTGAATGTGCGCAGGTCCAGATCGTCGCCGGTCCCCGTAAGCAGCGACTCGGCGTGCTCGAGCAGAGGCGGAATGACCAGCTCATAACCGTAGCTGCGATAAAGATCCAGCAGCGCACGCCGCAGCTGCTCGACGCGTCGCGCCTCGCGTGGCAATACGTCGGAGATATTTTCAGGCAGTAACCAGCGCGGCATGGCAAGGCCAGATGGCCCGTATGGCCGTCTCGCAATAATGAATGGTCAACTCAGGAAGTGAAGCGACTAAGTCTGCAGCCAGAACAATAGCGCGCCGCCCGCCACCGCGATCAAGCCGAAGAACCGAATCTGGCCATCGTTCAGTTCACTCAAGCGGGCAAACATCTGGCGCCAGGCATTCGGCGCCACGAGTGGCATCAATCCTTCGAATACCAACATCAGCGCAAACGCCAGACCAATAACGGACATGAACGAGCTGCTATCGGCTCGCGCCCTTCCCCGCAACTCCCGAGCCACCCGGCTTGGAGCCCCTCAGGTATTTGAAGAATTCGGAAGAAGGATCGATGACCATCAGATCGTTGCGATTCTTAAACGTCGTGCGATACGCCTCGAGTGTGCGATAGAACTCGGCGAAATCAGGGTTCTGCCCAAATGCCTGCGCGTACGTTGCCGACGCTTTCGCGTCGCCCTCGCCTTTGACCTTTTGAGCCGCGCTGTACGCCTCGGCCAGCAGCACTTCGCGCTGCCGATCGGCATCGGCGCGAATCTTTTCGCCCTCGGCCGATCCGATCGACCTTTGTTCGTTCGCCACGCGCTTGCGCTCGGCCTGCATGCGCCCATAAACAGAGTCGCTGATCTCCGGCACAAAATCGACGCGCTTCAGGCGGACGTCAACGATCTCGACACCGAGGCCCTTCACACTCTCCTGCACTGCGATGCGGATCTCTTCCATCGCCTTCTCACGCTGCCGGGAGGTGATCTCGTTGACCGTGCGCTTGTTGACCGCCTGGTTCAGCGCGTCGCGCACCAGCGTTGAGATGCGCTCCTCGGCTGAACGCTCGCCACCCGGAAAACTGACGCGAAACGCGCGTGGCTCGCTGATCCGCCAGCGCACGAACGAATCGATCAGCAGGTTTTTCTTCTCCGAGGTTTGCACGCGATCGGCTTGCGGTGTGTCGATTGTCAGGATGCGGCTATCCTGATATTCGACGTTTTGCAGCAGAGGCAGCTTGAAATAAAGGCCGGGCTGCGTAACCACGCGAACGATTTCACCCAGCTGAAAAACGATCGCGAACTGGCGCTGATCGACGATAAACGTGCTGGCGCGCACGGCCACTGCCACGAGTACCAGCCCTATCACTATGCCAACGATTCTGTTCATCGCCTTTTCGTATTCCTACCGCGCATCGCGATCACGCGTACGCAGATTTTCGCGGCCGCGGGTCTCGGGCACCGGCGCAGGCTCCGGCGCTGTTGTCGGCGACGGGCGCGTGGTGGGATCCTGAAGAGACTGTTGCATCAGCTTGTCGAAGGGCAGATATAGCAAAGGACTGCTATTGCGCACGTCGACCATGACTTTGCTGGCGTTCGAAAACACCTGCTGCATCGTATCGATGTAAAGACGGTCCCTTGTCACTTCCGGCGCTTTGTTGTACTCGACCAGAACCTGCTGAAAGCGCGACGCATCGCCCTGTGCAGTTTCAATCACGCGGGAGCGATAACCGTCAGCCTCCTGCAATAGGCGGGCCGAAAGACCGCGCGCCTTGGGAATGACGTCATTGGCGTACGCCTGGCCCAGATTTATTTCACGCTCGCGATCCTGGCCTGCCTTGACCGCATCATCGAACGCCGCCTGCACCTGTTCGGGCGGTTGAGCATTCTGAATGGCAACGGCCTGTACGAGGATGCCGGTGCCATAGCGATCGAGCATGTCCTGCATCATCCTGCGCACTTCGACCGCGATTTCCTGACGCGATTCATACAACACCGAATCCATCGTCTTGCGACCGACAACTTCACGCATCGCAGACTCGGCGGACTGAATCACCGCCGCGGTGGGGTTGCGGCTATTGAACAAATAATCGCGCGCACCAGTGTCCTTGATTCGGTACTGCACTTCGAACTGGATGTCGACGATGTTTTCGTCATCCGACAACATCAGCGCTTCTTTTAGCCGCTCAGGGCGCCCACGCGTACCGACTTCAACGCGTCGCAATGACGAAATGTCCACCAGCTCGTTGTTCTGAATCGGCCACGGCAAACGCCAGCGAAATCCTGGAGCCGTTGTTTGATCAGACGCTTTGCCGAATGTCGTCACGACACCGACCTGCCCTTCGGGAACGATATAAAAGCCACTGCCCAGCCAAATCAGCGCGATGACGGCAAGCACTGCCGCCAGCCCAAGCCCAGCGCCCTTGCCATCAGGCGTGAATCCGCCGAAACGACCGCCGTTGCCGCCAGTGCCGCCGCGGCGCGCGCCGCGTCGGCCGAACAGGCCCGAGAGCCGGCGATTGAAGTCGCGCCACAGCTCGTCGAGATCGGGCGGACCGTCACCACCTGGGCGTTGCGGACGCTGCGGGCGCGACTCCGACTCGCGACGCGGCTCTTCCTTGCCGTCATCGCCGTCGTCGGAGCCACCGCTCCCACCGCGACCCCACTTCGGATCGTTAAGCGACATTACCGTTTGATGAGTGTCATATCGACCTGCGCAGACTTTGGACTACGCCGCCGCTGCACGGGGCCATGAAGAAATGTTTTCGTCTTGTTTTGCATCGGTCGGCGAATCTTCTCCGCCCGCCGAACGCTCGATGAATTCGATTATTGATTCGCGCAACAAATCCAACCCCAATCCCGATTGCGCGCTGACCGAAACGGCGACGATGTTATCACGCGAGTCGCGCTCGACCGAAGGCGCTCGATCGATGATATCGATCTTGTTGTAGACGACGATCGTCGGCACTTTGTCAGCGCCGATTTCGCGCAGCACGCGCTCAACTTCGGCCATCTGCTCGGCGCGCGCCGGCGATGCGGCATCAACGACATGAAGCAGCAAGTCCGCCTCGGCGGTTTCATTTAGTGTCGATTTGAACGCCTCAATCAACTGGTGCGGCAGACCACGGATAAAACCAACGGTATCTGATATCACCGCCTCGTTTCCACCACTGCCGTTCAGCGAATTGCTCAAGCGGCACTTGCGCGCGGTGGTATCGAGCGTTGCGAACAGCTGATCTGCCGCATACACGCCTGCTTGGGTCAGCGCATTGAACAGCGTCGATTTGCCGGCGTTGGTGTAGCCCACCAGCGAGATCGAGACCACGTCATTGCGTGACCGCGCGCGGCGGCGGGTTCGCCTCTGCTTTTCCGATTGCTTTAGGCGCTCACGCAGCCTTTTTACACGGACTCCGATCAGGCGGCGGTCGATTTCAATCTGCTTCTCGCCTGGACCGCCGGTTTTCCCAAGCCCGCCGCGCTGGCGCTCCAAGTGTGACCAGCCGCGCACCAGCCGTGTGGACAGGTGCTGCAGCTGCGCGAGCTCAACTTGTAGCTTGCCCTCGCGGCTTTGCGCACGCTGCGAGAAGATGTACAGAATGAGCGCGGTGCGATCGAGCACCCACAGGCCAAGCGTTCGTTCCAGATTACGTTGCTGCGCTGGCGACAGCGCGACGTCGAAAATCACCAGACCCGCATCTGCTACAGCCGCCTCGGTCTTCAGCTCCTCGACTTTGCCGGCACCCACGAAATAGGTCGGATCCGGACGATCACGCCGTACCGTTAACAGAGCGGCGGGCTCGATATCCGCCGAGACGACGAGCTGCTTTAGCTCTTCTATCGCATCCGGATCGTCACGCCGCCCAACGGCGACGCTGACCAACAGCGCGCGCGTGGAATGGCGCGCCCGCTCCGTGTCAACCTGGAAGACGCTCAGGCTTCTGGCTCCGCAGCAAGATTCACCGGCCGCGCAGGAACCACGGTGGAAATAGCATGCTTGTAGACCATCTGGGTCACGGTATTACGCAACAGTACGACGTACTGATCGAATGATTCGACCTGGCCCTGAAGCTTGATGCCGTTGACCAGATAGATCGATACCGGAATGTGCTCTTTGCGCAGCGCATTGAGGAAGGGGTCTTGTAATAGTTGCCCTTTGGCAGTCATGTCTTCTCCAGCGTTTTGACACGCTTGTTCGTATGCAGTTCGGCAAGAAAGGCTGGCACGCTCTGAAAATGGTGACGAGCCGGCGCAAATCAATGTAAAGCAAAAGGCGAGCCTTGGCGAGCCAGCGCAGACCGCTCCCGCGCTCTGATGCGCTATTCGACGTACGGGTTCTTGCTAGTGCGAAATTCAACGCGCAAGGGCGTGCCGACCAGCTCGAACTGCTCCCTGAACTGGCCCTCGAGGTAGCGTCGATAAGACTCGGCAACGTGATTCAGCGAGTTACCGTGCACCACGATGACCGGGGGGTTATGGCCTCCCTGGTGCGCATAGCGTGGTTTGGGGCGCGAGTGACCGGCGCGAGCGGGCTGCTGGCGCTCAACAGCGGCAATCAGTGCGCGAGTAAGTTTTGGCGTTGGCAATCGTGCAAATGCGGCGCGATAAGCCTCGGTCACCGAACGCATCATCGGTTTCAATCCGGTTCGCTTGCGCGCCGAGACCTGATGGAAGCGTGCCCAGCGGAGAAAGTGCAGTTTGCGTTCGATTTCGCGCGTGATCCGCTCGCGCTGGTACGCATCCAACCCATCCCACTTGTTGACAGCGACGACCATCGCACGTCCACTTTCCAGCACGAAGCCCGCGATATGGGCGTCCTGATCGGCGATCTCGGACGCCGCGTCGAGCAGCAAGATGACCACGTTGGAGTCGGCGATCGATTGCAGCGTCTTGACCACAGAAAATTTCTCGACCGTCTCGAATACCTTGCCGCGGCGGCGAAGTCCGGCGGTATCGATTAGCGTGAAGCCCTGGCCGCCGTAATCAAAATCGATCTCGATCGAATCGCGCGTGGTGCCCGGTTGATCGAATGCAATCAGTCTCTCCTCGCCAAGCAATGCGTTGATCAACGTCGACTTTCCAACGTTCGGCCGGCCGACGACGGCGACTCGAATGCGTTTGTCCGCGCTTGGCTCTTCCTCCTCCGGCTGGTCCGCGCGCGGAAATCCGCTTAGCGCTGTCTGCATCAACGCTTCGACGCCCTCGCCGTGCGCGGCTGAAATCAACCAGGGCTCGCCCAGACCTAGCTCGTGAAACTCCGCTGCAGCTTGTTCGGTGAGGCCTTCGGCCTTGTTGACAGCCAACACGATCGGCCGCCCGGCGACGCGCAGCCGCTTTGCGATGCGCTGATCCTGACCCGTCAGACCTTCGCGTGCATCGAGAACAAAAATCACGACGTCGCACTCGGCAATGGCCTGTTCAGTTTGGGCAGCCATTTCCCGCACGATGCCTTCTGCGTTCACCGGCTCGAAACCGCCGGTGTCGATCGCAATGTAGTCGCGCGGCCCGATCCGACCTTCTCCGTAATGCCGGTCGCGTGTCAGACCCGGAAAGTCGGCGACCAGCGCAGCGCGAGTGCGTGTCAGCCGATTGAACAGCGTCGATTTGCCGACATTGGGACGGCCGACGATCGCAACTACGGGTTTCATAAAAGCCGTCGCCGGCGCGCAGCGCCGGCTTTTCATTCCAGTCGTTATCAACGCAACCGTGCCGTCGCGAGCCTGGATGACTACACCGCCACCAAGAGGCCGAGGCGTGGCGACGATTTCTGCCGCTAAAGGAACGCGTGCGATGAACGCACCATCCTCTGGAGACAGAAAGTGCACAAAGCCAGCAAAGTCACCGGCAACAACTGCACGGCGTAGCGCGAGCGGCGCTGATAGGTCGCGATGCATCAGCTTGTCCTGTCGCCACGCTGATGATCCCGCCGCCCGATTAAAGGCCGCGACGTTTGACCGCGCATCTACGACATAAACGCGCCGTTCATCCGCGGTCGGACCCGACCGCGCTGAAATCTCGCTGGACCAGCGCAGACTGCCGCTGGTCGCATCGAAGCATCCAACGCGCCCTTGATACGACGCTGCACAGACCTCATTGCCGATAACCAATGGTGCGCCGACAACGTCGGCGAGGCGCTCAACTTCAGTCGCGCCACGAGGTTCCGAGACGGCGACATCCCAGCGGACCGCGCCGTTTGCAGTGTTCAATGCCACCAAACGGCCGCTCGGAAATCCGGCGATCACAAAATCACCCGCGTACACCATCTCGGCAAGGCTTCGCAGTGTCAGCGGCACGTTCGCGCGCTGATATGCCCAGCGTCGACGGCCGCTCGCGGCGTCAAGCGCCGTGACCCGGTAATCGGTCGAGCGCACGACCACCAGCCCACGTCCGACCAGCGGCGGCGAGCGCATCTCGCCACCCACCTGAGAGCGCCATAGCTCCTTGCCATCAGCGCCCAACGCGATGATCTCGCCGCGCGTAGTCGCGACAACCACCGTGAATCCATCGCTACCGACGCCCGCACTCACACGTGCCTTGATATCGGAGCGCCATACAACCTGCCCGCTGTCGGGCGCGAGTCGCACAACGGCGCCGTCCGCAGCGGCCGCATATACAGCGTTCTCGGTCACGGCCGGCTGCAGCGTCTCGGTGCGGCCGGCACCGATCGATGCACGCCACGCAACGCGTGTGTTCAACGTTGGCTTGATCTCGGTTAATTCCGTCGGCTGTACGGCTCTCGAGGGCGGTCCGCCCAGCCACGATGGAAGCCACGAGCATCCGCCCAAACTGACGGCGGCAATGAATGCCAAAACGCGTGCGCTCATGACGTGGCCGTCGGCGGTAGCGCGTCAAGCTTCAGCTGAATGATCTGCCGCAGTGGATGCTCCGCAGCGGCTTTTGCGAGCGCGTCACGATACGCAGCGCGCGCTTCCTCTATTTTGTTCTGCGCGAACAGCACATCACCACGCCGGTCCGCTATCGCCGTTGCGTGCACCGTCGAGCCGGCGTTATCGAGCACCTTCAACGCTTCATCGAACTGTTTTTCATCGAGCAGCACACCAGCCAGCCGCACTCGGGCAATAGCGACAATCTCCGGATGATCGGCATGATCAACGACCCATTGCAAGCGCGCTTTTGCGCTGGCGGGATCTCCGTTCTCTGCAGCCCAGCGAGCGCCCTGCAATGCAGCCATCGGCCCATAGACGGTACGAGCGTATTTGTCTGTCAGCGTCGACGCGAGCGTCTTGACGCGTTCGGCGTCTCGGGCCGTCATCGCACGCTCGAACTCGGCATAAACGCCGGCCGCCTCCTCAGCTTGATTGCGCTCATACCAGCGCCAGCCGTTGTATGCGGCAAAGCCGAGCAACACGACCGTTGCGACGGTCAGAATCAAATTGCCGTACTTGCCCCACCACGCCTTGAGCTCGTCGAGCTGTTCCTGCTCCTGTAAGTCATAAGCCATGCAAATGTTCCGCCGTCCTAGTGATCTTGATCATCGGCACTCAGCTCGAGCACCAGCGTATCCGCCAATAAGTGGAGCGGCACGATACGCTGCTCCGTCCTTGCCACTCCTTCCGGGCCTCGTAGGTTCTTCACACTCGCTGAATCGGATGCCATCTCTGCCTCGTCCGATGATCACTGCAAACTCGGCTCCGCTCGCATCAGCACGTTTCATTTGCGACTTCAAGCTCGCGTCGCCGGCATGAAAAATCACGTCGAGTCCGGCGTCACGCAACTGCTCCGCCGTCAGGAATGCGCGCTTTGCAGTAGCCCCACCCTGATGCACGACATAGACGTCTGTTTGTGCCGAAGTATCGACGTGCCCGGATTGCGTCAGGCATTCAATAACTCTTTCAACGCCGATCGCAAAGCCTATTGCCGGCGTCGGCTTGCCGCCAAGACGCTCGAGCAGCGTGTCGTAGCGTCCCCCACCGCACAACGTCCCCTGCGAGCCGAGTTCGTCAGTGATCCATTCAAAGACAGTCAGGTTGTAGTAATCGAGACCACGGACCAAACGCGGATTGATCTTGAACTCGATACCAGCGGCTGCAAGCAATTCTTGCAGCCCTTCGAAATGTCGGCTCGATGCGTCGCCCAGGTACGCGGTGATCTGCGGCGCGTCACTCAGCAGATTCGCCATCGCTGGATTCTTGCTGTCCAGAATGCGCAGCGGATTGACGCCCAACCGGCGCACTGAATCAGCATCAAGCTCGTTCCGATGTTGCTCGAAGTAAGAGACCAGCGCGGTGCGATGCTGCATGCGTTCGTCCGCCTGGCCAAGGCAGTTCAGTTCGAGCCGCGCGCTCTTGATTCCCAGAATTTTCCAGAGCCGCGCAAGCATCACGATCAGCTCGGCGTCGATATCGGGCCCCGCGAAGCCAAGTGCCTCGACGTTGACCTGATGAAACTGCCGGAAACGTCCGCGCTGTGGCCGCTCGTGCCGGAACAGGGGTCCCATCGACCATACGCGCTTCGGGCCGTCATAGGTCAGGCTGTGCTCGACCGCCGCCCGCACCGTTCCCGCAGTGAACTCAGGACGCAGTGTTAACCGCTCCTGATTCGCCCGATCTTCGAACGAGTACATCTCGCGTTCGACGATGTCGGTGACTTCGCCGATGCCCCGCACGAATAGATCGGTGTGTTCGACAACCGGCGTGCGAATCTGCTGATAGCCGTATGACCGAACCCAGTCAGTCACGCGCGCCTCGAACCACTCCCATACCGGCGCTTGCGCAGGCAACAAATCGTTCATGCCGCGCACCGCGGCAAACTTCACATTGGCCATCGCTTAGTGATGATGCGCTGGACTTGCTGCTGCAGTCGACGCCGACTTGGCAGGATACGTACGGCGCACGTAGGCATCGACGATCGCCTGAAACTCCGCCGCGATTCGCTCACCTTTCAGCGTCACGGTGCGAACACCATCGACGAATACTGGAGCGACCGGCGCTTCTCCCGAGCCCGGCAGACTGATCCCGATGTTCGCGTGCTTGCTTTCACCCGGCCCGTTGACGACACATCCCATCACGGCAACGCTCATCGACTCAACCCCGGGATACTCTGCGCGCCAAAGCGGCATCTGCGCGCGCAGCCATGATTGAATGTCGTCGGCGAGCTCCTGAAAGAACGTGCTCGTCGTGCGCCCGCAGCCGGGGCATGCGACCACCATCGGCGTAAACGCGCGAAGCCCGATAGTCTGCAAAATTTCCTGCGCAACCTGAACTTCGGTCGTCCTCGACTCACCCGGCGCGGGCGTCAGTGAAATGCGGATCGTGTCGCCGATGCCTTCCTGCAAGAGGACGGCGAGCGCGGCCGTCGAGGCCACGATGCCCTTGCTACCCATACCGGCTTCGGTCAGGCCAAGATGCAGTGGATAGTCACACCGTCGCGACAGCTCTCGATAGACAGAAATCAAGTCCTGCACGCCGCTGACCTTGGCCGAAAGGCAGATCATGTCTTCTTCAAGCCCAAGCGCTTCGGCACGCTCGGCACTTGCAATCGCCGATTGCACCAACGCTTCGCGCAGCACTGCCTTCGCATCCAGCGGCTCCGCGCGCTGCGCGTTCTGATCCATCATTTTCGCCAGCAATTCCTGATCGAGGCTACCCCAGTTGACGCCGATCCGCACCGGCTTGCGATAGCGGCAAGCGACTTCGATCATCTGCGCAAAATTGTCGCCGCCCTTCACGCCGCGGCCTACATTTCCAGGGTTGATTCGATATTTCGATAACGCCTGTGCGCACGCGGGAAACTGTGTCAGCAGCTTGTGGCCGTTGTAATGGAAATCTCCGACCAGAGGGACGTCGAGTCCCATTTTGTCGAGCTGGTCGCGAATTGGTGCAACTTCGGCCGCGGCTTCCGGCGAGTTGACAGTGATCCGCACAATTTCAGATCCGGCCTGTGCGAGCTCTTTCACCTGGATTGCGGTCGCGATCGCGTCAGCAGTATCAGTGTTGGTCATCGACTGAACCACTACAGGCGCGTCGCCGCCGATGCGGACCACTTGATCCGCCCACGCGACGCGCATCTGGCGCGTACGACGCCGGGCCGCGGGAATCGCAGCTTGCGGCAGGCAGTTGGGTAACTCGACAGGACGATTCACCGACAGCTCCGCTATTTGATCGTGAATCGCGCAACGTTGTTTCGCGTAAACGGCTGCAGATTGAACGTGGAGCCGCGGACCTCGACCGATGCGAAGTTAGCGTCGCCGATCACAACGTTCAGCGGCAATTCACCGTCGAGCGCGTGCTCGGCCCCCGCGGAGCTCAGCTGCGACAACAGAATCTTGCCGTTGCGATCCGTCACCTCGGCCCACGAATCCCCGGTGAAGCGCAGAAGCACAGTGGGTGCCGCTCCACTGGCAGCGCGGCTCGACGCAACCGTGGGCTCCGCTGTGTCGGCCGGTGCTGGAACGGGTTCGATCAGCGCGGCCGAGTTTGCTGCTGTGTCGCCCGTCGCGGCTGCGTTTGCAGAAGCCTGCGTGGTGTCGGCCCGCACAGCACTGTCTGGTGCCGATGGCGACGCGGATGACGGCGCTGTCAACGTCGCCGGGGGAACAACCGCGACCTGTTCCAGCGGCGCGGCCGGCGGCTGCATTGTTGCCTGCCACCCGATTACGCCGAGCGCTATCAGAATGACCAAAGCAATGCCCATGGCCCATTGCGGAAATGTGCGCTCGCGCCCCGCAGCCCGTGCCGCGTCATAGTCGGTCGCCATTCCGCCCACGACTGTTTCGCGCACCGGTGAAAGCTTTGCATTCAGGTCAGACAACAGAGGCTCGGGATCGAGATTCACGATACGTGCGTAACTGCGGATAAAGCCGCGCACGTAGGCCAGCGCGGGCAGGCGCGCCAGGTCCTCCTGCTCGATCGCGCGCACCTGATTTGGGTGCAGCCGCAATGTGGCTGCAATGTCGGTGATGCTTAGGCCTGCGCGCTCTCGGTTAGCAGCGAGACGTGCGCCGTATCCAGCGGCGCTTGCACCACTAGCCTGCGTCGAGTCGAAGTCTGTTTGCGCGGCGCCAGTACGCGCATCCGCGACCAGACTCTGATCAGTCATTGAAGTCGCCGCGCGCGAGCGCCGCGGCTTCCGGCGACTGTGGAAAGCGCTGTTTCAGTTCGTTTGCAAGCTGAGTTTCAGTGCGCAGGTCGGCATTGGCGCGTGCGACGCGCAACCCTAGCCACAGACTTTCCGCGGACGACTCAATCGACTTGGCGAGAATGTTGTAATAAAACGTGGCCTTTTCCACCTGATTGGTCGCGAGATACAGCTTCGCAAGCAAAAACTTAGGCACGGCCATGCCCGCGTCCAGCTCAAACGAGCGGCGCAAGTAAGGCTCGGCCCCTTGGTAGTCCTTGATCTGCATCAGGCACTGGCCCGCATTCTGGTTCGCTCTGGCAGGCGTGCGGTAAAGCGGGTCGCGGATCGCCTGATTGAAGTATGGGATCGATTCCCGCTCGCGCGCTGTATTGCAAAGAAAGTAGCCGTAGTTGTTATTTAACTCGGAGTTGCCCGCGTCGAGCTTCAGGGCGCGCTGAAAACTTTCCTCGGCGTCACGCTGCTCTTTCATGTCCATATAGATCAGACCGAGCAAGCCATAGGCTTCGGCGTAGCTGGGGTCGATCGCGACGGCGCGCCGCGCCTCATCCAGTGCAACCGCGAGCTGGCCGTTGCGGTAATAACCACCCGCCAGGTCAGTGCGCGCACGCGCACGGTTACGGAGGTCAGCCTCGGTGAGTTTCTTTGAGGAGCGCTCGTTGGTAATCGTTGAAGAACCATCGTTGGTCACGGTGGTTGTCGTCGTCGTGGTGCACGCAGCGCATAGCAGCGCCAACGTTGCACAGATCATCAGGCGTGAATCCATGGAATCCTCTAATGCGCGCTTGCGGTTAACGGAATGACCTTCCGCGCTGTGCGCTCATTAAGCCGGGTTCGATCACGAATGTCGCCCGCCAGCTGGCCGCACGCCGCGTCGATATCGTCACCACGTGTTCTGCGCGTAGTGGTGATGATGCCGGCCTCCGTCAAGTGTTGCGCAAAACTACGAATGCGTTGCCCTGAGGAGCGCTCGAATCCCGACTGAGGGAAGGGATTGAACGGAATCAGGTTGAACTTGCACGGCACATCGGCAACCAGCGCGACCAGCTCGGCGGCATGCTGATCGCTGTCATTGACTCCGTCCAGCATTACGTACTCGAACGTAATGAAATCCCGCGGCGCGGTCCGCAAGTAGCGGCGGCATGCCGCGAGCAACTCCCGCAGTGGGTATTTCCGGTTCAACGGCACCAGCGTGTCCCGCAATGCGTCGTTTGATGCATGCAGCGACACCGCGAGCGCGACCGGGCAGTCTTGCGCCAGACGATCCATCAAGCGGCACCATGCCCGACGTCGAAACCGTCACGCGTCGACGCGATAAACCATAGGCATTGTCGTCGAGCATGAGTCGCAGCGCGGGCAACACTGCATCGTAGTTCTGCAGCGGCTCGCCCATGCCCATCAGGACGACGTTTGAGATGACGCGATCGGAGTCGTTCTGCGGCGATTCTGATTGCGGCCGTAGCAGATGTTCAACCATCCACAGCTGGCCGATGATCTCCCCCGTAGTCAGATTGCGGTTGAACCCTTGGCGGCCCGTTGAACAGAATGCGCAATTGACCGCGCATCCCGCCTGCGTCGAGATGCATAGCGTGCCGCGATCTTCTTCCGGAATGAAAACCGCTTCGATCGCGTTGCCGAGTCCGACATCAAGCAGCCACTTGCGCGTGCCGTCCGCGGCGACAACGTCGCTTAGAACAGGCGGGGAAGTGATGCTGGCCTGCTCAGACAGCTTCGCTCGAAACGATTTGGCAAGGTCTGACATGGCATCAAAATCGCCTGCTCCGCGCCGATGGATCCAGCGCAACAGCTGGCGCGCTCGAAACGGCTTTTCTTCAAGCGACTGAACATAAGCCGTCAGCTGAGCAGCGTCGAAGTCGAGCAGATTGACGCGAGACATTGTTCTATCGCGAATACAGATTCATCTGCGCAAAGAAATATTCGATCTCAACCTTTGCAGTTACTGCGCTATCGGAGCCGTGAACCGCATTGGCGTCGATGCTGTCGGCAAAATCGGCGCGGATCGTACCGGCCGCTGCCTTCTTCGGATCGGTGGCACCCATCAGCTCACGATTCCTTGCGATGGCGTTATCACCTTCAAGGACCTGCACCATCACGGGCCCCGAGGCCATGAACGCCACGAGATCACTGAAAAACGGCCGCTCGCGATGAACGGCGTAGAACCCTTCGGCTTCCAATCGTGATAGCGACACCATTTTGGCGGCAATCACTTTCAACCCACTTTCCTCGAAGCGAGAGTAAATCCGACCGATGACGTCCTTCGCGACGGCATCCGGCTTGATGATCGACAATGTTCGTTCTACCGCCATCCGCTGACCTTTTCCGATTTTGTTGCGATTTTTATTGCGACTTTGAGCCAGTTCCGAGCAATCTAAAAAGCTCGACAAATGAAAGACTTGCGACGCGCTACTTAGCGCGAAATGTTAACACGCAGCCCCTGCGGCAGCGAAGGCTCGATCAGGGTTTCGACTCCAGCACCGCAATGGATTCAACGTGCGATGTATGCGGAAACATGTTGACAACACCCGCGGCGCGCAACGTCCACGCCCCCTGATTGACCAGAATCCCGCAGTCGCGCGCAAGCGTCGCGACGTTGCAGGAGACATAAACGACTCGCATGGGGTCGGCGCGCTCCCGGGCCGCCAGCGCGAGAACCTGCGCTAATGCCACCGCCCCCTCACGCGGCGGATCGATCAGCACTTTGTTGATCGCTCCAAAGCGCGCGCACAGCCCGTGCCAGTCGTCGGGCGCGAAATCGAACAGGTTGCGTGCCTCGAACTGCGTTCGGTCAGCGAGTCCGTTGCTGTCGGCCGCGATGCGCGCTCGCTCAACCAACGGTGCGCTGCCTTCGAGGCCTACGACTCTCTTCGCACGCGTGGCGAGTGGTAAGGTGAAGTTACCCAGTCCGCAAAAGAAGTCGGCAACGATGTCGGTCTGCACTGGTGAGAGCAGCCGCACGACACGCGATACCAGCACTTCATTGACGCGATGATTTACCTGCGTGAAGTCCGTTGGAGAAAATGGCAGGGCGACGTTGAACTCCGGCAGGCGCAGCTCAAGCCGCTGCGCCTGGTGCTGATCAAGCGGTGCCGCGGAATCGGGGCCCGCCGGCTGCAGCCAGATGTCGACTTCATGCGTTGATCCAAATTCGCGAAGCAGCCTGCAGTCTTCGGCGGTCGGTGACTGCAGCACACGAAACACCAGCATCACGACAGTGCGATTCATCACCGAGCCGACCGCAACCTCGATCTGCGGCAAGCGTTCGTGAAGCGTCAATGAATGTACGAGTTCACGCAACGGCAGCAAAAGATCGCTGACTTTTTTGGGAAGCACTTCGCACTGGCGGATGTCGGCCACATAGCTGCTTGCGCGCTCATGAAAGCCGACTAAAACGCCACTCTTTTTCGCGACGTAACGCACCGCCATTCGAGCGCGATGCCGGTAATGCCAGGCCGGGCCCTCAATCGGACGCAGCATTGTCTCTGCACGCACTCTACCCAGGTGCCAGAGCGTGTCTTCGAGTACGCGCTGCTTCAACGCGACCTGCGCACGGGCCTCGATGTGCTGCATCGAGCAACCTCCACAGGCGCCGATGTGCAAACCGGCGTGCGGGCAGCGTGGCACGACGCGCATCGCAGATTCCCGCTCTATAGAAACGGCACGACCGGTTTCGTAGCGTGCTTTCTTCCGGTATCGCTCGTATACAACCCGCTCGCCGGGCAGCGCACCTTCGATGAAAACTGCCTTGCCGTCCCGATGCGCGACGCCGCGCCCTTCCTGGTCGAGCGACTCGATTTCAGCTTCGAAGCGTTCGCCGCTCACTAGGCGACCGCACTGGGCCACGCATCGAGATACTCGCGCCAGTGCAATGCTGGCAGGCGTTGCAGCGAGTCGCGCACCAGCGCTTCTTCGGCTGCGTGCTGCGGACCGTCCAACACCCCGCGCATTTTCTGAAATCGGTTGAATAACAGATAAGTATTGACGACGTCAGTTTCGCAATAGCTTCTGATTTGCTCGATCTGGCCGTCGCGATACGCCTGCCACACCTGACTGCCGTCCATCCCAAGCTTGCCGGGATAGCCGGCGAGCTTCGATAACACGTCGAGCGGTGCGCTCGCGCGGGATTGATACATTGACAGCACGTCCATCAAGTCTGTATGTCGCGTGTGATAGCGGCCGATGTAATTGTTGTAGCGGAACTCGGGATCGTCGGCGCCAAGTTCCCAGTATCGCTGCGCCGAAACGCCCGCAAGCAGACCGCGATAGTGGAGCACCGGAAGGTCGAAACAACTCCCGTTCCAACTGACCATCTGTGGCGTATGACGGTCGATCATCCCGAAGAAGCTCTGGATCAACGCGGCCTCAGGGTCGTTCGCGGCCCCGATTGAACCGACCCGGAATCCAGCGTCGTTTCGAAGCACGCACGAGATCGCAACGATTCGCTGCAGGTACAGCGGCAGGAAATCGCCGCCACCCCCTTTACCGCGGCGCTCTTCGAATGCGCATTCGGCAACTTCGGCATCAGCGAAATCACGCCATTCAGCGCGCAGACGCCGCAGCCCCGCGATATCGGGGATCGTCTCGATATCGAAAACCAGAACCGGCGTCACTGCGATCTGGCTGGCAAGTATTTGAGAGGATCGACCGGTTTGCCCTGATGACGAATCTCGAAGTGCAGCTTCGGGCGGTCGGCATCGGAGCGTCCAAGCTCGGCGATCGCCTGACCGCGCTTGACCGATTGCTTTTCCGCTACCAACACCTTCCGGTTATGTGCGTACGCCGTGATGAAGTCGTCGCTGTGACGCACGATCACCAGATTGCCGTAGCCGCGAACCGCGCTGCCAACATAGACAACTTCTCCATCCGCCGCGGCTTGCACCGGCGCACCCTCGTTGCCTGCGATATCGATTCCCTTGTTGCGAGGATCGTCGAACGTTTCGATGACTTTGCCCGGCGTGGGCCAAATCCAAGGCAACGATGCTGCCGATGCTCGCGATGGCTCAGGGATCGCTGCGATTGGCGGCACGGTCGTAGGCGGTGAGGCGGGCACGGGCGGTGTGGCCGTCGGTGGCGCGACGACAGGCGGCAACGGTGCGGGCGCGTCTGGTGCCGGCGCTGGTGAATACGTTCCTGGCGGTGGCAGCGGCCGAACCTCAGCCTGTCCGCTACCGGTAATTGGACTGACGGTTGCAACGCTCGCCGGCGGCGTCACCTGCAACGTCTGTCCTGCAATCAGCACATCCGACTCAGAAACTCCGTTCCAGCGCGCCAGATCTTTCGCACCGACGCCGAATGCGAGTGCAACGTTCTGAAGCGTGTCACCCCGCTGCGCGACGTAGATGCCGTCCTTGGCTACCCGCGACACCGTCGGAGGCTGGGCCGGCGTAGTTGTGATAACAGGGCTGCGAGCCGAGCGATCAACCACCGGTGCCGGACGCTGACTCGCACATGCCGCGAGAACCAACGCCGGAAGTAACGCACACCATCGGATCATCAAGCTGCTATCCATCGGAATTTCAGGCAACCCCGCCTCGTAATGGGACGAAGCGTACCGGCTCCTTGCGGCTTGTTCTGTACGCTTCCATTCGCATCCTTGATTGCGATCGTCAACTGCTGATTCCAGCTACCGACAGGCGCAACGATGCGGCCTCCTACCTTCAATTGCTCGATCCACGCGGGCGGAATCTTGTCGCCCGCCGCTGCGGCAACAATGGCGTCGAAGGGCGCAGCCGCGGAGACACCCAATGCACCATCGCCAAGTATCAACCGCACGTTGGACAAGCGCAACGATCGCAGGTTTTCTCGCGCCTTCTCATGCAACGCTCGCAGGCGTTCGACGCTGACGACTTCGCCGAAGAGCTGTGCCAGCACCGCAGCGGCGTAACCACACCCGGTACCAACCTCGAGTACCCGCGCAGCGCGCGCGTCGGGCAAGATCTTCGAGAGCCAGTTCCGCTGTTCGCGCGACGATGTAGGGCTGCGAAATCGTCTGCCCATGACCGATAGGCAGCGCGGTGTCTTCATAGGCGCGGCTGGCAAGCGCTTCGTCGACGAACAAATGACGCGGCACCTTGCGAAGTGCATCCAGTACTCGCGGATCCCGAACGCCCAGCTCACGAACACGCTCGACCATGCGGTCCCTGACCCGCGCTGATACGAGCCCACTCGGCTGCTCGTCTGTTCCGCCGTGAAGCTGAGAACGCGTCATCCGATCCAGTCAACTGGTCGAGCCAGTCACTCACGACCTGAAGTTGTTCGTTGTGCGTCAGGTCAATCTGCAGTGGCGTGACCGACACATAGCCCGACGCGGTGGCATGAAAGTCCGTCCCCGGCCCGCCCTCGCGCGCAGGACCCGCCGCACCGATCCAGTAAATCGGCTCGCCGCGCGGATTCATCATCCGCACCACGGGCTCGGATGGATGACGCTTACCCAGGCGCGTACCGACGATACCTTTGATCTGCTCGCGCGGCAGGCTCGGCACGTTGACGTTCAACAGAAATGGCTTCGCTATCGGCCTGCTGATATAGCGCTCGACGAGTTTCCGCGCAACGTCTGCCGCCACATCAAGGTGTTCGAAGCCGCGGTCGAGCAACGAAAACGCGATTGCCGGAATACCAAACAGATAACCTTCCATCGCCGCCGCAACGGTGCCTGAATAAATGGTATCATCGCCCATGTTTTGGCCGTTGTTAATTCCGGAAACGATCAGATCCGGCATCTGATCGAGCAGTCCGGTCAATGCGACATGCACGCAATCACTTGGCGTGCCGTTGATGAACGTAAATCCATTTTCAGCCCGGCTGATCGTCAGCGGACGATGCAGCGTCAGCGAGTTGCTCGCTCCGCTGCTGTTCTGTTCCGGCGCAACGACGGTCACTTCGCCCAGCGGTCGCATCGCATCCGCCAGTGCCGCGAGACCGGGCGCAAGATAACCGTCATCGTTGGAAACAAGAATGCGCATAAAAAAAGTAGCCGGTGTGCGCGAAGCGCACACCGGCTTCCCTGACTAAACCTTTGGTCGGGGCGGCGGGATTCGAACTCGCGACCCCTTGCACCCCATGCAAGTGCGCTACCAGGCTGCGCTACGCCCCGAACGGCGCAGTATATCCGCTAGTACCTACGAGTCGTTCGCAATAGCTTTCGAATCGCAGCGAGTTCCTCTTGCAGTGCGCCATGTCGAGCGTCTTCACATGCTTGAGCCGTCGCCGTTCACCGCAGCGGGTCATTTGCAGCAACTCGGCCGGCGCGCGGCGTTGCGCTCGCTTTGGTCATGATCGTCAAGCCGATTGCGCGCCCCGCTGATAGTGAAGCCCTGCTCGTACAGCAGCTCGCGGATCTTGCGGATCAGCAAGACTTCATGGTGCTGGTAATAGCGCCGATTCCCACGCCGCTTGACGGGTCGCAACTGGGTGAATTCCTGCTCCCAATAGCGCAGCACATGCGGCTTGACCCCGCACAAGTCGCTCACCTCACCGATTGTGAAATACCGCTTGGCGGGGATCGAGGGCAGCTGGATAAGAGCTTCGTGGCGCTGCATAGGTCAAGCGCAGTGAAAGTTGGACGTACGAGGCAACCGCGGCGTATCAGTGAATAGCAGCGGCGGTGGCAACCGCAGCTTTCAGCTTTTGACTGGCATGAAAAGTTACGACACGGCGGGCAGTTATCGCGATCTCTTCACCTGTTTTCGGGTTTCTGCCTGGGCGCTGCGGCTTGTCGCGCAGCTGAAAATTGCCGAACCCTGACAACTTCACTGACTCACCGCGCTCAAGCGCCTGCCGAATCTCATCGAAGAACCCGTCGACCATATCCTTTGCCTCGCGCTTATTAACCCGAGCCGATCGAACAACGCTTCGGCCAGCTCGGCCTTCGTCATCGTCTTGGCGCGTTGCGATCCGGGGGCTGCATCGCACCGGCCGTACGCGGCAATTCGGGAAATTTAAAGTCGGCTGTAGGCATATCAACGGTCGGGTTGTCTCATATCTCGGCTTCACTGACGCAGCCGCGCTTCGAATTGTTGCTTCAGAACTTGAAGTACCGCTTCGATTGCAGCGTCAGCATCAGCATCGCTGACCGGGCGCTCAGTATCTTGCAGAACAATTCGGAACGCAAGGCTTTTCTCGTTATTTAACAATGCGTTAGCGCTCGCTTCCGCGACTTTGCTTGAATTTGGCGGCAGCACGATACACGTCGAACACACGGAACTCGCGCAACGCCGACAGGCGGCTATCTGAGGACGGCCGCGTGTATCACCGCGTCGACCATCGCTTGTGACGGCACTGCGTCGTCCACCGGTACCGAAATATCGCGCAGCACCGGCTGAAACCTCGAAATTTCGACATGACGAGGTAGCGGCCGCACCAGCAGGGGCTCGAGATCGATCTCGAATACAACCGGCGCCTTGGGTAGGTCGTAATGTTGCTGCAGCGCGGATGTAGCTGACCGATGATTGCCGACCTTTATGGTCAATTCGATCGCGGCGCTGCGGCCCGGATGCAGCGCCGGATGCGGCTCCGCCACAAATCTTGCGCTCGGCAACATACGCCTCACATCACCTTTGATTCAAAAAAATCGACGTCGCGTGCAGCGTTGCCCATTGCTCGTCATCATTCGCCCCGTAGGCGAGCGCCGCCGACGCGACTCGGCTGATCAACTCCTGCTACCTGCAAAGGTCCATCCTGTTGCAGCGGGTCACGCCGATATACCCGGCCAATCTCGAACACCCGAACGCGATTGAGCCTTGCGATTGACGTTATAGACCAGCGAGTTCGACCAGTCCGCCGAGCAACGTGCTTCGCATTACCGACATCTGGCTTGCAATCGGATTGAACACTGCGATCGGATCCTGATTCGCCGCAAAATCGCTCTCCGATTGCGGATCGACGAACGAATAGTTGATCAGCTCGGTATACCCCGCAGCGTGTCAGTGCGCGGCGTATGTCATGCGCACTACGCCGCTCCTCCGGCTCCGCACGCATCTGCCGGACGGTCAGTGGTGGATGCGCGGGAATACTTTCGTAGCCGATAAGGCGCGCAACTTCGCCAATCAGATCTTCTTCAATTTCCAGATCGAAGCTGAAGCTCGGCGGCGTGACGATAAACTTGTCGCCGTCTCGCTCGAAAATCAAATCCGATGCGACGAAATGCGCTGACGCGATGGCGTCTGCATCTGATCGGCATGCCAAGCACGCGCCGGCAGCGCTCGGCGCTCATCGAGATCGGCTTGCGCTGCGGCACGGAAAGCGTCTGATCATCAATCGGCCCGGCTGCCCGCCGCAGACTTCGACGATCAGTCGCGTGATGTATTCGACATGCTCGACATTCGTCGCAAAGTCAACGCCGCGCTCGAAACGGTGTGCGGCATCGGTCGAAAAGTTATAGCGCCGGGCGCGCCCGCGGACCGCGTCGGGCCACCAGAATGCCGCCTCGACATAGATGTTTCGGGTATCCAGCGACACGGATGTCCGCGCGCCACCCATGATGCCCGCCAATGCTTCGACACCGTGCGCGTCCGCGATCACGCCGACAGCCGAATCCACTTCGACCTCTGACCGTTCAACAGCTCGACGTGTTCGCCCGCGCGGCCCCAGCGCACGGTCAACCTCCCCTGCACTTTGTCCAGATCAAACACATGCGTCGGCCGACCCAAGCTCGAGCATCACGTAATTGGAGATATCGACCAAAGCCGAAATGGGCCGCTGCCCACTACGCTCCAGCCGCTGCCTTATCCAAGGCGGCGTATGCGCCCGTGCGTTCACACCGCGAATGACTCGCCCCGAAAAGCGACCGCATAGGTCCGAAGCTTCGACAGTCACCGGCACTCGCGATCCGGAATTGCATCGGCGAACTGCGTTGAGCATCGAGCGTTGGCAGTGCTAGCGCGCTGACCCTCGATATCAGCGCAGCGACTTCACGCGCGACGCCGACCACACTCAAACAATCGGCACGATCCGGAGTGAGCTTGATCGTGAACGTTCGGTCGTCGAGCGCAAGATAATCGCGCAGATCTGCTCCGACCGGCGCGTCCGGATCGAGCAGCATCAGTCCGGCGTGATCGTCCGATAGCCCGAGCTCGCGTGCGGAGCACAGCATGCCTTGCGACTCGACGCCGCGAACCGTCGCCGCCCCGATCTCGCATGCCGCCCGGAAGTGACGCGCCGACCACCGCACAAGGCGTCCTGATTCCCAACCGCGACATTGGGAGCGCCACAAACAATCGAAAGCATCTGCTGGGCACCGATGTCGACCTCACACACGGTGAGCTTGTCGGCCTTCGGATGGGCCGCTCAACACGTTTAACCTCGGCGACCACGACACCCGCAAAAGGCGGCGCAACAGGTTCATTGCTCTCGACCTCGAGCCCGCCATCGTCAACCGCGATCCGCCAACTCGTCGCTGGACAGCGGCGGGTTCGCGTAGCTACGCAACCATTGTTCTGAAAATTGCATCGGCGGCGCCTAGGTGAATTGCTGCAGAAAGCGCAAATCGCCTTCGAAGAACAGCCGCAGATCCTCGACGCCGTAACGCAGCATCGTCAGACGTTCGAGCCCCGAGCCAAACGCAAAGCCTATGGTTTGCCGGGGTCGTAAGCCGAAGTTGCGGATGACGTCGGGATGTACCTGACCTGCAGCCCGAAATTTCGAGCCAGCGCCCTTTGCGAGCGCCGCTGGTGAACATCATGTCGATTTCTGCCGATGGCTCGGTAAACGGGAAATACGACGGCCGAAAGCGCACACTCGAGATCATCGGTTTCAAAAAAGCACCGCAGGAAATTCGTGTACACCGCCTTCAGGTCGGCAAAGCTGATGTTGTGGTCGAGCCAAAGGCCTTCGACCTGATGGAACATCGGCGAGTGAGTGGCGTCGCTGTCAACGCGATACGTTCGTCCGATCGCAATCACTTTGATCGGCGGTGATGCATGCGTGCATAGCGCACCTGCATCGGACTTGTGTGAGTTCGCAACACCAACGGCCGGCCCGGCTATCGTTGCACTCAACATAAAACGAGTCCTGCATTGAGCGCGCCGGATGATTCTCCGGACTGTTCAGCGCGGTAAAGTTGTACCAATCGGTTTCGATCTCAGGGCCGTCGGCAAAATCGAACCCAATCGAGCGAAAGATCTCTTCGATTCGCATCCAGGTGCGAGCGACGGGATGGATCGCGCCCTCGACTACGAGAGCGGCCCGGCAACGTGACGTCGATCGACTCGGCCGCCAATTGCTTTTCCTAGCCGCAAGCTCGGCCAGCGCCTGCCGGCGCTCGGCAAGCAGCGCCTTCGATCGCTTCCTTGGCGACGTTGATACTCGCGCCGCTACGCGCTTCTCTCCGGCGGCAACTTGCCGAGCGTTTTCAGTCGCTCGGTGATCGCGCCGCTCTTGCCGAGAAAGCGCGCCTTATCGTTTTCGAGCGCGGCAGGCTGCAAGGCAGCTGCGAACGCGGCCCGCGCTTCATCCACCAGTTGATCCAATTCGCTAGTCATCTCGAAGTGAAAGATCTGTAAACAAAACGGGGCCTCGCATTAGGCCCCGTTTTGCTCTTACTGTTCTATTGGGTTGCGATCAAACCGCGATCGTAGCCTTAACTTTTTCAACGACCGCCGCAAAGCCGGGTTTGTCGAGCACTGCCATGTCCGCCAGTATTTTGCGATCCAGACCCATTTCCGCTTTGGTCAAACCGTTCATGAATACGCTGTAGCTCATTCCGTGCTCACGAACCGCGGCATTGATACGCGCGATCCATAACGCGCGAAATACGCGCTTCTTGTTGCGGCGATCGCGGTATGCATATTGCCCCGCTTTCATCACCGCTTCTTTGGCGACGCGGAATACGTTCTTGCGGCGGCGCGTAAACCCGACGGCCTGCGCCAGGACTTTCTTGTGCCGCGCGCGCGCGGTAGTACCTCGTTTTACTCTTGGCATCGTCGCTCCCTATGCGTACGGCAGCATGCGGCGCACCGACTTCACATCGGCCTCGTGCATATTGACCGGACCGCGCAAATGGCGCTTGTTCTTGGTGGTGCGCTTGGTCAGCAGGTGGCGCTTGGCCGCCTGACCGCGCTTGATCGATCCGCTGGCGCGAACCTCGAAGCGCTTCGCAGCGCTCTTTTTCGTCTTCATCTTCGGCATAGCCGTCCTTTCGTTTTTAGATGATTGCAGGCGCTCCGTTGAGGGACTTGAAGCCTGTTCCCACTTGTATGTTACCAGTGGCAAGCCGGCGGCTTGCCGCTGGCGACTTACTTCTTCTTCTTCGGCGCCATCACCATCACCATCTGGCGCCCTTCCAATCTCGGCATCGATTCCACCACCGCCATGTTCGCCAGCTCGTCGCGCACACGCTCCAGCAGCTTCACGCCAAACTCCTGATGCGCCATTTCGCGGCCGCGAAACCGCAGCGTGATTTTTGCTTTGTCGCCTTCTTCCAGAAAGCGAATCAAGTTCCGCATTTTCGTCAGGTAATCGTTTTCGTCGGTCTGCGGACGGAACTTGACTTCCTTGATCTGAATCTGCTTCTGCTTGAGCTTCGCTTCGTGCGACTTCTTCTGCTCCTGATACTTGAACTTGCCGTAGTCCATCAAGCGACAGACGGGCGGCACGGCCGTGGGAGCAATTTCCACCAAATCGACCTGAGCTTCCTCGGCCATGCGCAGCGCATCGGGCAGCTTCACTACTCCCAGAGCTTCACCTTCGATTCCAGTCAGACGTATTTCCGGGGCACTGATTTCACCATTGATCCGGTGCGAACGTTCTTGAGCGATATTTACCTCTCCAAAAATTTAAAAACTAAACCGCGCTTGGCTGACATGTCTGATTTGACACGCTGACAACATTCTGCGCTGCTCAACGTCGAGCTTCAGACGTTCGGCAAACTCGGACAGGGGAATCACGCCTAGGTCCGCACCACCACGCGCGCGCACGGATACCGTGTTCGCTTGCTTCTCTTTGTCGCCGACAACAAGAATGTAGGGGATTTTCTGCAGGCTGAGGGCGCGGATCTTATAGTTGATCTTCTCATTGCGCAAATCGGATTCCGCCCTAAAGCCTTGTTTTTGCAGTGTTTGCGCAACATCTTCCGCATATGCCGCCTGGTGCTCGGAAATGCAAGCCACGACGACCTGCACCGGCGCCAGCCACGGCGGCATCGCGCCGGCATAGTTTTCGATCAGCATCCCGATGAACCGCTCGAGCGCGCCACAATCGCCCGATGCAGCATCACCGGCGTTTTGCGGCTGTTGTCCTCGGCAACGTACTCGGCGCCGAGCCGCTCCGGCATCGAGAAGTCGACCTGCATCGTGCCGCACTGCCAGGGTCGACCGATCGCGTCCTTCAGTGTGTACTCGATCTTCGGGCCGTAAAAGGCGCCCTCGCCCGGCGACACTTCAAACTCGACGCCCGATCGCCGCAAGCGACTCGATCAACGCCGTTTCCGACTTGTCCCAGATCTCGTCCGAACCGATTCGCTGCTCGGGCCGTGTCGCCACCTTGTAAAGCAGCTGCTCGAAGCCGAAATCGCGATACACCTTCTGCAGCAACGCCGTATACGCGACGCACTCGTCGAGAATCTGATCCTCGGTGCAGAAAATATGGCCGTCGTCCTGCACGAAGCCGCGCACGCGCAACACACCGTGCAACGCGCCCGACGACTCGTTGCGATGGCAGAAGCCGAACTCGCCGTAGCGCAACGGCAGCTCGCGATAACTGTGCAGATTGGCGTTGTAGATCTGCACATGTCCTGGGCAGTTCATCGGCTTCAGCGCGTAGTACCGGTTCTCCGACTCGGTCGTGAACATGTTTTCACGGTACTTTTCCCAGTGGCCCGACTTTTCCCACAGCGAGCGGTCGAGAATCTGCGGCGCCCTGACCTCCTGATAGCCGTTGTCGCGGTACACGGCGCGCATGTATTGCTCGACCGCCTGCCAGATCACCCAGCCCTTCGGATGCCAGAACACCAGGCCCGGGGCTTCTTCCTGAAAGTGAAACAGGTCGAGCTCCTTGCCGAGCTTGCGATGGTCGCGCTTCTCGGCTTCTTCGAGCATCTTCAGATACGCGTCCTGGTCTTCCTTCCTGCCCCAAGCCGTGCCGTAGATGCGCTGCAACTGCTCGTTCGCCTGGTCGCCGCGCCAATAAGCGCCGGCCACCTTCGTCAGCTTGAACACCTTTAGCTTGCCCGACGACGGCACGTGCGGCCCGCGACACAGATCGATGAAGGCGCCCTCGCGATACAGCGAAATATCTTCGTTCGCCGGAATCGACGCGATGATCTCGGCCTTGTACTTTTCGCCGATCGACTCGAAAAATTTCACGGCGTCGTCGCGCTTCCAGACTTCGCGCACCACCGGCTCATCCTTTTTGCGCAAGCTCCGCCATCTTCTGTTCGATCGCCGCCAGGTCATCCGGCGTAAACGGACGCTTGTAGGCGAAGTCGTAGTAAAAGCCGTTTTCGATCACGGGGCCGATCGTGACCTGCGCCTCCGGAAACAGCTCCTTGACCGCGTAGGCGAGCAGATGCGCCGTCGAATGCCGGATGACGTCGATGCCGTCGGCGTCGCGGTCCGTGACGATCGCAACGTCGGCATCCGGTCGATCAGATGGGCAACATCGACCAGCTTGCCGTCAACCTTCGCTGCGACGCGCAGCCTTGGCGAGGCCCGGGCCGATCGAAGATGCAACCTGAGCCGCCGTCACCGGCTGGTCGTAACTGCGGCTGGAGCCGTCAGGTAATCGAATTGAAATCATGTCGTCTGCTCCAATCAAAAAAAAGTGCGGCGAGCCGCACTTGTTTTCGAAAGGCGAACTCGTCCCGTCATCAAGAGGTGGTAAACGTAGTTCGGAACGTCATTTGATGCCTTTCCTGTTGTCTGTCAGTGCATGGTAGGCGCGATTGGACTCGAACCAACGACCCCCACCATGTCAAGGTGGTGCTCTAACCAGCTGAGCTACGCGCCTGGGCCGCGAAGTATATATCGACGTGCAGGTTCGCAGGTCAGCGACGCCGCGCGGAGAAAACATCTTTCACTTCACGCACCGCCGTCAGCACTCGGCCGATGTCCGATGCACCGCGAATTTCGACGGTGAACAGCATCCGCGCCTCGCCCTTGCTACTGCTCGAATTGACGCCGACGACGTTGAGCTTCTCGCGCGCGAACACCTCCGATATGTCGCGCAGAACTCCCGGCCGATCCTGCGCCAGCACCAGCAGCTCGACCGGATACACCGCATCTGCTGCGCGCGCCCCAGGTCACATCGACCACGCGCTCAGGCGCGCGTTCAGCAGCGACCTCAGATTCGAGCAGGCTGCGCGGTGAATCGACACGCCCTTGCCGCGCGTGACGTAGCCGACGATTTCATCGGGCGGTGCCGGCCGGCAGCAGCGCGCGAGTTGGGTCAAGCAGCGAATCGACACCGACCACCAGGACCTGGCCTTTGCCTGCCGGTGCAGCGGGACCGCCGCCGGGCGACCGATCAAGGGCGCGGGCGTCGGCTCCGGTTGAACCGTTGCAGGCGCCAGCGCCTGTTCGATCGAGCGCAAGCTGAACTCATCCTTGGTCGCCGCAGCGGCCAGCTGATCGACGCTGCCGAAGCCGAGCCGCTTTGCCAGCTCGTCGAGCTTGACGGCCGTTTTGCCCAGCCTCTGCAATTCCTTCTCGATCAGCTCGCGTCCGGCGGCGATCGACTGCTCGAGCTCGAGCGCGTTGAACCACTGTCGCACCTTGGCACGGGACCGCGCACTCTTCAGAAATCCAAGGTCGGCATTTAGCCAGTCGCGACTCGGCCCGCCAGACTTGGCGGAGATGATCTCGACGGTCTGACCGTTCTTCAACGGCGTGTTCAGCGGAACGATGACGCCATCGACACGCGCGCCGCGACAGCGATAGCCGACCTCGGAATGAATGTGAAAGGCGAAATCGACCGGTGTGCCGCCCGCCGGCAGCTCGACCACACGTGCCTGCGGCGTCAGTACGTACATTCGCTCATCGCGCGCGGCGCCACCGGAACCTGCGGGTGACGCGGGATCGACCTCTTCGCGCCACGCAAGTAATTGCCGCAACCAGGCGATTCGCTGCGCGTCGCTGTCTTCGGGCCCCTGGGCCCCCGGCCTTCCTGCGGCAGGCTTCCCACGTTCCTTGTATCGCCAGTGAGCCGCCAACCCCAGCTCGGCGGATTCGTGCATCTGCTGCGTGCGAATCTGGATCTCGAGCGTGCGGCCGTGATCATCGGTGACGACGGTATGCAGCGACTGATAACCGTTCAGCTTCGGACGCGCAATGTAGTCGTCGTAGTCGCCGGCGACCGCGGTCCACTCCTGGTGGATCGCCGACAGCGCCTGGTAACAGTCCGGCACGCTGTCAACGATCACGCGCAGGCCACGGACATCGCGTAGCTGATCGAACGCAAGTCCCTTGGTCCGCATCTTGTTGACGATGCTGAAGATGTGCTTCGGTCGCCCGACGACCTCGGCGGCGATGCCCGCCTCGCTCAAGATCTGCTGCACGCGCTTCGTCGCGTCGACGATGAAATCCTGCCGCTCGATCCGCTTCTCATCGAGCAGCCGCGCCACTTCCTTGTAGGTCTGCGGCTCAAGGAAGCGGAACGACAAATCCTCCAGCTCCCACTTCATTTGCCATATGCCGAGACGATTCGCGAGTGGCGCATAAAGCCGCATCGTCTCGCGCGCGATCGGCTCCGGTCCAGCGGCTTTGCTGGCCGCGTAGTACCGCAACGTCTGCAAACGCGACGCCAACCGCAGCAGCACGATTCGCAAGTCGTTGGCCATCGCAAGCAGCATGCGGCGCAACGCTTCTGCCTGGTCGTCGACTCCGTGTCTCTTGTTCGTTGCATCACTTTGTTTGCGCGTCAGCTCCGAAAGCTTCATCAATTGCCGGAGATCGGTCACGAGCTGTGCGACGCCCGCTCCGAAGCGAGCTCGCAGCCACTCATCAGGCTCCCGAAGAACGTCGTGCACACCAAACAGACAGGCAGCGCACAGCAAATCCGCGTCGTTGCGCAAAGGCGCAACAATCTCCGCCGTGCCGCGCGCGTGCGCGAGAAACGACTCGCCAGTCGCGAGCGATCTGTCCTGATACAGAGGTTCAACCAGAGCCAGCGTGCGATCAAGATCGAGCGGTGGCTGCGTCAGCTCGGCGGGATGCGCGATGTGCATGACGGAAGGATAAGCGCTCAGTGCAATCAATCGTGCGGCACAATTCCACGATGCGGACGCTGTTAAACCGTTGGACTCGATCGACATCGGTGGCGATTCCCGATCCGCTCTGGAAGCTGACTTGCGCGACTCTGCCATTCGTGCAACGGCTAACCAACGACGAGCGCGACCGGTTACGGATCCTTGCTGCGCAATTGCTTGCCGACAAACAAATGTCCGCCGCCGCCGGCCTCGCGCTGACAGCAGCAATGCAGGTCAGCATTGCGGTGCAGGCGTGCCTGCCGGTGCTCAACCTTGGCCTCGACTGGTATCGCGGCTGGAAAAGTATCGTCGTCTATCCAAGCGAGTTCCTGGTCCCGCGGAGCGTCACCGACGATGACGGCGTCGTGCATGAGTTCATCGAGCCGATTGCTGGTGAAGCGTGGGACGGCGGGCCGCTGGTGCTGTCGTGGGAGGACGCGCAGCAAAGCGCTACCGGCGCAGGCGCGGCATATTCCGTAGTCATTCATGAGTTCGTGCACAAAATCGATCTGCTCGATGGTGACGCCGATGGTGTACCTCCCTTCCTCGCACATGCACAAACCGCTGTCGCTCGATCGGTGGCGCAGCGTTTTGGATCAATCATTTAATCGATTCGCCGCAGAGCTCGACCTGATCGATGCCGAGCTACCCGATGATCTGGATCCGGAGTCCGATGAAGTCGATCATTACTACGCGCACCTGCCGCTCGATCCGTACGCCGCGCAGGATGAGGCTGAGTTCTTTGCGGTCTCGAGCGAGACGTTCTTTGTGGATCCACGCCGTTTGCACGACGCTTTTCCCGATTGGTACGCATTGCTCTCACGGTTTTTCCTGCAGGATCCGTTGGCAGCCGCAGTGCATGAAGCGATTGATCATCGTTTATCACACGATGACCGGCGCGTCCCAACAGTTGGCGAGCGCAGCGCATTCAGCGGCGCGCGACGAAACCGGCTGCACAGCCGCGTTGATGACGGCTGCCGATACCGACGTCTCGCACATTCTTGCCGCCGACGGCTATCTCTTCGTCACACCCGAAAACCTGGCAACAATGTCCGGTCGAATGAAGGATTTCTTTGATCGGATCTACTACGGTGTGCTCGACAAGGTCAACGGCCGCCCGTATGCGGTGATCATCGCAGCAGGTACCGATGGCGAAGGTGCGGCACGTCAGATTCAGCGCATCGCAACCGGTCTGCGCCTGAAGGAGATTGCTTTGCCTTTGATCGTTCGCAACGGTGCGCAGACGCCTGAACAAATACTGGCGCCCAAACAGGTTCCTGAAACAGATTTAAACCGCGCGCGCGAGCTGGGAGCGGCTCTCGCCGCGGGTCTTGCGACTGGCGTGTTCTAGCGACTTATCCTCCAAGAAGAAAATCACGAACCACCGCGATTTCGTTGTCAAGCATCAACGTTGGCGCGTGACCCACGCCGGGAATCTCCGTCGTTTGCGCCTTCGGCCCACGCGTTGCCATTTGATGCAGTGTCTCGCGTGAAAGCAGATCAGAGTTCGCGCCGCGAATCACCAGTGTCGGGCAGCGGATGTTGTCATACAGCGCCCACAAGACTGCTTCATCCATGCTAGAGCGCTCGGGCGTTGATGCTTTGAACGGCACCGCGATCTGCGGGTCGTAGTGCAGCGTCCACCCTGCACCCTCACGCTTCAATCCGGGCTCGACCAGTTCACGCCAGTCTTCGCGTCGCGTCAGCCCGAACGGTGCAGCAATCGTTGAGATGTAATCAACCGCCTGCTCCACGTCGCTGAAAGACAGGGGCACACCAACATAGTCGCCAATGCGCGCTATCGCCGCCGCGTCCAGCCGGGGACCGACGTCGTTGATGACCAGCTTTCGAATCGGCGCATCGGTCTGGCCAGCTAGGCCAATGCCAATCAAGCCCCCCATCGAGGTCCCAACCCAATCGACTTGATCGGCGTTCAATCGCGCAATAAGGGTGACCATGTCGGCGACGTATTGCGGGACGACGTAATACTTCGGATCGCGCAAGCGGCTGCTACGGCCTCGGCCTACGACGTCGGGGCATACGACTCGATACTCGGGCGCCAACGCACGCGCCAGACGATCAAAGTCTCGCCCGAGCCTTGTCAGCCCGTGCACGCACACAAGCACACGTGGATTATCGGGGGCACCCCACTCGGTGTAGCCCATCGAGTGCAGCCCTGCTGGGCTTAAACACTGCACACTGCCCAAGCGCGGCTCGACTGCTTTGCTCACGATGGCATACTCGCCGCGGGAGCGTTGCTCATGCACGCGATCGCTCTGCGATCGCACGTGCACTCGCAACGATTAGCCTGTGCGCCGCCCTTCGGACGGCCGCGCGGGCGGCGCAGGTACAAAGGCAAACAATGACACTGAAAGGCAAGACAGCGCTTATCACCGGATCGACTAGCGGCATCGGCCTGGGTATCGCGCATGCGTTGGCGCGCGAGGGCGCAAACATCGTGCTTAACGGCTTCGGCACGCAGGATGAAATCGAGCGGGTCGAATCCGAGATTAAGGCGCACAAGGTGCGAACGCTTTACCACGCGGCGGACATGAGTCAGCCTGTCGCAATAGAAGCGATGGTAGGCGCGGCAGAAGCGGCTTTCGGACAGGTCGATATCCTGGTTAACAATGCTGGCATTCAGCATGTAGCGCCGGTGGAGTCATTTCCCACCGACCGCTGGGACGCCATTATCGCGATCAATCTAAGTTCTGCATTCCATACGACCAGACTGGTGCTCCGCCAGATGAAAAAAAACAACTGGGGACGAATTATCAATATCGCTTCAGTACACGGCCTGGTCGCTTCAGCCGACAAGTCGGCATACGTCGCCGCGAAGCACGGGGTCGTAGGGCTGACGAAGTCGGTCGCGCTCGAGACTGCGCAGACCGGCGTGACGTGCAATGCAATCTGCCCAGGTTGGGTCTTGACCCCGTTGGTGCAAAAGCAGGTCGACATGCGTGCTGCACGCGATCACCTCGATCAGGAAGGCGCTAAAAAATCACTGCTGTTCGAGAAGCAGCCGTCGCTGCAGTTCGTGACAGCGGAACAGCTTGGCGCGCTCGCAGTGTTTCTATGTACGCCGGCGGCCGATCAGATTCGCGGCGCGGCATGGAATGTCGACGGCGGCTGGTACGCGCAATAGAGCCGCAGAAGGTGCAAGCGGCTAGCGGGCAACTTTTTCGCCTGCGTGTCCAGCCACTAATTGCATCGGCGACGCTGGCTCGGCGTCGGCGCTCACAAACGCCGGCCGCGGCGCACGCACTGGCTGGCCGATCTCGGTCTGCAGGCGCGGCGCACCCGGCGGCACGTACGAATCGAACCAGGTCGGATCGGGAATCTCGGCGAACACCTGTTTGAGCCGCGCGCCCCACGTGGCGCGAATCATCGCCATGTACTGGTTCGAGCTGTCTATATGCACAAACTTGGTAACGCGCAGCGTGTCGGCCTCGTACACCAGAAGATCCAGCGGTAAGCCGACCGAGATATTCGATTTCAGCGTCGAGTCCATTGAGATCAGAGCGCACTTGGCTGCCTCGTCAAGTGGCATATCGGGCTGGATCACTCGATCGATGATCGGCTTGCCGTACTTCGCTTCGCCGATCTGAAAATACGGATTCTCATCGGTAGCTTCGATGAAATTACCGGCAGAGTAGACATGGAACAGGCGCATGCCCTCGCCCTTGATCTGTCCACCGAAAATGAACTTGGCGTTGAAGTCGACGCCAAATTCGTTCAGCGCCGCGGCATCACGATGGTGAACCTCGCGCACCGCATCGCCAATGATCCGCACCGCCTCGACCATGGTTGTCGCCGTCCAGACGCTGTTGTGCTCTGCCCCGACGCGCTCGCTTAGGATTTGCGTGACCGACTGGGTCAGCGCCAGGTTTCCGGCGGTCAGCAATACAAGCATCCGCTCACCGGGGTTCTCGAACACCGTCATTTTGCGAAAGGTCGAGATCTGGTCAACGCCCGCGTTGGTACGGGAATCGCCCAGAAACACCAGACCGGCATTCAGCCTCATGGCTACGCAATAAGTCATATGCGTCTCAGTCTATTCGTTATCAATGGGCCTCCAACGGGACCAGAAAATCTTCGCTGACACGTTCTCCCAGATCATTGATGCGCTCGAGAAACTCGGTCAAATACTTGTGCAAACCGCGGGCCAGTATGTCTTCAATGCGTCCGTAGCGCAGCTCGGCGCGCAGCAACCCTGCGCGCCGCTCCGTTTCGTTGGACCGGCTGTTGCGCACCATCTCCAGATTGATCGACACTTCGTTTAAACAGCTTGCCAGTGAACGAGGCATATCGCCGCGCAGGATCAGCAGCTCGGCAACACGCGACGGCGTGATCACGTCGCGATACACCTTGCGATACGTTTCGAAGGCCGATACCGAACGCAGCACCGCCGCCCAGTGATAGAAATCCGGCGGATGGTCGACGCTTTCCGGGTCGGATGTCCCGCGCACACCTGCGGGCTCGTCACCCAGACCGTGGTACTTGACATCGATCAGTCGTGCCGTGTTGTCCGCGCGCTCAAGGAAGGTACCCAGGCGCACGAAGTAAAACGCCTCGTCCTTCAACATCGTGCCAATGGTCACTCCGCGCGATAGGTGAGAGCGAAACTTGACCCACTCGAAAAACGACTGCGGGTCGCGCTCGGGAGTCCCGTCCGCCAGCTTGCGTTGCAGGTCGAGCCACGTGTCGTTGTGAGTCTCCCAGACCTCGGTTGTCAGCGACCCGCGCACCGCACGCGCATTCTCCCGTGCCGCCTGCAGGCAGGCGCAGATCGACGATGAATTGCTCGCATCCCGGACCATGAAGTCCATCACATCGCGCGGCGAGACGACTGCATACCGCTCGTCGAACTCTTCGGTGAGCTCGGAAATGCTCAGCAGTGCGCGCCAGCCGCTCTCCGACGCCTGTGCCGATTGAGGAAGCAGCGAAGTGGAAAGGTTTACGTCGAGCATGCGAGCGGTGTTTTCCGCACGCTCGATGTAGCGCGCCATCCAGAATAGGTGGTCTGCCGTGCGGCTAAGCACTGTTACAGGCCACTGGCGGTCCAAAGGTGCACGCGATCGCGGCCGGCGTGCTTGGCGGCATACAGTGATTCATCAGCGCGCCGCACGAGCTCGCTCGAGTCGCCAAAGTCAGAAGACTCGCACAGGCCAATACTCATCGTCACATGCAATGTCGGATCAAACTCCGACCACGCCGCATTGCGAACCGCGTCGACCAATCGATCAACGACTGCCATTGCCGCACCGCCCTCACTGTCGGCCAACAGCAGTGCAAACTCATCTCCGCCCAGTCGAGCCGCGAAATCGGTATCGCGCAGGTTCGCGCGTATCACGTTGCCGAGCTGTCGCAGGACCGCGTCACCGGTCAGATGCGACAGTCGATCGTTGATCTGTTTGAAGCCGTCGATGTCGGCCACGACGAGACCGAAGCGCAGCGTGCCGGCGCGCGCGCGCGCACACCAGCTTTCCAGCTCCTTCGTGAAGGACCTGCGGTTGGCCAAGCCGGTCAATTCGTCTTCCAGCGCCAGCCGCTCTAGACGCGAGCGAGACTGCTCAAGGTCACGCGTCTTCGCGTGTAGCGCTGCGGCTTGTGTACGCAGTTTCTGCAGTTCGGCGCGTGCCTCGTGCAGACGTGCGCGCTGCGTGCTCAATCGACCGTCGAGGCGAGTTTTGACTTCGACATAGCGCTTGTGGTGGTACAGCGCAAGCTGATAATCAGCGCGCGCCTCGTACAGCGCCGATAGGCGCTCATGGGAATCCGCAGGCCGACGCAGATCGCCCAGCTCCTCGGCCTGCATTAGTGCCGGACCCAGGATCGCAAGCCCTTCGTGTTCGCGGCCGGCGCCGACCAGGTGGTAGCCAAGCTCCAGACGCGCGTGCACTTCGCGCGACCGGAATCCACTGTGCGCGGCTTCGGCCACAGCTGCGTTCAAATCGGTCAAGCCTTCGCTGAACTTGCCCAACCAACAGCGTGCAGCGCCCTGCTGCGTGCGCGCGGCGATCGCGGTCGAGCGGTCGCTCGAACCCGATAGAAGCTCGAGCGCGATTACGAAATGATCTTCGGCGTCGGCCATGCATCGCATGACAACGTTTCCGTCGCCTGCCAGCGCGGCGCGCAATCCTTCGTTCGCGTCGACCAGACCGTGATGCAGAACGACCATACCCTCGTCCGCAGTGGATCCTGATGGCAACTCCAGTGAGGATTTCAGCGAGTCACGAGCAGCGTCGAAGTCGCCCAGCATCATGTGCACTGTCGATTGATGCACGAGTGCGAGCCTTACGCCCGCGTGATCCTGATGCTGCCGCGCCACTTTCTGCACCTCGGCGAAGCCATCGAGCGCCTCGCCGTATTCACCCAGCTCACAACACGCGGTCGACAACAGAATGTTGACGCGGCACTGCGCCGGCGATGTCGTCCTGCGCACGGTAGACCTGCTCGGCCTGCGACAGTTGCCGCGTTGCACCCGACCAGTCGCCAACCTGCATCAGTGCAGACCCGGCGACAAAGTGCGCGCGCGCCATCAACGTTTCGGCGGTACGGGCGCGCGCCACGCTCTGGGCGCGCAATGCAAACACTACGGCATCGTGCGGCTCGGTGTTGATCAGTTTCTCGGCGCGTTCGATCAACGCGTACGGATCGATCTGATCCGACGCGCGACGCGCAGCTTGTTCATGCAACACAGCGTCTGCGCCCGGCATTGGCACGGGCTCGATCGGATGATTCATCGCTCGAGCACCCAGGTGTCCTTCGTGCCGCCGCCCTGTGAAGAATTAACGACCAGTGACCCCTCACGCAGCGCGACCCGGCACAATCCGCCGGGAACGGTGATGACGTCCTTGCCCGACAGCACGTACGGGCGCAGATCAATATGGCGCGGTGCGATTCCCGATTCGACGTACGTCGGACATGTGGATAGCGCGAGCGTCGGCTGGGCGATGTAATTGTCGGGATGGGCCCGCAAGCGCGCCGTGAATTCCTGCCGCTCCTCACGCGTCGCTGCCGGCCCGACCAGCATCCCGTACCCACCGGCGCCATGCACTTCCTTCACAACCAGCTCTTCGAGGTGGGCCAGTGTGTACTGCAACTGCTCGGGCTCCCGGCACACGTAGCGTCGGAACGTTCGAAAGAATCGGCTTCTCGCCGAGGTAGAAGTCGATCATGTCTGGCACGAACGGATAAATTGACTTGTCGTCGGCGATTCCGGTCCCGATTGCGTTTGCCAGCGTGATCTTGCCCGCGCGATACACCGACAGCAGCCCGGCCACGCCGAGTGTCGAGTCCTTGCGGAACGCCATTGGATCGAGGAAGTCATCGTCGATGCGACGGTAGATCACATCGACCCGCTGCGGACCGCGCGTGGTGCGCATGAATACGTGGTTGTCCTGCACGAACAAATCCTGCCCTTCGACCAGCTCGATCCCCATTTGCTGCGCCAAGAACGCATGCTCGAAATACGCCGAGTTGTACATGCCGGGCGTCAACAAAACGACCGTAGGGTCGTCGACGCCATGCGGCGCCACCGACCGAAGATTCTCGAGAAGTACGTCCGGATAATGCGCGACCGGCGCTACGCGGTTCCTTGCAAATAGGTCGGAAAACAGCCGCATCATCATCTTGCGGTTTTCCAGCATGTAGGAAACGCCGCTCGGCACACGCAGGTTGTCCTCGAGCACGAAGTACTCGCCGGCGCCACCCGGGCCGGACGCCCTGACGACATCGATTCCCGCCACGTGCGCGTAGATGTCTCCAACTACGTCGACACCACGCATCTCGGGCCGATACTGCGAGTTGTGCAAGATTTGACCCGCCGGAAGCTTCCCGGCGCGCAGGATGTCCTGGTCGTGATAGACGTCGCGCAAGAACATATTCAGTGCGCGCACCCTTTGTTTCAGACCCGCTTCGAGCCGTTTCCATTCGGCGGCTGGAATGATGCGCGGCACGACGTCAAACGGGATCAGGCGCTCGGTCGCCTCGCCGTTACTTTTATCGTCCTTGTCGCCATAGACGGCGAACGTGACGCCGACGCGTCGAAACACGAGATCGGCTTCGGCGCGCTTGAACTGCATCGCGTCCGGGCTCTGCTCCGACAGCCAGCGTTCGAACTCGCGATAATGCGCGCGCACACGATCGCTGCCGTCGTACATCTCGTCGAACGCTTTTCGCTGCATCGCCCCAAGCCCTGCCCCAACGGCAGTTTAGCGGCCAGCAAAAGGCTCCGGCGGTCCCGGAATTGCGTCTGGCGCGGAGGCACCGGTCTCCGGAGCGCCTTCTGGGTCCATTCGCTGCGACTCCGTTGCGGGGCCGGTTGTGCCAGTAGCGCGGCTGGGTCTGGCGCGACGAAGCCACCGTACATCGACCCATCCGCCGCGAAGCGCCATTGCAACGCACCCGAGTAATCGGTCCGAAAAAACTGGATCTCTTCGCGCGCGATAGCGAGCTATGACCTCGGCATCGGGATGGCGAAAACGATTCCGATACCCTGCCTGCGCAACCGCGAACCTCGCGCCCAGCGTGTCGAGCAACAATGAACCCGACGAACTGCGGCTGCCGTGATGCGGCACCGCCAGCCATTCGGCACGCAGTTCAGGTTCGCGCGTGAGCATCGCGATTTCATCGGCCAGCGGCACATCGCCGGTCAGCAGCAGGCGCGTTGCGCCCGACGTAATCAGAACCACGCAGCTCATGGAGTTCGTCGGCCGCTTCGCTTCGTAATCCGCGCGCGCGGGATGCAATACCGCGAATTCCAGCGCGCCTGTGCTCCATCGCATGCCGGCCTCACATCGCTGCACGTCGGAACGCGCATTGAGCGCCGCATGGCCCGACGGCAATTGAAGACACGACGCGCTCGCACCTGGCATCGCTCGCAGTATCGATGCCGCTCCACCAGAATGGTCGTTATCCAAGTGCGAGACGATCAAGCCGTCAAGGGTTCCGATTCCTCGATGACGCAGGTACGGCAGGATCAGGCGTTCACCCGCGTCGGTATCAGCGGAGTAACGCGGGCCCGCGTCATACAGCCACGCGTGCTCGCTTCGTTTCAATCAGCAGCGCCGAGCCCTGGCCGACGTCGAGAGCCGTGACCCACACTTCGTTGTCCGCCGGCCGTGATGGCGGCCACACGAACATCGGCAGTATCGCCACGGCACCGACCGCACGTAGCGGCCAACCCGGTGGCGCCAATAGCCAGACGACGCCGATACCGGCAAGCACGACAAGCGCCAGCGGCGGGGTTGCCACCGGCACGTTGGCCCACGCGAACGATGCCAGCCCACTCGAGCAGCCAGGCCACGATCGCAAAGATCGCGTCGGCGGCACCGAGCACCGGCTCGGCGAGCAACGACAAGGGCGCCGGTAGCAGCTGCGAGCGCAGCGCCGATCAATGCGAGTGGAGTCACGGCCCAGCTGACCATTGGAATCGCCACCGCGTTGGCGAGCGGCGACACGATCGACAGCTGATGAAACAGCAAGACGGTGGCAGGAACCAGCGCCAGCGTCACCGCAATCTGAACGCGTGCGGCGGCGTGCAAGCACAAGTCGCAGCCGACGTAGACGACGCAAGATGCATCGGCCTGCCCTGCACAACCCAAACGATGGCCGCGACGGCGCCGAATGAAAGCCAGAAACCAGGCGCGAGGACCGCCCACGGATCGATCAGGCAGACAAGCGCAGCCGCCAGTGCAAGCGAAGTCGCAGCCCCGATGCGCGAACTGAAAGCCATGCAACACCTACTGTCGCCAGCATGACTACCGTGCGCTGTGCAGGCACCCCCCAACCCGCAAGCAGCGCGTACGAGAAAGCGGCGATCAAACCAGCCATCACGGCGGCGGTTTGCGCGGCTGCGCGTGCCAGCAGCACACGGCGAGCGCCGCCACAGCGCTGCCGACGAAGAGTCCGACCAGGCTTGCGATCATCGTGATGTGCAGACCGGAGATACTGACCAGGTGGCCAATTCCGGTGCGGTTGAACAATGTCCAGTCGGCGTCGCTGATTGCGCGCTGATCGCCAAGCACCAGCGCGAGCAGTACCCCACCATATCGTTTGCCTTCGAGTTTCGCGCTGCAACTGCGCGCGCAAATTCGAGCGCGCACGCTCGATTGCGTAATGCGGCGTCCACACCATCGATTGCAGGCGCATCGCCGGGGTCGGATCATTACGGCCCGTGCGCACGTAGCCTGACGCACGCAAATTTCGTTCGAGCATCCATGCTTCGAAATCGAATCCGCCGGGATTCATCGTGCCGTGCGGGCGCTTTAGTCGGACCGTGAATGCCCATCGCTCGCCGGGCTGCACTGCGCCATCGCTGCCAGGATCGCCGCTGTACCATCCGAGAAGCACGCGCGACGGCACATGTACGTACTGGCGCAATGACACGCTCGACGTCAAACTCGAACCGCACGCCGCGCTCCAGTCTCACCGGCAAGCTGGCAATCACACCGACGACCGCGATGTCACGGCCTTCATCATCGAACGCAAGCTCATCGGCCATACGCCATGAGGCATGCCCCGCCGCATAGGCAAATCCCAGGCAACCGATGGCAACGAAGCGTTGCGACGCGCGCGAACGGGCCGAGCTTGACCGCGACAACAACAGCACCAGCAGCATTGAGCTGCAACGCCAGGCAACCAATGCGATGGTCGCCGTGTTCGGGCAATGACGCCTGCCATTGCAGCACGCACACGCCGACCGACGAACGCGACCAACGCCGCGAGTCTCATACGACCGGCATCAGCGGCGCACCGGGCTTGCAATGTCATGCAATCAAGTCTACGCAGCGCGTCGCGTCGCGAAGGCCCTAAACTTGATGCATGCCCCGCAAGTTTTTTCGCAAGGTCATGCCCAACATCGACAAGGTGCGCGAGGTGAAAGCGCTGTCGATGTTCGGCGACACGTTGTTTCACCCGGCGCTCTGGCATCTGAATCGTCGCTCTGCTGCCGGTGGCGTCGCGGTTGGGTTGTTTTGCGGATTGATTCCTGGTCCGCTGCAGATGCTGGGATCTGCGATCGCGTGCGTCCTGTTGCGCGTAAACCTGCCGTTGGCGCTGGTCACGACCCTCTATACCAATCCGATCACGATCGTGCCGCTGTACCTGCTCGCGTATGAGATCGGCGGATTCACGCTCGGTGCTCGCGGTTTTTCCAAGCCGCCGGCGCTGCCCGAGTGGGAGTGGACGCACATGATCGGCTCGATGGACGCGATGGGTCGCTGGATGATGAGTCTCGGCGCACCGCTCGCGGTGGGACTGCTGTTGCTGGCGTCGATGCTCGCGGCTCTCGGCTATGTGACCGTGCGCGGCACTCTGGAGCGTTTATCTGCGCCGTGCGTGGCATGCACGCCGTCAGCGCTCGCGCGCAAGCTAAAAGAACGTTCACGCCGGCGCGAGCCGGCCGTCCTTTAACCGCAGCACTCGATCGCAACGCGACGCGAGCTCGGGATCGTGCGTAACGATCACGACTGCAGTCCGGCTGCTGCGCGCCAGATCGACGAACACGCCGAAAACACCACGCGCTGTGTCGCGATCGAGGTTGCCGGTCGGCTCGTCTGCCAGGATGCACGCGGGCCGCGTGACGATCGCGCGCGCTATCGCCGTACGCTGCCTCTCGCCACCTGACAACTCGCCCGGATGGTGCAGCACACGCTCTCGCAGCCCGACCGCCGCCAGCGTTTCCTTCGCGCTCGCCCTGGCGTCATGCAACCGCTGGCGACGGATCGTCAATGGCATCGCCACGTTATCCAGCGCGGTGAACTCTGGCAACAAATGATGGAACTGATAAATGAAGCCCAGTCGCTCATTGCGCAATCGACTCCGATCAGCTTCACTGAGCTGTGCGACGTCTCGCCCTTCGATCATCACCTGCCCGCGATCGGCGGCGTCGAGCCCACCAAATACGTGCAGTAACGTGCTTTTACCGGACCCCGACGCACCGACGACTGCAACCAACTCGCCTGGCGCCACATCGAGATCCGCGCCGCGCAGCACGTCGACGGCGAGCCCTCCCTCGCGATACGACTTCTCGACCCCACGCGCGCTCAGGACCGCACCCTCAGTCATAGCGAAGCGCCTCGGCGGGCTTGACGCGCGATGCGCGCCAGCTCGGATACAACGTCGCGACCAACGACAGAACCATCGAGATCAGAGCGATCGGCACGATATCGCTCGCGCGCGGATCCGACGGCAACGAGCTGATGAAATAAATGTCCTTCGGAATCAGCGGAAATCCGGCGATGCGCTCGATCGCCGGAAAAATCGTGTCGAGGTTGTTTGCAACCAGCAATCCGCTGGCAACTCCCAGCAGCGTGCCCAGTATCCCAATCAATGCGCCTTGCACCATGAACACCAGCATCACGCTGCCGGGACTGGCGCCAAGCGTGCGCATGATCGCGATGTCCGATTGCTTTTCGGTCACAGTCATCACCAGTGTTGAAACAAGATTGAATGCCGCCACGGCGACGATCAGCGCAAGGATGATGAACATCATTCGCTTCTCGATCTGAACCGCAGAAAAGTAGCTTCGATTCTGGCGTCCCCAGTCGCGCACCAGCACGCCGGGATCGAATGCTCTCGCCAGCTCGAGCGCCACCTCGGGTGCACGCTCGAGATCGGTAAGCTTCAATCGCACGCCTGTGGGCCCCTCGACCCTGAACAACCGCGCAGCGTCGCCGATATGAATCAGCGCCAGCGAGCTGTCATATTCAAAGTGCCCCGAATCAAACGTGCTGATCAGGGTGAACTGCTTGAGCCGCGGCACAACCCCGGCCGGTGTGACCTGACCCTGCGGCGCAATCAGCGTCACCTTTTCGCCCGCGTAACAGACCCAAAGTGCGCGCGAGTTCTCCGCCGAGAATCACGCCGAACTCGCCTTCGACCAATGCAGCCAGCGGAGCTCCGCTCACCTGCGTTGCAATCTCCGAAACCTGCGGCTCGGCCGCCGGGTCGATACCGCGCACCAGCGCGCCACGAACGCTCTCGCCATTGGTCAACAACGCCTGCGCATTGATGTATGGCGCAGCACCGATCACCTGCGGATTGCGGCGCGCGATCTGCTCGATCGCCCGCCAGTCCGGGAGTGCGCCGTTGTTCGCGAACACCTCGACGTGCGAGACAACCGACAGCATCCGGTCGCGCACCTGGTAAACGAATCCGTTCATCACCGATAAGACGACGATCAGCGCCATCACGCCGAGCGCGATACCGATCATCGAAATGCCCGAGATGAAAGAAATAAACCCGTTACGACGGCGCGCACGCCTGCCGGCACGCGTGTAGCGCAGGCCGATTCGAAGTTCGTACGGAAGATTCAAGGGAATGGAGGGGATGGCATTGAGCCGGGGCGCGGCGATTGTATCCAAGCGGCAGTAAGTCGCAGATTGGCGCGTGAAATCAGCGCAATCAACCGTAAAATCGGTCGATGCATTTCACGCTGCTTGTTGCCGGCGCGTTACTGCCCGGCGAATTGGCTAGTGCATTGACCACGTCGTTGAATACACCAAACTTGAAGAGCCCGCCTTTCGCGCGCGACATGTGTCGAGCAACTGTGCTCGATCCGATGTGACCGGCGCGCATTTCGACTGGCTCGCGAACACTCTATTCGCTCAAGGCGCGCCGGCACCGACAGCGCCTTACGCCTATGCGCAGTCTAACCGGCGCGACAACACCCGGATTCGTCTGGCATGCGGATCCTGTACACATGGAAGCAGCACGCGATCATCTGGTCGTCAGCTCGCTCGCCAACGATGCGCCGAGCGTGACAGACGCGAGCGCGCTGATCGCGACTCGCCAACGAGCTTGCTTTGAGCAAAGGGTGCCGGCTTATCGACGTCGGGAGATCGCTTGGTTCTTGTTATCCGACCATGATTGGGAGATCGACGCACGTCCGTTATCGGCGGTCAATGAAACCGTGGTCGAGCTGCCCACTGGTCGTGACGCGTTGGTATGGAATCGGTTGCACAACGAAATTCAGATGGCATGGCACGCGCACGAAGTAAATGCCCAGCGCGAGGCGAAGGAAGGCGAACGATCAACGCAATCTGGCTGCATGGCGGTGGGCGATGGAAGCCATTGCCGCCGATTCGAGTTCACGCAGGTGCAATCGCGATGCCGCCGGGGTTGCAAGGTGCAGCCCAAGCCGCCGGTGCAAGCGTCGCACCGGTAAGCGCACCAACGTCAGACAAGGCGCTCGTCGTCAGCGACGATGCATGGGATGCAAGGCAGTGCCAGGACTGGGCCGCCTGGCTGCGCGTGATCACCAAGGTCGATCGCACGCTGGCTGCGCATTCCGAGGACGCGATCGATCTGATTTTTTGCGGCAACACCTTGCGCACATTTGAATCGCGCGCGTCGGATCGATACAAAGCTTGGCGGCGGCGCACGCTGGCACAGGCATTTACCGAATGACGGTACTTATGTGTTCGCGACTTTGACGCGGCGACGGCGCGTCGCCTGGCGGCCGAAGGCGTACCTGCCGCATTGGCGCGCGCGTTGGCAGCACGGGGCATCGCAAGTGTCGCCGAAACGCGAGTTGGTGCTGGATGGACTGGTGCCGCCCGGCTCGCTGTCGCATGTGCACGACGCTGCGGTTCTGCTTGCCGACGCGATAGCGGCGGGCTCACGCCTGCTGATCGTTGCCGATTACGATTGCGATGGCGCCACCGCTTGCGCAGTCGGCCTGCTCGGGCTGCGGGCAATGGGCGCGAACGTCGATTACCTGGTACCCAATCGCTTCGAATACGGTTATGGATTGACGCCAGAGATCGTTGACCTGCGCTCGCGCGCGCGGCGCAAGGTCCTCCTGACCTGCTGATCACCGTCGATAACGGCATCGCAAGCGTCGAAGGTGTTGCGCGCGCGAACGAGCTCGGCATCTCGGTTCTCGTCACCGACCATCACTTGCCAGGCGCCGTGCTGCCGGCCGCCGCCTGCATCGTTAATCCGAATCAGGCCGGGCTGCGGCTTCCCAAGCAAGCATCTGGCGGGCGTCGGCGTGATGTTCTATGTGCTGCTCGCGTTGCGCGCCGAGTTGCGCGCGCGCGAAACCTTCGACGTTGCAATCACAGCCTCGCCTCGATCATCTGCTCGATCTCGTTGCACTTGGGCACTGTCGCGGATGTGGTCAGGCTCGATCGCAACAATCGCATCCTGATCGGGCAAGGTCTGCAGCGGATTCGTCAGGGCCGGCTGCGCCCCGGCATCGCCGCGCTGTTTCAGATCGCCGGCAAGGATGCGCGGGTGGCCAGTGCACGCGATCTTGGCTTCGCAATCGGTCCACGAATCAACGCAGCGGGGCGGCTGACCGACATGACGATCGGAATCGAGTGCCTGACCACCGACAGCTTCGAGCGCGCGATCGAACTTGCGCAGCAGCTCGATCAATTGAATCGCGACCGGCGCGAAATCGAAAGCGACATGCAGCTCGATGCCCTGGCCGTTCTGGACGAGGCCGACGTCGCCGCGCGCAGCACGATCTGCCTTTACAACGAGGACTGGCACCAGGGCGTAATCGGCCTGGTCGCATCGAGAATCAAGGAAAAGTATCACCGACCGACGATGGCATTTGCGCGAGCCAACGACGGCGAGCTGCGCGGATCGGGCCGCTCGATCGAAGGCGTGCACTTGCGCGACACGCTCGACCTGGTGACCAAGCATGCACCCTCCCTGGTGCGCCGCTTCGGAGGCCACGCGATGGCAGCAGGCCTGACGATGCCCGCATCGAGCTACGACGAGCTTCGTTTCGGCATTTGAAGACGCCACGCGCACGTCGTGCGATCGAACGCTTTTTGAGCGCACGATCACGACCGATGGCGCACTAGCTGCGAGCGAAGTGCGTGCTGTCGCTGATCGAAGCGATCGATTCGCATGTATGGGGGCAGGGATTTCCGGCGCCGCTGTTCGATAACGAGTTCGTCGTGGTCGAACAGCGCCTGGTCAAGGATCGGCATTTGAAGCTGCATACTCGACCTCGACGGCCGCCTCTTCGACGCGATTTGGTTTTCACGCACCGAACAAGTGCCTCGCACGGTACGGCTGGCGTATCGCCCTGCCGCTCGATGAGTACATGGGTGAGCGTCGCCTGCAGTTGGTGATCGAATATGCCGCCCTATAATTCGGCGCCCATCGAAAAAAATCAAAGGACATCATGGAAGCCGAGCGCCTGAATCAGATTGAAGGCACCGTCGCGGACCTGCGCACTCGCCTGTCCGAGCTGCGGAGGTATCTTTGACGTCGATGTGAAAGAACGCCGGCTTGAAGAGATCGGTCAGGCGCTCGAAGACCCGAAAGTCTGGGAAGACCCAAAGCGCGCTCAGGAGCTTGGCAGAGAGAAGAAAGAGCGCAGAAGCGATCGTGCAGAAGATGCGCACGCTTGAATCGGCCGTGCAGCGATTCGGGCGAGTTGTTTGCAATGGCCCGCAGCGATGATGACGAAGCAACGCTGCTGGCGGTTGATGCGGACGTCGCACAGCACTGGCCAAGCAGGTCGCCGAGCTCGAATTCCAGCGGATGTTCAACAATCCGCTCGATCCGAACAACTGCTTCATCGAAATTCAAGCGGGTGCCGGCGGGACCGAAGCGCAGGACTGGGCGTCGATGCTCGAGCGCATGTATCTGCGGTACGCCGAACGCCGCAAGTTCAAGTCCGAGTTGCTCGATGAAACCAGCGGCGAAGTCGCCGGCATCAAGGGCGCGACGATCAAGCTGGTCGGCGATTACGCATTCGGCATGTTGCGCACCGAAACCGGAATTCACCGGCTGGTGCGCAAGTCGCCGTTCGATTCGAACGCGCGCCGGCATACGTCGTTTGCCAGCGTGTTCGTGTATCCGGAAGTCGACGAGACGATCGAGGTCGAGGTCAATCCGGCCGATCTGCGCGTCGATGTCTACCGCGCGTCGGGCGCCGGCGGCCAGCATGTCAACAAAACGGAATCTGCAGTACGCATCACGCATCTGCCGAGCGGCATCGTCGTGCAGAGCCAGAATGATCGCAGCCAGCACCGCAATCGCGCCGAGGCGATGGCGATGCTGAAGTCGAAGCTGTACGAGCAGGAGCTACGCAAGCGGCAAGCGCAGCAGACTGCACTCGAGGATTCGAAGACCGACATCGGCTGGGGCCATCAGATCCGCTCGTACGTGCTCGATCAGTCGCGAATCAAGGATCTGCGCACCAATTATGAGGTCGGCAACACGCAAGCCGTGCTCGACGGTGATCTGGACGACTTCATCGAAGCCAGCTTGAAGCAAGGCGTTTGATGCAACGCTCCACGTCCTCTGACGATTCTGACCGGCGCTTCGCGGGGCCTTGGTGCTGCAATGGCAGAGCAACTCCTGCAGCGCGGACGCGCGCTGCTGACGATGTCGCGCCACCCTAATCAGTCGCTTGAGCCAAAGCTGCAGAAACAGGCGCGCCGCTTGAGCAGTGGGCGGTTCGATCTTGCCGATGGCGTGTCGGCGTCGGCGCGGTTGGAGGCGTGGCTGAGCCAGCCAGCAGCACGTCGTTTTCATCGGCGACCTTGATCAATAACGCGGCGCTTGCGGGCAAGGCACGGGCCGATCGGCGACAGCGACGCCACCGCACTTGCCGCGGTGCTGCGCGTCGGACTCGAGGCCCCGATGCTGCTGACCCGTGCGTTTTTGCGTGCGACGCGCGACTGGGGTGTTCCGCGCAAGGTTCTGAACATTTCATCCGGCGCTGGCAAGAAGCCTCTGAGCGGCACCGCGGCGTATTGCGCAGTCAAGGCGGGCCTGGATCACTTTTCTCGCGTGGTCGCACTTGACGAAGCGCATGGACGCCGAACAGTGCAATGATCGTGTCGCTGGCGCCGGGCGTTATCGACACCGACATGCAGACCGAACTGCGCGACTCCGATCCGCATGTTTCCCGACCAGCCGTGTTTGCCGCGATGAAGAGCGAAGGCAACTCGCTCAGCCGGCGACGCCGCCAGCAAGGTGCTGGCCTTTCTGGATCGGCCGGATTTCGGTACCCACCCTGTCGCCGACGTACGCGACCCCTAAGCCGATGAGCGAATCCAAAGAGACACCGCCAGTCGACGAGAACCAAATTATCGCGGAGCGGCGCGCCAAGCTCGCGGCTTTGCGCGCGGCCGGCCCCGCCTTTCCAAACGATTTTCAGCGCACGCATCTGGCCGATGAGCTGCATGTCAAATACGGCGCGCGCGAGCGCGACACGCTCGCTCAGGAAAACATCGAGGTCGCCGTCGCAGGCCGCATGATGCTGAAGCGGCTGATGGGCAAGGCAAGCTTTGCGACCGTGCAGGACGGCAGCGGACGCATTCAGTTTTACGTCGCTGATGACGAAGTCGGCAAAGAAGTACACGACGAGTTCAAGCGTTGGGATATCGGCGACATCGTCGCCGCGCGGGGCGTCGTGTTCAAGACGCTGAAAGGCGAATTGAGTATTCGCTGCACCGAGCTACGCCTGCTTGCCAAATCGTTGCGGCCGCTGCCCGACAAGTTTCACGGGCTCGAAGATCGCGAGCTTCGTTATCGCCAGCGCTACGTCGACCTGATGATGAGCGACGAGACGCGCAAGTTGTTCGTGACTCGCAGCAAGGCGATCACCGCGATGCGCGACTTCATGGTCGCCGACGGGTTTCTCGAGGTCGAAACGCCGATGCTGCAGATCATTCCCGGGCGGCGCCGCGGCCAAGCCGTTCGTGACGCACCATAACGCGCTCGGTATCGATATGTTCCTGCGTATCGCGCCCGAGCTTTTTCTGAAACGCCTGGTAGTCGGCGGCTACGAAAGAGTCTTCGAGATCAACCGCAATTTTCGCAACGAAGGCATGTCGCCGCGGCATAACCCCGAATTCACGATGCTCGAGTTTTACGCGGCGTACCAGAACTACAAGTGGCTGATGGACTTCACCGAGCGGCTGCTGAATCACGTGGCGTTGGCGACGACGGGGTCGGCGCGCATCGAGTACCAGGGCGCAGACGATCGAGCTGACGCCGCCATTTGCGCGCCTTACGACCGTGCAGGCGATCCGGCTTGCACGCGCCACAGTATTCGGACGAACAGCTGGCGGACCGTGCCTTCCTGCATCGTGAGCTGCGCGCCAAGGGCAGCACGCATTCCGAAGAAGCGGGGCTTGGCGCCTTGCAGCTTGCGATGTTTGAAGAGGTGGCCGAAGACAAGCTTATCCAGCCGCAATACGACGAGTTGAAGAAGATGCGTATTGCTACCTCTCGTTCGTGGTGATCACGGTGCGCTCGCGGCTGATCGGCTTCGACAGATCGCTGGAGGAGGCGGCCCAGGACCTCGGCGCCACGCCGTGGGAGACGTTCCGGCTCGTGACGCTGCCGCTGATCATGCCGGGCGTCGTGTCGGCGGCGCTGCTCGCGTTCGCCCTCTCGATCGACGACTTCGTCATCACCTACTTCAACAACGGCTCGACGATCACGTTCCCGCTGTTCATCTGGGGCGCCGCGCGCGTGGCGATCCCGCCGCAGATCTACGTGATCGCGACGATGATCTTCCTGTTCACGGTGGCGATGATGGTCATCACCGTCTGGCAGCAGCGGCGGGCCGAGAAGATGGCGGCGGTGCGGCCGGACGAGCCCGACCTGATCTCGCCCGGGCCGGTGCGGGAACCGGCGCCCGCGTGACGACCGCCCAGCGCGAGCAGCTGGCCGGGCTGATCGCCCGCGAGCGCGACGCCTACGAGCGCGACCACCCGCGCTCGCGCGAGCTGCACGCGCGAGGCTCGCGGCAGCCTGCTGGCCGGCGTGCCGATGGCGTGGATGACGATGTGGGTGGGCGGATTCCCGCTCTACCTGGAGCGCGCGCACGGCGCCACGATCGTGGACGTGGACGGCCACGAGTACGCGGACTTCTGCCTCGGGGACACCGGCGCGATGGCCGGCCACTCGCCCGAGCCGACGATGAGGGCGATGGCGCAGATCGAGGGCATCACCACGATGCTCCCGACGGCGGACGCCGCTTGGGTGGGCGCCGAGCTGGCGCGCCGCTTCGGCCTTCCGTACTGGCAGTTCGCGCTCACCGCCACGGACGCGAACCGCTGGATGATCCGCATGTGCCGGCATGTGACCCGCCGGCCTCGAATTGCGGTCTTCAACTGGTGCTACCACGGCTCGGTGGACGAGTCCTTCGTCACGCTCGACGAGCAGCGGCCTCGCCCGCGCGCGCGAGGGACTGGTGGGCCCGGCGCTCGATCCCACCGAGACCACGCGGGTGGCGGAGTTCAACGACGTCGGCTCGCTGGAGCGCGTGCTCGAGCACGAGGACGTGGCCTGCCTGCTGATGGAGCCGGCGCTCACCAACATCGGGATCGTGCTCCCGGAGCCGGGCTTCATGGACGCCGTGCGCGAGCTCTGCACGAAGCACGGCACGCTCCTGATCATCGACGAGACGCACACGCTCAGCGCGGGGCCGGGCGGCTGCACCGCAGCCTGGGGACTGCGGCCCGACGCGGTCACGCTCGGCAAGTCGATCGGCGGCGGCGTGCCGATCGGCACCTACGGCGTGAGCGCCGAGCTGGCCGAGCGGATCGCCGGGCAGGAGGACGCCGACTACGAGGACACCGGCGGCGTGGGCGGCACGCTCGCCGGCAACGCCCTCTCGCTCGCGGCCGCGCGCGCCACGCTCGGCGAGGTGCTCACCGACGAGGCCTTCGAGCGCATGATCGCGCTGCGCGAGCGCTTCGTGGAGGGAGTCGAGGGCGTGCTGGCCGAGCACGGCGTGCCGTGGACGATCGTGTCGCTGGGCGCGCGCTGTGAGTACCGTTTCACTCCCAACCCCCCGCGAACCGGCGCCGAGTCCGCGGCCGCCGACGACCCGGAGCTCGAGGAGTACCTTCACCTGTACCTCATGAACCGCGGCGTGCTCATCACCCCCTTCCACAACATGGCCCTGATGTGCCCCGCCACGACCGAGGAGCAGGTGGACCGCCACACCGAGGTCTTCGGCGCGGCCGTGGCCGAGCTCAGCCGCGTGAGCTCCTACGAGCGCATCGCCGAGCTCCCCCTGGAGGTGGAGTCGCTCGGCTTCGAGGGGCGCGAGCTCGCAGTTCACGCCCGCAGTTCACCCGCGCCACCACGCTGATCGAGCTGCGCGGGCCCGGGCGGCGAGACCGGGGTCGGCGAGGACGTGGTCTACGACGAGCTCGACCACGTGAACCTGCAGGCCGACGGCCCCGGCCTGATCGACCTTGCCGGCTCCTACACGCTGGACTCGTTCTCGAAGCGGCTCGAGGAGGTCTCGCTGTGGCCCGCGCCGCCCGTGCGCGGCGAGGTGTCTGAGCTCTACCGCCGCTGGGCCTTCGAGTCGGCGGCGCTCGACCTGGCGCTGGCGCAGGCGGGCCGCTCGCTCGCGGATGTGCTCGAGCGCGAGCCGCGGCCGCTCAACTTCGTCGTCTCGATGCGGCTCGGCGGCTGCGAGCAGGAGGAGCCCGAGAAGCCGGATCGCGCCCTTCAGCTGCTCGAGCGCTATCCCGGCACGAAGCTGAAGCTCGACCCGACGAACAACTGGACCCAGGAGCTGGTGGACCAGCTCGTGGCCACCGGTGCCGTCGACTCTCTCGACCTCAAGGGCCAGTACAAGGGCACGCCGGTGGACGTGGAGACCGACCCGGAGCTCTACCGGATGGTCATCGAGGCGTTCCCGAACGCGTGGCTCGAGGACCCGGACGTGACCGACGAGACCCGCCCGATCCTCGACGCTGTCAGCGAGCGCGTGACCTGGGACGCGCCGATCCACTCCGTGGCCGACGTGCTCGACCGTCCCTGGAAGCCGCGCATGGTGAACATCAAGCCGTCGCGCTTCGGGCCGCTCAGCAACCTGTTCGAGATGTATGACTGGTGCGAGCGGGAGGGGGTACAGGCGTACGGCGGCGGCCAGACCGAGCTGGGGCCCGGCCGCGGCCACATCCAGTACCTCGCCTCGCTCTTTCACCCGGACACCCCGAACGACACGGCGCCCTCCGGCTACAACAACCCGCAGCTCCCGGACGGGCTCCTCACGAGCCCGCTCGAGCCTCGCATCGCGCCTGCCGGCTTCCGCTGGCTGCTGTGATCGAGGCCACGCCGCTCCATCCGGGCGGCGACCCGCTCGAGATGGCGCGCCGGATC
>CAVQBE010000001.1:0-32518 GCA_963710675.1 uncultured beta proteobacterium | reverse complement strand
GAGGAACGCGGTTTCAGGGGGACCGAAGTCATCGGGCCGATCGTAGCGAAGCAGAAAATCGCCTCTGCGCAAATGTGACTCGACTGCTGCCACGGTGCCATGCAGCCGGCTGTCCGACGCCGGCAGAAAATCGAGCTCGGTCATCACCAGCAGGCTTGCGTCAAGTGCGTTGCCGCCGAACGTTGCGGCAAAGCTGCCCAGCTCCTCGTTCCATGCGTCCGCGCAGATCCGCGCATGGATGATCTGCGCACGCTGCGCCCAGAACTCGGCTCGCTCGGCGAGCTTCAATCGCTTCGCAATTCGCATGAGCCTGTCGCAACCGGCCCAACACATCAATGCTGAAAAGGTATGAACCTCCTGGCGACCGCGATACTCCCAAAGGCTGGCATCGGGCAGTGCGTGGCGAGCAAACGCCTGCTCGCCCAGAACCTCGAGCTGACGAAACAACTCGATGTCGCCGGCGCGCTCGAGCCGGGAGTCGAAGAATGCGTGCGCCACTCCAAGGATCGCCGAGCCGTAAACATCGTTTTGAGCCTGAATGAAGGCAAGGTTTCCGACGCGCACCGGCCCCATGCGACGGTACCCGGACAATGCAGCCGCGGTCGTCTCGCCGAGTTCTGCGGTGCCATTTAACGCATACACCGGCTGCAACGAACCGTCCTGTGCCTGAGCGACGACATTTTCAATGTAGTGCAGATAACGCTCGAGCGAATCGGTCGCACCGAGCCGGTTCAGCGCATTGATCACGAAGTACGCATCGCGCAGCCAGCAGTAGCGATAGTCCCAGGTTCGCTGCGTGTGCGGCGCTTCGGGCACCGACGTCGTCAACGCGGCGACAATCCCACCGGTATCGTCGAACGTATTGAGCTTCAGCGTGATCGCCGCGCGAATCACTTCCTGCTGCCATTCAAATGGCACTGCGAGGTTGCGCACCCAGCGGCGCCAATAGTGCGCGGTCTCTTCGTACATATGCCGCCCGGTCTCGTGCGGGCTCGCCGCGAGCGTTTCGTCGGGTCCGAGGATGAAGGTCAGCGTGCCCTCGACCAGCAGGCTGCTCGATTCGATTATGTGCGTGATTGGCGCGTCGGTCGTGAGGCGTAGCGGATAGGCAGGTACGTCGGCACGGATGTGGTGACTGCCGAAGGTCATCGCGGGCATCGCCGCGCCATATTCGCAGCGCGGAGCGAAGCGGACGCGGATTCGCGGGCGACCGGCGAGCCGGTGCACGATGCGAACGACGCTGACCGGCGCGAACATGCGGCCGTGCTGATAAAAGCGCGGTGCGAAGTCAACGATCTCCAGCCTCGCACCGCGCGAGTCGGCCATTTCAGTACGCACGATTGCCGTGTTGCGCTCGTATGCCTGAGTGATTGAGACACAGTCTTGCAATTCGATGTCGAACCGGCCTTGATCGCTGTCATCGTCGAGCAGCGCGCAGAACACGGGATCACCGTCGAAGCGAGGCACGCACATCCATACGACACTCGCACGCGTGTCGATCAGCGCACCGATGCGCGAGTTGCCAATGACTCCAAGCTCAAGATTCGACGTATGCGGTTTCATTGTTCTTCACTGTTGCGTCGTAGACCGGAGCGCGTACCTTTCCCTCCAGCAGCCGCGCCAGGCCGCGCAGCGCAAGATCGTCGGTGCAGACACGAAAGCAGGGAATTGTGCGTAACAGCCCGCTGAAGCGCCCTTTGTCCTCAAAGCCTTCGCGCAAAGCGTCGGCATCGAAGGCGCGGCCCAGCCCATCCAGCACACCGCCGGTCAGATACACGCCGCCGGTTGCGTTAAAGGCAAGGCATAAGTCACCGGCGAACTCGCCAAGCGCGTGCGCAAATGCGCTTGCGGCACGCCGCGCAGCCGTATCGCCCGACTGCGCGCGCGCTGCGACGTCGGCAGGCTCAGCCGGCTCGTCTGCACCTCGAGCCACAGCGTCGAACAGCGCGAGACCGTCGCCGCATAGCAGCCGTTCCCATGACACACGTCCGTGGCGCGAGCGTGAACGTTCAACGACTGCGCGTGCGTCGTCTACCGCTCGGTGCTGCTCCCATGTGCCCGGCCTCGCTCGGCATCACTTGCTGCTCGGAGTCGCCATTCAGGATCATCGCGGTACCGAGTCCGGTACCCGGCCCCAGCACGACCACGGAGCCTGCACCGCTGCGCAAGCCGCCGATTTGTATCGACTCCGACGCCGACAATGCGCCGATGCCTGCTGCCGCTGCAACGAAGTCGTTGACCAGACGCAGCTGAGTCAGACCGGCATCCGCCCGCAGTCCGTGCGGCGTGAAAGTCCAACTCCGATTGGTCATGCGCATTTCGCCCGGCCCACCGGCAGCGCCAATGCCAGCATCGCTTGCACGACGTGTGGCGCAGCATCGCCGCGATAGTGATTGATCAGCGCCGCCAGATCGCGAAAGTCGTCGTTGCGATAGCGTGCGGGCGGATTGTCAGACAGACCACTTTGTGCGGACCACCGATTGAATCGCGCATGGGTGCCGCCGATGTCGGAGACGATCCATTCGTGGTGTAAGTCTGCGGTCACTATATGCACAGTGCAGGACAAGTGCGCGAGACTAGCAAGACGCAGTCCTTGTTTGGGCAAACTGGAGCGCCCTGGCAGCACCGCAAACCTGTACGGATGTGATGCGCGATTCCGCATACGTGAGCACAACACAAGTACCGAAGCTACAACGTTGCAGCCTTCCATTCAGCCGGTTGACTTGTTCAATCCAGTCTAACCACCTTTAAGGCGTCGTAATTCCGCGCCAATTTCGCGTTTTGCTCTGCGCCGGCGAGCCGAGAATCGTACGCATGAGCACATCACATCAAACGCTTCTCGCCTGCTTCGCGAGCTTGCTTACCGCAGCTCTCCTGGGCGGCTGTGCAACCGGAATGAGCAAGGACGAGTGCGCGCTGGCGGACTGGCAAACGATTGGCTACGAGGACGGCCTGCGCGGCTTTCCAGCCGAGCGCATCGGCGCGCATCGCGTCGCTTGCGCCAAGCATCAGGTGACGCCGAACCTCGCCGCTTATAGCGCGGGCCGCGAGCGCGGCCTACGTGAATTCTGCCAGCCGAAGAACGGCTTCCGCGTTGGACTGCAGGGCGGCGGTTATGCCAACGTCTGCTCCGGCCCCACGGAAGCAGTGTTCGTCGACAGCTATCGCTACGGCAAACAGATCCACGACGCGCGCGCTGAACTGCGCACGACGAACTCGCGACTGCGCAACGCGCGCGAGGGTCTGGCGCACACCAATGCCGCGATGGCCGCCGTTACTGCCGAACTCGTGTTACCGGCCGTGCCCATCGAGCGTCGCACCTGGCTGGCAACAGAACTTGTCCGCCTGACACAGGAGCGCAGTGAGCTCGTGGCGCGCATCGATCAGCTCGCCGCGCATTCGCAACAGGTGGCGATCAGCGTGCAGGAGCTCGAGCGGCAGAGTCCATACGCGCTCTAAATTGACCGGCCTTCCTTGGCTGGCACAAGCTGCATTGCAGTGTCTTTCATCGCCGCGCCATTATTTGTCAGACCGTCACCATGAAAACATCGTGATCGACGTTGTCCGCGAGCACTTCTTCGAAGCGCGGCGATCATGTGCTACTTGCGCGTAACCCGAAAGATCGTGCCGTTGGCGTCGTCGCTCACCAGCAGCGCGCCGTCGCGCGCCACCACCACTCCGGCCGGCCGGCCCCAGACATTGTCGTTGTCGATGAGAAACCCGGTCATAAAGTCTTCGTACTCGCCGGTCGGACTGCCTTCCTTCATGCGCACGCGGATCACCTTGTATCCGGTTCTTTCGGGCCGGCTATGCGAGCCGTGCAGCGCGACAAACGCATCGCCGCGATATTCGGCCGGAAACGCATCGCGATCGTAGAACGCCGCGCTCAGCGCGGAGGAATGCGACTGGATCAATACCTCGGGCACGCGCACCTGACCCTTCAGGTCGGGACGCTTGCCTTTCAGAGCGGGATCTTCGTTGTCGCCGATGTAGTACCAAGGCCAGCCGTAAAACCCGCCCTCTTGCAACCGCACCATGTGATCGGGCACGAGAAGGGGGCCAAGGTGGTCACGCTCGTTGACAACGCACCACAAGTTGTCCGTGCCGGGCTGCATTGCCAGGCCCGAGCAGTTGCGCAGTCCGGTGGCGTAGTTGCGAACGCTCTTTCCCTCAGGATCGAACACGCGCACCACGGCGCGATCTTCTTCTTTGCCCCACGCGGCGCCGCGGCCGTGCGTCTTCTCATGCTGCTGTATCTGCTCGGGAGTCATGTCCGGCATGCCACCCACCCCCAGATTGGACGCCGAGCCGACGGCGAGGAACAGTTGCTTGCCGTCCCGCGAGACCGCCAGATCGCGCGTCCAATGCCGCTCGGTCGGGATGTTGCCGATGATCACTTCGGCGGGGCCCGAGGCTTTGGTGGAACCGGTGCGATACGGGTAGCGGACTACCTGGTTCGCCGCCGCTACATAGACGTGCTGCGGATCGGCGGGCGGATGGAAGACGATACCGTAGGGCCGTTCCAGATTCTCGGCGAAGATCTCGGGCTTCGAGGGCGTCGCACCCGCAACCGCACGGAACACGAGCACCCGTCCTGCACCGCTTTCCGCAAGAAAGATGTCGCCGTTCGGCGCAACGCGCATAGTGCGCGGCTGCTTGAATCCGCTGGCGAACACCTGCACTACAAAGCCGTCCGGTACTTTCGGCAGCGCGCCCTGCGGCGGCTGAACTACCTTCGCGGTCTTGCCGACCGACTTTTCCGGGGCCGTGCCCATCGGCGGCGCCGGCAGGTCGGACGGCTTGATATGACGGCGAACGCCGGGGGCGTCGGCCTTCCACGCGTCAAGCGCGGCGGCGCCGGTACGAACCTCGCCGGTTTGCGCGGATGCGAGCGAAGCCAGAAAGATCAGCGGAAGGTGGACGAGAAGCGTCGAAAACGTCGAGGCACGCATATTGGTTCTCCATGCGCATGCATTACAGGATGGGCCGTGATGCCATGGTTTGATGCGATAGTTTGCGCAGCAAGCCAAGTGCCGGGTGTTGAAAAACTACGCGCATTAAGGCGACGCGAACAGCGCGCTTCTGTCTTTCGTGCGTCGCGCGCAAGACCTACGCAATTCGACGGAGCTTTCTTATGTCGCAGACCCCGATGACATCGCCCGATCTATCCGGGCAATTGATGACTCGCCTGCTGGCGGATATCGATCTTCACGATGCTGATGCGATCCCGCAGGTGCAAGTCCAATAACGGAGACAAGATGAGCATCAGCACGCGCCGGCCTAACTTCATCTACATCCTGGCCGACGATCTCGGCTACGCCGATCTTGGCTGCCTTGGCGCTCGCGATGCGCACGGCCGTCCTGCCGACACCACACCCAACGTCGATCGTCTCGCGAAGCAAGGCGTGCTGTTCACGCGCGGCTACGCGAACTCTGCCGTGTGTTCGCCGACGCGTTTCGCGTTGATCACCGGTCGCTGGCAGTATCGATTGCGCGGCGCTGCGGAGGAACCGCTTGCGTCGATCACCAAAGGCGATAAGGTTCTCGGCCTTCCGCCCGAACACCCGACGTTGCCGTCGATGCTGCGTGACGTCGGTTACGCGACCGCACTGATTGGCAAATGGCATCTTGGTTATCCGCCGCACTTCGGTCCACGCCGGAGCGGCTACGAAGAGTTCTTCGGCTTTCACTCCGGCGGCCTCGATTACTTCGCGCACACGGACACGCGCGGCGCGCCGGATCTGTGGGAAAACGAAACGCCTGTGCAGCGCGAGGGCTATCTCACCGATCTGCTGAGTGCGCGCGCAACCGAGTTCGTGCTGCGCCAGAGCGCGGATCAGCCCTTTCTGCTGAGCCTGCATTACAGCGCGCCGCACTGGCCGTGGGAGACACGCGACGATCGAGCCGAATCGGAGCGCATCGGCGGCAACGCCAAGCATCTGGACGGCGGCTCGATCGCCACGTATCAACGCATGATTCACCACATGGACGAAGGCATCGGTCAGGTACTGGCGGCACTTGATGCGCGTGGACTGACCGACGACACGCTGGTGGTGTTTACGAGCGACAACGGCGGCGAGCGCTTCTCCAACAACTGGCCGTTTGTTGGCCAGAAAATGGATCTGCTGGAAGGCGGAATTCGTGTGCCGCTAGTTGCGCGCTGGCCGCGCACGATTGCGGCGGGCAATGTGAGCGCGACGCCAAATCTGACGATGGATTGGACGGCGACGATGCTTGCCGCCGCAGAAGTCGATCCGCATACGGACTATCCGCTGGACGGCGTGAACCTGTTGCCGCTGTTTGCTGATCCGTCGTGGAATCCTGCACGCGATCTTTGCTGGCGCATGAAACATCGCCAGCAACGCGCGCTGATCCGTGGGGACTGGAAGTATCTGGCGATGGATGGCAACGAGTACCTGTTCAACCTCGCGCTTGACGAGCGGGAACGAGCAAACCTCGCAGAGCGCGAGCCGCAGCGCCTTAGCGAACTGCGTGCAGCCTGGATGCGCTGGAACGAACAGATGCCACCGGTACCGGAAGACGCGAAGGTCTCATTGGTCTTCACGCCGCAGCAAATCCCGCAGGCGACGTTCTATACCGCGCTCCTGCCGGTCACGATGGACACATTCAGGCGACTGGCGGATAGAGCCTGCGCGACGCGCGCAGGCTTTCCTCTCGCCAGATCTAACGATTGCCCTTGTTGCCTTGGCCGCCCTGGTTGCGGTCTTGCTGGCCTTGCTGGCCCGGCTGGCCTTGCTGCCCACCTTGACCTTGGCTGCGATCCTGTTGTTCCTGTTGCCCGCTGCGGTTGCGATCTTGCTGGTTCTGTCCGCCTTGGCCACGATCTTGCTGGCCTTGCTGCCCGCCCTGATCACGATCCCTTTGGCCTTGTTGCCCGCCTTGGTTTGGACTTTGCTGATTCTGCTGACCGCCTGAGCCTCGCTGCGACTGATCTTGCCCGCCTTGGCCTTGGTTCTGGCCACCGCGCTGATTCTGGTTGTTCATGTGTGCTCCTGTGAAGCCGGCACATTGCCGACATTGAAGTCGGGCAATCTTTGTTCCTACGCGAAGCGTCTTTGCGGCTGTCGAACTGATGCAGTCAACTGCAACGTGCTCTCGCTACGTGCAATAACTAGGATCTGTCTTATCCAACTTCCGTAACAGTGCCGGCCATGCGAGGCCTCCGCCCGCGCCTCGGGTCACGTTTTCCCACTGTGTGGGAGCGCTCTCGATGATTGATGCCCCGATGTGACGCAACGGTTGCCCGCCGCTCTGGGCGCGAACCTGAATCATGCAGGCCGCCTCAAAGAAGTACATCGCCACAAAGGCTTCAGCAACTGATCTTCCTACCGTGAGCAAGCCATGATTCCGAAGCATCAGAAAGCGCTTGTCTCCTAGGTCGCGCACTAACCGCGGCTTCTCATCGTCGTCTAGCGCGACACCTTCGTAGTCGTGGTACGCAAGTGACGAGAGCACGAAGATCGAGTGCTGAGACAGCGGCAGCACGCCTTGCTCCTGGGCCGATACAGCGACGCCATTGACACTATGTACATGCAGCACACACTCTGCATCGTCACGGGCTGAGTGAACGGCGCTGTGAATGACAAATCCCGCCGGGTTGATGTCATGCGGACTTTCGAGAACCTTGTTTCCCTCGAGATCAACCTTCACAAGGCTCGAGGCGGTTATTTCGCTGAACATCAATCCATACGGATTGATCAGGAAGTGATGCTCCGGCCCGGGGACGCGCGCAGATATGTGCGTAAAGATCAGATCGTCCCACCCAAACATCGCGACCAGGCGATAACAGGCTGCGAGGTCCACACGTCGTTGCCACTCGTCGGCCGCGACGGACGAACGCACTGCAAGCGTCAGATCATTCATTGTTGGCTCTCCATCTAATCAGTTCGTACATTCGCGGCCGGTTGTTGCCTGTTTTAAGAGTTACCGCTTGCCTGCGGTTTTTTCTTCACTTTCACACGGACTAAGGTAGTATATAGACTGGTCTAGTTAGCGAGTCAAGGCATGAGCAGAGTGGACATGGGAAGTCGGGCCCGCATGATCGACGCCACGATCGGTTTGATGCGCAGCTCCGGGCTCTCCGGTGCGGGAATCAACGACATCGTTCGCGAAAGCGGTGCGCCCAAAGGTTCGGTGTATCACTTTTTCCCGAACGGCAAGGTTCAGATCGTCTCGGAAGCATTGGAAAGCTATTCCGAGAAAGTCTTAACCTTCGTCGATCAGGCGTTGGCAAGCAAGCACGCACCGGCCGACAAAATCAAGGCCTTATTTAGTGCCTTTGCACGCCGCGTAGCCGAGGGAGATTTCCAGAAGAGTTGCCCGTTCGGGACCGTCAGCCTGGACTTGGAGCGCGAGCTTGAAGAACTGCGCGTCGTTCTTGAAAACGCCTTTTCTGATTTGAAGGCGTTGATCGCAAAACACTTTGACTTTGGAAATCCGCGACGCGCACAGTCGTTTGCGGGGTTGGTGTTGACTGCTATCGAGGGTGCCTACATTCGCTGTCGCGCGGAGCGCTCGGCGCGTCCGTTCACAGAAGCGGGCGTGTGGCTCGCGGAGTTGGCCGCGCGCCGTTCTTAGCCCGTACTCGCGCTTGTCCTGGGTTACTGCTGAATATTCGCCGCCTTCACGACGGGCTCCCACTTTGCGCGATAGGCCGCGATCATCTTCGCGGTGGCTTCAGGTCCAGCCGCGACCGGCTCCATGTTCGCGTCGCGAAACTTCTTCTGCATTTCCTGCGACTTCATGATCGCTTCGATCGCGCTGCCCAATTCGCGCACGCGCGCGGGTGGCATCGAAGCCGGTGCGAAGAACGCGTTCCAGCCGTCAGCGACAACATCGAGTCCTGCTTCCTTCAACGTCGGCACGTTCGGCAATTCGGGAACGCGCTTGGCACCACCGATCGCGAGAATGCGTAGCTTGCCGCCCTCGTGCTGCGGAAGCAGCGTGTCGAGCGTGTCGACAGCGACCGGCAATTGTCCGCCGATCAAATCGGTCAGCAGTGGCGCAGAGCCGCGATAACCGACGACCTCCGGCTTCACCTTGGCGGCATCGGCGAGCATCAGCGCAAAGAAATGCGGAAGGCTGCCGGTGGCCGGCACGCCGAAGTTGGCTTTGTCCGGATTGGCGCGCAGCCACGCAAGCAGGTGCGCCGTTTCCTTCACCGGCACCGCGGGACCGACTGCGACACCGAATTCATAGCGCGACACCTGCGCAACCGGAACGAAGTCCTTGAATGGGTCGTAGCCGACATTCTTGAATACCAGCGGAGCCACGACGTTGACCGCCGGGTTGCCGATCATCAGCGTGGTCTCGTTCGCGGGTGTTGCGCGGAAGCCCTGCGCGGCAACTCTGCCACCGGCTCCGGTTTTGTTCTCCACGACTACAGTGGCGCCAAGTTTTTCACGCAGCGCATCGCCCACCAACCGGGCCGCGCGATCGGATGCACCACCGGGCGGATAGCCAACGATGATCTTGATCGTGTCGATCTTCTGCTGTGCATGAGCTGGTGTGAGACAGACAAGTGTGCAGCTTGCCATCACGACGCTGGTGAAATGCAGAGCGACTTTAAGCATGGCTATTCCTAACGCGGATGTTCGCTGCGAAATTGTGCCGCAACCGCTTTCTCCCACAGCGAGTCTAGGCGTAAGCCGTCAAATGTGACTGCGGCACGCTGCTGAATGCATTCAAGTAAATAGCGAGCAAAATTTATGGTACTGGTATTGTTTCCAGTATGTCCGATCGGGAGATGTTCAAGTGCCCAGCGTGCGAGCACGGCTACTTCCGCGTTGTTGCAGTAAAACGTGAGGGCAAACCGGACTATGAAACGGAGTTCATTGCTTGCTCACGGTGCGGTGTCATGCAATGGCGGCCGGGCAGTGAGCCAAAAAACCAGACACCACCGCCGTTGTTCGCAACCTGGGGTGCCGGCCCCAAAGTCGACGAATGATCGCGTCACTTTTCCTTCTTCCTTGCGCTCAGCGGCACCGGAAGCGCTTTTGACGAGCGGTGAAATTCACGCACTTTACTCGGCGACCGAGAATTCAAACGCGATTCGCTTCAAGCTGATGCGCAGCGACGGCGGGCGCGTCCGCCAACAATACATTTCGGAAGATCCTGAGGCGCGCGTGCGAGCAGCGGAGAGCACCAGTACCCGCGGCCCGCGGGCGTCACAGTTTCGCGAAGAAGTCGCCGTCGATGAGACACCACGCGCGAGGGCCACCAGGAAGTAATCGGCGGACTTGTTCATCACCCGCGCCCGCAATTTACGTCAGCGAGGTGTTTCCTTCGACCAAGGAACGGCTATTGCTACCACGTTCCCTTAACGGTCAAGAATTCGACTCTCTTCTTCCCATCAGGAGTACGCAATGGAAACGACAATTTCAAACACCTCCCATGCTGAAACACTGCATTTGCCCAAAACACCTGCAGCGGGCACCACTGAAGCTACCCAAGCGGCAAACAGGTCGCACGCGTCGATGGATCACGCAGCACAAGGGATACACGAAACTGTCGAGCGAGTAGCTGCGAAGGCAGCGGCAATGGTTGACGGTGTTGCCGACACGCCAGTTGATTCGCAATCTCCGCGACTCGCGAAATTCGATGATTTGATCAACAGCGAATGGGCCGAAGCCGCGCGGAGTGAAGTCAGAGAACATCCGCTGGCAGTGGTAGGTATCGCGCTGATAGCAGGTTTGGTGATTGGCCGGCTTTAGTCAGAGATCGCGGACGTCACGCACCTACGTCGATGGCCTGGGGGCTTAACCTATCTTCGAATCATCATGAAAAGACCGGCGAAAATAACTTAGGACACCGCGCACGTCGACTACGAGAGGCGTCCGTCTGCGCTAACATCAAAATCCTTGTTGTATTGCACCGGATGACTACTCGCCGCTAAGACGCGAGATGAGCCGATTTATCCTTCCCTCGATCGGCTCTGCCGAAGAAGCACAAGCGTTACTGGCTGCGATCGTGGCGTCGTCGGACGACGCTATCCTCAGTAAAGACCTTAACGGCATCATTCGCAGCTGGAATCAATCTGCCGAGCGAATGTTCGGCTATACCGCTGATGAGATCATCGGAAAGCCGATCACCGTGCTCTTTCCACCTGACCGCCTCGACGAAGAACCTAAGATTCTGGCGCAAATACGACGCGGTCAGCGCGTCGATCATTTCGATACCGTTCGAGTCCATAAGGACGGCACGCCGCTAGATGTTTCAGTCACTATTTCTCCGGTCAAAGACGCAAGCGGGGCAGTGATCGGTGTTTCCAAGGTCGCACGCGATATCAGCGGCATAAAGCAAATTCTGCGCGAGAGAGAGGAATCACTCGAGCGTGAAAAAGCAGCACGCGCCGAAGCCGAACGCGTGAGCCAGATAAAGGACGAATTCCTCGCCACGCTATCGCACGAACTGCGTACGCCCATGACTGCAATCCTTGGCTGGGCCAACGTTTTAGGTTCACGCGGCGCGGTGTCCGCTGACGAGCTGCGGCAGGGACTGCAGGCAATTGAACGCAACGCGCGTGCTCAAGCGCAGCTGATCGACGAGCTCCTCGACATGTCGCGCATCATCAACGGCAAACTTCGGCTCGATGTGCAGCCTGTCGATCTGCAGGCGATCGTCTTTGACGCTGCGGAGTCGGTTCGTCCCGCCGCCGACGCTAAAAACATTCGCCTGACGACTGTTCTGGATCCTAAAGCGGGACCCATCACAGGTGACCCGAATCGCTTGCAGCAAATTCTCTGGAACCTCCTTTCCAACGCCATCAAGTTCACCCCCCGTGACGGACGCGTTCAGGTTTATCTTCGCCGCGTTAGTTCGCATGTCGAGATCAGCGTCGTAGATTCAGGGCAAGGCATTAGCGCCGAGTTCCTTCCGCAGCTATTCACGCGCTTCACTCAAGCCGATACATCCATGGCGCGTCGGCATGGCGGACTTGGGCTTGGACTGGCGCTAGTCAAGTCGCTCGTCGACATGCACGGAGGGAGCATTAAAGCTTCAAGTCCCGGCATCGATCACGGCAGTACGTTCACAGTGTCTCTTCCGCTGGCTGCACTGCATGTTGAGGACACCCAACGGATGCTTACGAACGGCGTTCCGAGCGCAGCCGCTATGGCATTGCCGGATCTGGAAGGATTTCACGTTTTAGTCGTGGACGATGAAGCTGATGCTCGCGCCTTGATTCGAGCGATCCTTAGTAGATGCAATGCGAAAGTCAGCACGGCTTCCAGCGCGGCAGAAGGATTTCAGGCCGTTCGCCAGCACCAGCCCGATCTAATCCTCAGCGATATCGGCATGCCCGTCGAAGACGGTTATGAATTCCTGATAAAACTCCGTCAACTATCCGACGTCGAAGGTGGTGACACACCTGCGGTGGCGCTAACCGCCTTTGCTCGTTCGGAGGACCGTCGCCGCGCTCTGATGGCCGGCTTTCAGATGCACCTGGCAAAGCCGATCGAACCCTCTGAACTGCTTGCTGTGGCTTCTACGTTCTGCGTCGCTACCCGCCGCAAGGCTCGAAAATGAGTCCTCGCGACGGCGCCGTCGTCCACGGCTCCTCGGCATGAAGACGAAGTAAGTTAGTCGTTTGCTGCCAAGTCACCTTCGAGTGTCCAACGGCGCTCCGCCGGATTGATATTCAGGGTGCCGGCACCGCGCAAGCTCTTTAGCTTGCCTGTTCCACCGGCGGTTTCCCAGAAGCCGCTTGCAAGAAAACGGGTCTTGCCGTCCAAACCCGTCACAGGTACGGCGCGAAACTGGTACTTCAGGTAGGCAACGTCGCCTTCAGCCGCAGTGAAGATCAGATAGCCGTTCACGTTTGCGCCTGTCGCTGGGTTCACGTCATGAAAGCCCCACTCGAGCATCGTGGCGCCGGCAAGTGGTCCGGTTCCGGCAGTCTTCCCCTCTCGCTGCGCAGCCAGAAGGTACCGCTTGCTGCCATCCGCAAAATCCAATCGTGAATCTGACTTCGGGGAGATAGTCGCCTCGATCTTCATCGGTGCTGCCTGCACCGTTGCAATTGCGAGCGCACCAAGCGTAGCTGCTGCGACAAATCGAAAAAACGATGCCGTCTGTCTCTGAGTGTTCATTGCACGCTCCTCTAAGTAGTGGTGCGTCGTGTGCACCGGAGCGTGAACGGTACGGCGCAATGTCGATTAAGACACGGACGCACGGACAGGTGCGTCCGAGCGTGGCATGAATGCGATCAGTCGATGATGAGCAAGTGCGCGACAGCGGAAAGGACGATTAGCCGGTGCTTGGCTTCCAGTCCTTGCCCTTTAGCTCGACGATGTAGATGCGAGTGCCTGAACCTCCAATATTTTCGGTCGAGTGCAATTCAGCGGGGGCGAAGAACACCTGACCCGCAGGAAACTCACGCACGACGCTTTTTCCTTCCGCATTTGTTACCTTTACCTTGGCATCGGTCAGTGTGACGGTGACGCGCTCAGGGTGGTAGTGCACACCTTGGCCGCAGACGCTGAAGCCAGGTCCGCTCTTGTATTCCAACACGCGTACGCGCTCGTTCTCCAGCACCACGCGGAATGACCTTGGATCAGCGGCCGCAGCATCCTGTGCAAGCGAGTCAGTTGTGATGCCAAATGTGGCGAGAAGCGCAAGAACCTCCCGGCGGGTATTGCGATTAAGGTTATCCATCGTAATTGGCGTCCCGTGTGTTACATCTGGTGGAACAGATGGGTGTAGGCCTCGCTTACCGGCAGCGTTTCGGGTCGGTGCTTCAAGCGCAATGTCAGGTTGCCACGATCATCTCGCATGACACTGTCAATGGCGTGAACGTTGACAACTGCCGACCGGTGCACTTGCCAGAACATAGTGGGGTCAAGCTCACCGGCGAGGTCTTTGATCGTTTTCTTAATCAAGGCTTCCGTATCGGCTGTCACTACCATCGTGTACTTCTGATCCGACTTGAAGTACAGGATTTCCTCGACCGTAATCAGACGCACCGCCGCCCCGCGAGAGGCATTAATCCACTGCAGGTAGCGCGGCGTGCCCGCACCGCGATCAGCAAAGTCCCGCAGCGCCCAACGCAAATCGGCGGCCGGTTGCTGAAGCCTTGTTTTTAGCCGTTGAATGGTCGTTGCCAGACGTGCCGCGCTCGGTGGTTTCAGCACGTAATCGATAGCACCGGCCTCAAAGGCCTCAACGGCGTGCTCGTCATACGAAGTGATGAACGCGACATGGCAGCGGCCCGCCACCTGGCGTGCAACATCGATTCCTGTCAGTAACGGCATATGAATGTCGAGGAACGCCATACTCGGACAGTGCTCCTCGATGGCGTGCAATGCGGTGACTCCATCATTTGCACGGGCGACGATCTGCAACTGCGGCCATAGTGAGTTCAGCAGCTCAGCCAACTCGTCACCGAGCAATGGCTCGTCTTCAGCGAGTACAGCCGTAGGGATCGACTGCCCTGTCGACTCACGCGAGCTCATATGGAACCTTCACTCGCAGATTAACTGCTCCATTGGCTTTTTCGACTACTACATTGCCAGTTTCACCATACAGCTCGGCGAGCAGAGATCGAACACGTTCGATGCAATGATCGGGCGGAGCTGCATCGAGCGTCACGACCAGCAGGCACGTGTCATTTAAGCGCGAAGCCGTCAACCGGCAGCGCGCTCCGCCACCCACGGCGTCATGTAGAAGCGGAAGGAGCACGCCGGGTGGGAACCGCGCATGGAGTGCGTCGTTTGCAATGTCGATCGACAAGGCAAGCTTGGAACCAGCAGCAAGGGCGTTCAACCTTGCAAAGGCGCGCGCCAGTTCAGCTTCGCGTACCAGGCTCGATGAAGGGGAACGAAGCCGCGGCAAAGCCGCACGCAAGAATGCAATTACCTCATCGAGAAAGGTTTCGGCGCGTGCGGGGTCGCTTTGGTAAAGGCTACGCACGACCTCCAGCATTTCAAACAACACCTTCGGATCAATACGGGCCTGCACCTCCTGCAGTCGCAATTGAACCATGCGACGTCGAGCGTTGCGTTGCGCGGTCTGCGCGGCCGCGAGGCGCGCCTTTGCCTGCTGATGGGCTCCCCTGCTGCGCAGGTGTGCAAAGTAGAGCAGCGCCATCGTCAGTGAAAGGATGAACCCGTGCAGGTGCATTGTGCTGACACTATGTACGAGGCCCTGCTCGATCAGAATCGATGCACGCCCGGCAGTCAGAATATTGGCCAACGCTGCTGCCGTGCACGCTGCTGCTACCCACACCGCGGCACGCATATGCCGTTCAGCGCGTTTCAGGAGTCGCTCGCAAAGGTATCCAGTCACCAACAGCATGCACCACAGCACGATGCCGTAGAGCGTCCACCAGATGCCTAGCCGAGCAATGTTCACGGCAATTGGCGTTCGCATGACTCCGAGCGCTCCCGTAAAAAAGGTGAGCGGCCCTGCGAACGCGAGTAGGCCCGCTACGGCGGCAGCGCCTTTGTTCGCCCTGATCCATTGCGGAAAGCCTCCGACCAGCTCAGTCAGCGGCACATCAAGTGGCATTGGTGCGGACGTCAGCATCGAGCTATGCAGGGATACGCTGACCCGTGAGTTGGTTTTCAGCGCGCGCGATGTGCAACGGGATTTCGATCGTCGCACGCGCCCCGCGCGGATCTCTTTCTTCAAGGATCAGCCGAGCGCGCTTCTGAAACCGCGCCGCCAATTGGCGACGAATGTTGGCAAGGCCCAAGCCGCTCCCGCTACTGGCAGTCGCTCCGAAGCCGACCCCGTCATCCATCACGCTAACTTCGAGCATCCCTCGCCAACATCTGGCACGTACCTCGATAAGGCCCCCGCCGAGCGGCGCAACTCCGTGATTGATTGCGTTTTCGACGAGCGTGAGTAGCAGCATCGGCGGAAATTCGGCATCTTGAATCGCATCGGGAAGCTCGATCGAGAAACGGAGCTGAGCTCCCATGCGAAGCTGGAATAGATCGAGGTACGCCCGAACCAGGCCGATCTCTTCCGCGAGAGATGCACGACGGCTACGCAGCTGCGGAAGCGCTGAGTGCAGGTAACGTATCAAGCTGTCTATCGCCTCGGCGCCAGCGCCCGGTTGCGTGCGATAAAGACGCCGCACGCTACCCAGCATGTTGAACAGAAAGTGCGGTTCGATTTGCGCCTGTAGTAAAGCGAGCTGCTGTTCACTGTCCGCCTGCTCCGACTGTGCGCGCGCAAGCTCCGCGATGTGCGCCTCCGAATGAGCCTGCAATGCACGTTGGTGCAGCTGCGCAATCAGCGCAAGAAATACAGCGGGCAGGCCCCAGCGCATCGAATCGGCAAGCACGCGCAGCGCGGGTGGAAGGTACTCGAACCCATTGGCGTAATACGCGTGCAGGAAGACGGCCAGAGCGCCCGACAAGATAAGCAATAACACGCATACAAGAGCCAGCCGATACGGCAATGCAGACGGAAGCGCCTTGTCAAGCACGATGAATGCGATAAAAAGTGCCGCGGCAATGACGGCCAGCTCGGCCAGATACTTCAGCCAAGCGAGCGCAACCTCGATGGGCGAAAAAAAATCCAACAGAGCAGGGCTGAACAGCGCTCCGAGAGATAAGAGCAACGTCACAAGCGCCACGGCTGCGATCGGCTGCCATCGCAGGTCCCGCGCAAAGCGCGCGCCGCGGTCGGTCTCATGACATGCGGGCGCAGGATTGATGTTTCCGTCCGTTCCCATCCTGATCAAGAACCAAATACAGAGCGATCTTGCATTGCGGCCCGGCGGCTCGCTGCCCACGCTCGACAGATACGCTCCTTTGCACCCCCATTGCCGCTCACAGCGGACGGATGCCAAAGATGCGGTTGCGTGCTCGTTTATTGTCCTCCGTCCGGAGGCTTAACTACTCCGGGTCTACTGAGACTGACTTGAACGTCGGTTCCGCTTCCAACAATGACTGGAAGTAGGCTGCGCAGTCGTCATCACCATCCATTGCCTCTCGGCCGAGCAACCTTTCCTTCATGGAGCGCTGTTTGTCGATCTGCAGAATCCACTCGCGCTCGCCTTCCTCCTCAGAGGCGCTTGCTCCAATCAAGTACTGTCGCCCATTCCAGTCCGCGTACGAATACCAGCCCCAATCCTCGGCGTCGGGCTCAGTGAGATGAACGCGTGGTTGCGCTCGTTCTCGCAACCAGCTCAATAGCGACTCGCCGGGAATCGGATTAATAGGATTCGGACGCTCTTTTGACACGTCAAACTTATCGGTGATGAACCGGATGACCCGCGCCATTGAGCGTCCTATCGTCTGCAATGCGCAGATTCTCACCGAGATAGTTTGTTGCCGCAATTGCTTGACTATTCATCACCACCGATCGGCACGACTCAGCTGTATTGGTGAATCAGAATGAATAGCCCGATCGCACTTTTCGCAATCGCCACGCTGATCTGGGGCTCGACCTGGCTCGCGATTACCTTCCAGCTCGGGGTTGTGGAGCCGGAAGTCTCCGTGGTCTATCGCTTCGCGCTGGCTGCCGTCATCCTCTTTGTCTGGTGCGCGGCGCGCGGGCAGCGTCTTCAGTTCGAGCCGCGAACTCATGCCTGGCTTGCGCTGCAGGGTTCGACCCTGTTCGGGCTCAACTATGTGGGCGTCTATGTCGCCGAGCGGTACGTGGCCTCCGGTCTTGTAGCCGTCGCATTTTCGACGCTCGTGTTCATCGTGCCGATTTTCTCTCGGCTTGCACTTGGTACTCCTGTGCCGCCTCGTGTCGCGCTGGGTGCCGTGATTGGCGTATGCGGAGTTGCTTCGCTGTTCCTGCCGGAACTGCGCGCCGCTTCGGTGGGCGGAACCGCCGCGCTGGGGGTCGCGTTCGCGCTCGGTTCAACCGTCATCGCAGCCATCGGTAACCTGGTTACCGTTCGCTTGCAGAATGACCGGGTGCCCACAATGAGCGGCACGGCGTGGGGCATGAGCTACGGTGCGCTGACGGCCGCCGTTATTGCTTCGATTGGCGGCTCAGCGTGGACGTTCGAATGGGGATTCGCCTACGTTAGCTCGCTTGTGTACCTGTCGGTCTTCGGCAGCATCGTTGCATTCGTCACCTACTTCAAGCTGCTGAAGCTCGTGGGTGCAAATCGGGCGAGTTTCACTGCCGTCGCGATCCCGGTCGTGGCAATGGCACTGAGCACACTGTTCGAAGGTTATCGGTGGACCAGCACTGCTGCCTTCGGTGCAGCCCTCGCATTCGCCGGAAATTATCTAGCGCTGTCGGCTAAGCGCTGATTGAAACCCAAAGCGCCTGTCTTGCGCGCCGGATCGAATAAGTGATCGCTAGTCGCCGGCCCGCAGCTTGCCTCGCCGCTGTCCATGAAAATTGCGACTTACAACGTTAACGGTGTCAATGGCCGCTTATCTCGCATTCTCGATTGGCTTGGCGAGACGAGTCCCGACATTGTTTGCCTGCAAGAACTGAAGACCGACGATACAAAGTTTCCGGTGCGCGCTTTCGAGCAGGCCGGCTACGGCGCCATCTGGCACGGGCAGCGCTCGCATCATGGCATCGCAATTCTGGCCAAAGGCGAAACACCGAAGGAGCTTCGTCGCGGCCTGCCCGGCGACGAGAGTGACCAGCAGGCGCGCTATCTGGAAGCCGAAGTGAATGGACTGGTCGTAGCGTCGATCTATCTTCCGAACGGCAATCCGCAGCCCGGTCCGAAGTTCGACTACAAGCTTGCCTGGTTCGAGCGGCTGCTTCAGCACGCCGAGGTGCTCTATCACTCTGGCCAGCCGACCATTCTGGCCGGTGATTTGAACGTGGTTCCCACCAACTTCGATATCTATAACGCGTGGCTGTGGCGACTGGACGCGGTAATGCAACCCGAAGCTCGAGATGCCTACCGACGATTGCTCGCGCAAGGATGGATCGATTCGGCGCGTCATCTTTACCCAGAAAAGAAGATCTATACGTTCTGGGTTAACGATCGCGCGTTTCAGCGCAACGCAGGCTTCCGGATGGACTTCCTGCTGTTAAGCCCCAATCTCGCGTCTCGCCTCAACGAAATGAAGGTCGACACCGAGTTTCGCGGAAGGGAACGCGCCAGCGACCATGCACCTGCGTGGGTAGCGATCGACGCTTAGCGGATGGAAGAAGCACTCCGAGAACTCGCATTCGAAGTGCTCCACAGTCCTCAAACCAGCGGCCCCTTCGGAAAGTAATGCGCGTAGGCGTCGGTCTGGCTCACCTGCACATTGTTATGCCAGTACATCACGCGCTTCGCCCATGCCTTTTGCGAGGCAATCACCTTCGCGAACAGCGGGTTCGCGTTCGAGTGGCGCTCGATCACCGCATCCCACGCCTTCAGTTGCGCGTTCAGAATTGATTTGGGTGTCCGATACACCTTCACCTTGTCCTTCGTCTGCACTTCTATGTAGTCCTGCGACATGCGGTGCATAGATTTCCACAGCATGTCTGAGTGCGCCGCGTGCGGAACGTATTTGAGGATCGCCTTGATGTCTTCCGGCAAGGCATCGTGCCTAGCCTTATTGAACATGACCTCGCAAAAATTGTTGGCCATGTGATAGCTCTGCTGCAGATAGAACTTCGCGACGTCCGGAAATCCCATGATGCGATCGTCGGTCGCGCTCGCGAACTCCGCGCCGTCGAGCAGCCCGCGATCTAGAGCCGGCACGATATCCGCCGGCGCCATCTGCACAGCGGACATCCCCAGCGCTGTGAACATATCCACCGCCAGGCCCGAGGTTCGGAACTTGAGTCCTTTCAGGTCTGCGGGCCCTTTGATCTCCTTCTTGAACCAGCCCATCGGCTCGCATGGGACCGGCCCTCCGAGAAAGCTCACGATATTGAGCTGCGCTGCCTTTTGAATCTCGACAAAGAGTTCCTTGCCACCGCCGTACTCCACCCAGCCCATCAGCTGATTGGCGTCCATTCCGAAGTCGGGTCCGGCACCGTACAGGCCGAAAGCGACATTTTTGCCAAACCAGAATGCGGGGATGCCATGCCCGCCGTCGAGCACGCCTTTGCTCACTGCATCGACGACCTGCAATCCAGGCACGACGGCACCCGCAGGCAGCATCTCAATTTTCAGTCGCCCGCCAGTGAGGTCGGCGGCTTTCTTGCACCAGTCCACCGCGCACTCGTGATAGATGAACTTCAGCGGCCACGTACTCTGAAAGCGCAAAGTGATTGGCGTTTGCGCGCGCGCGATCATCGGGAACCCGAGTGCCGTTGCCCCTGTTGCGGCGCTCGTAGCCAGGAAGCGTCGACGCATCTGCTTTTTTCGGAACGCTGTCAGTGATCTCGTCACCTTTCATCTGCATCTCCCGTTCTTGCTACGCGTTGTTCACGATCCAGCGATCTCCGAATCGTGGTTTTATGGCTTTTGGGTTTCAACCTTGCCGCCTGTTACGAAACCTGCGCTCTTCGCGAAGATGTTCGGTTTCCGATAGACCGCGAGAATCGTGCAACCTTCCTCGCTGTAGGTTTCATGCATTGATCCCGCGTGACGCCACACGTACTCGCCTTTACGACAAATTCCATCGTGGTCGGAAAACGAGCCTTCAAGTACTAATGACTGCTCTATCTCAGGATGCATATGAAACGGTAGGCGTGCGCCAGGTTGCCATTTGAGAAGACAAGTCAACTCACCTGCCTCGTCGTTCTTGTAGAGCACTTTGATTTGGATTCCAGGAAATTGCGACGGCGCCCATTCCATATCCTGCGGCTTCACATAAATCGATCCGTTCTCGGTGGGAGTGAGCTTCAGCGTCTTCTCTCGCCATTGCTCAATCTGCTCGGGGGTAAGTTGTGCGCCCATTGTTGACCTCCATCGTGCCGTTAAGCGAGAATGTCCTGTCAACCAAGTATGACTAGAGGGAAACACGCAGTCAACATGCGCTTCGCTGTTTTCATTTACGACGGAGTGGAGCCTGTCGACCTCGCCACTTACGGCGTTTGTCAATGGCTCGCCGCATCGCGCCTGAAATCTCGATGTTCACGGTGGCGCCGGAAGCTGGCGAAGTCAAAATGGCCAATGGCCTGCGGGTAATCGCCGATCACGGATTTGCGGACTGCCCACCTTCGGACGCGATGATTGTTACCGGGGGTCCGGGTTGGATGGCGCAATGCGAGAGTGCAAAAACTCTTGCATTCATGCGCAGCTACGCGCCGGGGCGCGTGATGGCAGGCGTATGCACCGGCGGGATGATCCTCGCCGCATCCGGGCTGCTCAACGGCAACATGGCAACGACCAAGCGCGAGATCGCGGGTGCAGAGGTCCCGCCGGTGAACGTCATGCGTGAGCGATATCCGCTGATCGACGTGCAGGATTCGGCGAGTCTGGTTGACTGCGGCAGCGTGATCACCGGCGGCGGCGTAACCCTGGGCATTGATGCGACATTGCACCTGCTTGCGCGGCTGCTCGAGCGACGATGTCGCAAACGAAACGGCCCGCATCATGGAATACTCGCGTGCATGGCGAGCAAACCGGGACGCCCTGCCGGTCATCGTGCAGTGACGCAATCCGTCCGCACGCGAACCAAGGACGGATTGATCGGCGACCACCTGAAGGCGCTACGCGCGGCCCGCGGCATAACGCTGGATCATCTCGCTGCGGCAACCGGTCTCACGAAAAGCTATCTGTCGAAGATACAGAACTCGCACAAGCTTCCGCCGATTGCGACGCTTTCGCGCATTGCGCAGGCACTGGGGACGGGAATTGGCAGCTTCTTCGGCGACATTCTGCAGCAGGGCGAAGGCGCGAGCGTCGTGCGAAGCAGTGAACGCCTGCCTGTTGTGCGCGGCGGTACGGCGTTCGGCTATGACTACGTCAGTCTCGCGCATGACCGGCTGGTCAAGCGAATGGAGCCTTTGTCTTCACGTTTCCCTCGAAGATCGACCGACACGTTTTCTTCGATCACGGCGGCGAAGAGTTCGTGTTTATCTTGAGCGGCAGAGTCATCTTCCAGGTTGGCGATGAGCGCTGGACACTCGCCAAGGGAGACAGCATTTATTTCGACGCTGCAATACCTCACCGCGGCTGGAGTGTCGGTCGCGATGCAACGGCCCTGGTCGTGATTCACGCTGCGCAGAGTACGCACGAAACGGCGGTCGCCCGATCACGGCGTAAGCGTCGTTAGAACCGATAGACAAACTCGATCATGTGGAAATCGCCGCCAATGGTGTCCTTTCCATGGATGCCTGCGTCGGAGTAATGCAAAAATCGGTAACCCACGCCGAACCGTCCGTAGAGCGGAACACCGACGCCGACAGTCAACGCAAACTGGAAGTGACCGCCGTAGTCCTGCTTCTCGAACTCATGCCTGCTGAGTAAGGCTCCTCCGACCCCGAGGTCGAAAACGAACCGACCATCCTGGCTGCCAATAGCGAGCACCGGGATCAGAGAAAGAACAAGCGCGCTGTTCTTCCCTCCTTGAAGCACTCCAGCGCTCGCCAACAGTCTGGTTCCGACGCCCCAGCCCGACGCGTAATAGCGCTCCCACGGCAGCCGGATACTCGCAACAACGTCGTATTCACGAAACGCTTCTGGCTGCTCCTCGCCAAGTACGCGTTCGCCCCCAATGCGCGCCCGAACACCGACGCTGTTCAGCCAATGGAATTCATCCGCGTGACTGGGGCAAGGTGCGAGGCCGCAGAGGACAAGAATTGCTATGAGCGCTGTGCGGCCGCGAACTAAACTCGCTCGATAGGTTGTGTACGTGTGCGCTATGTCAGCTATCCGTCTCGACGCCTTTCTACTATAGCGACATCGCCATTGAATGCGCGGGTCGTCCGCTGGCACGAGATCGGCCTGTCAAAGGCTTGCAGTTGGCGGGATTGCAGTGAGGTCGCCTGGGCGAAAATCTCCGCATCTGTTCACTTTAGTGGGCGCCATCTTGACCCTCCAACTGTCGCTGCTTGAAGCCCGCATTCTCGGTGTGCTTCTCGAGAAGGAACTGACGGTTCCTGACATTCATCCGCTGTCGTTAAATGCGCTGACAGCGGGATGCAACCAGAAGAACAACCGCAACCCGGTGATGAATACATCCGAGGTCGACGTACAGGCTGCGATCGACCGGCTCAGGCCGCTATCGCTGGTGATCGAATCAAGCGGGTCCCGCGTGATGCGTTATTCGCAGAACATCGGCCGCGTGCTGAAAGTGCCGAGCGAAGCGGTCGCGCTGCTCGCTGCCCTGTGGCTGCGAGGCCCGCAGACCGCCGCTGAACTGCGCGCGGCGACCGAACGACTGCATCGATTCGCCGACGTCAGCTCGGTGGAAGGCTACCTTACGCAGCTCGCCGAACGCTCGCCCGAGTCGGGTGGTCCATTGGTGCGATTGCTACCGCGCGCGCTCGGCGCTCGCGAACCGCGCTGGGTGGATCTGTTGAGCCCGGCTGCGGAATCGGCAAACATCATGTCGACTCGTGAGGAGGAGGTCGACATCGCGGCGACTCCTGACTGGCGCGTCGAGCTTGAGCAACTACGCACCGAACTGCAGGCCCTACGCGAGCGTGTGCAACAGCTGGAGAATCGCGGGCCGCGCAGCTAAACGCGATCACATTCCCGTCTTGACTAGTGCTTGATCTGATCGGCGATAGACAAGCCGGGCCGCTCGTCATCCCATGCCATGGCGCTCATCTTCCAGCCATTGGGAGTGTTGATGAACTGAGTCGTGACCATGCCTCGCGCTTCAAAAGACACTCCGCTCGATGTCCCGGACTTCAGATAAGCACTGAAGCGGTGAGCAACATTGCCGAAGATGTCGGTTGATGCGGAAAGCTCCGACTCGTGAAATCGAGTAAGCGTGCCGGATCTGACCAGCGCCTGACGTGGTTCGATGAACTCGCTTACCGAAGATATCTCGGAAGTTGAACCTACGTTCTTTATCAGAAGACCACGCTCGATGAATAGCGTGTGAATGATCTCGTAGGCAGGGGTCTGGCCAGGCTCGAACGAAACTGCGCGAAAGAACTCCGCTGTGAGACGGTCCAGCTCGGTGGCGATCGTGCTGCGCGCGGATTCGGTCATCTACTTTCACCTCTGTTCACACTATTTGGTCTACGGCCGCAGTCGCCTGCTTGCGGCTTTCGGGGCGCCAACTTAATTGCCGTACCGATAGAGAGTCTTCAGCTCATTTAGCACGCCGCTCACGCGGTCCATCGCTAACTTTTGTGCATCGAAGTTCGCGATGGTGACCCAGTTGCCCTCGACAAGTGCGTCCACGTTAAAGCCCGCGGTCAGCGGCTGGGCCGCACAGACACGCAGACCGGTTATTGAATTGACTTGGACGAATGCACCAGCGGCACCGCTGAGCCAACCTTTATCGACAACTAATGCGTTCATGTTGATCCCCTGTTAAGGGCTGAGCGTACGCCGGTTCCAGCGAGGTGATCGAAGCGACCAGCAGCGGTTTACACGTCGATTCGTCCACCGCGCTGCGATCCACATCTTGACGAAAGCCTAAGCATCAGGACTGCTGCGGCACGGCTGGACGTTCAGCTTCTCAAATGCAAATATCGCGGGCGCAGCACTATCACAAGGAACCTTTGTGTCCTTCACACCCGTCAGTGCACCGTTAGCGCCGCGGACCGCGCGACCCGATCGGCCGCTGTTCGTCGGCAGTTTGATTGTCGTCTTGGTGATCATCTTTGCCGGATTCGCGCAGACGTTTTATCTGAAGAGTTGGTTTGGCACGCCGCCGCTTTCGAACTTGCTGTTCTTGCACGGCGTAGTGATGTCAGCCTGGCTCATGCTCTTCATGGTCCAGACGGCGCTGGTCGAGCTTGGTCGTACCGATCTGCACCGCCGACTGGGAGTCGTCGGGGTCGGGCTCGCGGTCCTGGTGTTCTTCGTCGGCGTCGTGGCCGCGCTCGATGCTGGCCGCCGGGGATTTTCGCCCGCGCCGGAAGTGACGCCTCAGATGTTCCTGGCGATCCCGCTCGTCGATATGCTCGTGTTCGCGATCTTGGTTGGACTCGCCCTCGCCAAGCGGCGCAATAGTGGAACACATAAGCGACTGATGTTGCTCGGTACAGTCAGCATGCTGACGCCGGCCGTCGCGCGGCTACCTATCGACGCGCTCAAACAGGCGGGCCTGCCAGCATTCTTCGCGATAACAGTCGCTGTCGTCATCCTGATAGTGGTGATCGATACGGTGCGCCATCGTCGGCTGCACCCGGCGTTCGGCTGGGGCGCTGCGCTGCTGATCGCGGCAGTGCCGGCGCGAATCGCTTTGGCGCAAACCGAGGCCTGGGTTTCCATCGCAGACCGATTGATTGCGCTTGCTCGCTAAATAAAGCGCAAGGCAAAAGCGGAAGGCCGCTTCAGTCGGCGGCGATACACATGCCGCAGGCAACGTTCTGTAAAGGCAAATCCGATATCGTTTAGGTCTTTCATCGAAAACAAACAAGAAACGGGAGGCAGAACATGCAATCGCAACATCAGAGCGAGCGTCGCCAAATTCTCAAGGCTGCTGCTGGAGCCGGCCTAACCACGCTCGCCGGCTCAGCCATCGCGCAAGCGTTCGAGTTCAAGCCGAATCAACGTTACCCCGATCCTGCGGTTCAGATTCTCGATCCCAGCTTCACCAAGTACCGCATCTACAGCAGCACGGTGGAGCAGGTCGCTACCGGCATGCGATGGGCCGAAGGTCCGGTGTACTTTCCCGGCGCGGGAGCGGGCGCGCCGGGCTACGTGCTCGTCAGCGACATTCCCAACAATCGCATCATGAAGTTCGACGAGAAGAGCGGGCAGTTCACTGTCTTCCGCTCCAATGCCAACTACGCTAACGGCAATACACGCGATCGCCAGGGCCGTCTTGTCACCTGCGAGCACTCGGTGACGCGCCGAGTGACACGCACCGAGCGCGACGGCAAGATCACCGTGTTGGCAGACAGCTTCGAGGGCAAGCGACTGAACGCTCCGAACGACATCGTCGTCAAGTCAGACGACAGCCTCTGGTTCACCGATCCGCTGTTCGGCATCAATGGGGAATGGGAAGGTTCACGCGCGAAGCCCGAGCAGGCGACAACGAACGTCTACCGGATCGGGGCCGACGGAAAAGTCACTGCAGTGATCACAGATATCGTCAACCCCAACGGCCTCGCGTTCTCACCCGACGAGAAGAAGCTGTACGTCGTTGAATGGCGCGGCACGCCCAACCGGAGTATCTGGAGCTTCGACGTGAATGCCGACGGCACAGTCACCAATAAGACCAAGCTGATCGACGCGGCCGATCAAGGCGCACTCGACGGATTCAAGGTCGACCGGGATGGCAACCTGTGGTGCGGCTGGGGCAGCAACGGCGCTCTTAATGCGGAACCGGCCGACGTCGGCGGTCGCAAAGTATTTCAGCTGCGCGGCAAATCGGAAGATCTTGACGGCGTGATGGTCTTCAATTCGACGGGCAAGGCGATCGCGCACATACGCCTACCGGAGCGGTGCGCAAATCTGTGTTTCGGCGGGCCGAAAAACAACCGGCTGTACATGGCGAGTTGCCACTCGCTGTACGCGCTGTATGTGGAATCACACGGCGCTGTCTAACCGCGAGCTGCGGATCCACTTTCCCTGAACTTCAACGATGTCCGCTGAAAGCAGCAAGCGCCCTTCTTACCGCACCCTCGGCAACAGCCAACTCAAGGTGTCGCGCTTGTGCGTCGGCGCCATGATGTTTGGAGACCAAACCGACGAGCCGGTGGCGCGCGAGATCGTGGCGCATGCGCGCGACCACGGAGTCAATTTCATCGACACCGCCGACGTTTACTCCAAAGGCAAGTCCGAGTCGATGGTGGGTGCGATGATCAAGTCGCAGCGTGACGACTGGGTCCTTGCGACCAAGGTGGGCAACAAGATGTCGGACCAGCCGAACGAGTCGCAGTATTCGCGCACGTGGGTCTTGCGTGAATGCGACGCGAGCCTGAAGCGGCTGGCCACCGATTGGATCGATATCTACTACCTGCACCGCGACTTCACCGGCAAGCCTCTCGAGGAGCCGCTGCGCGCGATCGATGCGCTGTTGCGCGCCGGCAAGATCCGCTACTGGGGCGTGAGCAACTTTCGCGGCTGGCGCATCGCGGAAGCTGTTTACACCGCGCGCGCGCTCAACATGCCCGCACCGATTGTCTGCCAGCCGTACTACAACCTGCTCAACCGGCAGCCTGAGGTGGAGGTTCTGCCGGCGTGCGAACGCCTCGGTCTCGGCGTCGTACCGTACAGCCCGATCGCGCGCGGTGTGCTCAGCGGCAAGTACGCGCCCGGCAGCAAGCCAGCCGAAGGCACGCGCGCCGGCCGCGGTGACAAGCGCATCATGGAAACCGAGTTTCGCGAAGAGTCGTTGCGAGTCGCGCAAAAGCTCGCCGAGCATTGCGCGCGCAAAGGTGTGGCGCTGTCGCACTTCGCTACCGCATGGGTACTGGCGCACCGCGCAGTGAGCGCGGTGATCGCCGGTCCGCGCACCTTCGAACAATGGAAGGAATACTTTTTCGCCCTCGACTACGAGATCACGCCCGAGGATGAAGCGCTCGTCGATTCACTCGTAAGCCCCGGGCATCCGTCGACACCGGGCTACAACGATCCGGCGTATCCGTTGGAGAAACGACGGCCCCAGGGACGCTGACGCTTGGGTGGCAACGGGGCTGAGTCCATTCGTTGTCGGCGAGTAGACTTCTCGCCAGCCCACTAAACCAATGGACAGAAACATGAAACAGATTGCAATTTGCGTCGTAGCTGCATTGACGTTGCTTACCGGATCGGCTTACGCCCAGACGAATGCTGCCAAGACGAACAGCAGCGATCCCATCGTGCAGGAGCGGATGAAGAAAAAAGATGCGAACGAGGTCTACAAGAAATCCGTCGCGGCCGCTTCCAAGGAACGGGACGCCAAAGTGAAAGCAGCAGTCGATTCGGCGGTCGCAGATGCACAGAAAACCGGTAAAGATCCGATCGTCGCCAAGCGCAACGCTACATCTGAAGCTAAAAAGATGACCAAAGCCGACTACGACGCCGCCGTGAGCGCTGCGAAGAAGCAGCGTGATGCGGCTTACGCTGCTGCTGCAGTCAAGTCTTGATATATCGAGTCGCGCGCGCTCCTCAGCGCGCGCACTCAGCCTGGTTTCTGATTTCTGGGCAGAAACGCGGCCACGACACCCAGCAGCGGCAGATACGCAATCGCCTGGTAAACGATCCGGCGTATCCGTTGGAGAAATGATGCGCCTAGGGCCGCCCAGACCGACGCATGGCGCGCGAGACGTGGCGCTCGGCGAGCAGGATCGTTGTCGCAGCTGGCGCTATCCACGGCAATTCCGATTTCATCGGCGCGCGACTGATCAATCACAGCGCGATCCGGCGTATCCGTGGGAGAACGACGTGCCTCAGGATCGTCGAGCGGCGCACTGCCTTCGGTCACATTTCGTCATCGGTGCCAGTCAGACTCTGCGCCCAGCGCGTCCTAACTTAATCGCGTCATCCTCAAACCACTCTTCCATCTTTGTCGATAGTATTTTTCGACAGTGGCTGGGCCGGCGCGCCTGCATGCTGAGCTTCAGATCCATGATGCCGGCGCGAGGGATCACATTCGGACGATTGCGATGGAAAGAAGCGTAGAACAGGTGGCTGTCAGCCGCATCGCCAAGTCCAAGCCCGAAATCCTGAATGCGTTGCGGATGGCGGCGATCGGAGTTCCGCTTGCCGCCGAGACCGATAACGAACGACTGCAGCGCCGACTGCGCGCCAAAGCCGACCTGACGCGCAACGAAGCCGAGGCGATCAGCGAGAGGATTTGCTCGGTGGCACGACACCCGGCTGCGCGCGCGATGTCGCTCGCCAGGCCCGGGAGGGCCAGAGCCATTGTCGGAAACACGATTGACTTTGTCGGCGTCTCGTTCCTGGAGCAAGGCGTCAACGCTGCGAAAGCCGTGGCGCGTATCGCGTTTTCAGATGGTCGTCCGCAGGGAACGGGCTTCATGGTTTCTGACCGATTGTTCCTCACCAACCATCACGTCATTCGCTCGGCACAGGCCGCGCGGCAGTTTCACCTCGAGTTCGGCTACGAGCTGGACTACACGCGGCAACCGAAAGCGATCAGCCGTTATCAGCTCGATCCCGACACGTTGTTCATATCCGATTCCGTCGAAGGTCTCGACTACACACTCGTTGCGGTCGGCGAGCGGGTCAACGGATCCGCGTCGCTGAGCAGCTTCGGATATTGCGGGCTATCAAGCGCCAACGACAAACACGCGCTGGGAGAGACAGCCAACATCATTCAGCATCCCGATGGCCGGTACAAGGAAGTCGTGTTGCGTGAGAACCGGCTGGTTGCCCGCTTGGATGTCGTGCTGCATTACGCCGCCGACACGCAGCCCGGTGCCTCCGGGTCGCCGGTGTTCAACAACGAGTGGCAAGTCATCGCCCTGCATCACTGGGGCGGGCCATGGCGCCAACGGGTCGACGAAACCGGCCGCGAGCTGGAAATCGCGGTCAACGAAGGAATTCGAATCAGCGCGATTGCGAACGATCTCCGGAGGAGGTTGCCTGATTTATCGTCTCATCACAGGCGCTTGATCGAAGAGTTGCTTGCGCTGGGCGAGAGTGGGGTGCGTACACCCATTCACGTTGCCACCACTGATCGACCGGCAACGGCGGCAACGGTAGGCGCCGATGGCTCGATCACCTGGACGGTGCCGATTGAAATCTCGGTGCGGGTGCCGATGCTGCAACCGCCGGCAATAAGCCCTGCAATCACTTCGATCGATGAGCCGATCGCTGAAGATGGCGGTGAAGCGAAGGTCAAGCCTAGTGCGAACTATGACGACCGCTCGGGCTACAAGCCGAGGTTCATCAGCGGACGCACGATTCCTTTGCCGAAACTGTCCGCGGCACAACGAGCGATCGCGGCGCCCAACAAGCAGGCGGGTCCGCGCAATGATCCGTTCGAGTTGAAGTATCACCACTTCAGCATCGTGATGAACGCCAAGCGGCGCCTTGCATTCTTCACCGCGTGCAACATTAGCGGCGCAACGGCCAAGCACGTGAATCGCGAAACCGGTGCAGTGACGCCGTTGCCAGCGGACGATCCGAACCTGGAGAGCCTGTGGGCAGCCTCGGAAGGCGCGGAGGCCAGCGAAACCTGGTACGACGAGCCGCGCCTGGATCCGAAGCACTATGCGGGCAAAGAAATCTACGACAAGCAGATCGTCGCCGGCTTCCCGGACCCACGAAGCGCAGGCCGAACGCTACGCATGTTCCAGCGCGGTCACCTGGTGCGGCGCATGGATCCAGCGTGGGGTTCGAACAAGCAGGCCTTGTTGGCCGATGCAGACACGTTTCACTGGACCAACTGTTCGCCCCAAGTCGGGTTCTTCAACATGGGCCGCGCCCGTCCTTCATTACCGAAGTCAGGCGGTGGGATGCTGTGGCGGGCGATCGAAAACTACGTGCTGCTTAACGCGGTTGCCGACGATCTACGGGTCAGTTGCTTTACCGGCCCCGTGTTCCGCTCGAACGACCGCAAGTTTCGCGGCGTTCAAGTGCCCGCCGAATTCTGGAAGGTCGTTGCGTGGCGAGACAAAGGCACTTTGCGCTCGCTCGCGATGATTGCAAATCAGAAGAAAGTGATCGAGGTCTGGCCCGAAGCGCTCGACGGCAGAGAAGAGTTCGGCGCGCCCGATGAGCTAGACAAGGTAGAAGATTTTCTAACGACGGTCGCCGACATAGAAAAGGCGACGGGTCTGGACTTCGGGGATGAAGTCAGAGATGCCGACATCAACGAAGGCGCGGAGAATCGCCGCAGAGTCGCGTCACTAGAAGACATCAGGCTGCAGAAGCGCGCCGGAGCGAGCAAGCGGCGGGAGCGGGAAACGGTTTGAGCTGACCAGATCCGCACGAGCCAACCCGGCCGGTCGAGATCTAAGCGATCTCGCACATCGGCTTCTCCGGTCTGCCGCGCGGGCTACGCCGATGTGTCCTCCGGCACTGCCGATCCGGCTTGCGTAATGTGCAAAAGTTTTTCTTAGCGCACTAGCGACCGCTGACGCTTGGGCAGAAACGCGGCCACGACGCCCAGCAGCGGCAGATACGCAATCGCCTGGTAAACGTATTCAATGCTGGTTCGATCCGCGAGCAAGCCCAGCAGTGCGGCACCCAGGCCGCCCATGCCGAATGCAAATCCGAAAAACAGACCCGAGACCATTCCCACCTTGCCGGGGATGAGCTCCTGCGCATAGACCAGGATCGCCGAAAACGCAGATGACAACAGCAGCCCGATCACGATCGTGAGCGTCGTGGTCCAAAAAAGATCTACGTGCGGCAGCAGCAGCGCAAAGGGCGCCACGCCGAGAATGGAAACCCAGATGACGGGCTTGCGTCCGATGCGGTCGCCCATCGGACCGCCGACGAGCGTGCCGATGGCCGATGCGAACAGGAAGATAAACAGATGCACCTGTGCGCTCTGCACCGACAACCCAAATTTCTCTATCAAGTAAAAGGTGTAGAAGGTGCCGAGCCCGGCGACGTAGAAGTACTTCGAGAAGATCAGCACGAGCAAGACGCCAATCGCAACCACCACGACCTTGCGCGGATACAACGGCACCGCTTCGACTCGCTTACGGCCGGCTCCGACGGCGACATGGTGCACGCTGTACCAGCGGCTCACCTGCAGCAGCAGAACGATCGCGACCAACACCACGAGTCCGAACCAAGCGATGCTGCTCTGCCCGAATGGCACGATCACCGCGGCGGCAAGCAACGGGCCGATAGCGCTGCCTGTATTGCCGCCGACCTGAAACACCGACTGCGCGAGTCCGTGTTGACCGCCCGACGCGAGACGAGCAATGCGCGATGACTCGGGATGAAAGACCGCCGAGCCCACACCGACCATCGCTGCAGCGAGCAGCAGCATTCCATAGGTGGATGCGTACGCCAGCAGGATCAGCCCGCATAACGTAGACGCCATTCCGAACGGCAGCGAATAAGGCTGAGGACGACGGTCGGTGTAAAGGCCGATCAGAGGCTGAAGAAGCGAAGCGGTTAACTGAAAGGTGAGAGTGATGAGTCCGATCTGGGCGAAGCTCAGGTGGAAATCCCCTTTCAAGATCGGATACATCGCCAGGATCAGCGACTGCATCATGTCGTTGATCATGTGCGAGGCGCTTAGCGCGCCCAACACTTTGTAGGCCGCTTTGGGCTGCGCAATAGGCGGCGTTGCCGCAGTAGCGGATATAGACATGGCGATATGAGTTGCCGGGGAAGATCGGTGCTCGTAGAGCAGCGGTCGAGTGCGCCACGTGCCCGCCAAGCGGCGCGCAGATAGTAGCAATGGGGACGTGCGCATCCATGCATGCGTCAGCGCCGTCGATCTCGAGGACAGATTCGGCTACAGTGCCAAGCAGTCGCAGTTGAGGGAGACGCGGATGAAAAAGCAATTCCCACGCACCGCCCTGCGCGGTGTCGCGATGGCCTTGGCGCTCGCAGGCCTGTTCGGCCCGGCCAGCCTGGTGGCGGGTAGCGGCGTCGAGCCCTTTGCCCGCGAAACCTACGACCCGCTGTTCG